>CAVWBU010000001.1:0-3544 GCA_963753345.1 uncultured Fibrobacterota bacterium
ATCCCGCTTGACGGGTCCGCCACGAGCCACTGGGTCACTTGCGGAAGCGTGAGAAGGCCGGCGCCGAGCCCGCGCAGCTTATCCCTTTTGTTAAGGAGGTAGGCAGTACCCGATGCGATGCCGGGGAGGGAAATGGTGAGCTCGACCGCGAGGCGGAACCTGTAGGGCGTGAGCGAGTTGTTGGCAATCTGGTAGACAAAGGGCAGAGCGGGACGGTCCTTTTCGAGGCCAAGCATCTTCTCCACCGACAGAGGACAGTTTTTTCCGCCCTGTATGAGGGAACCCTGACGGTGGAGGGAGGCCTTGATGCTGTCGCCCGCCTTCTTGATTTTGTACTCATAGGCGCCGCAGAAGAAATCGCCGAGCTCGGCAGCGCCTTTCGCCCGATACTGCTCGGCCTGCGTCGCGGTGTCCACCATCCGGTCCACGAACATGGTGTACGAGAGCCCGGGCTCGATGACCATGGGAAGCGCATGGCGCGACGGATTGTATCCTGCGCACACGTTCGCGCGCCTGCGCTTGAAATCGATCTCGAACACGCTGCCGCCGTTCTGGTGGTCCACGTATACGGCGAGGTTCCTGTTTGTCATGATGATGCTCTTGCCGCCGTTACGCAGAAAGTCGGCGATGCGGATCTGCCCTCCGCTCACGCCGTCGCGCTCGCGCAGCTCGGCATCTATCCCGATGAGCTTTTCGTAGCACCACATGCGGTCGTGCAGCCGTGTGAATCCGCTTGACTTCGACGGAATGTACCGGTTGATGTCCGAGACGAAGAACAGCGTCTTCTTGTGCGGCTCCACGTGCTTGGAGTCCCGTCGCGCTCCGATGGCGTCTGCGACGTCCATCAGCTTGCGCTGGATGATCCCCACCTGGTCGAACGAATGCAGATAATTGACGAAATGCGGAGCGGTGTCGGAATCGTCGCGCCGGAGCACGAGGCTCTGCGGCAGGTACATGAGCCCGAGCGGCGGGTTCGACGACAAGAACTCGGTAAAGCGTATGGGCTGGTAGGAAAGCAGCAGCCGGTCGAACACGGCCGCCGCCTCCAGAAGCGCCCGCTGCGTCGCGGCCATGTCCTGCGACAGCAGGGGGCAGAGAAAGTCGACGCACAGCAACTTGACAGGATCGGAGTTCTTCTCGTCGGCGGCGAACTGGTCCTGTATCCACGTTTCCATGGAGCCGGCCACCGTGGACGGATAAATGGAATGCACGGGAAACAGAACGGTCGACGAGCCGGCGAATTCGGTGACCCAGTATCCGAGGCGTGATCGGTACTGGCCTGCCAAAAGCGAGCGCGACAGCACGCTGTACTGGATGCCCGCGCCGTTGAGAACATCGATATACGACGGCTCCCAGTTGGAAAACGGGGGCGCGAAGCCGGCGGGGCGGCATCCCGCGTATTCCTGGAACGTTGCACTGCCGTGCCGCAGGTTCTCATTGAACAGCCACTGCGGGCAAAAGCTCAAGAACGGCTCGGTGTAGCCTGTCGTCAACCACTCGATCGCGCCCTTCTTGTGCATTTCGCGGAACTGCAGAAGGAGCATGGGGTCGATTGCCTCGAGAAAATACCCGGGCATCACGAGATTGAGCCGGATGTTCTGGTACGAATTGCCTATGTCAAGAACGGTCCTGGCGAAATCGTTCACCGCTTCCCGGAACGTGTTTCGGGGAGCGAGTGCGTTCTTATAGGGATGGATGAGAAAGGCGATGGAGTGGCGTTTCATGACTATCATAGTATATAATGGCCGGATGAATGAGACAATGGTGAAAAAGGTGGAATTTCTTATTAAATATGCCGTTGGTGGGGGAGGTGTCCCCCTGGGGTCCAGCCAACCGGCGCAATGGAGGGGCACAGCGTAATGTGTAGTTGCTTTTTGTTTCTGCGCCAGTTGTCTGGACCCACACCCCCCCTCGTGGGTAGCCCCCTAGAGAGTTGATTTTCGAGAAAGTTCCCTCGGTTGCGGGGGCACCAAGAAAGAGAGTTGAAAAGTTGACGGTTGACAGTTGACGGCGGGAAAAGAACTCAAAATGTCATTGCGAGCGAAGCGAAGCAATCGCCCGAAAAGGATAAAGTTGGCGCAAGAAAAGCAACTTGACAGAATAGATTTCCTCTGCCGCGCGTTAGGTGGACCGGCGGGTGAGCTGGAGCGAATTGCCGCCTGATCCCTCGCCGAAGGCGGTTGGGACAGGTGGCAACGAGGCCGAATGGCCGAGCCCGAAGCGAGACCGACCCGACCCCGAGCGAAGTCGAGGGGGAGGGAAACGCCCGAGTCTTTGTATGTTTTATTATTTAAACACAAACACGAGAAGCAGATAAATAGCAAGCACGAACATGAGGAACCCGAAGCTCAGCACAAAGGGGTTGCGGTACCAGTCGCCCGGAAGGTCCTGGATCCACGGGATAAGGGGCGGTCTTGCTTTCTTTTTGAGAACCTCGTCCAGATGCAGCGCGGGCGGCTCTTCGTCCTCGATGGATGCGAGGCCGGCCTTGAGTTTTCGGACCTCGCCGACGAGCTTTTCACACTCGGGGCATCCGGCGACGCCGGGAAGGGGCGCGTCCGGTGGGGCCGAAAGCGCGCTTTCGATGAGCGCTTCCTCGTCGTGCACATGGACCTGCGGGGTGTTACCCATTTTTTCTGCTCCTCGCGCACACGTTCCGAAGCCTTTTTATTGCCCTGCACACCTTGACGCGCACATTGCTTTCCGAAAGCTCGACGATGCGGCCGATTTCCGCATAGGAATACCCGGCCTTGAGGTGCAGGTACAATATACATCGCTCGGTTTCGGACAGCTCCAAGAGCATGTCCCAGAAAAATCCGTCGTGCGGGTCGGTTTCGGTGCGCATGAATTCCGCGGTGTAATGCGACCGCAGCCGCGAAAGCCTCGCGTGCGAGCGGAACGAATCGTAACACGCATTCTTTGCTGCGGTGTAAAGCCACCGCCGGACGTCGTCCTCACCCTGCGGAGCGTTTGCGCTTTTCCACAGGCGAATGAACACCGTCTGGAGGATGTCCTTGCTCGCCTCGGTGTTTCGTGTCATCCACAGGACATAGTTATAGATTGTTTTTGCATGAGTGGAATACAGGGCTGTGAGAGTTTCGTTGTCCATAGGATTGTAATTGCGTTTATTCTGTCAATGTCTGACGCCGTTCCTAAAATATATCGTGTAAATTTGGGCGTTCCCCCTCCGCCTCGTCGCTGGTTTTCAATAATTACAACGCTATGGAGAGAATAATCGTTACAAGCAGCAAAGAATTCGTGGCAAGAAATTTTATGTGGGGGAGGCTTACCCCGTCGGGTACTTCCAAGGGTCGTCCCCCTCGCTCCGGCCTCCTCGGCCTTCGGCCTGCGGTGTCCTGCGCTACCCCCTCGTGGGTAGCCCCCAAGGAAGTTTGTCTGCAAGAAAGAAACCTCGGCTGCGGGGGCACCGAGAAAGAGAGTTGAAAAGTCGAATAGTTTTCAATTCAAAGAGAATGTCTTGATTGATTTATTGTGGATGCGGATTGGCGGTGGAAGTTGCTAGTTGACTGAATAGATTTCTTCT
>CAVWBU010000002.1:0-7549 GCA_963753345.1 uncultured Fibrobacterota bacterium
TCAGACGGTGAAGAGGGTGGTAGTTGCGAGATAAGAAATTACTCTAAGAGTAAAGAATGATCTGGTGGGGGATGTATCCCCCTCGCTCCGGACCGGCGCCCCTTTGATTTGTCTCTCATTGTCAATTGCGCGCCGTTCCTGCGCTACCCCCTCCTGGGTAGCCGCCTTGGCAAAGCAGATGCTAGACCATGCATTGTTGCGGCGGCACCCACAGGGAGTAGTTGAAAAGTTGAAACGTTGAATAGTTGAAGAGTTTAAAATCAGGACATGCAGATATTGATTTGTTTGCGGATGCCGATTGGCGCGAGAAAGAGGAATTGACTAAATAGAATTCCGTTGCCGTGCGTTAGGTGGACCGGAGGGTGAGCTAGAGCGAATTGCCGACTGATCCCTCGCCGAAGGCGGTTGGGACAGGCGGCAACGAGGCGAACAGCCGACGACCCTTGGAAGCACCCGAAGGGGTGGCCCGAAGGGAGACCGACCCCAGGCGCGTCACCTGGGGGAACGCCCAAATCTTTTTATTGGTCGCGTTATGGGTGCCGGGACGATGTATGTTAGCTTACGAGCGTGCCTATCGCGAATCAAGTCCTTTAACAGTCCCGGGGGACGCGATGTACTACAACCACACTTCACAGACAAGAACCTTCAAGATCGTGGAGAACAGCAATTTCGCCGACGACGATCTGAAGTGGATCGGGTCATTGGGGAATGTTTCCGTGGTCACGCTGCAGAAAAAATCCATACGGGTCCGGACCGAATCCGAGGACGCCATCGCGGGAATCATTAACTCAATTAACAAGAAGTACTGCAACAGCTCAAAGCCGAAACTCTGCCCGTTGTTCTGCACCCAGCTCTGATCCTCTTCGAAATGTACAGACAAAGCGGGACGGCCGCCACATCCGTTGCTTATCTGATGTTGAGAAGTTGAGAAGAAAAAGCGTTGAAAAGTTGAAACGTTGAATAGTTGAAACGTTCAGAATTCAAAGAGGTCATGCGGATATCGATTTTGTTGCGGATGCCGATTGGTGCAAAAAAGGCTAATTGACAGAATAGATTCCAGTTGCCGCGCGTTAGGTGGACCGGAGTGGTCCCGCCATAGAGGGATTGCCGGTCGACCCAGCCGATAGGCATAGGGCGATCCGGCAACGAGGCGAAAAGCCGAGCCCGCAGGGAGACCGACCCCCGAGGAGGGCACATCTCCATGTGCCCTCCTCGGGGGGAACGCCCAATTCTTTCTTCTTTGTATTTACGACCTCTCTTCACTTCTTCTTTTTCCCCAGCCACTCCTCCGGATCCATCGCCTCCGTCGATTTTCTTATCTCAAAATGCAATTTCGGCGGATCGAACGGGTTGGGTTCACCCACGATGCCGAGCACGGTTCCGGCGGCGACCTTATCGTCCTTCGACACCCGCGTCTCTTCGAGCCTGGCGTACGTTGTATAGTAGCCTCCGTGGTCCACAATGACAAGCTTGCCCAGCCCGCGCATCCAGCCCACGTAGACCACCTTGCCCGACGCGACGCAGTACACCGTTTCGCCCTTCTCCGCGCTGATGTCGATGCCCGTGTTGTTGGTGACGGTCTTGTACACCGAGTGCACCACCCTGCCGAATTCGGCGACCACGCTCCCGGCAACGGGCCACGGCAGAGAGCCTTTCTCCTTTTCAAACGTGGCGTTCAGGCTCTTTTCCCACGCGGAGCGCGGTTTGGTGCGCCTGCTCTTCTCCAGCGTCGCCACGATGTTCTCCACCTCCCGCTGGGCCGCCTCGAGCTCCCTGATCATCTTGACATACGCGTCTTTCTGCGACCGCACCTGGGCAAGGAGCTTTTCGTGCGACGCCTGCTCGGCCACGAGCGCGCCGTGCTCGGTCTCCTTGTCGCACTTGAGCGCGGTGAGCCGCTTCTCCTCGCGCTCGAGCGCCGACTTGTCAAGCGCGATCCTCTTCCTCACGGCGTCGATGCCGGCCATGAGCCTGCGGTCGTAGCGGTTGAGCTCGCGGTAGTACCGGGCGCGGTTGAGCATGTCGGCAATGGAGCGCGACGCGAGGAGGAGCCCGGTCATTGCCACGGGGCCCGACTTGTACATGGCGCGCAGGCGCTTCTTCATGAGACCCTGGCGCCACGCAAGCTCCCGGTCTGCCGAATCCAGGCTCGCGCCGAGGGCGGTAACGGAACGCGACGTCGAATCGATTTTCACCGCGATCCGGAGAAGGTAGGCCTCCGACGTGGCGATGTTTTCTTCCACCTGTTCGAGCTGCGCGACCACCGTGCCCTCCTGGCCGGCAAGCTCGCGCAGTTTCCGCCTGCCCTTTTCAAGCTCGTTTTTTATCGAGTCGAGGACCGCGTTTTTCTCTTCGATTTTTTTTTCATAGTCCGCGCTTACGACAGGCGCGGGCGCGAGCGCGGCCGCGGGTTTCCTGTTGTTTTTTGCAAACAGCGGGATACAGCACCCGACAGCGAGGACCGCTATCAGGACACGAGGAATCTGCGAACCGCGCTCATGCTTCCTATGCACCCGAACAGCGCCCCCGTCGCGACAAAGAGTGAGACAATCAGGTACCATGGCCCCCATGAAAGGAGGAAATGCGCGAGCGCCAGCTTGACAAGAAGGAGCGCAGCCGCGCCGAAGCACCCGCCGAACACGCCCTGCAGCATGCCTTCGAGAATAAACGGCGCCTTGATGTACGCGGGCGTCGCGCCCACGAAGTGCATATTGCGGATAAGCTCGCGCCTCGCGTAGATGGTGAGCTTGATGGTGTTGGCAATCATCACGTTGGGAGCGACCACGAGCACGATAAAGAAAATGATCGTCCCGATCAGAAACAGCGTTGTGTAGCGCTCGAGCTGCTGCAGCTCCGAGGTCGACATCCGGAAGTCCTCGACCCCGTCGATGGCCGTCAGTTCGCGCGACAGCGTCTCGAGCGACGCCGCGGAACGCGATGTCTCGGCCAGAACGAGCTCGATGGACACGGGAAACGGGTTTTCGTCGACCGCCTGGAGCATGGCGCTGTCGTTCTGCGTCTTGAACCGCTGCCATGCTTCCTGTTTGTCCACAACGCGCGCCGACGCGACCTGCGGGCAGGCGCGCACCCGCGCCACAAGCGCGGCGAGCTTTGCGGTGTCGGCGGCCGCGCCGTCCTTCACATACACCACGGCCGCCACGCGGCCGGCCGCCGACCTGAGTCCCTGCCGCACGTTGATGTATCCCACGGCCATGCACCCCAGAAAAAACAGGGTGAGCCCGATGGTCGCCACCGAGACAAAGGTCATGAGCTTTGCCTGGTAGAACCCGCGGAACGCTTCTTTGATAAAGTAGAATAAATGCATAGGTTATTAATTTGATAGATCTATTTGGGCGTTCCCCCATGTAGAGTCGCACGGCCGTGCGACTCTACATGGGGTCGGTCTCCCTTCGGGCTCGGCCGTTCGGCCTCGTTGCCGGATCGCCCTATGCCTATCGGCCGGGTCGACCGGCAATCCCGCTATGGCGGGACCACTCCGGTCCACCTAACGCGCGGCAACGGGAATCTATTCTGTCAATTACCTTTTCTCGCGCCAATCGGAACACCAAAACATCAGCAAGTGCCTTTTCTGTTCTTCTCAACTCCTCAACTACTCAACTATTGCTCGTGGGTGCCCCCGCAGCAATGTTTGGTCTTGCAGCCACTTTGTCAAGGGGGCCACCCAGGAGGGGGTAGCGGAGGACCGGACGCGTCTCCGGGATGCTGGTTTGTAAAGTGACGCGGCCGGGCCGAAGCGAGGGGGATACTTCCCCCACATGATAGTCTTCTTCTCTTATTGCACTCTTATAAACTGCTTGTCTTTGATCTTAATAATCGAGGCCTCGGTGTTAATCCTCTGCGCGGGATCGAATGATATAAGGCCGGACGCTCCCTTGTAGTTCTTGATTGATGCGAGGACCTGCGAAATCTGGGATGCCGACGCCGACACGCCCGCCTGCCGCAGCGCCTGAGTGATGAGTGAGGCGGCGTCGTAGCCGAGGGCGGCGACGCGGTCAGGATCGGCGCCGAACTTGCTTTTGTAAAGTGCCTTGAAATCCTGCCAGTCCTTGGTTTCGGCGAGGCCGACCGAAAGGTTCGAGGAGAAGAGCGCGTTGTTCACGTATTCCCTTCCGTCGGCGATGGTCTTCGGGTTGTGCCAGCCGGTGGAACCGAGCAACTGCGTCCTGATATGGTGATAGGGCACCTGCGGCGCGAGCATCACCACGTCCTCGGCCTCTGCCGGAAGGAAGATACCGCCGATTTCATACCCGGAGTCCGCGGCGGCGGCGAGCTTGGGGTCGGTCTTCGGGGACGGCTGCGCGTCGCCGGCCAGGCTTTTCTCCACCGCAGTGCGCTGCTGCTTCCGCATGATGAGTTTGGTCTTGAGGTTGTCGAACTGCACCTTGAAGTCCTTGGTCCCCTCTTCGTAGCTCTCGTCGGACACGATCTCCCTGCCGCTCTTCTCCACCTCCCTGCGGAAGCCGCGGGCCAGGTCCCTGGCGTAATCGGACGATGGCCCGATGATCGCGAAGTCGCGGATGTTAAGATTGTCCATTGCGTAGCGCGCGATCTTGGCGCCCAGGGTGGCGAGCGTGACGTTCATCTGGAAAATGTTCGGCCCCATTCCGGCAATGCCATCGTCGGTCGCCGTGGGGGACACCATCACCGCGTCCTTGTCCATCAGGATCGACGCCGCAACGATCGCCTCCTGCGACAGCACGGGCCCCAGGATGACGGGAACATGGTGCTCCGTAAGCAGTTCCTTCGTCTTCTTTGCGGTCTCTATCATATTCCCGCGCGTGTCGCATGTGACAAGGTTGAGCCTCGCGCCGGTCGACGCCGCATACTGGTCGAACGCCACCTGCGCGCCGGTCACGATCTGCTTGCCGATGTCGGCATCGTAACCCGAGAGCGGCGCCAGCACCCCGATCTGAACCTGGCCGCGCTCCAGCTCGTTGGCCTTGTTCATGTACTCCTTCACCGCCGCGGCGTGCGGCGCACGGTCGTAGACCCGGAGATAGCGCTCGGCCTTTTCTTTTGCGCGCACCAGCTGGCCGGCGTCGAACAGCTTTACAATCTGAAAATAGGCCAGCACCTCCGCGATGCGGGGATGCAGATCGGAGCGCGGAATGAGCGCGTCGAGCTCGTCGGCGGTGAACACCTTCTCGCACATCTTCTGGACGTTCGCGAGCGTGAGCGTGTCGAGGCCGCCGGCCACGCCGCCCGACAGCGCGTTGGAGAACGCGGCGAGCGCCGCGGTGTAACTTTCGCTTTTTGCAAGAAACAGTCCATCGAGATACCACAGCCGGGGCATGAACACGGACGAGGGGTACCGTTTGAGATAGATCTGGAACAGGCGGCCCGCCAGCGCGTAATCGTTTTCCCGCACGCTCGACTCGATAAGAAGGGGCACAAGGTATTCCGCAGCGCTGTCGTTGCCGTGTATCTTGAGGAACACGCGGATCACGGCCGAGCAGGAATCGTACTTCGCCTGTTTGTAGCATTCGGTTGCCTTTTTGTAAACCGCCTGCGGATCGTCGAGGGGCGAGGCATTCGACACGAAACAAAACGCAAGGACGATCAGCAACAACGCGCGAAAAAAGAAACGGGGCATAGAGTTCACTCCGGGGGACGAATATCAATTACCATGCGGATAGGAATTCGGAATCAGAATATGAAAAAATACACTTGTTGATGGTGAAAGCGCTACTGTAAAGAATGTACAAATAGCTTAGGATGCTAATAATAAATCTGGTGGGGACACCACTTCGTGGTTTCCCCTGGGTGCAGCTTCCGCCCGCCGAAATCCTCGGCGGGGCGGTGATCTGCACCCACACATTTTCCAGCGGAAACATGCGCGAGGCGCAACGCTTGCGCATTGCGCGCGTCACGTTTCCGCAACGCCTTCGCTTCGGAAAATCCCTTTCTGCCTTCGACATCTCCCCATTTACAAGGGGGAGAGAGGCAATAATTGCGTTATCTCTTAATTTCAGGAACAAGACAAGTGCGGCAGATGACTTATGCCCGCGCGCCAGGCAGGACTGGAAGGTGCGCTAGAGCGCATTGCCGCCTGATCCCTAGCCGAAGGCGGTTGGGACAGGCGGCAACGAGGCCGCAGGCCGAGCCTGGAAGGAGGGCCGCCGCGGCAAAGCCGCGGGGCGCCCATTTTTATTTACAAGAAAGAACTTGAACTCATCGTTTCCCATACCCCGCCTGCTTTAAAAATCTTTCATCATCCCTCCACCCCTTCCGCACCCGCACATGACACCGTATCGACGCCGGCACGCCGGTCAGCTTCTGCAGGTCCTGGCTCGCCCGTTCCTGAATTTTTTTTATGAGCCTGCCGGCCTTCCCTATGATGATGGCTTTCTGTCCGTCGGTTTCCACATAGATCACCGCGTCAACATTATGCTGGGCCGGCGATTCGCGGTATCCCGTGATCTCCACGTGGGCGGCGTGCGGCACTTCGTCTGTGGTGTTGTAGATGATCTGCTTGCGCACATATTCGGCCGCAAAGAATCTTGTGTTCGCGTCCGTCAAGTCATCCGGGGGGAAATGCGCGGGCCCGGCCGGAATAAAGGGGTCGATTAAACGCAGAAAGATTTCTTTTGTAGCGGGTTCTTTGGCGTTCACGGCCGCATGCGGGGCCGACGCCAGCGCCGGATGGCGCTCGAAAAACGTTTTTACCATGGCGTCCGGCGCGTCGCAGATGTCCTTTTTGTTAAACAGTATTACGCACGGCGCCTTTGCGCCGGAAACGATGCGGGCCACAATGTCTTCCTCTTCGCCGAATTCCCGCGCAAGGTCCACGATGTAGCACACGATGTCGGCGTTGTCCTTGAGCGCCGCCGCGGCCTCGTCGAGCATGCGCTCGTTGAAGGCGTGCTTTCCCCGGTGGATTCCCGGCGTGTCAATGAACACGAGCTGGAGCCCGGGCGCATTGTAGATGCCGCGCAGGTTCTTGCGCGTGGTCTGCGGCATGGTTGACACAATGGAAAGTTCCTCGCCCAGCACGGTGTTCATGAGCGTGGACTTGCCGGAATTAGGTCTTCCCGCAAGGGCGATAAAAGCGGATCGGGAACTTGATTTTAAATTTTCCATAAATTAACAGGCTCTGGTGGGGGCACCGCTTCGCGTTTCCCCCTGGCCCCTTGCTTGGCAGAGTAAGAGGAATTGGGCGTTCCCCTCACCCTTCGACTTCGCTCAGGGCTCGGGTCGGTCTCCCTCCGGGCTCGGCTTCTCGCCTCGTTGCCGCCTGCCACGAGTGCCCTTCGGGCCGTGGTCAGTCGGCAATTCGCTCTGGCTCACCCTCCGGTCCACCTAACGCGCGGCAGAAGAAATCTATTATGTCAATTTCCTCTTCTTGCGCCAATCGGTATCCAAAACGCCTATATATATCAACCTCTCAACTCCTCAACTCTCTTTCTTGGTGCCCCCGCAGCCGAGGTTTCTTTCTCGCAGACCAACTCCCTTGGGGGCTACCCACGAGGGGGTATGGGTGCAGACACCGCAGGAAAGGTTAACAAATCATACAAATTAAAACCTTTCC
>CAVWBU010000003.1:0-16725 GCA_963753345.1 uncultured Fibrobacterota bacterium
GCGGTTCGAGCGTCCGAGAATGCCACGACCCGCGCCGTATATACTATTTTTGCAGTCGGCCGTCCGCATCTCACCCGTATCGGTCCAAAGGGAACCCGGCATCATCATGGTCCTTCCTTCGTTTGAAGAATACCTCGGCCTGCTTCCGGCAGACCTGATATTCGAAAAGTTTCTCACCCGCGCCGACCGCAATCGGAAAATCCTTTCATCATCGCTCATTCACGATGCGGCGCGCGGGTTTACGGCCGACCAGTCGCTTCGTGCGGCATTCGGGAAGCTGTCTCCTGGCGCGCGCCTCATGTGCGCGGCAATTTATCTTGCGGGCGAAAGGGGCGTGCCAGCACCAGGGCTGCGGGGATTTGCGGATGAGCTCCTGTCGTCCTTCCTCGTGTTCGCTGAAAAAGACGGGACGGTATCCCCGTCGTACCGCTATGTCGGATTTCCCGAGCTCGAGCCGAAGCTCGCGGCGCTTGCCGCGGAGACGCTTGCCGGAGCCGCCGCGGTTGCCACGCCGCTGGCCTGCCGGGCGCCGCTGCCGTGGTACTGTCTCACCGACGTCGTGATGTGCGTTGCCCTTGCGCTGCTCGGAAAGCTCCAAAGGACGAAAAAAGGAGAGCTTTCCAAGACTGCAGGAACCTGCCTGCGCACCTTTCTCCACGCGTCCCACGATCTTCCGGCCGACGAAGACTGGCCCGCAGAGCCGCGCGCGGCCTGCATTTCGCTGCTGCTTTCGTATGCAACGGAACGCGGGTTGCTTGCGGAATCCGAGGAATCATACACGGCCCCACACCGCGCGGTTGCCGAATGGCTCGCGCGTCCCCTTGAAGCCCGGCATGCCGATTTCTGCGAGTTCGCGTTTGACAACGGCCTTCTCTGGAGTCGGCCGGTGATGGACGGGATGTTCGACCGCGCCGCTGGTCGCGCGCTTTCCACGGCGGGGTTCCCGCCCGCGGCGAAAAAGGAGGCGGGGACGTGCGCGGCCGTGCTGTGGTACTGCGGGTATCTTGACGCATGCAAAAAATCCGGGAGCATAACGTTCACGTCGGCGCCGAAGCGCGACCTTGCGTCTCTTGTAAAGGAGCTTCCGGAGAACCGCGTGACCCTGCTGCCGGATTTCTCCGCGGTCCTGTCGCAGGAAATCCTGCCCGAGGAACTCTACTGGTTCACGCGGGTGGGAGAAATTTCGTCGTTCGACAGGGTTTACAAAGGCACCATACGGCGCGACATCATCAACAATTCCCTCAGCGACGGCGTCGACGGCAAGGGCCTTGCGGACCGGCTCGCCGCGTGGAAAGCCCCGCGCAACGTGGTCGAGACCGCACGGGAGTGGATCCGTGAGTTCTCCCGGTTGCACGTCACCTCGCACGCCTGCGTGGTTTCGTTCGACGTGAAGGCATCCCGGCAGATACTGTCGTACGAACCGCTCAAAAAACTGGTGACACCGGCCCGTCCGGACAGCATTTTCTCAATACGGCACGGAAGCGAGGCCGAAGTGCGGAGGATCCTTTCGGGGATGGGATTCGACCCGCGCGAACCCGGCGAGACCGCGGCCGAAGTCCGGGACGCGCCGCCGGAACTGTTCCCCGAAGAGCCGCGGCGCGTGGTGCCGGTCGTAGCGTTTGAACCAGATGTCGTAGGAACGCCCGCACGTCCGGTGCGGACGGGAAAGTACGGGGAGCGGCTCAAGGAACTTGACATAAACGACATGCTTCACGTGTTGGACTACGCGGTCCTCATGGGACAGAATGCCACCATCGAGTATCTGGGCAGCCCTCGCGTGAGGACCGGAACCTACCAGGTGCGGCCGGTTGCGGTGCACAAGGCGCAGGAGCCGCTGCTTGAGGCCGAGACCGGGCCGAAAAAGGCGCGGAAGACATTCCTCGTCAGGAAGATCGCGAAAATCGGAGTGGGGGCGCCATGAGCAAACGAAGCAATTTCGTCCACCTGCACAATCACACCGAATACAGCTTTCTCGACGGCGCGATAAGGATCAAGAACCTCGTGGCAAAGGCGAAGGAGTTCGGCATGCCGGCGCTCGCCATCACCGACCACGGCGGCCTGTTCGGCGCGGTCGAGTTCTTCAACGCCTGCCTTGCCGAAGGCATCAAGCCGATCATCGGCTTCGAGGCGTATGTTGCGCCGCAGTCGCGGCTTGACAAGGCCAAGACCGGCGAGGAAAACTACCACCACCTCATCCTTCTCGCGCGCAACAACGAGGGCTACAAAAACCTCATGCAGCTCTCGAGCATCGGCTACCTAGAAGGGTTCTATTATAAGCCCCGCATCGACATGGAAGTGCTGAGGAAGTATTCGGCCGGGCTCATCGCCACAAGCGCCTGCGTGGCGGGCGCCATCCCGCGCGCGCTGCTCGCGGGCGATGTGAAGAAGGCGCAGGCCCTTACCGAGGAGTACATTGACATTTTCGGAAAAGAGAACTTCTACTTCGAGCTGCAGAACCACGGCATCGACAGGGAGATCGTGGCGTTCGACGAGATCATCAAGCTCGGCAGGCGCATGAACGTCCCGTTCATCGTGGCCAACGACGCGCACTATCTTAACAGAGAAGACGCCGACTCCCACGAAGTCCTGCTGTGCATCCAGACCCAGACCACCATGGACGACCCGGGCAGGTTCCGCTTCGGTTCCGACCAGGTCTATTTCAAGTCGCCCGCGGAAATGGCCGCGCTCTTCCCGGACATTCCCGAGGCGCTTGCCAACACCATCGCCATTGCCGAGCGCTGCAGCGTGGACCTCAAGGTGCCCGCGCAGCTGCCCAAGACCTCAGTTCCTTCCGGCTTTGCAAACGAGGCGGAATACCTGACGCACCTTGCGCGCTCCGGGCTCAAGGAGAAGTACCCGCACGTCACGCAGGGCATCGAGGACCGGCTCGGCTTCGAGCTCGGCGTCATCTGCAAAATGGGCTTCGAGGGGTATTTCCTTATTGTCTACGATTTCGTCCACGCCGCCCGGGAACGCGGCATCATGACCGGCTGCCGCGGGTCGGCCGCCGGGAAGCCTTGTCGCGTACGCCATCGGCATCACCGACGTCGATCCGATCAAGTTCGACCTGCTGTTCGAGCGGTTCCTCAACCCGGAGCGCATCGACATGCCCGACGCCGACATAGACTTTGCCGACCGCGACCGGCACACGATCATCGAATACGTGATTGACAAATACGGGCGCGATTCGGTGAGCCAGATCATCAACTTCGGCCGCATGAAGGGTAAGATGGTGGTGCGCGACGTGGCGCGCGTCATGGGGATCTCGGTCGCCGAGGCCGGGAAACTTGCGGGCATGGTCGATAAGGACCTTTCCACGTCGCTGTCGAACAACGGCGAGCTTGCGGCCGCCGTGAGGACCAACCCGAAATACGCAGACCTTTTCCGCCACGCGCGCGCGCTCGAAGGGCTCACGCGCCAGGCGGGCATGCACGCCGCCGGCGTGATCATCGCGCCCGGGCCGGTGGTCAACTGGGCGCCGCTGTTCAAACAGCCCGACACCGGCGTGGTCATGACGCAGTTCGACATGAATGACGTGAAGGAGGTCGGGCTCATCAAGATGGACTTCCTCGGCCTCATCACCCTCACCATCCTCCAGGACACGCTCAAGCTTATCAAGGACAACGGCGGGCCTGCGATCGACCTGTGGAAGCTGCCCGACCGCGATCCCGAAACCATGGCCCTGCTTGGCAGAGGGGAAACCGTGGGCGTGTTCCAGTTCGAATCGCAGGGCATGCAGGACAACCTGAGGAAGCTCAAGCCGGACGGTATGGACGACCTCATCGCCATGAATGCGCTTTACCGCCCCGGCCCCATGGAAGAGATCCCGGTCTACATCCATCGCAAGCACGGCAGGGAAAAGGTCGAGTACAAACACCCGCTCATCGAGGAGATCCTCAGGATCACCTACGGCGTGATCGTGTACCAGGAGCAGGTGATGCGCATCGCGCAGGAAATGGGCGGCTTCACCCTGGGCCAGGCCGACATCCTCAGGAAGGCGATGAGCAAGAAGGACGTTGACAAGATGGAGGCCATGCGCAAGAAGTTCATGGAGGGCGCGGCGAAGAAAAAGGTAAGCGGGAAGGCGGCGGAGGAGATTTTCGACCGCATGGCAAAGTTCGCCGAATACGCCTTCAACAAGGCGCATGCCACGGTCTACGCGCACGTGGCGTACCAGTGCGCGTACCTCAAGGCGCATTATCCGCTTGAGTTCCTCACCGCGAACCTGTCAAGCCTGCTTGAGGACCAGGACGAGGTGCTCACCATAAAGAACGAGGCCGAGCGGATGGGCGTGCGCATCCTGCCGCCCGATATAAACGCCAGCGACTTCGCCTGCTCCATGGACCAGGGAAGGATACGGCTCGGTCTCGGCACCATCAAGAACGTGGGCAAGGCCGCCGTCTCTATCCTCGACGCGCGGAAGAAAAAGGGAAGATTCTCCAGCCTCTTCGAGCTGTGCTCCTCGGTCGATTTGCATCTTGTCAATAAGAAATGCCTCGAATCGCTGGTGTATGCAGGCGCGCTCGACTGCCTCAAGGGCACGCGCGCCCAGCTGTTCGCGAGCATCGACGCGGCCATCGACTACGGCGGCTCGTTCCAGAAGGACCGGGCGACCGGCCAGACGAGCCTCTTTGACACGGGCGACTCGTCTGGGCGCAAGGCGCGCAGAGCGCGCCCCCGGAACCGCCCCTTGCCGGGGTGGAGCCGTGGCCCTACAACGAGCTGTTGGCAAAGGAGAAAGAGGTGCTCAATTTCTACGTGAGCGGGCACCCGCTGGAGCGGTTCCAGGACGAGATCCGCGGGTTCGCCGACATTTCCCTCAAGCTGGAATCGCTTGAGAAGGCAAGGGAGGGGCAGAACCTCACCGTGGGCGGCATCGTGACGTCGGTAAAGTCGCATGTCCAGCGCGACGGCAGGCTCATGGCGTTTCTCGAAATCGAGGACTTCGACGGCTCCATGGAACTGCTCGCGTTCGGCGACGCGTTTGAGAAGTTCAAGCACCTGCTGGCGCTTGACGCCATGATACTCGTGCGCGGCCAGGTGTCGGTGCGGGAAGGCGACAAGAAGCCGAAGCTCAAGGTTGACAACGTGATCGCGCTTTCGGAAACGCGCGGGAAGCTCGCGCGGAGCGTGCACGTGCGGCTCAAGACCCAGGGGCTCGAGGAAACGTTTGTAAAGGGCCTGTACGACGAATGCGCCGGAACGCCGGGCGAGTGCAGTCTTGTGCTCCATCTCCTGACTGAGGAGGAGAACGAGTACCGCGTCAAGGCGAGGAACGTGACGCTCAGCGCGGCAAAGGAAACCATAGAGTCGCTCAGGAAACGCGTCGGAAAGGAAAACGTGTGGATCAGCAAGGCCGCGGCATGAACGGCATGGTAACCGCACTTCACACGGCGGCAATCTGCGTGTGGGCGGCGGCGGCGTCCGTGGCGTACGGCACGGTCGCGCTGTGCGCGGCGCCCTTCAGCAACAGATTCGCGCGTTTTATCGCCCATTTGTGGTGCGTCCATTTGACGTCGCTGAGCGGCATCCGGGTGAAGATAACGGGCGGGGAGAAACTTGACAGAAAAGAGCGATACGTTTTTGTCGCGAACCACCAGAGCTATTTCGACATTCCGGTGCTGTACACGGGCCTTCCGTTTGCCCTGAGCTTTATTGCTAAAAAGGAATTGTTTTTCATCCCGTTTTTCGGATGGGGCATTGCGGCCATCGGTCATATCTGGATCGACCGCGACAACGCGCGCGCCGCGCGGAGTTCCATCACGCGCGCCATTGCCATGCTCAAACGCAAAAACATTTCGCTGATGCTGTTTCCCGAGGGAACGCGCAGCGTTTCGGGCGAGGTGGGGGAGTTCAAGCGCGGGAGCTTCGCGCTCGCGCTCGAGGCCGGCGTGGCCGTGGTCCCCCTTACCATCTGCGGCACGCGCGACATCCTTCCGAAGCACAGCGGCCTGCTGAGGCCCGGCACGGCGACCATCGTGATCGGCGATCCGATCCCGCCGTCCGAAATCGCATCGCTTGACAAAGCGAAGTTGTCGGAAATAATGAGGGAGAGGATATTGCGGGGGATGGAAAAGAGTGAAAGTGAAAACGTGGTTGCTGATGATCCGCAACAGCATTAGGAATATTCGATCTACACAGATTGAAACCTCCATCTTCTAGAGAAATTATGGCGGGGTTGCGCCCCCGCACCACGCCCTACTTTGTTGTCACTTGCGTTCCCCAGGGCAAGGTAATTGGTGCTCCGCACCAGATAGTATGTCTCCTGCCCTGTCTGCAGCGAAGAAAAGTAGGCAAAAGACGCCGCCCCGCAGCGTCGCCTGATCCCTCGGCCGTCGGGCCGCTCGTGAACTCGCCCGGCAATAAGCATGCGGCAGGAACTTTGAGCCGGTATATTTGATCGCAGTTGTTAATACCAGACCTGCCGGGCTCGAACAGCACGAGCGGCCAATTCCTCCTGCCTCGGGGTCGGCGCTGAGGGGGTTGAAAAGAGTAAAGCACCCGTGTTTAGTGCACAATGATTCATCAAAAGAAGTTGAAAAACTCAATCTGAAGACTTACTAGAAATTACTATACTATGGAGCACCCGATGCCCTCTGAACTCGACATCCTCATTGAAGAATCCCTCCGCCTCCGTCAGGAAGTTCAGCGCATGCAGGAACAGTACGACACAAAGCGCGGCCGCATCCTCGAACTCATGACCGCGGACAACCGGCGGGAGTACCGGCACCCATTGTGCAAAGTATTCCGCACCGAGGCGGTGATCCTGGAAAGCGTGTCAAAGGAATTGTTTGTCAAGGCGCTTCAGGAGGTGGATATTCCGAGGGAGAAGAAGGTGTTTATATGGAATAAATCAATAAAAGAAATTAAAAGGCCGGAGATGGTGATTTTGAGGACGGTAGGGGGAAAGGCGAGGAAGGAAGAGGAGGGGACTGTGACCGATGGGGATTGAATTCTATTTGGTTTGGTGCAGAATGGTTTGTGAATGGTTTTGCGGTGGGTTATGATGAGAACAACGTTCCGCGCAACCGGGTGCTATGCCTGCTATTAATATTCTTGCTACCCTTGCCAAACGGGCATGGCAGCCCTTGCGCTGTTGTGCCCAGTTTCCGCTATTCTATAAACTTTCCCTCTTTTCGGGCTGCGCTTTTATAGTCGTTATATTCTGATTCTACTACCAGCACATCTTCATGACTACAACCTTTCAAGGATACCGCTGTAACTTTTCTAAGCCCGTTTTTCCTAATATCTTCAGGTGAAATAGAAATGCGATCAGACGCAATGAACCCAATTCCGTTATTGTTATCTTCTCTCTTACAATAGCCTTGAAGGCGGGCGGCCAAGTTCACATCATATCCAACGTACTCGAGATACTCTTTTGCTGATGCTGTATTGTCTGGGTTATTCCAATAAGCAAGCTTAGTCAGCGTACCCGCGGATAAGCCGAAACGAATGTTTGCGGGTAGAGCTTTGAATACGTCAAAAGGCAATTGAGTCTTCTCCAACCACTTGTCCATGATTTTTGAGAAATTAATTCTCAGTCCCAGTAGGCGTTCGATCAAAACTGTCGAGCGGCTGGTGGGGGTCTCCCACACATAAAGGGCGCCATCTCCTTGAAACTTGAAATGATTTGGTTCTGCAAATCCGTGATACCTGTTGCCATTCTGGTCAGAGTCAATCTGCCAAGACTTCTTTTCGCTATTTGTCAGCCAATAGGGATCCCAATCTTTGACATCACCCCCATGAAAACATATGTTAAGAGCAGCAAATATGTGATTTAGGTAAGAATCCAATTGAGCCTTTAGCGCAGCTGGTTCTAATTTTGTCTTAGCCGCAAGCATGAATTTAGAATAATCTTCAAGATCAAAGAAAAGGACAAGGGAATGGACGGAACTGGTTTCATGGAATTTGATGCGCTTGAAGAGCTCGGTATGCATTGTTTTCTATCTCCGCTGACAAATGTCGTTTTTCTGTTTTACACGCTGCATCGAAAACAGGATTCCCTCGGGCGCAATGTTGCATAACTACAGGTACTTCGATAGCATCATAAATCCCATTTCCGCATGCATGACACTACCTCCCTGCGACATACCTGCCGTTTTTACCCATTTTCCGCAGTCCGCCATCATCCACTGTGCCGCAGTCAGCGAAGAAGCCTCTTGTCACAAAATCAATTCCCGCCCTTTACCACCGCAATAAAAATCTCAACCCTTCTTCTATTTGTCACCCCGCATTTTCTTCACCCTCTCCTCAATTTTCCCCATCATCTGCGCTGCATTATCCCTGGAATAGAAAAAGAAATTGCGAACAACCGCAGATTTCTCCCTCAATCGCGCCCCTCAAGGCTGGTTGTCTGTTGTCCCATTCTTGATTTTCTTTTCGAGAAATTCTGATGGAAAAAAGACCAGCTCTTTGCCTCGCTGTTTCTTTTCCAGCAGTTTGAGGCGCTCCAAACCAAAAAGGTCTGTCCGGGCAGTTTGGTAAACAATGTTATTTGTCCGCTGATGCACTTTGATTGTGTATATCGCATCTTCATGTCTGAGTGCATGCTGAAGAAGGTCTATTTGCCTATGGTTCAAATTGTAGCTCGTACCTCGAAGCAACCGGTCGACCTTTCTCAGCTCTGAAGAGCGTGCAGTTATGTGCGCGTGCAGCTCATCTATTGCTCGAACCAATACACTCAAGTTGTAGAGGACAAAATAGGTGAGGTCGTTATCATCGGATTCGGAGTATAAGAATGAACGCGCGTACTTCGATGGCGCTTTTCTAAGAATTTGCGAAATGGATAAATATTCACAAAGCCAATATTTTTGACGGAGCATCGACCAGTAGAAAAGGGCACGGGCGCAACGGCCGTTGCCATCGATGAAGGGATGGTCGTATCCCAACCAAAAATGCAGTATTATGGAACGTATGACCGGATGTATATAAAATGAAGGAGTAATACCGTTGGCAAAATCACACAACGCTTGAATCCGTTCCTTGAGTTGTTCTGCGGGAGGTGGTGTATGTAAGACTATCTCGCCAACAGCCATATTGTCATAGACGCGAACCTCTTCCTTGTCATTTCTAAATCTTCCAACTGCGCTAGGATCGTCCAGAGTATTCTCGGACAGGTGCCTATGAAGATCAAGAATGAGTTCAATTGATAGTTCTTCATTTGCCTTTTCCTTTATCAAATGCATGGTATGATAGTTATTAAGAATCATTCGTTCGCTCTTGTTTTTTGGAGGGCGTTCGGTCCGGATCATTTCTTTCGCTACTTGACGCGTGGAGGTCGCTCCTTCAAGTTGGCTCGAAGTTATTGCCTCTTCAATCAATGAATGGATCAGGTATTTTTCCTGGGCCCCGGGATTGACTGCATTTTTATCAAATGTCTGAATCTGACCGCCCGCATTCTGGTCTACTTCATGCAAATATTCCAGGGCCGGGTCTGGCATCCCGAATCGAAAAGGATTTCCACGCAGATCTTTCAAAGGTATTTCCCGTAGCTGCCCATTTCGTGCGATCTTAATTGCAGCCCACCAATCTTTTAGGGTAAGCCCTTGGGGAGGTTCTCGGTACTGCAATGTATGCCAGTGAAGATACCTATTGTTCCAGATTGGGGTCATGTGAGTAAAGACGCGCTGCATTCGTTCAGGATTTTGCGCTATTTCCTGCCAGATCTGCTGAAATGAAGGTGGCGCTTGCGGCTTTTTCATAATCGTTGGTACTCCTACTAAAATCTACTAATATTAGATTAAATTAGTAGATACTTAGGTAAGAGTCAATAGATATTACTAATCTTAATACAATTTAGTAGAAATTAGTAATTGAGCCGACGCGAAGGTTCGGCAAAATTGCCCGAAACCTGGCTTCAAGTTGTGCGATCATTTCTTGAGTGGCGATCAGTTCCCGCCCTTTACCAACGCAACAAATATCTCAAACCTCTCCCTGATTTCCCCCTTAAAATTCTCCTCCGCCAACCTCGTCTTCATCACAGCAGTTCCATCCGCTCTCTTGTCCTCCGCCAAAGCCAACCCTATGGGAAATGCCTCACAGTGAATGCATTTGTCCCCAAGCATGTCCTTAATCTTGTCAAAGACGAGGTCATGTCCAAACTTTTGACGTTTTGCGGCGTCGGTACTCCCGCAGCACGTGGCAAAAAAAAGTTTATTGATGCTCTTGCCATATTTGCTGAAGAAGTCGGCCAATGGCGAAATAACCTGGCCCATCCAGATGGGACTGCATACGATTATCCGATCATATTCACTCACTTTGTGGCTGAGTGCTTTGATTCCAAAACTTGTTTTAGTCAATGAGAGGAGGATCAGGAATGGAAAGAGATTCAATCTTGGTTTGATCGCTTCAATGTCGCAATTCAATTCCTTGGCAATCCTCTCGGCAAGATACTTGTTATTGCCGGTATTTGAATAATAAGCAACTAAGGTTTTCATCAGCAGGTTCCTTTACTCCCCAAAATGGTTGCTAAATATCCAATACAGTACATGTTTCACCGTCAACTGTCAACCCCTCACCATCATGTCCTTTATTGTAACATCGGGATGATGATAGCGAGTTTTCCCTGCAGTATTCTTTCCGTACTGAATTGCTTTCTGAGGACACCAATGAAGGCAGGCAAAGCACTGCTCGCAATGGTGCTGCCAGACGGGCCGGCCTTCGCTCATCTTGATATTAGCGACGGGGCACACCTGCTCGCACACGCCGCAGCCATTGCAGTTTGAATCCGCCGTAAACTGTTTGTCCATACCTGGAATCTTCGGCGCAGAGCGCCGATACATTATTCCGCTGAACAGCCAATTGACCGCAGGCCAACCGCGATGCAAGCTGCGCTCGCGTTTCTGGATCGAGGCGCAGATTTCATCGATCCTGCGAGCTGCCTTTTCAAACCTGACCTTCTGTTTCTCCTGCGGCATGGCGCCTCCGAGGGGAGTGTAGTTGTCAACCATGGTGACGGCGAAACCGGCCGCCAACGTCAAACCCCGTTTCGAAAAAAGCTGGGCCGCCTGAGTCAGGGTGGAACAGGGCATGCCTCCATGTGCAGCCACTGCAAACACGTATGCGTCGGCTGGAACTTTCAACTTCTCAATGAGTCGGGTGACAATTAGCGGCAGGCCGAATATGTACACGGGGAAAACAAGGCCTATTCTCGGAGTATTCGGTGATGGTTGGGCGGCATCCGGGTGGGCCATGTGAATAAGTTTGGTATCGCCCAGTTTTGCTGCAATCGCCCGTGCAACCACGAGAGAATTACCCGAACCTGAGAAGTAGTAAATTGTTGTGCCTGACATTGTTCGCTCCTTCTTATCAATTAAATGGGTCCAATAAACTCTAAGTTTATCCCTCGCTTCACCGTTGTGGCTTCAACTGTCTACTGTCAACCGTCAACCAACTTATTCTTATTTACAACAACTTTCTTATCCTTTCCCATCCCTTATCCGGTATCTGCGCTCCCACCACCTGGCACACCTCATATCCGCAGGCCGCGCCGATCTTTCCTGCTTTGTCAACCGGATACCCGTTGACGAGCCCGTACAAAAACCCCGATGCCCACAAATCGCCCGCGCCCGTGGTGTCGATTGCCGAACCGTCGCCCATGATTCCAATGCTTGCCTTTTTCCCCTTATGGATAATATGGCTTCCCCGTTTGCCCACCTTGACAACTGCGGTTTCGGCTTTCCGCGCCAGCGTCTCAAGCGCTTGCATCTCGTCTTTGTGGCCGGTGAATGCGGCGGCCTCATCCTCATTGGCAATAAGAATGTCCACATACTCGCGCACCAGATCTTCAAGAATGCCCTTTGACGCCTCAACCACGGTGTAGGATGCGAGGTCGAGCGACACGAGCGCGCCGGCATTTTTTGCAGCGGCAAGAGCGGCGCGGATGAGCGCTTCGTTGAACAGCAGATAGCCTTCGATGTGCACGAGCGCCGCGTCTTTGAACTGCTCGGCGAGCAGTTCCTCGGGCCTTGTTTCGCCCGACGCGCCGAGAAACGTGAACATTGACCGCTGCGCGTCGGACGTGATGATCGACAGCACGCGGCCGGTTGATGAAGGAGAAACCAGCAATTGCGGCTCGACGTTGTTCGCAACGAGCGCCTTTTCGAGAAGCGCGCCGAGTTCGTCGTCGCCGCGCTTGCCTATAAAGCGCGCCGGCCCCCCCAGCCTTCCAATGCCGATGATGGTGTTGCACGCCGATCCTCCGGGAACAATGGAGGGTTTTTCGGAGGACTTTTTCACCGTGCTGTCGATGAAACCCGCGCTCTGTATAAGCGTCATGCCGCCTTTTTTCGCGCCGGTCTGAGCGAGAAATTCGTCGGTTTCCTTGATGAGAATGTCGACGAGGGCGGATCCGATGCCGACAATGAGATTTTGTTGTGATGTCTTTCTTTCTACGATTTTGTTCATTGGACTTCTTTCTGATAATGATACTCAGCTATCAAATATATAAATTGGGCGTTTCCCTCGCCGTGCTCGGGTCGGTTCTCCTTCCGGTCTCGGGCCTTGCCCTCGGGCCGCCACGGCCCTATGCCGCTCACGCGGCGGGTCCGGGCGGCATTCCGCTATAGCGGGACCTCCAGTCGCCCCTAACGCGCGGTAACAGAAAGCTCATTAGTCAATTACTTCTTCTCGCGCCAATCGGCATCCGCAACAAAATCGATATCCGCATGTTCTCTTTTAATTCTAAACTTTTCAACTGCTCTTCTCGGGTGCCGCCACAACAATGCTTGGTCTTACACCTGCTTTGTCAAGGCGGCTACCCAGGAGGGGGTAGCGGAGGACACCGCAGGCCGAAGGCCGAGGAGGCCGGAGCGAGGGGGAGACTTCCCCCGCCAAACGATTTACTCACTATTCTTGATTACTATTTATCAACCACTATCTCCGACCTCAATGGATTCAGCCTCGAGTCCCAGGGAAACACGTAGTAATCCTGGGGCTGCGCCGGCGCCGGCGCCTGTTCCGCGGAGAGCGGCGCCACGGGCTTGCCGTTGGGCCATATTCCCATGAAGCAGGTTTCCCTGCCGCGGCCGAAAACAAAAGCCTTTGCCTTGAGGTTATTGTCGAACGTGTACGCAGCAAGAGCGTCGAACAACCGGTACACGCCGTAGTAATCGAGCGCGTCCTCTTCGGCGCGCGGGTCAAACGGGCCTTTTGGCGTATTGTGATCCGCCTTGAGCCTGCAGAAACCGAGCGAGTCGCTGTTGAGCATGATGAAATTCTTTTCCGAGGCAGGGATGTTGATCGTGTTGAACAGGGAAATGGCCATCCGGTGGTCGTTGACGTGGTCTTCCGCGAAGACCTCCATAAGAAGTTTGACGCGGGAGGGAAACAGCCGGAGTTTTGTCCTGTCGATCTCGTAGCTGTACCAGGGAGCCATAAGGTGGAGGAACACGCCGTTGGCTCCCCAGTTCTTATCGACGATCGCCCACAAGGCAAGAGCGGGGATCGCGCCCGCGCCGAATGAGTGACCCGCGAACCCGATTCTCGTTGTGTCAATTCTGGCGCGGAAATTGTCCACCGCGGTTTCGAACCCCGCCTCTATGGTGGCATATTTCTTGACTTCCCTGGGGTCGCCTCCGGCGGCCATCTGGTAGGGAGAAAACACCACCACATATCCTTTGCTTACCATGTGGTTGATAAGCGGCAGATACTGCTGCGGGCTTGACGAGGCGTAGCCGTGGCTGAAGAAAATGACCGGCCGCGGCGCGGGTGCGTTCTGGGGGGAAAATACATGAACCATGTGGCCGGGCCAGAGCGGCTGCGGAAGGCTGTCGACCGCCATCTGCCAGGGCCCGGCCGAGCCGAATCCTTCTTCTATGGGCGGAATGGCGCACAGCGAAGTGTCTTTCGGTGCTTTGCGATGGGCCCGGCGCTCCCGGATTTTTTCCCGTTCAAATTCCCAGTAATTCTTGGATGTCTTTCGCGCATAGTAAAACCTGTTTTTGGGCGTTTCGGGCAAGAACGTGGGCGACACGTCCCTGCGGGGATTGAGCGGATCTTCCCACACGTTGACATACGGCGGTGTGCGCGAGGTGTCGGGCGAGCGGGTGATGATGCATTCACACACGGGCCGTTTGTCGGGCCAGGTCCCCATGTAGCGTTGCTCCGCGTTGCCGGTGTCGAGGGCCATTCTCCTTGCCGAAGCGTCGCCGCGGAAAACATAGTCCGCAATCGCATCAACAAATTTATAAACGCCGTAGAAATCGAGGGCGTTTTCCGCGCCGTTCTTGTCGGCCGGACCTGCGGGCACGAAATGGTCCGCGATAAGCCGGTATCCGGATATGGAATCGCTCTGCAGTTCCACGAACAGCTTCTGGCTGTCCGGGATGGCGATGTTGTCGAACAGGTCGACCGCCATGCGCCGGTCGTTCACCTTGTCACCGCGGAACGTTTCCATGATAAGGTATGCCTTTGCAGGGAACGCTTCGAGTTCGTCCTGGGTGATGAAATGGGAATACCAGGGCGCCATGATGTAGAGAAACACGCCGTTTTCTCCCCACTGGTTTTCGATGATGCTGCGCCATGCGATTGCAGGCACGGCACCGCCGCCGTGAGAATGGCCCACGATCCCGATTCTTGTCGTGTCGATGCATGAGCGGAACCTCTCCACGGCGGCCTCAAACCCTGCCATGAGGATGCCGTATTTTCTCCGCTGGCCGCGCTCGGCGGCAATGCTTTTGTACGGAGAGAACACGAGAACGTGGCCGCGGCTCACGATGTTGGTGATGAGCGGCCCGTACAGGACAGGGGCCGTTGCCCCGATCCCGTGACAGAAGAGAATAAGCGGGTACTTGTTTGCGGTGTCTGCGGGATGAAAAACATAAACGTTTTTTCCCGCCCACTGCGGGCTGGAAACGCTGTCGCACACCACGGCGTGCGGCCCGTTTGCCCCGAAGCCGGAAAGCGGACGGGGGACGGGCCATTCGTCGCCGGCGACGGCTGCGCCGCACGCGAGAGTCGCGCAAAGAAGGAAGGCACGGCGACACGCGGTCAAGGCAAAGACCTCTCTATGCGTCAAGCACGAACGTCACGGGTCCGTCGTTGACAAGCTCAACATCCATCATGGCGCCGAACAAGCCCGTTTCAACGTTCGTCACACGGTTCTTCATCAGGCCCACAAAGTATTCATACAGCTCATTGCCCTTTTCCGGGCCTGCCGCATCCGTAAAGCTGGGCCGCCTGCCTTTTGCGCAATCGCCGTAAAGGGTGAACTGGGAAACGATAAGCGCGCCGCCGCCGGTGTCGACAAGGGAACGGTTCATTTTTCCCGTGTCGTCGGCGAATATACGGAGGTCCGCGCATTTGTCCGAGAGGAAATTGGCCATTGCGGACGTGTCGTCCTTGTGGATGCCGATGAGGATGAGGAGGCCGTGGCTGATGGAGCCGGTTATTGTTCCATTGACGGAGACGCTGGCGCGCTTGACACGCTGGAGAACGATGCGCAAACTGTACCCCCTCAGGGGGATGAGGGGGGCCCTTAGAATGCCACCCTGAACCCGGCCCGCAGGCCTATGCCGCTCATGTCGCGCTTGGCAAAAAGGCCGGCGGTGTTGCTCTGCGTTTTTGTCCCCGCCCATTGATACTCAACGCCGAGAAAAATCGTGCTGCTTTCACCAAGGTTATAATTTGCATCGACGATGGCTTTCATTATTAAGCCGTAGTAATAGTCGCTATGAGATGTGGTTGTCGTATCATGAGGTGTCTTTGTCGTATCGTAATTTTGTCCGGTTGTGATTGAATACATTGAATTGAAACCAATCTGGAACTGGGCCGACGGATGGACGATTAAATTCGGAACAGGATCGATCATGACAAAGCCCAAAACAGGGAACATGAAACTTTTATCGGCGCTGAGGACATGCCATTTTCCCGTAGAAGTATCCTGGACGTCCTTCGATCGAGTGTTCCAGAGAAAATCTCCTGCAACGCCAAACGCGATTTTCCTGTCGACAATGATGCCGTATTGCAGCTCCGCGTCTCCCGAAGGGATTCCCGTATTAAGCAGCGCCTGGGGCCACGTTGTCCCGATTTTAAGCGAGAGCAGGTTTTCGGCCCGTGGTGGAAAAAGCGCTGCGGAAACAGCAAGGAGGAACAACGCGAGCAAACCGTTGCGTTTCATGGCATTCCTTTCTTTTTGGGCAAAATTCTTTTTTCGGATGATCGTAATATAAGCTGAAAAACCTTCGTCTAATATAATAAAAATCTGAATTACCCTGGGAAAACGCGATCAACATATTTTAGGAGCAACGCCGGACCATGTCCGGCGGTGACGCGATTTCAATCCAACAAGGAAAGAACCGTATGAAACGAAACGCAGCAGCGGTTTTATGCGTTTTCCTGTTCGCAGGATGCTACACGCAGTTTGCGTACGTAAATCGGGCCGCGATCGAAGGCATGCCGCCCGACTCGGCCCTCCCGGCCGACAGCGCGAGGGCCTACATCCGCGACAGCGTCCCCGCAAACCCCAACCAGGTATGCTACTGGACAAGGGATATGTGGGGGAGGCCTCAACTGGTGTGCGAGGATGCGGATTACGGAAGGGACTGGTACCGTTACAACTATTATCCCTGGTGGAACCGTTCCGACCCGTATTACTACGGTTCGTACAATTCCTACGGATGGGACGAGCGGTGTCCGGCGTACTATTATTACGATTATTCCTGCGGCGCGTGCCGGTACTATTCCGGCTACGAGGGAACCGGCAATTCATGGTGGTGGAATTCTCCT
>CAVWBU010000004.1:0-5324 GCA_963753345.1 uncultured Fibrobacterota bacterium
CCGCGTCGGATTATAATACCCGATCTTCACATGAGGGAACCTTCGCTTCACCTCATGCACCCAGTGAATCATGCCCTTTGATGCACCCCGCATTTCCCCTAGCCCGATCGCATTTTTATACCATTCCGGATCGATGTTGAGATTTCGTGTCTGGATCATATCGATTCCTATCTTCCGGATCAGTTTTCCAAGCGCGGCAATCTCCGACGTATGGTCGGTAAAACCGGGGAAAACAAGATAGTTGATTGAAACCCAGACAGAATGTCGTTTCGCGATTATTATGGATTCTCGCACATCGCTAAACGAGTACTCTTTCGGCCGGTAATAGCCGCTGTAAAAATCAGGTTGCGCCGAATTGAGACTCACCCGCATGCTGTTGAGACCTGCTTTGCAGAGCCGTTCAATTGCAGCAGGCAGGCTTGCATTGGTATTCATGTTGATGACGCCGCGTTTTGTTCGTAGCCGGATTTTTCGGATCGACTCTTCAACAACGTCCGCGGCAAGCAGTGGCTCGCCTTCGCATCCCTGTCCAAAACTCGCAATGGGATTTGACGCATGTGCAAGGTGAGGAACAACATACTCAACGATGTCGGTGGCCGAAGGCGTGAAATCCAGCCTGTGCTGGGTCGAGGATACACAGGAGCCTCCGGGCTGATAAGAGATGCATCCGACACAGGAGGCGTTGCAGTGCCGGCTCACCGGCACAGGGCATTCCCATCTGCCAAGCACAAGGTTGCAGGCATTGGGGCAGCGATATTTCAAGACACAGTTGTTGACGAGGTGGCCGATGAGGCGGTTATTGGGAAACCGCCTGAGAAATTTCAATGCTTTTTCATCAATTATCGGGAACTTTTTGTCGGGAATGTCATGCCGCAGCTGCCGGTCCACCCTATGGCCGGCAACGTAGAATTTTCCATCGCGCCAACCTACTGCGGCATAGCAATAGAGGGGCAGCCTAGGCACATCGATACTCTCGCGGTAGGCTGCATGAGCGGTGCAGATGTATCCGGGCGGCATGAAAGCGGCCACAGCAAAAACCATTTTCCCGGCGAACCGGGGCACTTCCACGAGCATTCCTCTTTGAAAATCAAACCCTACGGAAACGCGCAAAGGCAGTGCCAACAGAATGCTTGAGTGCGGAAGTGGGATGAGGCTTTCTTCATCCGGCACCGCGGGTCCGTGCAGAGAAGAGACGGTCATTGACAATCCGGGGACGTCAATAACTTGGCCCTTTTCGTCTGCGATTACAAGGCAAGGTGATTTCATAGTTCAATATTGAGGATCTGTCGATTCGGGGATTATGCAAAAATACATATTCCTATGTCGCTCGTGGGTGCCGCCACAGCAATGAATGGTCTTGCAACTACATTGTCAAGGCGGCTACCCGAGAGGGGGTAGCGCAGGACGCCGCAGGCCGAAGGCCGAGGAGGCCGGAGCGAGGGGGAGCCTTCCCCCACAAGAAATAACTTGTGGACGAACTCGCTTTGTTCAAGAGGTATATTTTTATCTCTAAACTCAAAACCAAAGGAGATTATTGATCATGAAAATGAGAACCATTCGAGAAAACGTGTATTTCGGCGGCTCGATTGATTGGGACAGGCGCCTTTTCGACTCTCTTATTCCTCTTCCCGACGGCACGAGCTACAATTCCTATCTTGTTAAGGGCAGCGAAAAGACCGCGCTCATCGACACCGTCGACCCCGCCAAATCCGACACGCTCATGGAACAACTTGCAGACGTGGAAAATCTCGATTATCTGGTGGCGCACCACGCTGAGCAGGACCATGCAGGCTCAATTCCGCTCGTTCTGGCAAAATACCCCGGGGCGAAACTTCTTGCCTCTCCCAAGGGCAAAGGACTGATTGTCGACCACCTGCATGTTGACGAAAACAGAATCACGCCGGTCGGCGACGGCGAGACGGTCTCGCTCGGCAACCGCACGCTCCGGTTTGTCCATACGCCGTGGGTCCATTGGCCCGAGACCATGGTTACCTATCTTGCCGAGGAAAAGATCCTTTTCACCTGCGACTTCTTCGGTTCGCATCTCGCAACCACCGACATGTACGCACACGACGAAGGCCGGGTGTACGAGGCGGCAAAGCGGTACTACGCGGAAATCATGATGCCGTTTCGCCATACCATCCGCAGCAACCTGGAAAAACTCAAGGGCCTGTCCATCGACATCATCGCGCCGAGCCACGGACCCGCGTACGACAAACCGGCGTTCATCATGGACGCCTACAAGGACTGGATCGCAGACGATCCCAAGAACCAGGTTGTTATTCCCTACGTGTCAATGCACGGCAGCACCAGGCTGCTGGTTGAGCGGCTCGTCGGGTCGCTTGCGCAAAAGGGAATCGCGGTGTTCCAGTTCGATCTTGCCGACACCGACCTCGGGAAACTCGCCATTTCGCTTGTCGACGCGGCGACCATTGTAGTGGGAACGCCCACGGTGCACGTGGGGCCGCACCCTGCCGTGCTGTACGCTGCAACACTTGCCAATGCCCTGCGCCCCAAGGCGCTGTTCGCCTCGGTGGTCGGTTCATACGGATGGGCGGGAAAGGCCGCGGAGCAGATCGTTGCCGCTCTCCCCAATCTCAAGGTTGAGGTGCTTTCTCCGGTTATATGCAAGGGAATGCCGAGGGCAGCGGATTTCGAGGCGGTGGAGAAGCTGGCGGCTACGATATTTGAAAAGCATAAAGTAAGGGGCCTTGCAAGATAATAAAAGAAACGTGGGCGTTCCCCGGCCTTTGGCCGGGTCGGTCTCCCTGCGGGCTCGGCTGTTCGCCTCGTTGCCGGACCGCCCTATGCCTATCGGCCGGGTCGGCCGGCAATTCGCTCCAGCTCACCCTCCAGTCCACCTAACGCGCGACAACTGAAATGTCTTCTGCCAAGTACTATTACTTGCGCCATGTTGGATTCCCAGCAAACAGCAAAGAAGCCTCTTATTAGTCAAGGATGAGGTGATTGTGGAGATGCCCCGCTGCCAAGCGCCAGGCAGGACTGGAGGCCGCGCTGGAGCGCGGTGCTGCCTGACCACGGCCCGCAGGGCCTTTGTGGCAGGCAGCCCGAGGCCGTAGGCCGAGACCGGAAGGAGGGCCGCCGCTGCGAAGCAGCGGGGCGCCCATTTTTTTCTTGCAACCAAGTACTTTACGCGCACACTCATCTCCCCCTTTGGTTTTGCCCCACGAAAATGTATTTTAGGAAGAAGTAACCTTTCAGTTCTGTCACGTGCAATGCTTTGTGTGAGGACCCAATGAGAAAAATTGTTCTTCTGTCAATCCTCGCCGCGGCGTGCGTCGCCCCGGCGTTCGCCGAAACCCATCTGTCGGGCGACATCAAGGCCGCCGCGCTCGACTCCAGCGGCAACCCCTACATCGTGGACCAGGACGTGGTGGTGCCCGCGGGAAAGAAGCTTGTCATCAAGGAAGGCTGTGTCCTGCTGTTCAAGGGTTTTACGGGCCTCAACGTTGCCGGACAGCTCCATGTGGCGGGCACGGCAAAGCGGCCGGTGGTGTTCACCTCGGTGAACGACGGCGACTTCAACCCGAAAAGCGACCAGCTTCCCAACCCGTTCGACTGGAACGGAATCCTTGTCGCAAAGGAATCGGCCGGAGCCCTGCTCGAAAACTTCAACCTGCGGTATTCGGTATACGGTGTCAAGTCGCAGACCACCAACGTGTCGGTGCAGAACGGCGTTTTCCGCCAGAACGGCCAGTTCCATTTCACCATCAACGAGAAGATACAGTACGTTCAGGACAACATTCCCTTTACCTACACCGGTACCTCTGCCGACGTGGAAAAGCCTTCAGCGTCGGTTTCTGGTGAGAACAGCGCAAAGGCGCCAAAGAAGACGGAAAAACCGGGGCACGCCACGCTTGTCTTCCGCTACACATCCCTGTGCGTCGGGGTGGTTGGGGTTGCAGCAGGTTCAGTCATGCTTGTTCCATGGAGCAATTCGAAGAAAAACTTGGATTCTGGTTATGTGTACTCGCATTATCCCGACCAACCAACAACCAAATGGAATGAAATAAGCGCCAGCGTCAACGGCTGGGGCGCCGGCTCCGTCATTGCATACACACTCGGCCTGCTTGGCCTTGTCGGCTTCGGCGTCTCGTTCGCGTTCTAGCCACATGGACCGCTTTTCCGGCTACATAGAAGGTTTTTACGGGAGAATGCTTTCGTGGGACGAGCGGCGGCTCGTGTGCGATTGCATGGATCAGCTTTCCCTCAATACCTATGTTTACGCGCCCAAGGAAGACCCGTATCATCGGGCCGCCTGGAGAGCTCCCTACCCGTCAAGCTGGATCAGGGAATTCCGCGCCTTCAACATGCACGCCACGCGAAAAAACATCCGGGTAATTCCCTGTATCGCGCCCGGACTTTCCTTTGATTATACAAGCCGGTCGGATTACTCCACGCTCCTGAAAAAACTGTCGGCATTCGCAGACTGCGGTTGCCGGACCCTCGCGCTGCTTATGGATGATATTCCGCAAACGCTTCCGCACAAAAGCCGCGGCCGGTTTTCCTCGCTGGGCCAGGCGCACGGATTATTGGTCACGCTCCTCCTTGCGGATATCCGCAAACGCTATCCATTCGTGCAGATATGGTTCTGTCCTACAGTCTATACCGACCAATTCGCTCCCGAAGGAATACGGAACAGCGTCTACCTTAAAGACCTGAGCGCCTCGATCCCCAGGGACCTCCAGGTGTTGTGGACCGGTCAGTCGGTCATAGCAAAGACACTTGACAAAAAAGCACTCAGTGTCATTTCACACTTGTTCGGCGGCAATATCGTGGTCTGGGACAATCTGTACGCAAACGATTATTGCCCCTTTAGACTGTTTGCGGGCGCCTATGCAGGCCGGTCTCGCACCATGTTCGATGTTGTCAACGGCGTTCTGCTCAATCCTACGGGAATGCCCTATACGGATTCGCTTCTGCTTTGCGTCCTTGCCGCATTCAATAAAAGCTTTTCACCGGAAAAAGCCTGGCGCATTGCCGCGCGGAAAGCAAAGGTTGATCCGGCGTTTCACACCGTGTCCCGGTTTTTCGTACCGCCGCACTCACACGGTCGGTCGGATAAATTGACAAAGGCCAACATCACGAAGTACCGCAAGGCGCTTCATCACCTTATCTGGGAATGGAAGTCGCCGCTGCAGCGGGAATGGTATCCCTTCCTGTACATGCTCGAAACCAATCTTGCCTTGCTTGAAAAGCCTTCCGGCGCGCGCGAAACCGCGCGCGAAACGCAGAACTGGATTGCCAGGAAATATCCGCCGGTGCTGTCGACAATCCTTTCGAACGGGAAGCGGCCATGAGTA
>CAVWBU010000005.1:0-5771 GCA_963753345.1 uncultured Fibrobacterota bacterium
GTCATTCAGTTCTTTTCCTCATCATCCGCGGCGTCGGATTGTAATACCCTATCTTCACATGCGGGAAATTTCTCCTCATCTCGCGAAGCCAGCTAACCATGCCCCGTGACCCGCCCGGCAGTCCTCTCAGCCCGAGCGCCTTTGCATACCAAGCCGGATCGATGTTGAGATTTCTCGTCTGGATCATATTGATTCCCGTTTTCCGGATCAATTTCCCGAGCGCGGCAATCTCCAACGGATGATCGGTCAGACCCGGAAAAACAAGATAGTTGATTGAAACCCAAACCGCGTGTCGTTTCGCGGTCATCATGGATTCTCGCACGGCATCAAACGAATATCCCTTCGGCCGGTAATAGGCGTTGTACAATGGAGGTTGCGCCGAGTTGAGGCTCACCCGCATGCTGTTGAGACCTGCTTTGCAGAGACGCTCCGCCTCGGCCGGCAGGCTTGCATTGGTATTGATGTTGATGACGCCGCGTTTGGTTAGCAGCCGGATTTTCCGGATCGATTCTTCAACAACGTCCGCAGCAAGCAGGGGTTCGCCTTCGCATCCCTGGCCGAAACTCGCAATGGGATTTGAGGCATGCTTCAAATGAGGAATTACATATTCGATGATTTCTTCGGCGGTCGGCGTGAAATCCAATCGATGTTGCGTGGAAGGAATACAGGAACCCGAAGGCTGATGAGAGATGCACCCAACGCAGGAAGCATTGCAATTCCTGCTCACCGGCACCGGGCATTCCCATCTGCCAAGCACAAGGTTGCAGGCGTTGGGGCATCGGTACGTTAAAACACAGTTGTTGACAAGATGGTCAACGAGCCGGTTCCCAGGAAACCGTTTGAGAAACCTGCGCGCCTTTGCGTCGACCGCCGGGAGCATTTTGTCGGGAATGTGGTGCCGAAGCTGGCGGTCTACCCTGCGGCCGGCAACGCAGAATTTTCCGTCCCTCCACCCCACCGCAGAATAGCAGTAGAGCGGCAGCCTCGGCGCGCCGGGCGTTTCGTGGTACGCGGCATGTGCGGTGCAGAGGTATCCCGGCGGCATGAATGCGGCAACGGCAAAGACCTGTTTACCGGCGAATCGCGGTGCTTCGACGAATATTCCTCTTTGAACATCGAACCCAACGGCTACGCGTGAAGGCAGTGTGAGCAGAAGAGCCGAATGCGGAAGCGGTATGAGGCTTTCGTCGTCCGGCACCACGGGGCCACGCAGAGAAGAGCATGTCATTGACAATTCGGGAACGTCAACGACGTTACCATTTTTATCCGCGATTACAAGGCTGGGGGGTTTCATGAAGGAGAAAATACATTTTACTGGCCAATGGCCCCAACGATGATATTCGAAGAGGATTCATGAGGGGGGGAAGCTTAGCCTGTCTCAAAACCCAGTCTAAGAACTGGGCGCCTGCCTTCGGCACCGGTTCTCCTTCCGGTCTCGGCCACGGCCTCGGGCTGCCACGGCCCTATGGCCCACAGGGCCGGGTCCGGGCAGCATCCCGCTCTAGCGGGACCTCCAGTCGCCCCTGGCGCGCGGAAGAAGAATGCCTAAAAGAAAAGCAATTCCTTTTTGCGCAGCTTTAAATTCGAGGAATACTGACGGATGATTCTTGCTTCTCTACTTTTTACTATTGAAGAACCCCGCCCCAAGTGGCGGGGATTCTTCCATGCCTAAGGAAAAGATAATTGTAATTCGCCCGCTAACCCCGCGCCAAGTCGCGGGGATTGCGCGGGCTGTGGCATTCAACTATTCAACGTTTCAAATTTTCAACTGCTCTTCGTGGGTGCCGCCACAGCAATGAATGGTCTTGCAACTGCATTGTCAAGGCGGCTACCCGAGAGGGGGTAGCGCAGGACGCCGCAGGCCGAAGGCCAAGGAGGCCGGAGCGAGGGGGAGCCTTCCCCCACAAGAAATAACTTGTGGACGAACTCGCTTTGTTCAAGAGGTATATTTTTATCTCTAAACTCAAAACCAAAGGAGATTATTGATCATGAAAATGAGGACCATTCGAGAAAACGTGTACTTCGGCGGCTCGATTGATTGGGACAGGCGCCTTTTCGACTCTCTTATTCCTCTTCCCGACGGCACGAGCTACAATTCCTATCTTGTTAAGGGCAGCGAAAAGACCGCGCTCATCGACACCGTCGACCCCGCCAAATCCGACACGCTCATGGAACAACTTGCAGACGTGGAAAATCTCGATTATCTGGTGGCGCACCACGCGGAGCAGGACCATGCAGGCTCAATTCCGCTCGTTCTGGCAAAATACCCCGGGGCGAAACTTCTTGCCTCTCCCAAGGGCAAAGGACTGATTGTCAACCACCTGCATGTTGACGAAAACAGAATCACGCCGGTCGGCGACGGCGAGGCGGTCTCGCTCGGCAACCGCACGCTCCGGTTTGTCCATACGCCGTGGGTCCATTGGCCCGAGACCATGGTGACCTACCTTGCCGAGGAAAAGATCCTTTTCACCTGCGACTTTTTCGGGTCGCATCTCGCGACCACCGACATGTACGCACGCGACGAAAGCCGGGTGTTCGAGGCGGCAAAGCGGTACTACGCGGAAATCATGATGCCGTTTCGCCATACCATCCGCAGCAACCTGGAAAAACTCAAGGGCCTGTCCATCGACATCATCGCGCCGAGCCACGGACCCGCGTACGACAAACCGGCGTTCATCATGGACGCCTACAAGGACTGGATCGCAGACGATCCCAAGAACCAGGTTGTTATTCCCTACGTGTCAATGCACGGCAGCACCAGACTGCTGGTGGAGCGGCTTGTCGGGTCGCTTGCGCAAAAGGGAATCACGGTGTTCCAGTTCGATCTTGCCGGCACCGACCTCGGGAAACTCGCCATTTCGCTTGTCGACGCGGCGACCATTGTAGTGGGAACGCCCACGGTGCACGTGGGGCCGCACCCTGCCGTGCTGTATGCTGCAACGCTTGCCAATGCCCTGCGCCCCAAGGCGCTGTTCGCCTCGGTGGTCGGTTCTTACGGATGGGCGGGAAAGGCCGCGGAGCAGATCGTTGCCGCTCTCCCCAATCTCAAGGTTGAAGTGCTGGCGCCGGTCATGTGCAAGGGAATGCCGAGGGCATCGGATTTTGATGCGGTGGAGAAGCTGGCGGCTACGATATTTGAAAAGCATAAAGCACGGGGACTTATAAGATAAAGGAAAAAAGTTGGGCGTTCCTCTCGCCTTCGTCAAGACGAAGGCGAGGGTCGGCCGTCCTTCCGGTCTCGGCCTCCGGCCTCGGGCGGCCTGCCACAAAGGCCCTCCGGGCCGTGGTCAGGCCGCACCGCGCTCCAGCGCGGCCTACAGTCCTGCCTAACGCGTGGCAACAGAATTATATTCAGTCAATTACTTCTTCTTGCGCCAATCGGCATCCGCAACACATCTGTTATGGCTTCACTTGGTCTAACTATTCAACGTTTCAACTGCTCTTCGTGGGTGCCGCCGCAGCAATGCATGGTCTTGCAACTGCTTTATCAAGGCGGTCACCCAGGAGGGGGTAGCGGAGGACCGGTCGCGCATTTACTGGATGTTGGTTTGTAAACAGGCGCGGCCGGGCCGGAGCGAGGGGGAGACCTCCCCCCATGAATAATCTTGAATATACGCACACTCATCTCCCCCTTTGGTTTTGCCCCACGAAAATGTATTTTAGGAAGAAGTAACCTTTCAGTTCTGTCACGTGCAATGCTTTGTGTGAGGACCCAATGAGAAAAATTGTTCTTCTGTCAATCCTCGCCGCGGCGTGCGTCGCCCCGGCGTTCGCCGAAACCCATCTGTCGGGCGACATCAAGGCCGCCGCGCTCGACTCCAGCGGCAACCCCTACATCGTCGACCAGGACGTGGTGGTGCCCGCAGGAAAGAAGCTTGTCATCAAGGAAGGCTGCGTCTTGCTGTTCAAGGGTTTTACGGGCCTCAACGTTGCCGGACAGCTTCACGTGGCGGGCACGGCAAAGCGGCCGGTGGTGTTCACCTCGGTGAACGACGGCGACTTCAACCCGAAAAGCGACCAGCTTCCCAACCCGTTCGACTGGAACGGCATCCTTGTCGCAAAGGAATCGGCCGGCGCCCTGCTCGAAAACTTCAATCTGCGGTATTCGGTGTACGGGGTGAAATCGCAGACGACCAATGTGTCGGTACAGAACGGCGTATTCCGCCAGAACGGCCAGTTTCATTTCACCATCAACGAGAAGATCCAGTACGTCCAGGACAATATTCCCTTTACTTATACCGGTACCTCTGCCGACGTGGAAAAACCTTCAGCGTCTGTTTCGGGTGAGAACAGCGCAAACGCGCCGAAGAAGGCGGGAAAACCTGGGCACGCTACGCTTGTCTTCCGCTACACATCCCTGTGCGTCGGGGTGGTTGGGGTCGCCGCAGGTTCAGTCATGCTTATTCCATGGAGCAATTCGAAGAAAAACTTGGATTCTGCTTATGTGTACTCGCATTATCCCACCGCTCCAAATGACAAATGGAATGAGATAAGCGCCAGCGTGAACGGCTGGGGTGCCGGCTCCATCATTTCATACACACTCGGCCTGCTTGGCCTTGTCGGTTTCGGCGTCTCGTTCGCGTTCTAGCCACATGGACCGCTTTTCCGGTTACATAGAAGGTTTTTACGGGAGAATGCTTTCGTGGGACGAGCGGCGGCTCGTGTGCGATTGCATGGATCAGCTTTCCCTCAATACCTATGTTTACGCGCCCAAGGAAGACCCGTATCATCGGACCGCATGGAGAGTTCCCTACCCGTCAAGCTGGATCAGGGAATTCCGCGCCTTCACCAATCACGCCTCGCGAAAAAACATCCGGGTAATTCCCTGCATCGCGCCCGGGCTTTCGTTTGATTATACAAGCCGGTCGGATTACTCCACGCTCATGAGGAAATTGTCGGCATTCGCAGACTGCGGTTGCCGGACCCTCGCTCTGCTTATGGATGATATTCCGCAAACGCTTCCGCAAAAAAGCCGCGGCCGGTTTCCCTCGCTGGGCCAGGCGCACGGATTATTGGTCACGCTCCTGCTCGCGGACATCCGCAAACGCCATCCCCGCGTGCAGATATGGTTCTGTCCTACAGTCTATACCGACCAATTCGCTCCCGAAGGAATACGGAACAGCGTCTACCTTAAAGACCTGAGCGCCTCGATCCCCAGGGACCTCCAGGTGTTGTGGACCGGTCCGTCAGTCATAGCAAAGACACTTGACAAGAAATCACTCAGCTTCATTTCACACTTGTTCGGCGGCAATATTGTAGTCTGGGACAATCTGTACGCAAACGATTATTGCCCACATAAGCTGTTCGCAGGCCCCTACACAGGCCGGTCGCGCACCATGTTCGATGTTGTCAACGGCGTTCTGCTCAATCCTACCGGCCTGCCGCATACGGATTCTCTCCTGTTGGGAGTCCTCGCCGCATTCAACAGGGGCTTTTCACCGGAAAAAGCCTGGCGCATTGCCGCGCGGAAAGCAAAGGTCGATCCGGCGTTCCATGGCGTGTCACGATTCTTCGCGCCGCCGAACGCAAACAAACGGACGGGAAAATTGACAAAAGCTAATATTGCGCGATACCGAAAAGTGCTTCATCACCTAATCTGGGAATGGAAGTCGCCTCTGCAGCGGGAATGGTATCCGTTCCTGTACATGCTCGATACCGATCTCGCGCTGCTGGAGAAACCCACGGCCTCGCGGGAAACGCTGGACTGGATTGCCAAAAAATATCCGCCTGTGCTGTCGACAATCCTTTCGAGTGGAAGGCTGGCTTCGGCA
>CAVWBU010000006.1:0-23331 GCA_963753345.1 uncultured Fibrobacterota bacterium
GTATCGTCGCACCGGCTTTTTTCAGGAAAGGTTTAGGCCTTGCACCCCAACCAGGCGCACCAATTCCTTCCATTTTCCCCGTTACCATTAACTTCCCAATATCTTTATAAAGTATATGATCCCGGTTTCCCTTTTTTCACCACTTCCTTTCGCCCGGAGTCACCAAAGTGCGCTCGAAACAAAATGTTCTCGACGCGCTAGGCACGACTGGAGGTCGCGCTGGAGCGCGATGCCGCCCGGACCCGGCCCTGTGGGCCATAGGGCCGTGGCGGCCCGAGGCCGAAGGCCGAGACCGGAAGGAGGGCCGACCCCGCGCAGCGGGGGAACGCCCAATTCTTTTTAATACTTGTGTGCCGCCACTAAAATTTCTTGCATCTACATGGGGGAAACGCCCATCTTTTTTATATGGAATTATATACAAAAATTTAGTTTACAAACTACTCAGTAAAAAATCTCCTTGACTTATCAAACCAACCACTGTATATTTACCATGTCAAAACAAAATCATAGCACAGTAGAGAAAAATTCATGTTCACTACATCATCCAAATCAACAAATCTTATAAGCCTTGTTCTTCTTTTGAACCTGGTGGTAGTCATTACTTTGCCAAAAAGGGAGACGGGCTTATAGAAGTATAAGCAGAGCAAAATCAAAGACCCGTCTCCCACAAGAGACGGGTCTTTTTTTATTTCATGGCGCTTTCGACCTGCCGGCAGGGGGCGGGCCTCATTCCTTGATTAGAAGCAGGGGAAGAGGTATTTTTTAAAATTCCCTCTCATGCGGCACGGTGCGAGCGCTTGACGGGCGCACAATCAACATTGCGGAGGACGGAGTGAAGAAGAAAGGTGCCGAAATTCTTGTCGACGCCCTTGTCAACGAGGGCGTGGATATCCTGTTCGGCTTTCCAGGCGGGCAGGCGATTCCGATTTTCGACGCGCTGTACGATGAGAAGAGGCTGAAGGTCGTGCTCGTGCGGCACGAACAGGCCGCTGCGCACGCCGCGGACGGCTATGCGCGCGCAACGGGCAAGGTGGGCGTGTGCATTGCCACGTCCGGACCCGGCGCCACCAACCTGGTGACCGGCATCGCCAACGCGCATCTCGACTCCATACCCATGGTTGCGATAACCGGACAGGTCGCCACGCCGTATCTCGGGACCGACGCGTTCCAGGAGGCCGACATGGTGGGCATAAGCAGGCCCATCACTAAGCACAATTTCCTGGTGAAGGATATACGCGAGCTGCCGACTACCTTGAAACAGGCGTTTTACATTGCGCGCACCGGCAGGCCCGGGCCCGTGCTCGTGGACATTCCGTCGGACATCTCCCGCGCCGTGCTTGACGATTACGAGTACCCGAAGGAAATTACCATGCGCAGCTACCGGCCCACGGTGGTGGGGCACAGCCGCCAGATCGAGAAGGCGGCTGAGCTCATCAAGACCGCCAAGAAGCCGCTCATTTACGCGGGCGGCGGCGTGATAACCTCGGGCGCGCACGAGGAGCTGTTCGAGCTCGTCACCAAGCTCAACGCGCCGGTGACGCTCACGCTTATGGGGCTGGGCGCGTTTCCCGGCGAGCATCCGCTGTTTGTGGGCATGCCCGGCATGCACGGTTCAAAGACCGCGAACCTGGCGTTCCAGGAGGCAGACGTGATCGTTTCGGTGGGCGCGCGGTTCGACGACCGCGTGACCGGCCACGTGGGATCGTTTGCGCCCAAGGCGAAGATCATCCACCTGGACATCGACCCCGCCGCGATATCGAAGATCGTGCGGGTCGACATACCCGTTGTGGGCGACGCGAAGAACATACTGGCCGCGCTCAACAAGCTCCTGCCCGCGCGCGAGCCGTCCGACTGGAACGGGCAGATCGAGAAATGGAAGAACGGCAGCCTGTTTACGTACAAGAACTCGGACAAGGTGATCAAGCCGCAGTATGTGATCGAGGAGCTGTATCGTTTGACAAAAGACAAAGACGTTCTGATCGCCACCGACGTGGGCCAGCACCAGATGTGGACCGCACAGTACTACCGGTTCGCGCGGCCGCGCACGCTGCTCTCGTCGGGCGGGCTGGGCACCATGGGGTTCGGGCTGCCCGCGGCGATGGGCGGCAGCCTCGGGCGCGGCCGCACAACGGCCATCGACATTGCGGGCGACGGCTCCATCCAGATGAACATCCAGGAGCTGGCCACGATTGCGATAAACAGGATACCCGTGAAGATCGTGATCATCAACAACGAGTATCTCGGCATGGTGCGGCAGTGGCAGGAAATGTTCTGGAACAAGCGGTACAGCTCCACCTGCCTGCGCGGCGGGATGCTGTGCGAGGAGTGCAAGGGACCGGGGCATTGCAAGATAAAGTATGTCCCGGATTTCGTGAAGCTCGCGGAGAGTTACGGTATTCCCGGGTTCCGGGCGACAAAGCCCGACGAGGTCGCTTCGGTTCTTGACAAAGGCCTGAAAACCGACGGCCCCGCGCTCATGGAGTTCGCCGTGGCGCCCGAGGAAAACGTGTTTCCCATGGTCCCTGCGGGCAAACCGCTCGACCAGGTGATGGAGGAATTATGAACACACGCACGATTTCGGTGCTTGTGGAGAACCACAGCGGCACGCTCTCGCGCATTTCGGACCTGTTTGCGAGCCGCGGGTACAACATCGCGAGCCTGACGGTCGGGGAGACCGAAGACCAGTCGATTTCGCGCATGACCATCGTGGTGGAGGGCGACGACGCCATCATCGAGCAGGTGGTGAAGCAGCTCAACAAGCTGATCGACGTGATCAAGGTGATCGATTTCGAGGGACTTCCGGTGATCGAGCGGGAATTCATCCTCGTGCGCGTGGATTCCTCGAAGTCAAGCCGCCACGAGATCGTGGAGCTTGCGGACCTGTTCGGCGCCAAGGTGGCCTATGTGGGGTCGTCGTCGATCACGTTTGAGCTGTCGGCGCCGTATGACATCATCAACGACTTTATCAACCTTATCAAGCCGTACGGCGTCAAGGAGCTCATCCGCACGGGCAAGGTGGCGATGGCGCAGACGAGGAAATAACTCACCCCTCCACCCCCGACCCCTCCTCCCCTCTCTTGTCAAGAGAGGGGGGGGTGCCCGAAGGGCGGGGAGGTGGGGTGAGTTGAACCGGAAAACAATTAACTACACCATCATATACAAAGGAGAAACAAGTATGGCAGTCATCAATTTCGGCGGAGTAAGGGAAACGGTCGTCACCCGGAAGGAATTCCCTCTTGCAAAGGCGCGCAGCGTCCTCAGGAAGGAAGTCGTTGCCGTGATCGGCTATGGCGTTCAGGGACCGGCCCAGTCGCTCAACATGAAGGACAACGGCATCCGCGTTATCATCGGGCAGGCGCAGGAATATAAAAAGGACTGGGACCGCGCGAAGCGCGACGGCTGGGTCCCGGGGAAAACGCTATTTCCCATTGAGGAAGCGGTGAAGCGCGGCACCATCATACAGATGCTGGTGTCCGATGCGGCGCAGCGCACAATATGGCCCATTGTCAAGAAGAACCTCAAGCCGGGCGACGCGCTGTACTTTTCGCACGGGTTCTCGATTGTCTACAAGAAACAGACCGGCGTGATCCCGCCGAAAAACGTGGACGTCATCATGGTCGCGCCTAAGGGGAGCGGAACATCGGTGCGCCGCAACTTTCTCTCCGGCGCGGGCATCAATTCGAGCTTTGCCGTGGGTCAGGACGCAACCGGCCATGCGCGGGAACGCTGTCTTGCGGTAGGCATCGCCATCGGGTCGGGATACCTTTTCCCGACGACGTTCCAGAATGAGGTTTACAGCGACCTCACGGGCGAGCGCGGCGTGCTCATGGGCGCGCTCGCGGGTGTGATGCAGGCCCAGTACGACGTGCTCCGCAGCCACGGCCACTCGCCGTCGGAGGCGTTCAACGAGACGTCCGAGGAGCTCACGCAGAGCCTGATCCGGCTCGTTGACGAAAACGGCATGGACTGGATGTACTCGAACTGTTCGGCCACGGCCCAGCATGGCGCGCTCAAATGGAGGCCTATTTTCCGGAAGGCGAACCTGCCGGTGTTCAAGAAGCTTTACAAATCGGTAAAGGACGGCATCGAGACGCGCGAGGTGATCCGCGACTGCGGCCGCAAGGATTACCAGAAGTTCCTGGGCAAGAAACTCGCGCAGATCCACAATTCCGAAATGTGGCTCGCCGGGGCGGCTGTCAGATCTTTGCGGCCTAAAGAGAAAGCAAAAGACATTTCAACATTGACAAAAGGAGTCGGCGGAAGAGGCCAGAACTAATACATAATACAATGTCGGGGGAGAAGTATCTCCCCCGGCCTCGGCCTCCTGCGGTCCTCGGCGACTGCCCGCTCCTGGGTAGCCCCCTTGACCAAGGGTGCAAGACCAGCATTGTTGTGGGGGCACCCACGAGGAGCAGTTGAGAGGTTGAAGAGTTGAAGAGTTGAAAAGTAGAAAAGAAGTTTTAGATTTAATCCTGCGAATGCCGAAGTGGCGCGAGAAGAAGTGTTTGACTGAATAAGAATGTCAGCTGCCGCGCGTTAGGTGGACCGGAGGGTGAGCCAGAGCGAATTGCCGCCTGGCCACGGCGCGAAGCGCCCTTGTGGCAGGCGGCAACGAGGCGAACGGCCGAGCCCGAAGGGACGACGCTTCGAAGCACCCGAAGGGGGGAACCGACCCCGCGAAGCGGGGGAACGCCCAACTTTTTAGATTGGTAACGAATCTTATGAAAGACAAAGTATTCATATTCGACACGACCTTACGCGACGGGGAACAGGCGCTGGCGTCATCTTTGTCCGTGGACCAGAAACTGCGCATCGCGCGGCAGCTCGCCCGGCTCAAGGTCGACATCATCGAGGCAGGGTTTCCCATAAGCTCGCCCGGCGATTTTACAAGCGTGTCGACCATCGCGCGTGAAATAAAGGGGCCCGTGATCTGCGGCCTTGCGCGGGCGATCGACAAGGACATTTACACGTGCGCAAAGGCCATACGGCCGGCGAAGCGCAGTCGGATCCATACATTTGTCGGCACTTCGCCGATCCACCGCCAGGGCCTGCTGCGCAAATCCAAGGAAGACGTATTGGCCATGATCAGCGCAAGCGTCAAGCTGGCGCGGCGGCTGTGCGCCGACGTGGAATTCTCACCCATGGATGCCGGTCGCACGGAGGACGATTATCTCTGCGCGGTCGTGGAACTGGCGATCAGGCGGGGCGCTGCCACGATTAATATTCCGGACACCGTGGGCTATACCACACCCGAACTTTTTGCCGCGCAGATAAGCATGCTTTTCAACCGGGTGCCCAATATCGACAAAGCGGTCATTTCGGTCCATTGCCACAACGATCTGGGCATGGCTACGGCCAATTCGCTGACCGCGGTCAGTCATGGCGCCCGGCAGATCGAATGCGCGGTCAATGGCCTGGGCGAGCGCGCCGGTAACACCGCGCTCGAAGAGGTTGTCATGGCGCTTAAGGTCCGCCGTGATATTTTCAAAACTGCCGTGGGCGTTGACACGCAGGAGATCATGCGTACGAGTAGGCTGGTGCGGGAAATCTGCAACATGCCCGTGCAGCCCAATAAGCCCATCGTGGGCGGCAACGCCTTTGCGCATTCCTCCGGCATCCACCAGGACGGCATGCTTAAGGCCAAAAAAACATTCGAGATCATGACCCCGCAATCCATCGGCCTCAAAGACAGCCGCATGAACCTCACGAGCCGGTCGGGAAGTCATATGGTGAAGGCGCGTCTTGCGGGCCTCGGGTACGCGGAGAAGGAGATCGACATCGGGTCGTTTTACAAACGCTTTATCGAGCTCGCCGACAAGAAGGGCTCGGTGTACGACGACGACCTGATCGCGCTCATGGAATCGAAGGACGGGCGGGGCATGGCCGACCGGTACGCGCTCACGTATCTCAACGTGTCAAGCGGCCGCGGCACGGTCCCTACGGCAACGGCGCGCATTGCGTTTGACGGAAGGGAAGTCCAGGAGGCCGCGACCGGCGACGGCGCGGTGGACGCGGCGACCAAGGCCATCGACCGGATCACCGGCTCCAGCGTGACCATCGAGAACTACCACCTCGAGGCAGTTACGGGCGGCCGCGAGGCGCAGGGCCGCGTGACCGTCACGGGCAGGACGCCCCAGGGCGTGTTTGTGGGCACCGGCACGAGCACCGACATCGTGGAGGCGTCGGCGCTGGCGTATATGGATATTGTCAATAAGATAGCCAGAATGAAAAAGTTTAAAAAGAAGCTACCGTTGCACAAGTAAAGTTGTATGTGCGGGGGAAGTATCCCCCTGCCTACGGCCGCCTTCGGCGTCCTCCTGCACCCCCTCCTGGGTGCACCCCAAGAGGAAGCGGTTGCAGAACCAGGCACCTGTGTGGGGGCACCCTTGGAGAGCAGTTGTACCGGTACTTTCTTTACTTTGTATCTTTGTCACTTTTCAGAAGGATTGGGGATCTTTAAATGAAATCCTACAATATTGCCGTTATCCCGGGCGACGGCACGGGCCCGGAAGTGGTTCGGGAAGGCATCAAGGTACTGGACGCGGCATGCGCCAGATACAAGGTGAAGCTCAACTACGTCAAGTACGACTTCGGCGGCGAGCGGTACCTCAAGACCGGCGAGACGCTGCCTGACAGCGCTATCGAGGAGCTCCGGAAGCACGACTCGATATACCTGGGCGCCATCGGGCATCCGGATGTCAAGCCCGGTATTCTGGAGGTCGGCATCCTGCTCAAGGCGCGTTTTGCGCTTGATCAGTATATCAACCTCCGGCCTGTCAAACTTTATCCGAACGTGGACACGCCCCTCAAGGATAAAAAGCCCGAGCATATTGATTTCGTGGTGGTGCGCGAAAACGTCGGCGGAATCTATACCGGCATCGGCGGCGTTTCACGAAAGGGCACGCCGCAGGAGGTCGCCACGCAGGTGATGGTGTACGACCGCCAGACCGTCGACCGCTGCCTGCGCTATGCGTTCGAATTCAAGAAAAGACGCAACGCGGCCAATCCCCGCTACGCCGCCAAGCCGATAACGCTGGTGCACAAGCGCAACGTGCTGACCTATTGCGGCGATCTGTGGTTCCGCGCCTTCGAGGAAATGGGCGCAAAGGAGTATGCGGACCTCAAACGCGATTACAACCATGTTGACGCGGCCAATATGTGGTTTGTCAAGAACCCCGAATGGTTCGACGTGGTCGTCACCGAAAACCTGTTCGGCGACATCATCACCGACCTCGCGGCCATGATCCAGGGCGGCCTGGGCATCGCGGCGGGCGGCAACATCAACCCCGAGGGCGTTTCGATGTTCGAACCCATGGGCGGCAGCGCGCCCAAGTACACGGGCAAAAACGTGATCAACCCGCTCGCGGCCATTGCCGCGGCAGGCATGATGCTCGAAACAATAGGCGAGGCCGCGGCGGGAAATGCAATTGAACGCGCCGTGCATGATGCTCTGGCATCGGGAAAGATTAAGAGCCTTGCTGCCGGGAAGATGGGGATGGGGACTAGTGAAGTTGGGGATTTTGTAGCGTCATTAGTCAAGTAATTGGATGTTGTCGGGGGAGAGGTATCTCCCCCGGCCTCGGCCTCCTCGTCCCTGATGGGACTGCGGGGTCCTCGGCACTCCCCTCTCCAGGGTGCACCCCAAGAGGAAGCGGTTGCAGAACCAGGCACCTGTGTGGGGGCACCCACGAGGAGCAGTTGAAACGTTGAATAGTTGGAGAGTTTAAAATTAGGACATACGGATATTGGTTTTGTTGCGGATGCCGGTTGGCGCGAGAGAGGTATTTGACTGATAAGAATTCAGTTGCCGCGCGTTAGGGGCGACTGGAGGTCCCGCCAAAGCGGGATGCCGCCCGGACCCGGCCCTGTGGGCCACAGGGCCGTGGCGGCCCGAGGCCAAAGGCCGAGACCGGAAGGAGAACCGACCCCTTTGTAGAGGCGTCACGGTGTGGCGCCACTACAAAGGGGGAACGCCCAAGAGTATTAATAAGAAAGAAAAGACATGAATCAAAAACTTTACATCTACGACACCACATTGCGCGACGGAAACCAGGCGCTCGGCATAAACCTTTCCCTCACCGACAAGCTCGACATCGCGTCGCGGCTCTCGGACCTGGGCATCCATTACATCGAGGGCGGCTGGCCCAATCCCACCAACGACGTCGACATGGAATTTTACAAACGCGCGTCGCGGCTTAAGTTGCGCGCGAAGCTCGCGGTGTTCGGCTCCACGCGGCGGCCGCGTGTTCCCTGCGCAAGTGACCCGTTTGTACAGGCGCTTGTCAAGTCGGAGGCGCCGGTGGCGACGGTCTTCGGCAAGTCGTGGGACTTGCACGTGAAGAAGGTCCTCAAGGTCTCGCTCGAGGAGAACCTTGCGCTCATCCACGATACGGTGTCGTATCTTGCGAAACGGAAAGACGAGGTGATCTACGACGCGGAGCACTTCTTCGACGGCTGCAAGTACAACCGCGAGTACGCGATGCAGACGCTTGCCGCGGCAATGGACGCCGGCGCGAAGGTGATTGTCCTCTGCGACACCAACGGCGGCACGCTTCCCGGTGAGTTCCTTGCCATATGGCAGGACGTAAAATGCCGCATGCGGTGTACTCTCGGCGTGCATACGCACAACGACGCGGGCTGCGCGGACGCGAATTCGCTGCTTGCGGTCGGCGAGGGCGCGGTGCAGGTGCAGGGCACCATCAACGGCATCGGCGAGCGGTGCGGCAACGCAAATTTGTGTACCGTCATTCCCGACCTGCAGCTCAAGCTGGGGTACCGGGTTATCGCACCGGAGGCCCTGCGCAGGCTTACCGAGGTCTCGATATTCGTGTCCGAAGTCGCCAACGTAGCGCCCAACATGCGTCAGCCGTACGTGGGCGAGTGCGCGTTTTCGCACAAGGCGGGAGCGCATGCCGACGGCGTGCGCAAGGCAAACGAATCGTTTGAGCATGTGAAGCCCGAGACCGTTGGCAACGCACGACAGTTCGTGGTGTCGTCGCAGGCGGGCAGCAGCACCATCCTCGAAAAACTGTCGTCGGTACAGGTGGGGCTTGACAAACACGGCCCGCTGGTAAAAGGATTGCTCGCGAAAATCAAGAAGCTGGAGGCGGCAGGGTACCAGTTCGAGGCGGCCGACGCGTCGTTCGAGCTCATTGCGCGGGAGATGCTCGGCACCTTTGCCGAGTCGTTCGAGTTCAAGGGGTTCAGGGTAATCGAGGAGAAACGGGAGAACGGCGCCCTTTTTTCCGAGGCCACCATCAAACTCAAGAAAGACGGCGTGTACGAGCACACCGCTGCCGAGGGCGACGGGCCGGTCAACGCGCTCGACAACGCGCTCAGAAAGGCGCTTGTCAAATTCTATCCGAACCTCCGCGAGGTAAAGCTCGAGGACTTCAAGGTGCGCGTTCTTGACGGAAAGGAAGGGACCGCGGCCAAGGTGCGTGTGCTCATCGAATCGTCGGACGGCAAGGAGCGTTGGGGAACCGTGGGGGTCTCGACGAACGTGATCGAGGCCTCGTGGCTGGCGCTTATCGACAGCCTCAAGTACAAGCTCATGAAGGACGAACGCCTGCGTCCAAAGCGCGGCAGGCGAGGGGCGGGCCGGGTATAAAGGAACGGAAAACGGTTAACGGAGAGATAGTATGGCGAAGAACATCGACTGGAAGAATCTCGGATTCAGGTACCTGCAGACCGACTGTTACGTCACGTGCGAATACAGGAACGGGAAATGGGGCGGGATACAGACCTGCACCGACCCGCACCTCACGCTGCATGTCGCGGCGACATGCTTTCATTATGGCCAGTCCTGCTTCGAGGGGCTCAAGGCGTTCTGCGGCAGGGACGGGTCGGTCGCCATGTTTCGGCCCGACCAGAACGCGCAGCGGCTCATCAACACGGCCCGGCGGCTCGTCATGGAGCCTCCGTCACAGGAGTTGTTTCTGTCAATAGCCGCAAAGCTCATTGCGCTCAACAGTGAGTATGTTCCGCCCTACGGGACCGGTGCGAGCCTGTATCTTCGGCCGTTTCTTCTGGGCACCAGCCCGCACATCGGCGTCCATCCGTCGGAAGATTACCTGTTTGCAATGCTTGCCACGCCCATGGGCGCGTATTACAAGAACGGGTTCTTTCCTGTAAAGGCATATATCCAGGAGCAGTACGACCGCGCGGCGCCGAGGGGTGTGGGAAACGTGAAGGCCGCGGGCAACTATGCCGCGGGCATGATGGGTGACCTTGACGGACAAGAAAAGGGGTATCCGGTGTGCCTGTATCTCGATTCGGCCACGCACCGGTACATCGACGAGTTCGGCACGTCGAATTTCATCGCCATAACCAAAGACGGGCGGTATGTGACGCCCGACTCGTCGTCGGTGCTGCCGAGCGTCACCAACCACAGCCTTCAGGACATCGCCCGCGACTTCGGCCTCACGGTCGAGCGCAGAAAGGTCCTTGTCGAGGAGCTCGCGCAGTTCGCCGAGGTCGGCGCGTGCGGCACGGCGGTGGTCATCACGCCGGTGCATTCAATCCGGCACGGCGACAAGGTCTACGTCTTCGGAAAGGAAAACGAGGCCGGCCCCACGCTTGCCCGGCTTTACAATGAGATAACGGGGATCCAGTACGGGGAGATTGAGGACAGGCATAATTGGATGTACAAAGTGAAAATCAAATAGGATGATGTTTGATAGTTGGTGGGGGAAGTATCCCCCTAGGGTTCAGCCAACCGGCGTAATGAGGGGCGCACTGCAATGCGCCCTTTCTTTTTGTAAACGCCGGTTGTCTGAACCCATACCCCCTCCTGGGTGGCCGCCTTGACAAAGTGGCTGCAAGACCATGCATTGTTGTGGCGGCACCCACGAGGAGCAGCTGAAACGTTGAATAGTTGAAGATTTTAAAATCGGGACATGCGGATATTGATTTTATTGCGGATGCCGATTGGCGCGAGAAAGGTATTTGACTGATAAGAATTCAGTTGCCGCGCGTTAGGGGCGACGGAGGGTGCGCAAGAGCGCATTGTCACTTCGTTCCCCAAGGTATGGAAATAGCGCTTCGCGCTTCATTATTGTGTCTCTTGCCTTGTGCCGGCCGACGACCCTTGGAAGCACCCGACGGGGTGCCCCGCCGAAGGCATAGGGGCGGACCGGCAACGAGGCGAGCAGCCGAGCCCGGAAGGACGACGCCTCGAAGCACCCGAAGGGGTGGAACCGACCCCGCGAAGCGGGGGAACGCCCAATCTTTTCTTTTGCTTCACTCAGCCTATAAATCCCTGTTCTTCATACTTCTCATACCCTCTTAAGTATCTTAAATAGTAGATCCACTTCATGGGGCTGTGGCGGGAGAAAACAAAGCGGTATAAAAGACCCTTGTAGCCGAATTCGACAATATCGCGCTTCTGGATGACCACCGTCTCGATGTCCTTGACGGGAAAGGAGGCCGCTGGCGCGTAGTTATTGTCAAACGAGAACGCGAGCGTCTGCGGGGTGAGTGACATGGTGCCGACGCCTGCGTCGGCAAACGAGAAATTATTCTTGCCCGTCCGCAGAAGCACGCCGGCGCTCGTGGTGAGCGCGGCATTAGCTGCGGTCGACTTGATCTTTGCGAGCACCTGCGCCCGGTGCCATTGCGACCAGTCGTGAAGGTCGCCGATATGCTGTCCGCCGGGATTTCCTGGCGTCAACCTGCACATTGCGTCGATTGTCCATGCCGAGCCGCAGGAGGCACAGCGGATTTGGTCGCCTGTGGTTAAAAGGGTGTCCTCGGCACTGCACGACGCGCACATCCACACGAACCGATCAAGGCCCAGCGCAAGGTTTACGCCGGAGAAAATCTTCGGCGTGTTGGCGGGGTCCTTGATGTCGTTGTGCGCGATATACGATTTCATGGTGGAGAACAGTTCGTCGTCGGAAAGATCCTTCATGCCTTCCGGCGTGACCACATCGTAGGTGACCGAAATGCGGCCTTTGCGGATAACATCGGCCCACCAGGGCTTGGTGAGGAAGTCCCCGGTAATGCGGGTGAGTACGAGGCTCGCGTTGCATCGGCGCGCAATCTTCTCTATGCCTTTGTAAATAAGCTGGGTCTCGCCGTCCCAGCTCGTCTGGCCCTCAGGGAAAATGCACACCGGGTAGCCGTGCGACAAAAGCGATACGGTCTTCTTCATAGCACGGAAATCAGATGCGCCCTTCTTCTTGGGAAACGCGCCGATGCTGCTCAAGTACCAGCGCGAGACAGGACCGCGCGAAAACGCCTCGTCGTTGCACATGATGGCGAACGGATACCTGCTGTAGTACCCGATGATCCACGGGTCGAAAAACGTGCCGTGGTTCGACACGATAATAAACGGCGGTTTCGGAAGCGGCTTCGAGTCTTTTGATTTTGTAAAGTGATACAGAGGGCCAAGGTAGAAACGCACGAACAGCCGGGAGCCGATGTTCCACATGATCCAGCGGTAAAGGTAGAGGAGGCGATGTTTCATAGTGAATTTCGTAGTAAAAATCATCGCAGAGGCACGGAGAGCAAGGAGAATAAAATAAAGCTATTTCTCCGGTGATCGAATAGACAACATTTCTTAAACCGTTCGCCCTGAGCATGTCGAAGGGCGTTCATGGTTCGACAAGCTCGCCACGAACGCCAGATCTGTCATCAATATAATGATGCCATTAGTAATGTCAAAACGAAATTAGGGGTAGACTCTTCCTGCTGTCAACTGTCAACGTTCAACAATTCTTCCTTGTATGCCTCCGTGGCGAATCGTGTCATACATTGAATCTGAAGAATATAATGTCCCCGTCTTTAATGATGTAATCTTTTCCCTCCGACCTCACCTTGCCCGCCGCGCGTATGGCAGCTTCCGATTTGTAATGCTCGAGGTCCGGAAGGGTGAACACCTCGGCGCGGATGAACCCCTTTTCAAAATCGGAATGAATGGTGCCGGCAGCCTTTGCGGCAATTGTCCCCTTCCTCACGGTCCAGGCGCGGTTCTCCTTTTCGGTGGCGGTAAAGAACGTCTCGAGACCCAAAAGACGGTAGGCGGCCTGTGCAAGGAGCGCCAGTCCTGATTTGCTGAGACCCAGCCCGGCAAGGAACTCTGGACGCTCTTCGGGCGGAAGGTCGGCGATCTCCGCCTCGATCTTGGCGCAGATGCGCACCATGTCCGAACCTTCGGCTTCGGCGTGCTTCCGGAGCGCCCCGGCCGCAGGGTTGTCCGACAAAACGGAACCTTCGTCCACGTTGCCGACATACAGCACGGGTTTGGCAGTGAGAAGGTTGAGCTCTGCGAGCGCGGCAAGCTCTTCGTGGGTGAGGGCAAGTTTTCTTGTCGTCGTACCGGCCGACAGAGCGTCGAATGCCTTCTGGAAAGCGGCAAGCTGCTCCTTGAGTTCCTTGTCGCCCGACTTTGCCGCTTTTTCCACCCGTGCAACGGCCCGTTCCACAGTGCCGAGATCGGCGAGCATCAGCTCGGTGTCGACAAGGCCAACGTCGCGCACAGGGTCGACCGATCCTTCCACATGCACCACATTCTCGTCTTCAAAGCAGCGCACCACGTGCACGATCGCGTTAACGTTCTTGATGTGGCCCAGGAACTGGTTGCCCAGTCCCTCGCCCTTTGATGCGCCCTTGACAAGGCCAGCGATGTCGAGCAACTCCAGGAATGCGGGCACCACCTTCTGGGCAGGGGAGAGGCGGGTGATGCGGTCGAGCCGGTCGTCGGGCACCGCCACTACGCCGGTATTGGGGTCGATGGTGGTGAACGGATAGTTCTCCACCTGCGCCTTGCCGTTGCACAGCGCGTTGAACAGGGTCGATTTGCCTACGTTCGGCAGGCCCACTATTCCGGCTGAAAGTCCCATGATAAAATAAAAATACGCCCGGTTCACGCAAACGCGCAATGCTCATTATTTCCTTGCGCAGGCGCGGTCCGCGGTTCTACATTTGATAATGATGAAGGCGCTTGCGTGGAAATACTACTTCTGGGTGATCCTCGCGTTCGACATGGTCTCGTTCGTGCTGCCGTTTGACAGGCGCGTGTGGGAAATCGTCGAGACCGCATTCTTTTTCGTGGCGCTGGTGGGCCTGTTCGGGTTCTGCTGGAAACGGAGAATAATCGCACGGATATTCTGGCAGGTTTTTTTTGCGGCGTTCATGTGCTGGATACTGGTCTACTTTGCAATAGGGAGGTCGCAGGCAATGCCGTCAAATTTAGCCTCCATATCCGCGCCAACGTTAATTGCAATTGTGACCGTCGCTGTTGCGCTGCATGCTCCATTAGTGGCAGGGCTGTATTTGTATGCGTTCAGAAAAGGAATTTGGGAGATAGAGTAAAGAGTCTGGTGGGCGTTCCCCTCGCTTCGCTCGGGTCGGCCCTCCTTCCGGGCTCGGCTGGTCAGCCTCGTTGCCGGACCGCCCTATGCCTAGCGGCCGGGCACCCCGTCGGGTGCTTCCAAGGGTCGTCGGCCTTCGGCCTCGGGCCGCCACGGCCCTATGGCCCACAGGGCCGGGTCCGGGCGGCATCCCGCCTCAAGCGGGACCATTTTTCCAGTCGCCCCTAACGCGCGGCGGAAGGAATCTATTAAGTCAGTCAACACATTTTCGCCAGCCGGAATCCCAAAGTAAAGCATAGATATTTTTCCTGTTTCAATCCGCAATCCGCATTCGTCAATCAACAATATTTTCTTGGTGCCCCCGCAGCCGAAGTTTCTTTCTTGCATATCAACTAACTTGGGGGCTACCCATGAGAGGGGAGTGCCGAGGACGGCGAAGCTGGCCGAGGCCGGGGGAGATACTTCTCCCCCGATATCATATTCTTGATTTAATACAATTCGTTCATTAATTCCCACAGCCCCTGAATCGAAAACGCCGCGGAATCTCCCCTGAGCGCGGTCTCCGATTTAATATTGGTCCTGTTTCCAAAAATATTGTTTGGCCCGGCAATAGGCTTGGCGCCTATTTCGAGGCACACGCCCACGTTGTTGTCGGTGATCACGTTGTCCACGAGCACGGGCATGGCATAGTCGGCGATCACGGCGTACACGTTCCGGTAGAACCGGCAGTCCTTCACGTGCGGCGACGCCTTCTTGGTGCAGTACAGCGCGCAGTGGTTGCCGGCGAATTCGCATGAGTCAAACACCGGGGAGGATTCCCACGCCAGGCACTGGTACATGCCCTCGAACCTGCAGCTGCGCAGGTACGCGCCAGCGCCTTTCCCCATGAACACGATGCCGTACCAGCAGGGCGGCGACGTGTCGCCGCGCGTACGGCCGGCGCAGGTAAAGGTGATGGGCTCGGCGGCCGTTCCCCGCGCGATGAGCAGGCCGCGCACCACGAACTTGAAGTACCCCGCGAACTTGATGGTGGTCCCCGGCCTCACAGTGCAGGTGACGCTTTCCGGCACTTCGAAGTTCGCCTGGAGCACCGTGTCCCCGGCAATGGTGAACTCCTGCTTTCCGGCAAACGCCGGGGCGCTTGCCACAAGGGCGACGGCGATGGCTGCAACTGCTTTCATGCGCGGCTGTCACTTCACCAGTTCGAGGGTGATGTTTTCATTCCATGAAATCCTGAACCTGCCCTGCGGGGCGGCCGGGACCGCAAGACGCACGGATGCGCGTTCGAGCGTTTTCGCGGTGACGTTGACAATCGCGCTTCCCGTTCCGCTCCCTGCCGTGGGGACGCCGGCGTACAGGCCGAGCGTGTCGCGCTCCCGCAACTCCACCCGGTAGACGAATTTCCACGACAGCGACGCGATGTCGTCGCCCGATTTGTTCTTCCGGAGGCTGTCCATGCAGAACGATTGGAACAAATGGCCAACAGCGTTGCCTTGCTTTGTGTCAAGCGGCAGGGAACGCTCACGCTCCCACTTCGCGCCGGACCGCACCGCAATCTTCGGGAGCGCGGGCACGGTGGAGGCGAGGTCCTTGTAAAGGTCCCACTCGCCGATTTTCACCACGGGAACCGTCGACGAGTCTTCCGGCAGTATGGCTCCGTCGGCAAGGGCGCAGGAAAGCCGCATGGCCTTTGCCTGCTCCGTGAGGTTGCGGATTTCGTCGTCGCCGAGGATGTTCGACGCCACCGCGACTGAAACGACCGACGCGTGCAGAAGCGCGGGGTTTTTCACGTCGGGCTTTCCGCTCAGGGTGCATTGCGCGGCGCTCGAAAACGTCCGCTGCGTGTCGGCCGACGAGATGGCGCCGGAGACCGTTGCGCTCAGGGCGTAGCGCCAGTCAGGCTTTTTCGAGAAGTCAAGCGACAGTTTTACGCCGCTGGATTGTCCGCAGCTTGAGGCAAGGGCCAGGATGGCGGGAAGGACAAAGAGAAAGTGATTCTTAATTGTCATGAGGAAGTTCTCTTCAGTGAAGCGTGGCTTCGTTTTGCTCGTCTGACCTCACCCCAACCCCTCTCCTGTTGGAGAGGGGCGATTCGGGATAGCTCAACAAGGTGAAAAGTCAATTTCCTTTGCAGCTGCCGCCCGGGGTGCCCCGCAAAAAGTGACGAAGTAATTCTTTGTTTCCACCTTTTCAACGCTTCAACTTTTCAACGTTTCAACGCTTTTTCTTTTCAACTGCTCTCCCTGGGTGCCCCCGCAGCATAGCATGGTCTTGCACCTGCGTTGTCAAGGGGGCTACCCAGGAGGGGGTGCCGGAGGACCGCAGAGGCCGTAGCAGGGGGAAACTTCCCCCACATGAATACTCTTCTATTATCAGATATCAGATAAAAAAACCCTATCTCGATTTTGCGCTCTTATACGCGTCCGAATACTTGAAATTGCAGAACACCTCCCTGAAGCACTGGCCTTCCGGGCGATTGTACTGGCCGAGGTAGGAGTCGTATACCACCACCCAGAAATGCGCCAGAGTCATGTGAACGTCCATGGACGGAAGCATGCGCACCATGGGGTTGGAGCCCTGCGAGAGAACGAGCAGCGAGTCCAGGGGCAGCTTCACGCTGTCGAGCGCGAGGTTTTCGTAGAACCAGTCGTAGTAAAAGGTTTCGAGCGAGTAGTTGTCATAGGAGAAGCAGCGCGTGCTGTCTTTGGGAATGCTGACGGAATCGGGCAGGGAGGCGAGCGTGAAACGGATCGTGGTGTCGGCGGCCGCCTTGACGCACCGGTTTTTTACCGAGTAGTACTTGTCGCGGGAGGTGTCGCTTATCACGGTGTCGCGGGAAAGAACAACGCCCGAAAGCGTATCGCCGGCATGAAGCGTGTATTGCACCATGCCGCTGTCTGCCGCCAGGTAATAGGAGCTGCCGGTGTCGATGAGCAACGTGTCCTGCACGCTGTCGGGAAAGATCTCATTGTAAAGGTACTGGAGCCTCCAAGTTCCCGCAAAGCCCGAGTCGAGCGGCGAGAACCCGCGCTTCGGGCCGCCTTTGACAATGTACACGCCGAGCCATCGGATGCGTGGGTTCGTATTGACCGGCACGAGCGCCGAGAGCATGGGGATTTGGGCGACGCGGCTGTTGTAGCGGACGACGAAATCAATTTTCTCCGTAAGGTGCTGCCCGTCTCTTGACTTTATGTCGGCGAACACGTATGCCTGTATCGAGAATGTGTTGATGAGGACGCCCGCAGCGGCAATCGCGGAATCGAGCAGGTTGCCGGCCGTGTCGCTGCTGAGCTTTGGCCCCCATTCGGCCAGAAACGCGTTGAGGCTCGCCGGCGACGTAATATTGACGGAAGCGAAAGCCTGCAGGAAAGCGGCGAAGTCCGCCCTGGACAGCGAGCGCATGGGCGACGGCAGCAGGGGACGAATAAGGGCAAGCTGCTGGTCCGAAATCCCCAGCGTGGTATAGAACACCGAATCCGGAACCGTAAAGTTGAACACCTGCGAGTCGGGAAGGTCCGAGGCCATGTTGAACACGGGCAACTGCTTGACGTTAAGGAACGTGTCGGTCCCCATGGCGGTGGTGATCACGTCCCACGACACGGTCCAGGAAACGCTCGTCGCGCTGTCGCCCGCGAAATAAGCGCGGGCGCGCACCGTGTCGCCGGGCGCGCCTTCGGGATAGATGCCGTGCGTGTCCAAGAGCACGGTGAGCGGCCTGATCTTGTTCGGTTCGATGCGGTCGTAGCGCGTTGAAAAGGGCGTGCAGGCGAACAGCAGGAGCGCGATAAGGAGTGCCGATATTCTCATAGTTCCAAAAAATACTCCAATTCGGGATTAAATATGCAATAAGATAGGATAGGCTTTTGGTGGGGGAAGGACAGCCTGTCTCAAAACTCAGGAGAAGATCTGGGCGCCCCGCCGAAGACGGCGGCGGGACCTGTTCCGCCCTTCCTGTTGGGCGGGGTCTTCCTTCCTGGCTCGGCACAAGGCAATAAACATAAATAAGAAGCGCGGAGCGCTATTACCTTACCTTGGGGAACGAAGTGACAATTCGCCTCGTTGCCGGACCGCCCTAGTCGCCTGCGGCGAGGGTCGGCCGGCAATGCGCTCTGGCGCACCCTTCAGTCCAACCTGGCGCGTGGCATTGGATAGTTCCACAATTATCATGTGCCTGATTAATAAGAATCCAGTTGCGTTGATTCATGATAATTCCAGATGGCGCAAGGAATGTTTCTTTACAGAGAATATTCTCGTTGCCGCGCGTTAGGGGCGACTGGAGGTCCCGCCATTGCGGGATGCCGCCCGGACCCGGCCCTGTGGGCCATAGGGCCGAGGCGGCCCGAGGCCAGAGGCCGAGACCGGAAGGAGAACCGACCCCGCGAAGCGGGGGAACGCCCAACTCCTCTTTCATTTCTATCATAATCATAATTCATGTTTTCCTTGACTCCCATGAACTGTACATACTATTATTTACCTGTATCTTTTTCGGGAACATGCGGAACTTGCACTGCAAGGAAGGAGATCGGTTGCCATGAAGAGCCAGAATCTGCTCCGGTTTGTTTGCATCGTCGCGGTCGCTGCGGCTTGCGGCCTTGCCGGATGCACCAAGGCGCCGTCGAAAGACGATCAGTCCAAACTCGAGGAAGCAAAGAATGCCGCCGAGAGCGCGGAAAAGAAGCTCTACGAGACAAAACAGGAACGCATGCGCCTGGAAGCGGAAAAGGGCAAGAAACAGGACGACCAGAACAAGGCCGACGACAAGTGAAGGTTCCGCGCACGGCAAGGCTGGCGGCATGTGCCGCGTGCATCGCCGTTATCGGCCTGAGCGCGGGATGCGCCAGGCATCCAAGCAAGGACGAATTGTCCAAGCTGGACGAGGCTAAAAGCGCGGCGGAAACCGCGGAGAAAAGACTCGCCGAGCTCAAACAGGAGCGCGTGCGGCTGGAGGCCGATCTTCAGCAGAAGCAGGACGAGCTCAAGAAGGCCGAAGATGAGCGCGACAATATAAAACAGAAGACCGGCAAGTGAACCGGTGCGTGCCGGTATCCTGACCGCCGGCGGGCAAACGCCGGCTCTGCAGCGGCCGGGCCGCGGTCGCGCCGACCCGCTTTCGCGGGCAAACCACCGGACCCGGTTCGCCCGGCGGCGCACCCAACACCCGACGCTCGCACAACCGACGCGTTCCTCCCAAACGATTTCGCCATGAATTCCGAGTCCCGAAGCAGCAACCCGGCCGCGCAAGCGGGCCGTGCCGTCGCGCACCATGCGCGCCGTCTTCTGGCGCGTGCGGCCCGCGTCGTACCGGCGCCGCTTCTGGTCCTTGCCTACGCCTCGGCGGGCATCGCCCTGTTCTTTCCCTATTCGTCAACCACCCACGCATTCGACCTTCCCAAGGAAGGCGAGATCGCCAAGGAAACCATCATTGCGCCGTTTACCTACGATGTTGTCAAGCTGCCGGAGGACTTTGCCCGGGAGCGGCTGGAAGCGGGCGAGCGGGTGCCGCTGGTGCTCGACTGGGACCAGGAAACCGTAAAAAAAGTCCGGCGCTCGCTCGTCTCCATAAAGTCCGCGCTTGCGGCGGTCCCGCCCGTTTCCGACTCGATTCCGGGGTTCCCGGGGCTGCATCTGTCGGCCGGCGCGCTCAAGACGCTGCGCCGATCCCCGCACCTGGTCGCGTCGGCGTGCGACAGGGCGCTTGCGGCCCTTGACAAAGGCATTCTCGCCGTTCCCGTGGTTAAATCCGAGCAGCAGCGCGACCAGCTCGCGGCCCGCTACAACACGCCGTTTCTCAAGTTTGTGGCCTACGACAAAGACCTGGTGAGCCTGCGCAGAAACTCCAGCGAAATCGCAACAGCCCTTGCAGACCTGCCGGTGAAGGAGCAGGCGCTCGAGGCGATCACGGCCAAACTCAGGGAAGACCCGACCTTCGACCCGGCGGGCCTTGACGCCGCCTACGAATTGCTGAGCGCCGTTGTGGTGCCCAACGTGAATGTCAACGAAGGGGAGACCGCGCGGCGCCGGCAGAAGGCGGAAAACGACGTGCTCGCCGTAAGGGGAAAGGTGATCAAGGAGACCGAGATCGTGGGCAGGCACCAGGTGGTGACGGCCGATATCGTGGACCGGCTCTATTCCCTGCACAAGACCGAGGAGCAGATGGACCACCGCGGCGTGACGTTCCGTTCGCGGGCGTCAAACGCGGGCGAGCTTTTGCTGGTGATCGTCGTCCTCTGTTTTCTCGCCGCGTACATGCGGCGGTACGAGTGGCGGGAAGCGGGAAGCGTGAGGCACGCGGTGGCGATCGCCACCATCGTGGTCTTCCAGGCCGCCATCATCCGGCTGGCGCTGCTCGTTGCGCCCCGGATCTTCGAGTCCGCGGGCGACGCCGGGCCGCTCGTGCTCGAGTACGTGGTCCCCACGAGCGTGGGGGCCATGCTCGCCGCGATCCTCTTTGATATCCGCACCAGTTTCATCGTGGCCCTGTTCACGGCGGTCCTGTTCGGCGTGTCGCAGGGGTTCAACCTCCAGCTTGCGCTCCTCGCCCTGCTCACCGGGCTCGCCGCCGGGTATTTCGCCCGCACCTTCCGCTACCGCTGGGACTTCATCAAGGCCGTTCCGTGGGTGTCGCTCGTGTACGCCGTTCTTATTCTTATCGCGCAGGGGCTCTTGTCCGAGTTTTCGGCGTCGGCCTACCTGCAGGACCTCGCGCTTGCCTTTGTCAACTGTATCGCGTCGGTGTTTCTCGTGATGGTGTCGGCCATGCTGTTCGAAAGCGTGTTCGACATCGCCACCGACATGACGCTCATCGAGCTGTCGGACATGAACAATCCGGTGCTCAAACGCCTGTCCATCGAGGCGGCCGGGACTTACAACCACAGCGTGCTCGTGGGCAACCTGGCCGAATCGGCGGCAGAGAAGATCGGCGCAAACCCGCTCCGCGCCCGTGTGGCGTCGTACTACCACGACATCGGCAAGATCGAGAAGGCCGACTACTTTATCGAGAACGCAAGCGCAAACGACCGCAGCAGGCACACCAGGCTCGCGCCGAGCATGAGCGCGCTCATCATTTCCGCGCATGTCAAGGAAGGCGTGGAGCTCGCACGGCGCCACAAGCTGCCGCGGGTGATCCGCGACGCCATCCTGCAGCACCACGGCACGAGCACGGTGTCGTATTTTTTCGAAAAGGCCAGGCAGCTGGACCCGCACAACCAGGTGCGGGAGGACGATTTCCGTTACCCCGGCCCGCTGCCGCAGACGCGGGAAAACGCCGTGATCATGCTCGCCGACGCGGTGGAGGCGGCGTCGCGCAGCCTGGCGACGAGTTCACCCAAGCTCCTGCGCGAGCTGGTGCGGAAGATCATTCGGGACAAATTCGCTTCGGGCCAGCTTGACCAATGCGATCTCACCCTGCGCGACCTCGACCGCATCGTGGAGGGATTCATGCCCATCTTGCAGGGCATCTTCCACACCAGGGACCCCAACCCTCATAAGGAGAACAACCGTGAACGCTAAGCAAGGCTTCGTGAGGAAGCATTTCTTTATCGACCGCAAGATACAGGGCCGCTACATGCTCACGCTGCTCGTGCCCATGCTCATCCTGCTGTTGTTCTTTCTGGTCACCCTCTACTATGCATCGCAGAGCATCGTGAGCACCACCACCAGAGTCATCAAGGAAGACCTGGAGAGCAAGACCGAAGTCACCTTCCAGGACCAGGTCAACCCGGCGGTGGAAATGTACATGACGAACATCAAGACCTACCTGCGCGATTTCTCGAGCAACGCGAAGTACCGGGAGGCCGTGCTCGAACGGCTGGTGCTTATTTTCGGGATCGGCATCCTGCTCATCGTTGCGCAGATCGCGCTGCTCACCGTGTTCTTCTCGCACAAGCTCGCCGGGCCCATTTACCGGTTCGAAAGGGCCTGCGCGAACGTGATCGCGGGGAATTACACAGAACAGATATTCCTGCGCAAGGGCGACGAGATGCAGAATCTTGCGCGGCTGCTCAACGATGTGGTCCGGCTCTCCGCCGAACGCCTGGCTGCGCTTCGTGACGCAGCCACCGACGACGAACGGAAGAAGGTAATCTCGGGCCTCAAAATTTGATGTTGACTCGCATGAGTGGAGGAACTAATTTAATACATCTTTTTGGCGGGAATTTTTAGGATTTGAAACCGTGTGCGCTCCCTTTACCAGAGGCGCGGGAAACCATGTTCGGACCACTCAATTACAAGCTGCTTGGAGTGAGCTTCGTCCTGCTCGTCGTCGGCTATATCTGCCTCGGCCAGGGACCGGTAAACAACCCGCTGTCGCTGAGCATCGCCCCCGTTATCCTGGTCGCGGTCTACTGCATCCTTCTTCCCATTGCCATCGTGATAAAGGGCAAGGAGAGCAAGGAGAACGGCGAGAAGAAACGCTGATCGCGAGGGGCGTTTAGCTCAGCTGGTACAGAGCACCTGCCTTACAAGCAGGTGGTCGTAGGTTCGAATCCTACAACGCCCATTTTGCGAATGGCTCCCATATGTTAAGCACACCATCGGGGGCTGGTAGTTCAGTTGGTTAGAACGCCGGCCTGTCAAGCCGGAGGTCACGAGTTCGAGCCTCGTCCAGCCCGCCATTACAAGAGCCTTGGATTCCTTGATAAGAGGTTTTCAGGGCTTTCTTATTTCTCTTTTTTCATATAAATATGACTGTGGTGGGGGGAGGTGTCCCCAAATCCGTTTCTTAATTAAAAAGAAATGGGCGCCCCGCTGCTTCGCAGCGGCGGCCGTCCTTCCGGTCTCGGCCTCCGGCCTCGGGCTGCCTGCCACGAGGGCCCTGCGGGCCGTGGTCAGGCAGCACCGCGCTTTTGCGCGGCCTCCAGTTCTGCCTGGCGCGGGCAGAAGAGATTCTCCTAGGTAGATCTCAATTACCCTCGCCAAGCTGCCAGGGGGGGGGCAGGAGGGCGAAATCGATTTCGTTGCATTTTGGGTTGGCGGGATGGATAATAAGGGGTTGACGTGAGGACGTTTTCTTGTTGGC
>CAVWBU010000007.1:0-16449 GCA_963753345.1 uncultured Fibrobacterota bacterium
CAGCTCTCATAAGTCAAATTGTAACATTGGCGGCACCCAAAGTAAAGCGCGCAATTAGGAAAACACAATATTTCAAAAGGGAATTGTCTCGTGGGTGTTTTTGTCAGGCGGAAGGATTTCCAAAGGAGAATATTATTCCCACTCAATTGTTCAAAGATACCTTAAGCACTTGATTTACAGGGTGAAGGTTTTGAGTGAGTAACAATGGGGTAACAAAAAGTGTGTTTGTAGGCAGGTTATCAGAAAATAACCGGTTCTATTTCTTAACCCTTTTTAGCTCATCAATATCAAGTATGTCACGGGGCCTGCCTGAAGCTTTTTTATTCTTAAGCAAATCAGACCTCGACAAATAGTAAATATCGGTTCCCCCGTACCTTCCGGTGATTCGATTTTTCCAAGCCGTTTTAAACGAAACTCCACTTATCGCATTGATAAGTTCAATCATGACTGGAGCAACACCCATTCGAATAATCTTTCCCTGTTCAGAAAAGGCAACATCGGTCAGACTGTCGGCAGGGAAACCGAATTCATTGAGAACACCCTTAAGACGTTGAATGTTTATCTTTGAATTATTGAAGAGAATATCAATGTCTTTTGTGGCCCGGACATAGCCATGGAAGGCAACGGCATATCCGCCGACTACGACATACTCAACGCTTCTTTTGTGGAGTAACTTCAAGAACTCTTCGAAGTCTTTTTGGATATTCATTGTTCCGAACCTTTGCCATATCCCGGCGAATGTACTCTAAAAGAGAAACCCGCTGGTCTCCGGTCATGTGTTCAGTAAGACGCGCCCCATTCAAGCCATCATTCATTTTACCAACCGAGAGTATTCTTTGCAGTTTCATTTGAAACCCATCCTGCCCTCCATTTTCCTTTCAGATAAATTATATCTGTGCAAAGTCATTTGGGCAATTCCTTTCTTGGGCGGAGGAATAGGGAAAAATGAATTGTCTCACGCGTGTTTTTATCAGGCGGAAGGATTTCCAAAGGAGAATATTATTCCCACTCAATTGTCGCCGGCGGCTTGTGCGTCACATCATAGAAAACATCTCCCAATCCGTCAATCTTCTTCGATTCGTCAAGAATATACCCCAGGGTCTCATCCTTCAATCGCGCGAACCTCGCGGTCATCGCTTCCTGAGACAAAATGGGCCTCAGCACCGCGCACGGGCGACCCTGTTTGTTGACAAGAGGCAAAAGCACGACCGGCATCTGCCACACAATGCCGTATTCGCCGAATTGGTGCAACGCGTCGGTGACGATTCTGTCGAAGGCCCGGAGCAGGTCGAGCCGCTCCCGGGTGACGTATGCCTTGACAAGCCGGTACTCCGGCCCGCTGTCGATCCGCAGGCCGAACACCACCCTGTTGACGCCGCGCACCCTGTTGGTGATCGCGGTCGAAACGCCCTCGAGCCGGTCCCAGTCCTTGGGGCCGGTCACCAGCGCGGGGTGCGCGTAGGTGCGCGAGTCGCCCTGCACGCCTACGCTGCGCAGCGGCAGGACCTGCGCCGCGTACCCGGCCTCCTTCGCAATTGCCGCAACGGCCGAGGACGCCGCATTGTCAACCGCGAATTCTTTGCCGTCCGAGCACAGCAGCCGAACGCCCAGGCCCGGGCCGGGGAAGGGATGGCGCCACACGAGAGCGTCAGGAAGTCCGAGCGCCTTGCCGAGGTCCCTTACTTCGTCTTTGTAAAGCAGGGCCAGCGGCTCGACGATTTCCCCTTTTTCAAGCAGCTCCATCACCGCGTCGACACGGTTGTGGTGCGTCTTGATGCGCTCCGCATGTTTGGTGCCCGCGCTTTCGATGGTGTCGGGGTAAATGGTGCCCTGACCCAAAATCCATTCGGCGGGATTCAGGCCCAAATCCCGCAGCGCCTGCTCCTGCACCCGGATGAACACGGTGCCGATGATCCGCCGCTTTTCCTCGGGATCCGCAACATTTTTAAGGGCGGCGAGGAACGTGTCCGATGCGTCGACGATGTGCAGGTTGGCAAACCCGCCGGCCTTCAGGTAATCGAGAATAGCGCCGGACTCCCCGTGCCGCATAAGGCCGTTGTCTATGTGCAAGCCCACGACATTTTTCTCGCCAAGCACACTGTTGAGGAGCGCGAAGGCCACTGTCGAATCAACGCCGCCGGACACGAGGAGAAACACTTTTCTTGCACCGCATTTCTTCTTGATTTCGTCGCCTGTCGCGCGCAAGAACGTCTGCGTGTTCCAGTCGCGCGAGCAGTTGCACAGCGCAATAAAATTGCCAAGGATGGTCATGCCGTGCGGGGTGTCGGTGACTTCGGGGTGAAACTGCAGGCCGTACATGCGGGTTGCCTCGTTGCCCATGGCTGCCGCCGTGCATCCGGACGTGGAACCCAGCACCTCGAACCCCGGCGGAAGGGCTTCCACCGCGTCGCCGTGGCTCATCCAGATCTGTTCGCGTTTTGAAAGGCCAGTAAGCAGCGGACTTTGCTTGACAAAGTCTATCTGGGCCGTACCGTATTCGCGGTACTTTCCGGCAACCACCTTTCCGCCGAGCGATTGCGCCATGAGCTGGTGGCCGTAGCACAGGCCGAGCACCGGAATCCCAAGGCCAAGCACGCCGGCGTCGAATCCCGGCCGGTCGGCGTCGAGCACGCTGTGGGGCCCTCCGGACAGGATGATGCCCTTGAACCGCCCGAATTGCGAAGCGGGAACATCGCTTTGCACGATTTCCGAGTACACGCCGAGACGCCTGATCCGGTTTGCAATCAGGTGCGTGTACTGTCCGCCGAAATCAAGAATCGCGATGGCGTCCATAGGCGTTCAAAAATAATTGTTAGGCGACTGGCCTGCTTGTCTAAAGTGGAGGAATGATATATTTTGGTGGGCGCTTTATTGGGGTGTCGTCCAATGGTAGGACTCTGGACTCTGGCTCCAGGTATTGAGGTTCGAATCCTTACACCCCAGCCAATTCCATTGTAGATTTTAGAATGTAGATTGTAGATTGTAGATTGAAAACACAACAGAGCTTTCTCTGATAATTTAAATCTACATTCGTCATTCTACAATCTACATTTACCCGGCGCTATCGTCTAGTGGCCCAGGACAGGTGGTTCTCATCCATCAAACCGGGGTTCGATTCCCCGTAGCGCTACCAATCAAAGACCTCTCAAAACTGCCTTTCGCTTGAGCCAGGCGTTTTGAGGGGTTTTTATTTTTGGAAAAAGCCCAGGATTTTGCTCTTAACAAAGCAGAAAATGTATTGTCAGAATCTCCTTGTATACCTTCTTGACACCTTTGTATACTATTGACAGCCACAACACATCAATTTCCGTAGACAGCTCTGGGCCTACAGACGGCATTTACCTGTCTGATGCGCTTCGAGCAAGCATCGTCCTCCAAGTGCCATTTTTAGGTTCCTTGCACACAGTATCATGGAAAAAATTAATAGCACTCTTCAAACCTACGGAAATTGGAAGGAATTCAAAATGAAAAGGGTAACAATTTGGTTTGCCATTAGCATAGTCTTCTTGTTTGCACCTTCATACACGGCAAATGCGCAATGGGTGCAGACGAATGGTCCTTTTGGCGGCAACGTGATGGCCTTGGCCACGAGCGGAAGCAACATCTTTGCCGGTACTTACGGCGGTGTTTATTACTCCACAAATAACGGAGCAAGCTGGACGGCTATCAACAACGGGCTCACGAATCAACATGTCAACTCTCTTATCGCTAGTGAGAATAACATCTTTGCCGGAACTAATGATGGGATTTATTGCTCTACCAATAACGGAATAAGCTGGACAGCTATCAACAATGGGCTCACTGATTCGGTAGTCTTGTCACTTGCCGTTATTGGCAACAAAATCTTTGCGGGGACTAATGGTGGTGGTGCTTTTCTCTCCACAAATAATGGGGCAAGCTGGACACCTGTCAATAGCGGCATCACTGATATGGTGGTCACTTCTCTTGCCGCAAGCGGCAGCAACATCTTTGCCGGCACTTATAGTAGTGGTGTTTTTGTCTCCACAAATAATGGGACAAGCTGGACGTTTTTGGATTGCGGTCTTATGTATGGGAGCGTATGGTCTTTAGCCGTCAGTGGCAGTAACATCTTTGCCGGGACTAGTACCGGTGTCTATGCTTCCAATAATAATGGAGGAAGCTGGACAGCTGGTAAAAATGGTTTAACGAATATGTTTATCACTTCTCTAGCTGTTAGCAGTGGCAATATCTTTGCTGGGGGTTTTGGCTCTGGCATTTTTCTCTCCACAGATAATGGGGAAAGTTGGACAACTGTCAATAGCGGGCTCACAAATCAACACGTCAATTCTCTTGCTGCGAGTGGCAGCAACATCTTTGCAGGGACTTATGGCGGTGTTTTTATCTCTACCAATAGTGGAGCAAGCTGGACGGCTATCAACAACGGGCTCACGAATCAACATGTCAATTCTCTTATCGCTAGTGGGAATAACATCTTTGCCGGTTCTAGTTACGACGGTGTTTATCTCTCCACCAATAACGGTGCAAGCTGGACAGTAGTCAACAACGGCCTTAAGAGTCTCGATATTTATTCTTTAGCCGTGAGCGGGAATAATATCTTTGCCGGCATTAATGACCGTGGTGTGTTTCTCTCCACAGATACCGGGGCAAGCTGGACAGCCATCAACAACAGTCTCACTGATACAATGGTCTATTCTCTAGCCGCAAGCGATGGTATTATCTATGCCGGGACTACTGGTGGTGTTTATCTCTCAACTAATGTCGGGGCAAGCTGGAAAGCTGTCAATAGTGGCCTCACGAATTTAATAATCTTATCCATAGCAGTGAGCGGAAGAAACATCTTTGCTGGGACTTTTGGTAGCGGTGTTTTTCTCTCCGCAGATAGCGGTGCGAGCTGGAAAGCTGTGAACAACGGCCTAACGAATCAGTTTGTCAATTCTCTAGCTATTGAAGGCGGCAACATCTTTGCTGGGACAAATGGGGGCATTTTCATCTCCACAGATAGTGGGGCAAATTGGAATGCAGCTAAGAAAAACCTTGCTGATACCTTGGTCTACTCTCTTGTGGTATGCGGGAACAACATTTTTGCAGGAACAGATGGCGGCGTTTTTCTTTCCACAAACAGCGGGGCAATCTGGACGGCTGTCAATAGCGGTCTCATGGATAGGTCGGTGTGGTCTTTGGCCGTGTGCGGCAACAACCTCTTTGCCGGGACTGAGGACAATGGCGTCTGGCGCAGGCCGCTTTCCGAAATGCTTGGAGTCATCAACAATTCACAGAAAGACATTATCAAACAAGACAACATCATCGTGCGCTCTCCAATCCATGGCGGCCATATCATGACGATCGAATTCTCTCTTTCCCATTCGAGCCATGCAATCGTAGCGATTTATGATCTGTCCGGTCATAAAGTAGCTTCTCTTTTCAACGCGAATCTCGAATCAGGCTTGCATAGCATATCATGGAACGCTCAAAATCTGTCGACAGGCTGTTATATCTTAAAATTACAGGCAGGGTCAAGAGTGCTTACAAGAAATTTTCCATTAGTTCGATAGTATTTTTGTAATCCTCTTTTTTATTCTACCCCGAATATTGACTTTCCGAACCGTACTGTGGTATTTTGTACGATTGTCGTTCGGGAACCCTTTGAAGGGAAAATAGTTACATAGGCATCCGGAGCAATTTACTCCGCCCCGGGCAGCCGCACGGTCCGGGCGATTAGCTCAGATGGTTAGAGTGCTTGCTTGACATGCAAGAGGTCGTTGGTTCGATCCCAACATCGCCCATGTATCCCTGCTCCTCCACCGCTTTTACGGATCCCCCGGAAAAGTATTTGTAAAGGGAAGAGGAACACGTTTTAGCAAGCGCCCGGCTGCGCTTCAAGACAGGGAATCGAATGAATATTGTTCTGCCCGACAAAAGTCTCACAACGCTGCCCGACGGCGCCACTGCCGTCCAACTCGCCGCCGCCATATCTCCGCGTCTTGCCAAGGAAGCCCTTGCCGCAAAAGTCAATAACATCCTGGCGGACCTGGGCGCTCCGCTCCACGACAACGATTCGGTTGAGATAATCACCTTCGCCTCCGCCGAAGGCAAGTCGGTGTTCTGGCATTCCTCCTCGCACGTGATGGCCCAGGCGGTGCAGGCAATTTTCCCCTCTGCAAAGATCGCCATCGGCCCGGCCATCGACAACGGGTTCTACTACGATTTCGACACCGACAAGCCGATCACGCCCGACGATCTGAAAAAGATAGAAGAAAAGATGCGGGAGATCGTGTCAAAGAAAACTCCCATCATTCGTCACGCATCAAGCAGGGCTGAGGCCCAGGCATATTTCTCCGGCAAAAACGAGCCCTACAAGCTCGAGCTGCTGGGCGACATTCAGGGCGAACCCACGCTGTACAGCCAGGGCGAATGGCAGGACCTGTGCCGCGGGCCGCACGTGCCCGACACGGGCTACATCCGGGCCGTCAAGCTGCTCAGCATCGCGGGCGCATACTGGCGCGGCAGCGAAAAGAACAAGATGCTCACGCGGCTGTACGGCATATCGTTCCCCAAGCAGTCGCAGCTTGACGAATACATCACCATGATCGAAGAAGCGCAGAAGCGGGATCACCGCAGGCTTGGAAAGGACCTCGATCTGTTTTCGTTTCATGCCGAGGGCGCCGGATTCCCGTTCTGGCACGGCCGCGGCATGGTCCTGTACAACACCATCATGGACTACTCGCGCGCAATGCATGTCGCGGCGGGATACCAGGAAGTAAAGACGCCCATGATCCTCAACGAGGAGCTGTGGCACCGAAGCGGGCACTGGGACAAGTACCGCGAAAACATGTATTTCACGACCATCGACGAGATCACGCACGCAGTCAAGCCCATGAATTGCCCGGGCGGCCTGCTCATTTACAAGAACAGCGCGCATTCGTACCGCGAATTCCCCATCAAGTACTGCGAATTCGGCCTCGTGCACCGCCACGAGAAAGCCGGCGTGCTGCACGGCCTGTTCCGGGTGCGGCAATTTACCCAGGACGACGCTCACCTCTTCTGCCTGCCCCACCAGATCGAGCCGCAGATCATGGAGGTGATCGACTTTATCACGGTCATGTACCGCACCTTCGGATTTTCCGATTTTGCAATGGAACTGTCCACCCGTCCGGAAAAATTCATGGGCGCGCCCGAACTGTGGGACAGGGCCGAGACCGCACTCAAGAATGTGCTCGACGCAAAGAAATGCGCCTACAAGATAAACCCGGGCGACGGCGCGTTCTACGGCCCCAAGATCGACTTTCATATCAAGGACTGTCTCAACCGCAGCTGGCAATGCGGCACGGTGCAGCTCGATTTCCAGATGCCCGAGCGATTCGAGCTGGAGTACGCCGATGCCGACGGCACGAAGAAGCGGCCCGTCATGATCCATCGTGCGCTCTTCGGGTCCATGGAGCGGTTCATCGGCATCATGCTCGAACACTACGCGGGCGCGCTGCCCGTGTGGCTCGCGCCCGTGCAGGCGAAGGTGATCCCGATTTCCGACAAGTCAATGGCCTACGCGAAACAGGTGTTCGACGCGTGCGCCGCCGCGGGCATCCGCGTCGAGATCGACGACCGGTCGGAAAAAATGGGCTACAAGATCCGCGACGCGGAGACAAAGAAAATTCCGTATATGGCAGTTGTCGGAGAAAAGGAAGCGGAATCGAAAACCGTATCGGTCCGGCGCCACAAGGACGGCGACCAGGGAGCCCGTCCCCTGGAGGCTTTTGTCGCGGCCGTCGCAGCCGAGGCGAAAAAACCGTCCTGATTCCCGGCCGTCCCATCACCCGCAACAGAAGGAGGAGTTTATCAACAGATTTCTGCCGCCACGACAGGACAAGGACATGCCTCATGTCAATGAGGAAATCAGAGTGCCGCGCGTGCGCGTCGTGTCAAGCACCGGCGAGGCCCTCGGCATCCTGACGATCATCGAAGCGAGGGAACGCGCCACGCTCGAAGGTCTCGATCTTGTGGAAGTTGCTCCGAGCGCCGAACCGCCCGTCTGCAGGATCATGGACTACGGAAAATTCAAGTATGAAAAGTCGAAGAAGCAGAAGGAAGCGAAGAAGAAGCAGCACGTGTCGCATCTCAAGGAAATCAAGATGCACCCGAAAATCGAGGACCACGATTACGGGTTCAAGATGGACCACGCGCGCAAGTTCCTGTTCCGGGGCGACCGGGTGAAAGCCACCATCGTGTTCCGCGGCCGCGAAATTGCGCATCTTGATTTCGGAAAAAAACTCCTTCAGCGGCTCGATGCCGACATTACCGACCTGTGCAGCGTGGAATTCAGCTGCAAGATGGAAGGCAGAAACATGATTTCGATGTATGTTCCCGACAAGGCAAAGATCAAGGAATTCACCAGAAAAGTCGAGCAGGAACGGAGGCGCCAGGAACAGGAGATGAAGAAAGAAGCCGCCGCTGCAACCATGGAACAGCCACCTGAAGTCCAGCAATAAATAACCAGAAAAGAGGGACCAGTATGCCGAAAATGAGGACCAGAAGCACCGTCAAAAAACGTTTCCGCGTCACCGCCGGCGGCCTTGTGAAGAGGAAGAAAGTGAACCTGCGACACATCCTCACCACGAAAAACAGGAAGCGGAAACGCAGGCTTGGCAAAAAGGCCATTGTGATTCCGGTGCAGGCAAGAAAATTGAAAGCGATGATGAGCTAGGTTCCAAGAAAACCCGTATCATAGCAATAAAGGAGTAGTACCATGCCGAGAGCAAAGACGCGCGTGGCGTCCCGCGCACGCAGAAAAAAAATCCTGAAGGCCAATGCCGGTTACTTCGGCAAGAGAAAAAGTTGCATCCGCACCGCAAAGGATGCATTCTGGAAAGCGGGAAAATACCAGTACCGTGACCGGAAGCAGAGAAAGCGCCAGTTCCGCTCGCTGTGGATCTCCCGCATCAACGCGGCGGCGCGCGACGGCGGCCTTTCGTATTCCCATTTTATTGCCGGGCTCAAGCAGAAGGGCATCTGCCTCGACCGCAAGGTGCTTGCGCAGCTTGCGCTTCACGAACCGGAATCGTTCAAGAAACTCTTGGATACGGTGAAGGCATAGGGCAGGGGCATGGCCGAAGACAGCGTCATCCCCACCCTCGAGCTTCTCGAGAAGGCGGAAAAGGAAGCCGTTGCGCAGCTTTCGGCAATTTCGGCCGATGCCGAGGCAGAGGCGTTCCGGATCAAATATCTGGGAAAAAAGGGGCTTCTCCCCTCTCTTGTCAAAGGGGTAAAGGACCTCTCGCCCGAACAGAAGCGCAGCATCGGCGCAAAGGCCAACGCGCTGTTCCGTTCCATTGAGGAGCAATTCAAGGCCGCGCCCTGGACCAGGAAGCAGGATGCGGCGGCGCCGGGTTCGTTCGACCCCACGCTGCCGGGATTTCCCTTTCCCCGGGGCGGCATTCATCCCCTCACGCGCATCCGCAACCGCATGCGCGACATTTTCGCGGGAATGGGTTTCGAAATCGCCTACGGTCCCGAGGTGGAGACAGACTACTACAATTTCGGCGCGCTCAATTTCCAGCCGAACCATCCGGCGCGCGACATGCAGGACACGTTTTACATAAAGGCAGACGAAGTCCTGCTCCGCACCCACACGTCGCCCGTGCAGGTGCGCGTCATGCTCAACCGCAAACCGCCCATCCGGTGCATCATGCCGGGCAGGGTCTACCGGAACGAAGAGGTGAGCAGCCGCAGCTACTGCCTGTTCCACCAGGTGGAGGGCCTGTACGTCGACAAGGGCGTGAGCTTCGCCGACCTCAAGGGGACGCTTCTCGCGTTTGCAAAGCAGTTCTTCGACGAGAACACAAAAATCAAGATACGGCCGAGCTTTTTCCCCTTCACCGAGCCGAGCGTCGAAGTCGACGTATGGTGTTTTTTATGCGGCGGGAAGGGCTGCCCGCTGTGCAAGCAGAGCGGGTGGCTCGAGATCCTCGGCGCGGGCATGGTGCATCCCAACGTGCTCGCAAACTGCGGCATCGACAACGAAAAATACACGGGCTTTGCGTTCGGCATGGGGATTGAGCGCATCGCATTGCTCAAGTACGGCATTGACGACATACGAATTTTGTTCGAGAACGACGTTAGGTTCCTGAGACAGTTCTAACTCACCCTTCCACCCCCGGCCCCTCCTCCCCTCTCTCGCGAGAGAGGGGAGGAGGGGTGGCCCGAAGCAAAGCGAAGGGCCGGGGTGGTGAGGTGAGGTCGTAACGAAATAAACCAATCACTGAAACTTCCTGTATGAAATTTTCCCTTTCCTGGCTCAAGGATTTTGTCGACATCACGGTTCCGGCCGAGGACGTGGCCGCAGTACTGACCTCGGTGGGCATCGAAGTCGCATCGCTCGCCAAACGCCACATCCCGGCTGGCGTGAAGGTCGCGAAAGTCCTTTCGGTCGACAAGCACCCCAACGCCGACAAACTCCACGTGTGCACGGTTGACGCAGGAGAATCCGCGCCGCTGTCGATCGTGTGCGGAGCGCCGAACGTCGGCGCGGGCATGCTCGCGCCGCTGGCGACCGTGGGCACAACGTTTGAAAACGGCCCGACCATCTCGCGGGCAAAGCTCCGCGGCGTGGAATCGTTCGGCATGCTGTGCTCGGAGAGGGAGCTTGGGCTTTCCGACGACCATTCGGGCCTCATGTCCCTTTCGGCCGACATGAAGGTGGGCGCCGAGCTTTCCGCATACTATCCCGACGACCACATCTTCGAAATCGAGATTACGCCCAACCGCGGCGACTGCTTGAGCGTTCTCGGCGTGGCCCGCGAAGTCGCCGCAAAACTCGGCGCGCCTGTCAAGAACACGTCGCTCTCCCCTCTCGAATCGCCCGGTCCCGGCGTCGATGCATTCATGTCGGTCGCCATCGAGGCCCCGGCCGAATGCCCGCGCTACTGCGGAAGGCTGGTGAAAGGGGTCCGCATCGCGCCGTCGCCGCCGTGGATGGCCCAGCGCCTCTCCGACGCAGGCGTGAGGCCCATCAACAACGTGGTCGACATCACCAACTACATCATGCTCCATTTCGGCCAGCCCATGCACGCGTTCGATTATGCCGCGATCGCCGAACATAAAATTGTTGTGCGCAAGGCCGGCGCCGCAACCTCGTTTACCACCCTCGACCAGGCGGAGCGTTCCCTTTCGTCAAGCGACCTCCTTATCTGCGACGGAAAGCGGCCCGTGGCACTCGCCGGCACCATGGGCGGCGCGGGCTCCGAGATTTCCGATTCGACAACAGATGTTTTTCTCGAATGCGCGTACTTCAGCCCGTCCGGCATCCGCACTACATCGAAGCGCCTCGGGCTTTCCACCGAATCGTCGTACCGGTTCGAGCGCGGCGTGGACCCGGAGCACGCGCTGGTGTGGGCAATCGACACTGCGGCGGAGATGCTCCGGCTGTACGCGGCAGGTTCGGTTGTTCCGGGAAGAATCGATGCGTACCCCGCACCGGTGAAACGGCCAACCATCCGCCTGCGCCCCTCGCGCGTCAAGCTGCTGCTTGGCGTCGGCATTCCCAAAGCCACAATCGCATCAACCATGTCGTCGCTGCAGTTTGAATGCCGCGATGCGGGAGAAGATGCGTTCGACTGTTGCGCCCCGGCGTTCCGCCACGACATTTTTGTCGAGGCCGATCTTATCGAGGAAGTGGGACGTTTTTACGGCTACGACAATATCCCTTCGGCACAGAGCGCGGCCGTGAGCCTTGCCTGCGCTCCTTCAACCGCGGAAACGCGCGTCGATGCCATACGATCTTCACTCGCCTACGCCGGCCTGAGCGAAATCGTCACCAACAGTCTGACATCCGAGAAAAAGAACCGGATGGTGCGGCCCGATGCAACGCCGGTGGCGCTCGTGAACCCGCTTTCTCCGGAAATGGCCCAGCTGCGGACAAGTATGCTCGGATCGAGCCTGGAGATCATTGCCTATAACATCAACCGCAAGAACCTTGACAACAGGTATTTCGACATTGGCAGAACCTATGTGATGGTTTCCGGCCAGGATTTGCCCGATGAGCGCGATGTTCTCGCCGTTGCAATAAGCGGTAATTTCTTTGCCAAATCGTGGAACAACGCGGAAGGGATCAAGGCCGATTTCTACGTTCTCAAGGGCATTCTCGACAAACTAGGTGCCGACATTGGGTTGGGTGCGCTTGGTTACTTTTCAGGGGCCGATGCACATCCATATTATTGCGGAACCATCGGCAACAGCGAGGGCGGGACTGTTTATCGATATGGCGATATACAATGGTGCCGCGTTTCATCAAGTGGCAAGAATCTAGGTACTATTGGTAGAATACAAAACAGCATATGTGCGGCCTTCGACATCAAAGACCCTGTTTTCTATGCCGAGCTCGACATAACGGATTTTCTTTCTGCGCAATTGCCGCCCGTCACCTACAAACAGCTCCCGAAATACCCGGCACTGGAACGGGACTTCTGTTTTGTGCTCCGGGAGAGTGTGAGCTCGTCGGCAATCGCTCAGGAAATTCTGTCGTTGTCACCGCTCGTCGAAGACGTGACGCCGTTCGATGTGTACCGGGGAGAAAAGCTGGGACCGGGACTCAGGAGCATCGCCTTCTCGGTGCGGCTGCGTTCCGCCGAGCGCACGCTGGTCGACAAAGAAGGGGAAGACGTGTGCCGGAACATCGTTGCGACCATGGAGAAAAAATTCAACGCCACGCTCAGGAAATAACGGATGTTCGGATTTTATAAGAAAACTGTTCAATTTTTGTTGCGGAAATGATATAATTTTTGTTCGGATTCCGTTTACCGATAAGCGGTACCAATATACAAAAAGAAAAGGAGCGGAACTTGTCGTTGGATTCTCTTTCTCAGTTGGAACATAAAGTTGATACGCTGGTTTCCACGGTTACGACATTGCGTGAAGAAAAGAACAGGCTTTCGGACGAAATCGAATCGTTAAAGAAAACAAACGAGGAAAAGCAGAAGAAACTGGACAGTGCGGCTGACAAGGTTCAGGGGTTGTTGTCCAAACTTGAATCGGTGGCATAGCCGGATTTTACGATGATCCGGCCGGCCGCGGCGAGGTACGCATGAGCCCATCATCGGACAGTGTGCGCGTGACCATTCATGGCGACGAGTATCTGATAAAAGGCGATGTGGATATCGAAACCACCAGGCAGGTTGCACAGTACGTCAACAGCAAGATGGAAGAAATACAGACAGGCGTTGCATCACGGGACAAGGTGAAAATTGCCGTTCTCTCCGCGATGAATATCGCGGGGGAACTCCTTGACTGCAGGAAAAAGCTCGAAGCATTTGAGGAGAAAGCAGACATGCTCGGCAGGAAAATAGACGAAAACGTGTGTGCATCATAGCCTCTGCTGACAGACGGAAGCAATTGCCGGTCCGCACCGCTCAGTAGGTTCCGCGTCAAACACTCTCCGGTGAACGTGCTCTTCATCCCCGCCCTAACCGTTGGCGTTCGAATTTTTGTTTGACCCATATCCTTAATTTTTGCAAGCAGTCTTCAGGAGGACGAAATGACCATGCAGGTAATACTCATTATCGGATGCGTTGTGTGCGGCATCATTGCCTTTGTGATCGGGTTCATGTGGCGCACCATTGCGGACCGGAAGCACAAGGACCGGATCATCGAGGAAACGCACGAGGAAGCCGAAAGAATCGTGCGGGAGGCGCAGAAGGAGGCGGAGCTTTCAAAGAAGACCGCGCTGCTCGAAGCAAAGGACGAGTGGTTCAAGGCAAAGGCGGAGTTCGAGCGCGAAGCGGCAAAAACCCGCGAGGGAATTCGCGCGGAACAGCAGAAACTCAAGGATCAGGAACTGGAGCTCAAGCGCCGCGACGACACCGTTTCCAAGCGCGAAGAGGAATTCACCGCCCGGGAAAACTTTCTCAACAACAAGGAAAAAACGCTGCGCAACAAGGACAACGAGCTTACCAAACTTGTTTCCATGCAAAACGAGAAACTGGAAAAGATCTCGCACATGACGCAGGACGAGGCAAAGAAGATCCTCATGACGAACCTGGAAGGCCAGGTGCGGTACGAATGCGCGCAGATGATCAAGGAAATGAAGGACAACGCCAAGGCCGAGGCCGAGGGGGAGGCCAAGGAAATCGTGGTGCAGGCCATTCAGCGCTGCGCGGCCGACGCCACGGTCGAGTCCACGGTGAGCGTGGTGCATCTGCCCAGCGACGAAATGAAGGGCCGCATCATCGGCCGCGAGGGACGCAACATCCGGTCGTTCGAGGAAGCCACGGGCATCGACGTGATCGTCGACGACACGCCGGAGGCGGTCATTCTGTCCGGATTCGATCCCATCAAGCGCGAAATTGCACGCATGGCCCTGGAAAAACTGATCAGCGACGGCCGCATCCATCCGGGAAGGATCGAAGAGCTCATCAAGAAGAGCGAAAAGGAGCTTGAAAAGAAAATGAAGGAGGCTGCGGAAGAGGTCATCTTCGAGCTCGACGTGCACGGCCTCAAGCCCAAGCTTGTCGAAATGATAGGCAGGCTCAAGTACCGCACCTCGTACGGCCAGAACGTGCTGCAGCACTGCAAGGAAGTTGCGATGCTCGCCGGCCTCATGGCAAGCGAGCTCGGGCTCGACCCGAAAATCGCCATCCGCGCCGGGCTGCTTCACGACATCGGAAAGGCCATTGACAGAGAGACGGAAGGAACGCACTCCCAGCTCGGCGCAGACCTTGCGGCAAAGAACGGCGAAAACGAAATCATCAGCAACGCCATTGCCGCGCACCACGAAGACGTAGCGCCGATCTCCGTGTATCCGATTCTCATCCAGGCGGCCGACACGATCTCGAGCACCCGGCCCGGCGTCCGCCGCGAAACGCTCACCAACTACGTGAACCGGCTCACCAAGCTCGAGGAAATCGCGGACTCGTTCCGCGGCGTGTCAAAGACGTACGTGATTCAGGCCGGCCGCGAGATCCGCTGCATCGTGGAGCCGGAGCAGATCTCCGACGCACAGTCCGAGGAGCTCGCGCGCCAGATCGCGCAGAAGATTCAGGATGAGATGGAATATCCGGGCCAGATAAAAGTGACGATAATACGGGAGACAAGATTTACGGAATTTGCGAAGTAGTAGCTTTGTGTTTTGTAAAGAAAAGAGTGTCGGGGGAGAGGTATCTCCCCCGGCCTCGGCCAGCTTCGCCGTCCTCGGCACTCCCCTCTCCTGGGTAGCCCCCAAGGAAAAACAGTTGCAAAACCACACAGTGCTGCGGGGGCACCCACGAGCGATTGCTGTCGGGACTCGAGTTGATGAATTAGAAAACGGGGAACTTCTGCTGATTTCCTTGAGCATTCCGATTGGCGCAAGAAGAATAAATTGACAGAATAGATTCCGGTTGCCGCGCGCCAGGCCGGACCGGAGGGTGAGCCATAGCGAATTGCCGGCCGACCCCTCGCCAAAGGCGACTTGGGGCGGTCCGGCAACGAGGCGAATAGCCGAGCCCGGAGGGAGGGCCGCCGACGCGCTCAGCGCGGCGGGGCGCCCAATTCTTACTCCTGATTTCCAGGTGCCCCCACCAAGAGTTTTAATCTATGGAAATCCGCTCCCTTCCAAAACCATTTCCCTACTCCGTCCCGGAAGTCCTCCAAAACCAAATCTCCGCTCTCACCTACCGCCAGTGGCTTAATGTCAAGGCCTCATCCCTGCGTAAAAGAGACCTGCGAACCCATAAGCCGTTTGCAAACGCCACCCCGCGCAATGTCTACATGCAAAAACTTAATAGCGCGGTGATCGCAACCGGCCTGTTCGATCCGTATACGGGCGACGCTCTCCGGTGGGACCTCATCGGAACGTGGGACCCGGCCACGGCAAAAGGCAACGCCGGATACAAAAGGGAATACGATCGGCTCCCCACCGCGGACCATGTAAACCCGGACGCGAATGGCCTCGAATTTGAAATATGTTCCTGGATGTCAAACACCGCCAAGACGTTCCTGGCCCCGCGCCAGTTCGTGGCCCTGTGCGCGCAGATTACGGCCTACCGGTCAAAGCAGACAGTACGAAAAACCGGGACGACCCCGGTGTACCGGCTTCCCGTCTTCCTGAGCGGCATATGCGCGCCCGCCGTTTACCGGAAATGGCTCGACACGCGCGCGAAACAGGAATACAAACGCGATGTCGCACTCAAGCGTCCCTGCGCCGCGGCAGGGTCAAAAAGCCTGTACAAGCAGGCGATTCACGACGCGGTCGTCGCAGGCAAGGCCATAGACCCGTTTACCGGTTGCGCACTCCGGTGGGACCTCATCGAAACATGGGGGAATGCCGCGCCGAAAGACAGGGCAAACCGTGAAAAAGAATTTTCCCTCCTTCCCACGGTCGACCATACCGATCCCTCTTCCCCGGTGATCGGCTTCGAAATATGCTCCTGGCTTGTCAACGACTCCAAAGGAAACTTGTCGGCGAAAGAGTATGTCGATTATTGCGGGCGGGTGGTTGAACAT
>CAVWBU010000008.1:0-17275 GCA_963753345.1 uncultured Fibrobacterota bacterium
GAATCCATGACGCGCCGTGGCTGACGATTCGCGATCCGGCGCTTCTCGGCCGCTTCTGCGCGCGTTGCGGCATCGATCCGCAGTCGCCGGACATCGCCCGTATCAATCAAGTCGCCGCCGCGTTTGCCCGCCTGCCGTTTGAAAACCTGACAAAAATCCTCAAGGCCGACAGAGTGACCAGCCCGTCGTCGGCAATGCGGCATCCGGACGAAGTGGTCGGCGATTTTCTGAAGTGGGGGACGGGCGGGACGTGCTTTTCCCTCACCGCAAGCATGGTGGCCGTGCTCGACGCCTGGGCATAGAGGCGTATCCGGTTCTTGCGGACCGGCATTACGGCGCCGACACGCATTGCGGGGTCATGCTGGCGCAGGCCGGCGGCGAGCTGCTTCTGTGCGACCCAGGGTACTTGCTCTTCGCGCCCGTAAAGGTACCCAATCGGGGAACCGCTGACGTTTGACAACGGATTCAACCGGGTCGAGCTGCGGCCGGAAAGCGGCGGGAGCCGCCTCGCGCTGTACACCATGGTGAAGGGAAACCGCAAGCTGCGGCTCACGTTCAAGCTTGAGCCGGTTTCCGACGACGCGTTCGGCAGGGCGTGGGAGCGGTCGTTCGCGTTTGAGATGATGTCGTATCCGGTGCTTACGCGCACCGAATGCGGCCGCCACCAGTACCTTCAGGCGAACATGCTTGCGGTGCGCGACGCTCGGAGAACACAGAGGACCACGCTCACGCCCGATAAACAGATTGAGTTTTTCACCGCGTCGGCGGGAATCGATAGGAGCATCGTCACCCGCGCATTGGAGATTGTCAATTATGGCCTCGACTCTGCCGCCGCCGCCCGTTAAGTACTTTGTCGCCGTGCTGTTCAAGGACAACGACGCTCTTGAAAAGGCGCGGGCGGAATTTGTCCGGCGCTGGGGCGCAATTGACTTTGAGGGAACAGACCATGTGTTCGACGTCACCGATTACTACCAACCGGAAATGGGCGCGCCGCTCTACCGGCGGCTGTTCGCGTTTGAGAAACTCGCAGACCCCACCCTGCTCGTTGCCATGAAGCTCGCGTGCAATGAAATTGAAGTCCTGCTTGCCGCCGAAGGCAAACGCACGGTCAACTGCGACGCGGGCTACCTTGACCACAACAAGGTGGTGCTCGCATCGGCAAAGGAGGCGGGGCAGAAGATCTACCTTGACAAAGGCATATACGCCGACCTCGCGGGACGGTACAAGGCGGGGAAGTATCAGCCGTTCGAGTGGTCGTTCCCGGATTTTAAGGACGGGAGATATGATAAGGAGCTGCTTGCAATAAGAAAATTGTATTTGGAGCAGGCGAGGAAGAAGAAGTTGAAAAGTTGAATAGTTTAGAAGTTCAAGAAGAAAACAATGATTTGCTCCTTGGAGATTCCGGCTGGCGCAAGACTGAAAGTTGACTGAGAAGACTTCTTCTGCCGCGCGTTAGGGACGACTGGAGGCCGCGCTGGAGCGCGGTGCTGCCTGACCACGGCCCGCAGGGCCTTTGTGGCAGGCAGCCCGAGGCCGAAGGCCGAGACCGGAAGGAGAACCGACCCGGCCGAAGGCCGGGGAACGCCCAACTTTCTCCCTTAGTTTCTAAACTAATCTCCCTTTTTCTCTTCTTCCACTTTCCCTCCGACCTGCTTCGACCCCAGAATCATGCTCTGTACAATTGCGAATACAAAGATGCATCCCATGATCCCGAACAGCTTGAAGTTCACCCACGTGTCGGTTGAAAACGAATAGGCGACGATAAGATTGACGCAACCGATTACCGCGAAGAAGATTCCCCAGCTCAGGTTCATGGCGTTCCATGCCTTGTCGGACAGGACCATTTGCTTTCCAAGAAGCCCTTTCATGCCGTTCTTCTTGAAAAACACCTGTCCGCCCACGAGGACCGCGCCCATGAGCCAGTACAGAATGGTGGGCTTCCACTTGATGTAGGTCTCGTTGTGCAGAATAATGGTGGCGCCCCCGAACACCGCGATGATGCCGAGGCTCGCCCACATCATGGGGTCCACTTTCTTGCGCCGAACAAACATCCAGCCGATCTGGAGCACGCTTGCCGCGATCGCCACCCCCGTGGCGACGAAAATGCCTTTCAGCTTGAACGCGGCAAAGAACAGGATCACGGGGAGAAGGTCGAAGAGAAGCTTCATACGTGGCTTTCTATGAGGGAGGTGATGCCGGGAGAAATGCAGTTTGATGACTGGAAAAAATAGCTTATCGCCGGGCAGGTGTCGCGTAAGATTTCGACAGGCTCGCTAGTGCGGAATCGCAGAGTCGTAAGGTCATTTCTTGAGGACAAAACAATGGCCAGTGAACTCGACGTCCTGAACAAGATCGGTCTTGGTTTCACAATCAACCTGACTGAATCCGGCCCCGGCAAGCACCGTCCGGAATTCATCCGCGGTGTATTTTGTAAACACACCGGTGTTGGTAAAATCGATGGAATCCATGGAATGCCTGTCGGACAGATACAGCGCGGCCTTGCCGCCGGGCTTGAGAATGCGCCGGATCTCCGAGAGCTCGAGCCGCGGTTCGCGCCAGAAATACACCACGTTCACCGCAAAGAGCCTGTCGAAGAAGTTGTCCGCAAACGGCGCCGGCGCAAGGTCGCCTTTGACAAGTCGCACTTTTCCCGCCGCGACAAGGGCTTGGTTCCTGCGGGCCGCCATGGTCACCATGGCGGGCGAGAAGTCGAGGCCGTACACTGTTCCGTCCGTCGCGAGGGATGCCGCCATTCCCAGACCGTAGCCGGGACCGAACCCGATCTCCAGGACCGTATGGCAAGAACCTATATCGCATTTGTCTATGGCCCATTGGGTGCGGGGAATGTTTCGCCTGGACATCACCCGCGCGGCGTACATGCCCAAAAGGCCGGAGGGTTTCCTGAAGTGCGGCGCAAGAAGCCGGTCGAAGAATCGCGAGTTCAACGGTGTTGTCTCTTGGGGAAGAGCTTCATTGCGTTCATCCGCCTATCTTTTTGAGCAGCCATGCGATGTTCTTTCCGAGCGTGCTCATGGTGGCGAGACCTTCCTCGTCCTTTTCAACCTCGCCCTTTTCCCTACCCATGCCGATGTTCCAATACGAAGAGCCGGGAATGATCATTTGCGCTATTGTGAAGAAATGATTGATGGAATCGAATGCATGAATTGCACCGGCGCGGCGCACGGCCACGACCGCGGCGCCGATTTTCCGTTTGAACAGGTCGCCGCTTGCCCGACCCACGAACCCTGCGCGTTCCATGAGCGCCTTGGTTGCGGCGGTGCAGTCTGCATAGTACGTTGGAGAACCGATGATGATGGCGTCGGCCTCGGCCATCTTGAGAATGCAGTCGTTCACGGCATCGTCGGAGCCCCAGCAGCGCCTGTCCTTCTTTTCAAAACACTTGTAGCACGCGATGCAGCCAGTAATCTTTTTGTTGCCGATCTGCAAATACTCGGTTGCGATTCCTTCCTTCTCCAGTTCGTCAAGCACGCGGCGGAGCAGGATGGCGGTGTTGCCGTTGGGACGGGGGCTTCCGTTGATGGCAAGGGCTTTCATAAAAATCAATCCTCTGGATGAAATAGTGAAATAAAGGGAGGTTGGAAAATACTATGCGTTGAAGACGGCATGGCAACGAGGCGCCAAATGCCCCTTCACTTCGCCTGCGAATTCGCCTCGTCCAGCAGCCTGCAGCCTTCCATGAGGAGCACGGTGGTGACGGTGGAGATTCTGGGCTTTTCGGTGATTTCGTCGAGCGAGGCGAAGGAGAACGTTCCGCGGTGGCACTTGAGCGATTCGAACACGGCCCGCTCGTCGAGCTGGGTTCCGAAGGTGCCCGCAATCACCTGGCCGTTGTCGAAAGTAAAGACGCCGTTGCCGATGTCGGTTTGCAGCGTGAGGGTGCCGGTTTTTCTTGCGTATTCGAGCATCTGGAACAGCTCCACCGCAAGGAGGTGCTCCAGATCGCCGGCAATGGCGGGCAGGATCGAGGTGGCCCTGAGGGAGGCCATGTCGATGATCTCGGTGGCTTCGAGGTGGACGCGGGAGCCGAGCTCCTTGAATTCTCTGCGCACCTCGGCGGGATCGTCCACGAAGCGCGCGGTGAACACGCACGAAGCAAGCCGGATCTTGTCCCAGTTCGCCACCGGTCGCACGTCGAGAGGAAGCAGCTTGCGGCCGTTGACGTAGGTGCCGTTCGAGCTGCCCAGGTCCGACACGGCAAAGGTCTTCGACGAGTCGAGGTACTCGATCTGCGCGTGGAACCTGCTCACGCGCGGCTCGGTGAGGATCACCGTGTTGGTGTCCGCGCGGCCCATGGTCACCTTCCCCTTGAGGGGAATTTCGATGGGCTGGTCGGGATAGCGCACGAGAAACAGGTTGGGCATACGGGTCCTGATGAAAAATGACGGGACTCTACAAAATACGAACTCGGCGTGCGCGCGACAAGAAAAATTTCGGGCGCGGTCTTTACATTTCGACACCGGGGCGCGGACGGCCGCAACGTATTTTCCCCCCGGCGGCTTTCCGCGGCCGACCGCCGGGCGCGAGCCCGGCATGCGACACCAAGGAGCACCTGACGAATGGCATTCGACTATCCCTGGGACACGGGCATCATCGGCGCCGTGTTGCCCATTGCGCCCGCGCCCGGGGAATACCGGCCCGTTATTGACAAAGGTGATTTCGACGCGCTCGAGGCGCTGGCAATGGGCCGTATCGACGAGGCGCCCGGCGACGTTTTGTTTCTGCTGCCGGCCTATCGTGCTTTTGTCAAGAAAAAGCAGAATGCCCGCGCCGAAGTCCTGCTCCAGCTGCACATCGAAACGCTCCGGCAGAGGGGCGACGTTGCCGCGGAAACGACGCTCTGCTGTTCGGTGCTCGGATTCTGGCCGGAATGCGCGTTGTGCCGCGACGCGCTTCTGTTTCATTGCCGGAACATGTATTCCGACAGCCCCGGGTTCGACCGGTTCGCCTCGCACCTCGGCGTGCGCGAGGCAGTAGGCCTCGACGCGCTCCGGCTCCTCGAAACATGGCTCCGCTACGATGAAGGCAGGGTCGTATACATGCCCAGCAAGGGCGCGGGCCGGGTCCGTGAAGTCAACCTTGCGCTCGGCGTCCTCAGAGTCACTTTTGAAAACGGCGTCCAGATGTCGTTCAAGATCGATGAGGCGAAGCGGTTGTGCCGGTCGCTGGCCAGGGAACATTTTCTTTCGCGAAAGCTCGCCAATCCTGCAGAGATGCAGGAAAAGGCGGAGCAGGATCCTTCCGGCCTTCTTTCGCTTCTGTTCGCGAGCGAACGGCGCACGCTTCCCCTTGCCGAGCTTCGCGAAATGCTTGCGGGTGTGGTTCCCGATGCCGCATGGAACACGTGGTGGGCGAGAGTACGCAAGGACAACCGTCTCACCGTGGGCATGGGCGCAAGGCCCGATATATCGTGGAACGAATCCGCAGCGGACGCGGAGGCCGCGATCCTGAAGCAGTTCGAAAGTGCGGCGCCGCTTGACAAGGTCGAGATCATGCGGAAGCACGCCGGCCGATCGGCCGCGCTTGCCGCGCGGATGCGGCTTGCCGTGGCCCGCGACGCCGAGGCCAACCGGGCCCGCGATCCGTCGCTGTCGCTCGAGCTTGCGCTTGCGCTGGCGGAACCGGGCCCGGCCGCCAGCCCGCCGCCGCCGTTTCCATTGCGCGACCTGCTGACCGGCGAGAACTGCGCGGGCGTGGTTTCGGGCATACGGGACAAATCCGCGCGCCGCAGGGCGGCGGCGCTCCTTATTGACATCAGAGAAGACTGGCCCGGCGCATTCGGCAGGCTCATGGAAGACGAGGCCGACGGTACTACGCTGGAATTTTTGTACGAGACGCTGCGGAAGAAGGGACATGCGGAAGTCTGCGACGACGTGGTCCGCAGGGCGCTGGCCGAACCCGAGTCCTTCCCGCGGCTGTACGCGTGGCTTTGCCGGGAAATGCCGTCGCGTCCGGAGCTTAAACCGCGCGCGGACGCCGGGTTCCTGCTTGCGCTTCTGCGGGTGCTCGACGGTAAGTCCTTTGCCGGCCACCACGCCGCGCTCAGGAAGCTTTTCGATCTCGGTGAGGCCGCCGACTGGGCCGCCACCACGCTTTCGGCCGACGAAGCCGCGCGCGCCCTCGACCTGCTCAACCGCGACTCGGGCCTGGAGGACTTCCGCAAGGACCGGCTCCGCGAGGAGATATTCCACCGGTATCCGCATCTCCACGAGGGAAAGGTTGAGCTCGTGTATGTGACAAAGGAGAAGATCGAAGCCAAGAGGGACGAGCTCAGGAAGCTTGTCACCGTGGACCTTCCGCAGAACAGCAAGGAGATCCAGCGTACCCGCGAGTACGGCGATCTGCGGGAAAATTTCGAGTACCACGCGGCGCGCGCTCGCCAGGAAATGCTTTCGTCGCGCGCGAAGTCCCTCCAGGACGAACTGGTAAACACGCGCGCCATCGATCCGCAAACGGTTGACGCTTCGAAAATCTCCATCGGCACCGCGGTGCGGCTGCGCGAGGCGTCGGGCGATGCCTCACTTGCCCTTTCGATTCTGGGGCCGTGGGACTCTGATCCTTCGAAGAACATCCTGTCCTACACTTCATCGGCCGGCGCAGGTATGCTCGGCGCGGTCCGGGGAGCAACGGTACGTTACAACGAGAAGGAGTATGTAGTGGATGAGATCGAGGTGTGGGGAAAATAAGACTGCTTACGATCTGCCGAACACCGCGTTGATTACCTCTTCCGTCCTTTCGAGATTGTCAAATACGATATCCGCGCCGGCGGCGAGCAATTGCTCCTTTGACGGGTGCCCGGTCGCCACGCCCGCGGCGAGCGCACCCACGCTATGCGCCGCGGCTATGTCGCTGGGCGTATCGCCGAACAAGACCGCGGGGCAACCCACAGACGCAGGATACAACGCGTTGCAGCGTTTGACCGCGAGCGATGCCAGTTCCCTTCTGTCCATGTGGTCTGAGCCGAACCCGCCGAACGAGAAATAACGCCCGATACCGGCCTTGCCGAGTTTTCCCCAGGCTATCGTCTCAAGATTTCCGGTGACCAGCCCGAGAAAACATCGCCGGCGTGCAAGCTCGCTCAGAAGCTGCGTCACGCCGGGCAGCAGTTCCACGGTGTCGGAGCGGTTATATTCGTCAAATCGGTCGACCATGATGCTCAAGCATCTGTCAAGGCCATCATCAATTGCTGTTGCCGGCATGTTTTTCGCCCTCAGCACCTCACGGAGGATCTGCTGGTCCGTCATGCCGTGGTGCGTGATCACGTTGAGGGCCGTTTCTACGCCGTAAGCTTCGCGTACCGCCGTGATAAACGCCTTGAGATGCGCGCTTGATTTTGCAACGAGGGTCTTGTCGATGTCAAAAAGAACGATGGGGGTCATAGAGATTGTCAACCAAAGGAATTACGCTGCTTTCAACCGTCAACTGTCAACCGCCAACTGTCAACTCGATTCTCCTGCCCGCCCTAATCCCACATCCCCTTCATCTTGTCCCTTACGTCAACAGGCGTTCCTGTGGCGTCGGGCGCGCCAGGCGCGTCGGGCGAGGCCTCTTCCCCGAACGTCACCTGCTCCATGGTTTTCGAAACGTCCGGGGTAAAGAACCTGCTCATCTGCGAGTACACATGGCGGTCCGAATGACCTGCGGGGTGCGAATAGAACCTCTGCGGCCACGCAACATACAGATGGTTGCGCGCACGGGTCATGGCCACGTAGGCGAGGCGCAGTTCCTCTTCGATGCTTTCGGCGGTGTCGGTTGACATGTCGGAAGGCAGGCACCCGTCGGCGGCGTGAATGAGATACACAACGTCCCATTCGCACCCTTTTGCGGAATGAATGGTGGAAAGAACCAGATAGTCCTCGTCGCGGAACGGCGGCTGGGCAAGGTCGCTCGTGGACACCGGCGGGTCAAGCACCATTTCCGCGAGAAACTGCGAGCGCGACGCGCAGCCCGAGGCGAGGCTCACGATATGCTCGATGTCGGCGCGCCGAGGCTCCGGGTTTTCGTAATTCTCTTGCAGGAGCGGAACGTAGTACGCCGCCACGCGCTCCAACTGGACGGCAAGAGCGGGTTCCGCGCCGCAGGCGCAGTCGGCAATGAGTCCGGCGAGCGCCGCCACTTCGCGGTCTGCCGGCGACGGAAGCGGCAGCGACTTCAGCGCGTCGAGCGAAAAGCCTGCGCTGTCCAACCGCTCGAACACCGCGCCCGCCGTGGCCGGCCCCACGCCGTCGAGAAGGTTGAGCACCCTGAACCAGGCCATTTCGTCGCGCGGGTTCTCCGTGATGCGGAGAATGGCGACGAAGTCCTTGACATGCGCGGCTTCGAGAAACTTGAGGCCGCCGTACTTGTGAAACGGAATGTCCCTTTTTGCAAGGGCGATCTCGAGCGCCGCCGAATGGGAGGAGGCGCGGAAGAGCACGGCCTGCCTGCGCAGGGGCGTGCCCTGCTCGAGATGTTCCAGAACGCGGCGTACCACGAAATCGGCCTCGAATTCCTCGTCTTTGCAGGTGACGAGCTGGGGCGTGCTGCCCCCGGGCCTCGTTGAAAACAGGGTCTTGGAATAACGCTCCTTTGCCTGGGCGATAAGCGTATTGGTGGCGGCAAGGATCTGAGGCGTGGAGCGGTAGTTCTGTTCAAGCGTGACCAGCGTCGTGCCCGGGAACAGTGCCGGGAAGTCGAGCATGTTCCGCACGGTTGCGGCGCGGAAGCCGTAGATGCTCTGCGCGTCGTCCCCCACGGCCATGATGTTCTTGTTGGCGCGGCGCATGGCCAACAGGATTTCGGCCTGCGTCCTGTTGGTGTCCTGGTATTCGTCGACCAGAATATGGTCGAACCGGGACGCGCACGCATCGCCCGCTGCGGGGTGGTCGAGCAGGTGGCGCCAGTACACCAGAAGGTCGTCGTAGTCGAGGAGGTTCCGTTTCTGCTTGAGCACGACGTACTCTTTGTAAACAGCCTTGAGTTCCTTTTTCCACCGATCGCACCAGGGGAAGAGGGAGGAGAGAATCGTGCCGAGGTCTTCGCCGGAATTCATGCGCCGCGAATAGATGGCCAGCAGGGTGCCCTTGCCGGGGAAACGGCCCTTGCTTTTTGCGTCGACGGCCTTATGCCGGATCACGTCGAGCATGTCTTCGCTGTCCGATTGGTCAAGTATGGTGAATTCCGGCGCCAGGGATAGGGAGCGGCCGTACATGCGCAGGAGACGGTTGGCGACGGCATGGAACGTGCCGCCCCACACCTGCGAGGTGAGGGCGGAGTCGGCGGCCGAGCGCCGCGGCCGCTCTCGAAAGCATTTCCCGCGCGGCGCGGCGCGTGAAGGTGAGAAGCAGGATCCTGTCGGGAGGCGTTCCGTTCGCAATAAGAAAGGCCACGCGGCACGCCAGGGTTTTGGTCTTGCCGCTTCCCGCGCCTGCAACAACGAGGAGCGGGCCTTCGCCGTGCGTTACCGCTTCGCGCTGCTGCGGATTGAGGTCGCTCAGAAAATCCCGTGAGTCCATTGCATTTCAAAATACTTCCAACCAGCTCGCCAAAACCATGAACAGAGGAGATGCGGCTGTTGACAAAAAATAAAGCCGCGCCAGGAGGGGCGCGGCTTTGCTCACAGCGGCATTGCTGTTCAACTACGGGTATGTTAGACCGAACCCGTACGCGTAAAGAGGAGGACTTGTGTCGGGGCCTACCGCATCACCCATGTTTCCCTCATTGATGGGCTCCTGGTTGTTATTCGCCGGCCAGGTGTAGGGGAGTTTGCCTACAAAATTGTAATCCCCATACAGGACGTCGGTCACGCCTTCACCTTCCGTACCGGGCAGCCACGCAGCAACAAGGGCCTTGCTGTCGGTAGGAATCGTGCTAAGGGCATTCGGCCTGCCCGTGAGAAGAATGGTAACGATCGGCTTTCCAGATGCCACACAGGAATGCACCAGGGCTATCTGATCCGCGGCAAGCGTGACATCTGCTCTGTAACCGGCGTCTTCAGCGTAGGGAGTTTCTCCTACGACACAAACCACCACATCGGCGTCAGTCGGAATGTTCGTGGCGTCGGTGCCATAGTCGATCCTGCCTGTCGAGCTTATTCCGGCTTGCAAACCCTGAAGGATCGTGGTGGCTCCCGCGATGCCGTGCGCCGTGGTGGAGCCTTGCCATGCATCGCCGCCGGTTTCTGACCAACCGCCGCACTGGACGCCCATGTTGTCGGCCCAGGCACCGACCACATGGATCTTGCCCGTCTTTTTCAACGGCAGGGTGGCATTATCATTCTTGAGTAGCACAATTGCCTTGCGTGCGCAGGCGCGCGCCACTGCCCGGTACACAGGGTCTGAAAATACGGTCTGCAATTGCGTACTCGGCATCGGGTTGGCAAAGAGGTTCATTCTCAATTTCACCCGCAGGCATCTTTTTACAGCATCGTCAAGTCTCGCCTGGGGAATCAGGCCGCCTACCGCGCCTTTTACCGCTGACAGGAACTGAGTCGTATTATCCGGCTGCATGCCAACGTCCAGACCGGCTGCCACAGCGTTAACCGGGCCTTGTGTAACGCCGCCAACGGTCGCATCAGTACCCATGTCCCAGTCCGATAGAACAAATCCGTCAAATCCCCAGCCATTCTTGAGCGTATCGGTAAGAAGGACTTGGTGCATGGTCATCGGCATGCACGTACTGTTTGTCGATGATGTGAGAAACAGGTTATAGGAGGTCATTATCGCCTGGGCGCCGGCATTGACTGCCGCATGGAATTGGGGCAGATGAATCCTGCACAATTCATCCCACGTGCCGGTGTTCGTGCAATTGTGCATTACCCCGTCTTGGGTTCCGCCTGCGCCAGCGAAATGCTTGCACGTGGCGATCATGGTGTAGTCCGACGAAATATCGGTTCCCTGAACTCCGCGCACCGCGGCCCGGGCAAAGTGAGCTGTGGCATCAACGTTTTCGCCCCAGCCTTCGTACACGCGGCCGTTCTTGTCGTTTCGCGGAACGTCCATGACCGGAGCAAAGTTCATGTTGTTTCCAACCTTGCAGCACATGGCGCACTGGCGGTACGCGAGTTCGATAAGGAGAGTGTCTGCGCCGGTGGCAAGCCCCACATTATGCGGATAGTAAATCATGGGTCCGCCGTGGACGTAATCGGTGCCGACGGTGACCGGAATCTTTGCGCCCGCCGACATTGCGGCATTCTCGTAGCCCTGCATGGCGGCGTAGGTGCTTCCTTTTAACGTGGAGCCCACGAAATTTGACCCTTCGTACGCGCCGTTTGACGATTGGACTGTTTGGCCTACCTTTTCGTCAAGGGTCATCAAGGCCAGAATACTGTCGACTTTCGCTTCGATGTTTATCGCCGTAATGGCAACATTGCCCACATTGTCGGAATAGGTGTTGAGATTCACGATTGTTGGTTTGTAACCGGTTTTGCCAACCCTGAGCCCGTCTATTGCTGTCACCTTTGCCAGACGCGGATTCGAACCGGCGCTCGTTTCCTGCTGAGGGCTGCCGGCTTGATCCATGCCAATACGTATCATGCGGATGGCTTCGGTCTTTGCGCCGTCGCTCAGACGGACGACATACATCTGCTGGGAAACAAGGCCTTTGCACCCGCCGAAAGGATTAAACGAGTAGGTGCAGCCTCCGGCGCTTACGATCTTGTCCAGCACTCTGGAAACAAGTCTTCCGGAAAGGGAATACACGTCTGCAGTTATTCTTGAATTCGCCTTGCCGACGTAGAAGAGGAGGTTGGAGCCTTTTTGCTGCGCGAAGAAAGAGGAAGATAATGCCTGTGATTGCGGGAACAGGTGAACCTGTGTCGCGCAGTCCTTATACATCGGAGGATCGTTCAAAGTCCATTCCGTCGGCGATGGAATGCAAAAACTGCCGTCCGAGTGCGAGTACACATAGTCCATTCTGTTGGCAAAGGTGGTGTAATAGACCATGGCATCTCCAACCGGCGAGCCATTCGCGTCCACAACTTTGCCTGTAACCAACGCACCCGCCGGACCTGCCAGCATCGCTGCGGCAGCAAGCGCCAAAAGCACCTTTCTCATTCTGAACCTCCCCCTTATAAGTTGGAACATATTGTTAAACACTACCGGAAGACCGATTTCCGTCACGGCACAGCCCGCCCTCACGTACCACCAAATATAATAATAAATGGAGAAGGTTACCCGGCTTTTGTGGCGAAAAAATGATGGATGGCGGTGCTACGCGAAATTTTTATCGTAGCCGGTCTTTTCGGCAATGGCCCTGTGATACAGTTTTACGTATTCCCGGGCGCTCCGTGTCCACGAGAAATCCTGTTTCATGGCATTGGAAATGAGCCTTGCCGTGTGAAGCCTGCGGTCGAAGTAGGTCGAAACCGCCCAACCGACCGTGTAGTACAGCGCCTGCGCGGAAGGCTCCCAGAACTTGAATCCTGTGCCGCTGCCGGTCGCTTCGTCGTAATTCACCACCGTGTCGTCGAGCCCGCCGGTGGCCCGGACAATGGGAAGGGTGCCATAGCGCAGTGAGTACATCTGGTTGAGACCGCAGGGCTCGTGCATTGACGGCATGAGAAAGAAATCGCAGCCTGCCTCAATGAGGTGGGCGAGCCTGTTGTTGAACCCGATGAATGAGCCTACTCTGCCGGGATAGCGCGCCGGAAGTTCCCCGAAATAATGTTCGAACCGGCCTTCGCCCGTCCCGAGCATCACAAATTGAACGCGCATGGCGGTGAGCATGCTTTCGATTGAACGGGCAATGAGTTCGAATCCCTTCTGATGGACGAGCCTTCCCACGGTGCCGAAAAGGGCCGCGCCCGCGTCTTCGGCGAGAAGGAATTCCCTCTGCAGGGCCCGCTTGCACGCTGCCTTGCCGGCGAGGTTATTCACGGAAAAACGTTTCGGGATTAATGTGTCCTTCTCGGGCGACCACACTCCGTAGTCGACGCCGTTGAGGATGCCGCAATAGCGGTCGCCCTTGTCGGTGAGGTAGGGCGCGAGGCCGAATCCGCCCTCCGGCGTGGTCGTCTCGCGCGCGTAGGTGGGGCTCACGGTGTTTATCATGTCGGCGAAGCTGATGCCGCCTTTGAGCATATTTATCCTGCCGTACGACTCGAATTTGTCCTGTGTAAAGGACCCGTCGCCGAGCCCCATGTACTTCCAGTGTTCGAGGCCGTACACACCCTGGTAGGCGAGGTTGTGCACGGTGAGCACCGAGGCCGTCTTTCCGAGTGAACGGTCGTTCCAGTGCCACACCTTGAGATACGCCGCCGCAAGCGCGGTCTGCCAGTCGTTGGCGTGGACGATGTCGGGCGCAAAGCCGGTGTCCATGCACAACTGGAGCGCCGCCCGCGACAGAAACGCGAAACGCCGCGGATTGTCGGGGTAGTCGTTCATCGAGTGGTCGTGGTAGATGCCTTCCCTCGAAAAAAACAGGTTGTGTTCTATAAGATAGACCTGAACGCCCGACGCGGCGGTGAGCGAGAGCACCGAACACCACTCGCAGACTCCCCCCATCCACACGCCCATGGACGGAAGCACTGTTTTTGTGCGATGCCCCCTGTGTTCGAGGCAGGAGTACCGGGGAATGACGACACGGACGTCGTGGCCGAGGAGCTTGAGTTCGGCGGACAGCGAGCCCACGACGTCTCCCAGCCCGCCCGCCTTGACAAAGGGGACCATTTCCGACGCAACCATGAGGATCTTGAGCGGACCGGAGCCTTCGGCCGGGGCGCTTTTTGCCAACGACGTGGTGGCCGGAGGATTCTTGCTCCGTGATGTGCAGGTGGAAGCGATTCTGGTACGCTGGTGTTTTCTCATGATCTTTGCGGAGAAAAAATGTCTGGTGAAAACATGCTTGATTTTACCACCTGCACTGCCGAAGGTCAACGCCTTTCGGGGCGCGAGACCGGGCGAAAAAAAAGAGGCCGCCGTGACGCCACGGCGGCCTCTGAAAATATATGAGTGCGGCCCTGCGCGAACATAAGGAATAAAAATGTCCGGAAAAGCATACCGGCGTTGCACCGCCGTTTGCGGACACCGCATCACGGTTGCCGGCGGGGTCCGGTCGTACCCGCAAAATCGGGCGAACGACCAGATTTCACTTGACCGACTTGCACGTATCAAATAATTTTAGACGAAAATTCCAGAGGCTTTCGTATTTACTTTCCATTAAAGGAGACAACAATGGCCCATGTTATCACCGATGCATGCGTGGCATGCGGAACCTGCGTTCCCGAGTGCCCGGTCGAAGCAATCAGCGAGGGAGACCCCATTTACGTCATCGACGCTGCTAAATGCACCGACTGCGGAGCGTGCGCCGAGGCGTGCCCCGCCCAGGCAATCAAGGGCTGATTCGCATCAGTCAATCCGCACCGCCGTTACGACGTCCCGCCGCCGGCGGAACGTTTTTTTTGGATGCGCGGAAACGGCTGCCCCCGAGCAGAATTCACTTGTAACGCCGTTTTATCCCGACCTAATTTTCCGGTATGGATCCCTGTTGCGTCATCCTCGGCGATGCACCCGCGTCCGACCTTGCGCTGGTCGAGGCGGCGGCAGCGGATTTCGGCATCAGCGCCAGGGTTCACGCCGCCGGCGAACCGCTGCCGGATGAGTTCCGCGACGCGCCCTGGGCGGGGTGCGTATCGTTCGTGCCGTGCAGCAGGAAAGCCCTGCTCGACCTGTTCGCGGTGATGCCTCTCGGGCTGGGGCTCGAAATTCCCCTTTTCCAGAAAATTGACACACAGGAATACCCTGCCTTCCTTGCCGACATGCCGGTGGCGGGCTGCTTCCGCTCGCCCCTTACCAGGGCCGACTGCCGCAACATCATGGCCGCCATCGCGAGCCACGGCGCGCTTACGCAGCAGAAGCGCGAGCTTATGGCCGAAGTGATGAAGTACCGGAAACAGAAGCACCAGCTCATCACCATCGGCACGGCGCTGTCCCACCAGACCAGCCTCGACGCTCTGCTGGCGCTCATCCTTTCCGAGAGCCGCGAGCTGGTTTCCGCAGACGCGGGGAGCATTTACATTCGCGAGAAGACCGGGCCGGGAGGTTCGTTTGCAGACAGAATACGATTCAAGATCTCCCAGAACGATTCGGTGGACATCGGCCGGTCATCACGGGAATTTTCCATCCCCATCGACGAGACGTCCGTGGCGGGGTTCGTTGCGTTCCACGGAAAGCCGCTTACCATTGATGACCTGACAACGCTCGACGACGCGCTTCCCTACAAGAAGACGCGCAAGGGGTACGAAGACCGGTTCGAGTACCGGGTGAAATCCATGCTTGCCGTGCCTCTTACGAACCTGAACGGCGAGGTGGCGGGCGTGGTGCAGCTCATGAACAAGAAATCGGATCCCTCGCGGAAGCTTCAAGCGGCGCAGGACGCGGACGCGTGCGTGATCCCCTTCACGCTTTCCGATGAGGACTTTCTGCTTTCCATAGCGTCGCAGGCCGCGGTGTCCATAGAACGCGTACAGCTGCACCAGGAAATCAAGGACATTTTCGAGGGCTACCTCCGCTCTTCGATCGCGGCGATTGACGAACGGGACAGGGTCACGTACGGACATTCCCGCCGGGTGATGGGGTATGCCATGGCCTTTGCCGACGCCGTGAACCGGGAAAACGGCGGCCCGTTCGGCGACCTGCGGTTCTCCGAAGAACGCAAGAACCAGTTCAGGTTCGCCGCGCTTCTCCACGACATAGGCAAGATCGGCGTTCCCGAGGCGCTCCTCACCAAGGAACACAGGCTTTCGGCGGACGCCATGGAGGTCATCCGCGGCCGTGCGGAATACCTGCGCGCAGTCCTGCGCGCAGTTGCGCCGGCGCGCGCGGCAAACGGAACCTTCCCCTGGCGCTCGCTCGCGGACGTCGACGCCGACGTCGAATTCCTCGAAACCGTGAACAAGGCCGGCTTTGTCTCCGACGAAATGTTCTCGCGGCTGCAGGCCATACGCTCGAAGACCTACGCGGATTCGGCCGGTACGGCACATCCGTTTCTGAGCGACCGCGAGTTTGAAAACCTGAGCGTGCGCAGGGGAAACCTCACCGACAAGGAGCGGGAACGCATCAATTCTCACGCACAGGCAACGCGGCGCATTCTGTCAAGAATTCCCTGGACGCGGGAGCTTGCGCAGATCCCCGACATAGCCGGCCATCACCACGAGCGGCTCGACGGGTCCGGATACCCCGATGGCCTTACCGACAGCCAGCTGACCTTTGAAAGCAAGGCGCTGGCCGTAATTGATATTTACGAGGCGCTGGTGGCGCAGGATCGTCCCTATAAACCCAAAATGCCGCCCCAGAAGGCGATTGAAATTCTGCGGGCCGAAGCCGCGGCCCGCCATCTCGACGCCGCCATCGTTGAGTTCTTCGTTGCCAGCGGAACCTTCAATATTTTCCTTGATGAACAGACATCCGATGACCCATGCTCAAATAACATCCGCCTCGGGGCCAACACGAGTCTCAGAATCGGCGGACCGGCCGCCTTTATTGCGCGCCTGCTGACGAAAAGGAAATCAGCGAAGCGTGCGGGTGGGCCAAACAAAACAACGCGCCGGTTTTCGTGCTCGGGAAAGGCTCCAACATTCTCGTGAGCGACAGCGGGTGGAACGGCCTCGTGATGGATTTGTCCCCTCGATAAATGGACCACTATCTGCTGGAACGGGGGATTGCGCCGAATGCAGGAGCGGCGCGCCCTGCTTCATATGCTTGTCAAGGAATCGCTGGAGCGCGGGCTTGCGGGCCTGGAAAAGCTCGCGGGCATTCCCGGCAGCGTGGGCGGCGCGGTGGTCATGAACGCGGGAGCGTTCGGCCAGAGCGTGTCCGATTGCCTCGTTTCGGTGAGATTTTATTCATTGCCGGACATGAAAATAAAAACGCTGAAAGCACAGGACCTCAATGCTTCGTATCGCAGCACCGTGTTTAAAAACTCAAATTCGATCATCCTCTCAGCGGATTTCCTATTTTCAAGCCCGACGCATCAGGTCAATAAGGTAAAAAAATCATTTACCGAGGTGCTTGCCAAGCGCAAAGAGCGCCACCCGCTCGATTTGCCCAACTGCGGAAGCGTTTTTAAGAACCCGCCCAATACCACGGCGGGAAAGCTCATCGAGCAGTGCGGGCTCAAAGGGCGCGGGCGCGCGGCGCTGCGGAGGTGTCGCAGAAACACGCAAACTTTATTGTGAATCATGGGGGGGCAACGGCAAGAGATGTGCGTGGGTTGATTGTGCAAGTGCAGAAGGCGGTGTATGAAAAGACGGGCGTGCTGCTGGAACCGGAGGTGGTGATGG
>CAVWBU010000009.1:0-9219 GCA_963753345.1 uncultured Fibrobacterota bacterium
GAGGTTTGCAAATGCGGCATGAACAAGACGCAGGCCCCCGTTTCCAAGGCGTCCCAACCCGCCGAACAAAAAGGCCCTTGTTGCGGAAACTCAAATTCGGTTCCTCATCCGGAAGACAATGCCGTTCTTTCTTTTAGTCCAAGGATTTCGAACGAATTGCAGAGTATAGTGAGTGCTCCGGCATTTGTTTCAATTGCCGCTTCCCGGTACTTTCAGGTTCGTAGGCTTCCGAGTATTTCATTGTCACCTCCAGGTTCATCCCGCTCGATTCCCCTGCGTATTTGACCGCTTTTTGCGCCTCGTTTTCATTTCTTGAGAAGATGCAACGGAACACGGTATTGTTGTGATCATTCTGTAGTGGCACACAAATTGCGGTCTTCTATTAGTTGGTGGTTGAGGTGAATCCCATAACGAGCGACTTGTGTCATTGGCCTTTTCCTCGCAGCTTGCTACGGGGTTCTTCAATCAAAACCGTAGCTTTTCAAGATAAAGGAGGATAGGATGAAGACAATAATCGTCGGAAAAGTTTTTTCAATCATCGTCGGCGTGGCCTTCGTCGCATGCGCCGCCGGTTCGCCGGCAAACTCCGGAAGAGGCGGTGATTATGTGACGGTAACGAACATTCTTGAACAAGTCGGCATTCCCAAGGAGGCGATCTGGGAGGTTGCCCATTTCGAAGGAGACAAAGTCGTAGAGCTTGATTTTTCGGTGAAGTTTGAAGTCGTTCAGGACCCCACGGCTTACAACGTCATCGAGGACACCGTATACCGGTTCAGGCCGTTTAGATCCCTTCCGTCAAGTATCGGAGACCTTGCAAGGCTGAAAAAACTCAATCTGGATGGGAATGATGTCACCACATTGCCCGATCAAATCGGCAAGCTCACGCAGCTTCAAGTCCTTTCGGTGCGCCATAACCAGCTTGAAAGTTACCAGCGTCGATGGGAGATCTTGCGAACTTGAGGATTTTGGACCTGAAGGGGAATGATTTGCGCTCCCTGCCCCCGTCGGTCAGGGGTTGGAAAAGTATGGTAACGCTCAACCTAGCCTCGAACAATCTACGGGACCTTGGCGATGAAATTGGGGATTTGTCAACCCTGAAATACTTGTTTCTGGAGGGGAACCCGTTACGAGCGCTGCCCCGGAGCATCACGTCGCTCAAGCTGAGGCAGTTCGATGTACGATATGCGGGTTTGCGGAGAATCGATCGTCAGACGCGTGAATGGGTCAGGGCCAATAACGACGAGTTCTCGGAATAATTTGCGCCTGTTTTCACCTCAACCCCATTTCTTATCTACAAGGGAGGGGCTAATGTTTATTTTCACTAAAGCTGCCGTGTGCGCAGCCGCGGTGTTTTGTATCGGCGCCATGGTGTCGTACGGTCAGGATCAGGCCAAGGACACAACCATGCCTATGCACATGAACATGCCCGCCGGTCATATGTCAATGAAAGCCCATCACCAGGGCAATGATTCGGCAATGTCCATGCGTGAGACCAAGAGGAAAGCCACGCCCGTGAAAAAGCAGAAGCTCGCGCCGCAGACAACGTGTCCGGTCCGGGGCGATCCGATCAACAAGGACGTGTACGTCGATTACAAAGGCAAACGGGTCTATTTCTGTTGCGCCGGATGTCCGAACGTGTTCAATAAAGATCCGGAAAAATATCTCAAAATCCTTGCCGACCGCGGCGAGGCGCCAATTGATATCCCAAAGAAATAACGCTAGAATGGAACGATTGGTTGATCGTGCATGTGATTGGAGGCGACCGTGATCTCGTACGGATATGTCAAGGAAGTGGACCGGCCGTTCGAAGAGGTGCTCCAGCAATTGCCGAAGATCCTGGAAAAGGAAGGCTTCGGCGTGGTCAGCACAATCGACATCGGGCAGAAGCTGCGGGACAAGCTGGGCGTTGACTTCCGCAAGTACGTCATTCTTGGTGCCTGCAAACCTCCGAGCGCGTACAAGGCTTTGTCCGTTGAAGAGAACATCGGGCTGATGCTCCCGTGCAATGTCATTGTGTACGACAGAGACGGCACCACGGTTGTTGGGACAATTCGGCCGGAAGTAGTGATGAGAACCATCGGCAATCCCGCTCTGGAGCCGGTTGCTGCCGAGGTCGAGGCGTCCCTCAAACGGGTGTTCGAAGCAATTTGACAATCAGAAGGAACCTTGTTCCGATGACAACACTACCCAAAGTTGGTTCAACGCGCTTTCGGAAATCTTTTGGTCGTGCAACGGGCGCGCTATGGTGCTGCTTATTTCTTTCAACAGCCAGCGTTTTTTCCCAGCAGGACAGCGCGCCTGTGGTGCTTGCGGCCAATTATCAGATCATGAAGTCCCAGCTCAACGGTCTCATTGACGAAGCCATCAAAAACAATCCAAGCCTCAAAGCGGCCGGGAATAAGATCGATGCGGCAAAGGCTTCGGTACGTTACGCAAAAAGCCTGGACCCGCCGCAGATCGCCGTTGAGTTTTATAATTCTCCTATAGCCTCATTTCCGAATCCGTTCAAAGATCAAATGGAATACGACTACTCTATCCAGCAGATGTTTCCGTTTCCCGGAAAGCTCGGCTCCATGGCAAGAGCGAGCAAAAACGGGCCGGGATGTTCACGGCCGACCGGCAAACACTGCAACAGGACATTGTCCGCAATGTAAAGACACTCTACTTTGATTTATATCTGAAAAACCGGCAAGTGGAAATCAATCATGAAACCCGAATGCTTGTCCGCGAATTCGTTGACATTGCGCGAAAGCAATATGAACTCGGCATGGGCAAACAATCCGACATACTGCGGGCACAGACCGAGCTGTCGGCGCTTGGGAACGACAGCATCGTGCTCGTTCAACAGCGAAGATCAATGGAAGGGATGTTCAATGCCGTGTGCAACAGGCCGGTAACAACCGAGATCGGCTTTATCCCGGAAATTGAGCCGGAGATGCCGGACTATGATTTGAACTCGTTGCTTGGCATGGCGGAAAAGAACCGGCCCGAGCTGAAATCCATGCAGTACGATGTTGAAATGAAGCAGGCCGAGCGACTGGCTTCCGGTAAGGAATATTTGCCGGATTTCATGGTACGCGGGATGTACAAACAAATGACATCGGCCCCAGACGACTGGAGCCTCATGGTTGGCGCCACGGTCCCGATCGCTCCTTGGTCGTTGGGGAAAAATTCAGCAGGGACTGCCCGCAGCGACGCGAATATCAAGACGGCGCAGGGTCAGCTCGATAACATGAAGAACATGATAGCTTCGGAAGTCAATGATGCGCTCTTGAAGGTTGAAAGCAGCAAGGAACGGCTGAGACTAAGCAAGGAAACCACCATTCCGCAAGCGCAGCAGACGCTCATGAGCGCAATGGCTGCATACAAAACGGGAAAAGAGGAATTTCTCATGCTGATTGATATTCAAAGAATGCTTGCCATGGCAAAGCTGGATTATCACATGGCCGTCATGAATCTTCTTGATAGTCATAGCCAGCTTGAACGTGCGGTTGGGCTGAGTATTGAGGAGATCGGACAATCGCCAAAAGGAGGCCGTCAATGATTCGTACCGGGAAAACCGCTGCGACAATTCTTGTCTTGGGTCTGGTTGCTATCGGTCTTTCGGGGTCGTTTATCTCGTGTCAGAAATCCCAGCACGCAGCGCAGGCATCTAGCCAGAAAGTGATTTACCATTGCCCCATGCATCCGAATTACCTTTCGGACAAACCGGGGACTTGTCCCATATGCGGAATGAAACTCGTACCTGCCGGAGGCGTCCCTGCGTCCGGCCAACCGGGAAGTGCTGCAATCACAAAGGAACGCAAGGTCCTTTATTATCGCGATGCCATGAACCCCTCGCATACCTCGGAAAAGCCCGGCAAGGCGCCTGACGGGATGGACATGGTGCCGGTATATGCAGACGAGGCCGGGGGTGAAGCCGGAGAGGTGAAAATCGACCCCACCACCGTTCAGAACATGGGGGTGACGACCGAAACCGTAACGCGCGCGACCTGAAGAAAGAGATCCGCGTCTCCGGGACCATCGACCTTAACGAAACGGCAATCAGCGTCGTCAATACCAAGATCATGGGATGGGTCGAAAAGCTCTTTATCGATTACACGGGCCAGGCGGTAAAAAAGGGGCAGCCGCTCCTCACGATTTACAGCCCGGACCTCGTGAGCGCGCAGGAGGAATACCTGCAGGCCATTCATTATCTCAAGAGTCTTCCCGAGGGCATTACGTCCGACGCGCGGCGCGGCGCGGAACAGCTTGTCGAAAGCGGCAAGCGAAGGCTTTTAAACTGGGACATTCCGGACAAGGCCGATTTCCGCGCTTGAGGAGCGGAACGCTCCGGAAAAGGCCATGACCATTTATTCACCGTCGGACGGCGTGGTGTTGGAGAAAATGGTCGTGGCCGGACAGAACGTCATGCCCGGCATGGCGCTTTACAAGGTGGTGGACATTTCGGTGGTCTGGGCCATTGCCAACGTGTACCAGGAGGACCTGCCTTATGTCAAGCTCGGAACCGAGGCGACGATGGAAGTGCCGTCCATCGCCGGCAGGACATTCGCGGGAAAAGTCCAGTTTGTTTCGCCGGTTCTCGACCCATCGACCAAAACCGCGGCGGTCCGCATCGCCCTCCGCAACACCGCTGACCTGCTGCTCAAACCGCAGATGTTTGCGAACGTAGCCATACAGTCGCCGCTTTCGCGAAATGCGCTTTCCGTTTCGCAGCAGGCGGTCATCCATACCGGTACCCGGAACATCGTGATTGTTTCGCTGGGCAACGGCTATTTCAAGCCGCAGGAAGTAAAGCTTGGCATGAGCGCCAATGGGTTTGTGCAGGTCCTCGACGGCCTTGCGGAAGGGCAAACAATCGTCACCTCCTCGCAATTTCTCATCGACTCCGAGAGCAACCTGAAGAAGGCGGTGAGCCAAATGGGCGGAATGGAAATGCCGATGCCTTCGCCGGAGCAGCAGCAAGACACCTCAAAACAGGAAAAGCGGCAGTCGCAGAAGGATCGTCAACAAATGAACATGCCGGGAATGTAAAAACCATTAGGCGGGAAACCCATGCTCGAAAAACTCATTGAATGGTCGATTAAGAACAAGTTTCTGGTGATCATGCTCACCATCTTCGCGATCGGCGCCGGCGTTTGGGCGATTGTTACAACGCCGGTTGACGCGATCCCGGACTTGAGCGACGTGCAGGTGATCGTCTATACCGAGTACGAGGGACAATCGCCGCGCATCGTTGAAGACCAGGTGACCTATCCGCTCACCACGTCTTTACTTTCGGTTCCCGGTGCACGAGTAGTGCGAGGGTACTCGTTCTTCGGCTATTCGCTCGTGTACGTCATCTTCAAAGACGGCACCGACATCTACTGGGCGCGCAGCCGCGTGCTTGAGTACCTGAATTATGCCCAGAAACGTTTGCCTGTGGGAGTACTTCCCACGCTCGGGCCGGACGCGACCGGCGTGGGTTGGGTGTACGAGTATGCCTTGACTTCCGATAAAAGATCGCTGCAGGAGCTGCGCTCGCTTCAGGACTGGTACCTGAAATACGGCTTGTCAAGCATCGAGGGTGTGGCCGAGGTGGCGAGCATCGGCGGCTACGTGAAACAGTACCAGGTGACCGTAGACCCGTCGAAGCTGCAGGCCTATGGGATTCCGGTCGGCGACATCGAGATGGCGATAAAGAACGCCAACAGCGACGTGGGCGGCGAGGTGATCGAAATGGCGGAAATGGAGTTTATGATCCGCGGTCTCGGATACATAAAGTCCATCGACGACATCAGGAACATCCCGGTAAAGACCGACATGCAGCGCGGTGTGGCCGTGCGCATCGGCGACATTGCCGATGTGGCCATCGGGCCCGAGATGCGGCGGGGGCTGGCCGATCTTGACGGAAAGGGAGAGGTCGCGGGCGGCATCGTGGTAATTCGGTTCGGCGAGAACGCCCAGAACGTCATCAAAGCCGTGGAGAAGAAGCTTGAGGTGCTCAAAGCGGGCATGCCGCCGGACGTGCAGATTGTGCCGACGTACAACCGCTCTGCGCTCATCGAGCGCGCCATTGCAAATTTGCGCGACAAGCTCTTTGAGGAAATTATCATTGTGGCGCTCGTGTGCGCATTGTTCCTCTTTCACGTGAGAAGCGCGTTTGTCGCGGTATTTACGCTTCCGACGGCGATTCTCATGGCCTTTGTTGTCATGCGGATGCAGGGACTTAACGCGAACATCATGTCGCTCGGCGGCATCGCAATCGCCATCGGCGCAATGGTTGACGCGGCCATCATCATGATTGAAAACGCGCACAAACATATTGAGGCCGAAAACGCGAAGCCGCCAGGGGAACGGCTGCCGCATTGGCAGGTAATACTTCAGGCATCGAAGGAGGTTGGGCCGCCTCTGTTCTGGTCGCTTCTCGTGATCACGGTCTCGTTTATCCCGATCTTTACACTTGAGGCGCAGGAAGGCCGCCTGTTCAAGCCGCTTGCCTTTACAAAAACGTATTCCATGGCTGCGGCTGCGATACTTGCCGTTACCATTGTGCCGGTGCTCATGGGGTTTTTCGTGCGCGGAAAAATACGGCCCGAGCACAGCAACCCGCTCAACCGGTTTCTCATTTCGCTCTATCATCCGGTGGTGAAATTTGTGGTGCGGTATCCGAAATGGGTCATCGCGGCCGCAATTCTCATCATCGCAATAAGCGTGGCGCCCTTCCTTAAACTCGGCTCCGAGTTCATGCCCCCGCTTTACGAAGGGGACCTTCTCTACATGCCCACGACTCTTCCCGGCGTTTCCGTGACCAAGGCAAAGGAGATATTGCAGCAAACCGACAAAATTATCGCGTCGTTTCCCGAAGTCAAACGCGTGTTCGGCAAGGCGGGCCGGGCCGAGACCGCCACCGACCCGGCGGGACTTGACATGCTGGAAACCATCATCATGCTCAGGCCCGAAAAGGAGTGGCCCAAAGGCGTTACTCACGAAAAACTCGTGCAGCAGCTTGACGAGGCGATAAAATTTCCCGGCCTCACCAACGCCTGGACCATGCCGATAAAGACCCGCACCGACATGCTCTCCACCGGCATCAAGACCCCGGTGGGCATAAAAATCTCCGGGGCGAACCTTGACACGCTGGAAATGCTCGGCAAGGAGGTGGAGACCGCGGTGCGCGCAGTGCCGTTTACGACCTCGGCGTTTGCCGAGCGCGCCGTGGGCGGCAACTACCTCGACATAAAGATCGACCGGGTCAAGGCCGGGCGCTACGGCCTTAACATTAGCGACATTCAGTCGGTGATCTCCACCGCGCTTGGCGGCATGAGCATTACCACCACCGTGGAAGGTCTGGAGCGGTATACGGTCAACCTTCGCTATAGCCGTGAGCTGCGCGACAACATCGATGCACTCAAACGAGTGCTTGTCACCGGCAAGGGCGGCGGCGGTCAGCCGCAAGGCATGGGCGGCCAGCAATCGGCCATGGGGGGTCTCCAGGTTCCCCTCGGCGAGGTGGCGGACTTCGAAATCAACAAGGGGCCCATGGTCATCAGGAGCGAAGACAGCCGTCCCAACGCCTGGGTGTTTGTTGACATGCGCGGGACCGACATGGGAAGTTACATTCGTCAAGCCCAGAAGGCGGTTGCTGCAAAGGTGATACTTCCCACGGGCTACAGCATCATCTGGAGCGGCGAATACGAATTCATGCAGCGCAGCCAGAAGCGGCTCATGGTGGTGATTCCCATGACGTTGTTCATCATATTTATCATTCTATTCCTGAATACGAAGTCGCTTGTCAAAACGGCAATCATCCTCCTTGCCGTTCCGTTCTCCCTTGTCGGCACCGTGTGGTTCCTGTATCTGCTCGGCTACAACATGAGCCTTGCCGTATGGGTGGGAATCATCGCCCTTGCGGGGCTCTCCGCCGAGACCGGGGTGGTGATGCTCCTGTATCTCGATCAGGCATTCGAGGACGCGAGAAAAATGGGCGCTGTGACGATATCCCGTCTCAAAGAGGCAATCGACCACGGAGCGGTGCGACGCGTGCGGCCGAAGATCATGACGGCGTCGGTGATTGTCGCCGGTTTACTTCCGATCATGTGGAGCAACGGAGCCGGGTCCGACGTGATGAAGCGGATTGCGGCGCCCATGGTGGGCGGAGTCATAACGTCGGTGCTGATGGAACTGCTGGTGTATCCGGCTATTTATTTCCTTTGGAGAAAGCGGGGAATACGAAGCTAAGAAGAAATCATATCAATGGGGTCATCGTATGGACGACAATTTCGATTTCGATACACTCCCGTTCGTGGTGAGCTTGTCGAACCATGAACGCGAACGGGTGTCGCCTTTCAATGACCGGACTAAGAAACATGCACAGAAAAAGGGGTGCAATTAGACATTCACAAAGAGGAGGTTGTATGCGTTTCATGAAGATGTGGTCGGCTATCATTCCGGCGGCGGGCCTTGTTGCGATGCTGGCGGCAACCGGCTCCATGGGGCAGGCAATGCAAGGCATGACGGGCGATACGGCAAAGACGGCGGCCCATGCAAAAAAGCTTAAGCCCCAGGCAACCTGCCCGGTCACCGGAGACCCGATTAACAAAAAGCTATACGTTGACCATAAGGGAAAAAGGATTTACGTCTGCTGTCCCATGTGCATCGACTCGGTGAAAAAGGACCCGGAAAAATATGTCAAAAAGCTTGAAAGCATGGGGCAAGGGGTTGAAACGATCAGCGCCAAAACGTTGAAGGAAAGCAAAAGCGCGAAAGCGGACACGTCAACCGCCGCTGAAGCAGGCTACTGGACATGCCCCATGCACCCGGAAATCCACAAGTCCGCGCCGGGACAATGCCCGATTTGCGGAATGAACCTGGAGTATAAAAAGGTCGCCAAAGACGCACCGAAAGCAAAGAGTACGGAAATGAAAGACATGAAGATGTAATCAAGGAATGACCAAATGAAATCCTTGAACACGGGATTGTATGACAACAATTTCTTTTGCCTTCGGTGACTTGCTCATATGCAAAAAGTTGTGACAACTTCGCTTCCAGCTTCTTCCGTCGACCCCGTCTGCGGAATGGTCGAAACGCCGCAGTGGACGCGGTCGTACATTTACAAAGGCGTTACATACCGCTTCTGCTCCGAAGGATGCCTCGTCAAATTCAAGTCTGATCCTGAGAAATATCTGAATCCGAAATCCACAGCCGCACAGAAGCCCGCCGCGCCGGGAACGTTTTATA
>CAVWBU010000010.1:0-15693 GCA_963753345.1 uncultured Fibrobacterota bacterium
AATATTTATATCAGGTTTCCCTTGACTCCAGCCGCACTTATTGTATTATTTTATACGGTTGAATGAAATTCCTTTTAATTCCGGTACAGGAGCCGGGTCCTTTCACCTTTTCTTCTTTATCAGTTTTTCAGTAGCAACAGCCTGAACACAGAGGGGAGAGAATCAATGAAGAAACATCCTTGGTTTTCCATAGTTGTGCCCGCGTACAACGAAGAGGACCTGATCGCGGCCTGTATTTCTTCGCTTAAACAGCAGGATTACAACGGCGAATTTGAAATAATCGTTGTGAACAACGCTTCCACGGACCGCACCCGGGCTATCGCACAATCCATGGGTGTAACGGTGGTGGTGGACAAGAAAAATATAGGCAGGGATATGTTCACGCGCTAAGGGCCGGGTTCTCAGAGGCGTGCGGGGATATCATCGCCTACACCGACGGCGACACCATGGCCCCGCCCTGCTGGATTTCCAAACTCGTATTCAACCTTTCGAAGCCCGGGGTCGTGGCATGCAGCGGCGCGTTCACCTTCCACGACGGCCCCATTCTTGTAAAGCTTATGGGAGAGGTGGGGGGACGTTTGAACTATCATCTTGCCGGCGCCAATATGGCCCTGTGGCGCTCCGTATATCTGGCAAGCGGCGGTTTCAATCCCGAGGTAAATTTGGGAGTCGACGTTGAGCTTGGCCTGCGAATCAAGCGCTTCGGCAGAGTCCTTATCGACAGGAAAATAATAGTGAAAACATCGGGACGAAGGTTTCAATTCGCCTTTTTCCAGACCTTGTACCGTTATTACCTCAACGATCTCTCGCTGTATCTCCTGAAACGGCCGGTTTTCTACGATTTTCCCAACATCAGGCGGGCGCAATATGCCGCCGCTTCGCGTTTTCCCTTCATGAAATATGCGGTTGCCGCCTGCGCCGTCGCGTGCTTTCTCTTTGTCACCGAAAACACGGAGAACAGGCTGTTCGGGTCGGTGTTCGCCCACGGTCTGCAAAACAAGCCGCTGGTGGCGCTCACCTTTGACGACGGCCCCAGCGCCTACACCCGGGAGATTCTCGACACGCTTTCCAGATACGACGTACATGCCACGTTTTTCCTGATCGGCAAGAACGTGGAGCGTCGCCCGGTCATTGCCAGGCGGATCGTGCAGGACGGTAATGTGGTGGGAAACCACACCTATTCGCACCCCTTCTGGGCCCCGGTTGAAACGCCGGACAGGATAAACGCAGAAATCGACAAGGCTACCGCCGCCATTCGCATTGCGTGCGGCGTTGTTCCCGAATACTTCCGGCCCCCGCACGGCTGGCGCAGCCCGTGGATGATGGGGCTTGCAAGAAAAGACCACTACACCGTGGTCACATGGACCGTATCTCCCGACGACTGGCAGAAAGTGAGCGCCAGGACAATCGAACAGCGCGTGCTTTCAAAGACGCGCGCCGGATCAATCATCCTGCTGCACGACGGCCTCGAAACCAGGCCCAACCCGCAGTGCGCGAGCACCGTGCAGGCCCTTCCAGCCATCATCCGCGATCTCAAGGCGCGCGGCTATTCCTTTGTGACGGTCCCCGAACTCATACGCGCTTCCAAAGAATCCGTTCCCCAGACGCTCTCCCGCTTTTCAAATGCTCCGACGCCGGTAGAATAAATATTAAAAAATGAGAAAAAATGGGCGCTCCCCCTTGTAGAGCCACACGGCTGTCCGGCTCTACAAGGGGTCGGTCTCCCTTCGGGCTCGGCTATTCGCCTCGTTGCCGGACCGCTCTAGTGGCCTCCGGCGAGGGGTCGGCCGGCAATTCGCTCTGGCTCACCCTCCGGTCCACCTAACGCGGCTAGTAAGTCACTCGCCTAATCCAACCAAAGATGCGGTTTACAAATGGGAAACTATTAGTGGGGAAAAATAGGATTGGCAGCAATCCTCTGCGCCGCGCCAGGCAGGAACGGAAAATTGGTCCCGCTTGAGGCGGGATGCCGCCCGGACCCGCCTTTTGTAGAGACGCAGCGGCGCTGCGTCTCTACAAAAGGAATAGGGCCGAGGCGGCCCGAGGCCGAAGGCCGACGACCCTTGGAAGCACCCGAAGGGGTGGACCGGAAGGACGGCCGCCGCGGCGAAGCAGCGGGGCGCCCAGATCTTGTCTTGAGTTTTTAAGCAGGCTGCACCTCCCCCGCTCAAATATTCCTGATTTAATTTATATTAGCGACCCCTTATTTCTCTCCAGTATACTCTCGAATTATCTCCAAACTTCTCTCCCTCTCCCCTGCAATCTTTTCCACCGAGAGCGAATACGCGTGCATGGTCATCAGGAAGACAACCGCGCGTTCCGGCGCGACGGTCTTTGCGCGGACCAGCGAAAACAGATACAGTAGCAGCCGGCGCCGCCATTTATCATTTGTTAATAAATACGCCCGTACAAGCAGGATGCTGAACCTGACCTTGTCGGCGAACGAAACCTCGGAGTCCTTCTTCGCACCGGCAAAATGCCCGGACGAAAAAAGGGACCGCGCCTTATGGTACACGGCGTCGAACCCGTACATCTTTTGCAACGCATCAACGAAGGCATTATACTGCGTCACGGGACCGATTGACGGGTGCCGTATCGAGGGGTACAGGCCGCCGTTGATTTCGGGGGGGATGGGGTACAGCCTCCCCTCTTTCTTCACGCGATCCTCGAGGCGCGTACCGGGGGCCGCGGCGACGAAACTGAGCGATAGAAAAGGAAGGGGCGCATCGAGGCTTAACCGGTTGAGCCGTTCCAAATCGTCCAGCGTGTCGTTGTCAAGACCGAACATGAACGTGGCCTGCACGTGGATGCCGGCCGCGTTGATTGTTTGCACAGCCTCCTTGTAGTCCCTGCGGAGGTTGTGGAGTTTTTCCACGTCCTTGAGATTCGCGCTGTTGAGCGATTCGAATCCGATAAGAATGTTTTCGCATCCTGCTGCGGCCATTGCCCTAAGTAGCGGCGCGTCGTCGGCGATGTCGATGCTGGCCTGGCAGAACCAGGTGATGCCCGTTCCCGCAAGTCCCTGCATGAGGTCCCGCGCAAACCCGCGGTTTATCGAAATATTGTCGTCAACAAAGAAGACCCGCTTCAACGGGAGCGAGGCCACTTCTGCGACCACGTTGTCGATGTCCCGCACGCGCACTGCGCGGCCGTAGGTGGCGCTCACGTTGCAGAATTCGCAATTGTAAGGGCACCCGCGCGACGCCTGCACGGGCAGCGACAGGTACTTGCGGGTGTCGAACAGGTCCCAGCGCGGCAGCACCGCCCTGGCATAGGGAATAAGGCCTTCGGACGAATAGACTTTTTGCAAAGCTCCCCGCCCGAAATCGTCGAGCAGGCCGGGCCAGACACCCTCGGCCTCGCCCACGACCACGGCATCGGCGTGCGCCAGCGCCGCCTCCACCGTTGTCGCCGTGATATGCGGCCCGCCAAAAACGACCTTTGTTCCCTCCGCCCTGAAGCGGTCAGCCAGACCGTAGGCCCGGACCGACGCCGGCGTCACCACCTTGATTCCCGCCAGTTTCGCTTTCACGGCGCGAGGGGCGAGGGGCATAACGTCCTCGTCCCACACCATCGTCGAGTAGGTGTCCGGCGTGAGCGCGGCGAGCAGCGCAAGCGACAGCGGGGCCAGGCTGTTTTTTTTGCGCATCAGCCGCACGAGTTCGGGCTGGGTGAAATAGTGGTTGTACGGATGAAGGGGGTTTACAAACAGTATATCGCTTGACCGGGCTGCAAATGCGTTGCGGTGCCGCATAATCGACTCCATCCTCAATCATTGTACCTTTTGATACCCCATTGCAGCCTTGCCGAGCACGTCCAACGTCATCGCTGAAAGAATTTCTTCACCTCGTCGAACACGTTGTGGACCGCCCGGTCGGTGATGGTCCTGTCGATGTCGATGGCCGGGTTTGCAAGCGTTCCGTGCACCGTACACGAAAAAGATTTCTTCCCGTCGGACTCGTCATCGAGCGACTTGGCTATCACGGGGTGGAGCTCTTTTACGAGGTCGGACGCAATGATGCCCTTCATTTTTTCCGAGAACCGGCCGTCGAACCCCACCCAGCCATCGGCGCGCGCTTCGAGCGGATAACCGTCGCCGGAAATGTCCGGCGTGAATATCCTGCCGCCGCGGATGTCCAGACTTGTGCCGAGCTTTTTGAACGTGATGTTCCGTAGCTGCGGCACGGCGACATACACAATGATGCCGCTCTGCAGCGGCAGGTCGCGCACCGAAACGTCGGTCATGCGGAAAAAACCCGAGCCCCGCATCGAATCGGCCGCAAGCGCGCTGCGCGCGAGCTCGATCTCGCCGTCCACGCGGCCGTCGCATTGCCCACGGCGGATCGCGCATGCCGCGTACAGTTTGGAAAGGTTGACATGAGATAATTCCAGCTTGAACCGCTCCAGCGTGCCTGCGCCGACGTCGGCCGCGCCCGAAGCGGCCACGGTCCCGCCGCAAAAATCACCCCTGCATCGATCAAGCGTCACCGCGCCATCCGACACCCTCGCCGATGCGCGCACACCGGTGATGTTCCACATGCCGTTAAGGGTGAGCGTGTCCGCCGAAAGCCTGCCCGAAAGCGCAAGCTCCTTCCGGTAGCTCACGCTCATGTGAACATCGATTCCTTTTCCGTGCAGAAGTTTGTCGCCCTTCTGCGCCAGAGAAACTTCCGCATCATCGAGAGAAATGTTCTGCACCGCGACCGAAAAGGGAATTTCGGACAGCGCCGAGCGAAGGTCTTGGTTGGAAAACGGCTGCACCGGCCGCGTCTGTGCAGGCAAGGACGGCGGAAGGGTCACCGCGATTTGCGGCCGCTCGACGACAAAGTCCTTGATCACCACAAACCTGAACAGAAGCGGCAGCAGCCGGTATGCAAGGCGGATTCGCGGGATTTTTGCGGAGAACGTTCACCGGCGCGTCCTTCCCGGCGACATCCATGCCGTCTATGGAAAATCCGAACCACGGCCTCAGCGAAACTTTCTGCACCGAGCAGGTGGAAACGCCGGCCTTCACAAAAGCGCGTTCTGCGCTGCGCCGAAGGTTGTCGCACGAAAAAGGAACAAACCCCGCCGCAATGACGACAAACAACGGTATGCCGAGCCATACCAGAAGCTTTTTGACGAGATTCCTATGGCGCGAAAGGAATATCTCGACGGTACGTTTGTAGAATCCGTCAAGGTGTCTGGGGCGGGTGAAGAGATTCATAGTAATATATTTTCGTCAATTCAAAAGAAAGAGTTGGGCGTTCCCCCATGTAGAGCCGCACGGCCGTGCGGTTCTACATGGGGTCGGTCTCCCTGCGGGCTCGGCCTTCGGCCTCGTTGTCGCCTGCCACGATGGCCCTTCGGGCCGTGGTCAGGCGGCAATGCGCTCCGGCGCACCCTCCGGTCCACCTAGCGCGCGGCATAGGAAATCTATTCTGTCAATATATTTATCTTGCGCCAATCAGAATCCTAAGAAAAAAAAGTCAACGCGTCTTTTTTAAACTTTTCATCTATTCAACCTCTTCCTTGCCACAACTCTCCTCGGGTGCCCCCACACAGGGGCTAGATTCTTGCAACCACACCATCAAGGGGTGCACCCAGGAGGGGGTAGCGCAGGACACCGCAGGCCGAAGGCCGAGGAGGCCGTAGCGAGGGGGATACTTCCCCCTATAGATGCTCCTTTATCTCGTGCAAAGTCCTTGCGTACATACTCATTCTTAAGTAATGTATTTTTATTGACCGGAAGTTCATGACTCTCATCAAAAATAGTTTTCGCTCAGCCAGGTCTTTGTATGGCATCGACGCCACCCAAAAAGAACGTCCTCTTTGTCTCACTCAACGCGCTGTCGAAAACCGCGGACGCCGACGAGGGCGCGCTGGCGGGGTTCCGCGTGATCGAGGCGCGCTCCCCGGCGCAGGCGCTGTCGATGCTGGAGCATGAGAAGATCGACATCGTGTTTCTTGACATAGAGGGAATGCCGGCCCAGGAAATGGACCTCGCCCATTACCTCAAGACGCGGTCGCCGCATTCCGAGATCGTGGTGCTTGCCACCATCAACGAGCTCGACGCCGCGGCAAAGGCCCTGCGCAACGGCGCGTCGTTCTACCTCATGAAGCCCGTTCGGCCCGCCGACATGAAGGCCGCGGCCGACAAGCTTTCGGCAAAGGTCGACAACCAGGAGGAGTACCGCGAGCTCGAACAGCGCCTGCTCACCGACCTCATGTCGGGCAGCCCCGCCATGCAGAAGATCCTGCGTCTGGCCATGAAGATCGCTCCTACGTCGTCAACCGTGCTCATCTGCGGGGAAAGCGGCACGGGCAAGGAATTCTTCGCGCGGATCATCCACCACATGTCCCGCAGGACCGACGGCAAATTCGTAGCCGTCAACTGCGGCGCGATACCGGACACGCTGTTCGAGAGCGAGTTGTTCGGCCACGTAAGGGGCTCCTTTACCGGCGCGGACCGCGACCGCGTCGGCCTTGTCGAGGAGGCGCACCTGGGAACGCTTTTTCTCGACGAAGTCGCGGAACTGTCGCCGTCGGCGCAGGTGAAACTCCTCAGGTTCCTTCAGGAGCGAACGTTCAAGCGCATCGGCGAAAACACGCAGCGCGGCGTAAACGTCCGCATCATCGCGGCCTCAAACAAGGACCTGTCGTCCCTCGTGGCGGAAAAGAAATTCCGCGAAGACCTGTTCTACCGGATTAACGTTTTCTGCCTCAATCTGCCGCCGCTCCGCGACCGCAAGGAGACCATTCCCAATCTCATCAAGCTGTTCATGCACCGGAACAGCGAGCAGATCGAGAAGAATATCACCAGGATTTCGCCCGCAGCCGAGGCCCTGCTTGCCAATTACGACTATCCGGGCAACGTGCGCGAGCTGGAGAACATCATCGAGCACGCCATCGTTCTCTCGGAGAACGGCGAAATCACGGAGAAGGACCTGCCCGAATTCATGTTCAAAAACAGGCTGCTGCTCGAAGGCCCGCGCAGGCCGTTTTCCATGGCCGGCGGCGACGCGGCGGGCATTATCACGCTCAAGGACCTGGAGCGCGATTACCTGCGGCAGGCCCTCGAAACCATGCGGCACAACTACTCAGAAACCGCAAAGAAGCTCGGCATCTCGAGGTCGACCCTCTGGAGAAAAATAAGGGAATACAAGCTCGACAACCCGGCCTTGACAGAAGGAAGAAAGACCCCCGCATGAAACCGGCCGAGAGCCATCTCACCGTCCGCGTGTACTACGAAGACACCGATTGCGGTAACGTGGTGTACTACGCCAACTACCTGCGGTACATGGAGCGCGGCAGGACCGAGCTTCTGCGGAGCATGGGCTTCGAACTCGACGACCTTCACAAACAGGACACGCAGTTTGTTGTCGCCGAGGCGAACGTGAAATACCACAGCTCCGCGCGGTACAACGACGTGCTGGACGTGGCCACCTCGATAGCGGAGCATTCCTCGGTGACCATCACCTTCCACTACGAAATCGCCGACCAGAAGGGCGTGCTCTGCGTGAGCGGAGACGTTAGAGCTGCGTGCGTGGACCACCACGGAAAAGTGAAGCGGATTCCAAAGGCCGTTATTGACAAACTCATTCAGCACGAGGGCAAGGCAATCTCATGACAAAACAGAACCGACGAACTGCTGCGCGCGGCGGCAGGACTCCCGATGCTGCCCCGAGACAGGAAAAGAGAGCATGCGGCGAATGCACTGCGTGCTGCGAAGGACATTTGGCAGGCCAGGTGTACGGCCATCCTTTTTACCTGGGCCGGCCGTGCCACTATATGAAACCCGGCGGCTGCTCAATTTATCGGGACCGCCCAATGGAGCCATGCGTGAATTTCAATTGCGTCTGGCTGGCGGAAGATATCCTTCCCGCGTGGTTCAGGCCCGACCAATCAAACGTGATCGTCGCACGATGCGCGTGGGGGCCTGATAAGGATATGTCCTATCTGAAAGTGACAGAGAGAGGAACAAAGATCGATGCTGTCGTGCTGAACTTCCTTTACATGTACCATGTACAGACGGGAATACCCATTTCCGTTCAGGTTGACAGGGGCTGGAGCCACTATGGTCCGCGCGAGTTTGTGGAGGAAATGCTGAGAAATGCGGTGTGATGACTGACTCTCCACAATATCGACTCTATTTTTGCAGACGCACCTCCATTGTATCCCTCGGCTTATCCACTCTGATACTTATCTCCTCAAACCTCGGCGCACGCAGGCTCACGCGGAACGGCCGTGAAAACGCCATGGGCTCGGTGGGATAGCCGAACAGGTTCGCGTCGAGCGTTCCGTTCGAATTGACATCGTGATACACCACGAACGCGTACTCGCCCGGCGCGAGTACGAGCGGCACGAACGCTGCGGACTGGACGCGCGCGCCGTCGCACGCGACGCGCTTGCACACTACGAAGGAATCGTCCTTCATGTAGTGCGAATCGTTTTTGTAAACCGTCAAATCGATCACGCCGCCGGGTTGCGTCATGCCCGTCACCCGGACAACGAGCGTGTCTTGCGCTGCCGGCGCGCGTGCCGCAAGAAACAGGACGCCGAGGCAGATCGTTGCAAAATGTTTCATCGTGAGTGCGGATACGGTGCGGACAAAAAAGTTTGGACGCAGGGCAATCATCCGCGCACGTCCTTGGGCAGGCCCGGCATGGCGGCGGCCTCCACGGCAAGCCGGTCGCAGCGCTCGTTCTGGGGATGGCCGGCATGGCCGTTCACCCAGGTGAACGCCACCTCATGCTTTGCGCACAAGTCAAGCAGCCGCCGCCACAGGTCGGGGTTGAGCGCGGCCTCTCTCCTGTTGCGCTTCCATCCGTTGGCGCGCCACTTTGCGGCCCAGCCGTTTCTCATTGCGTCAACAACATACTTTGAATCGGAGACCACGGTCACCCTGCACTGTTCCTTGAGGGACGAAAGCCCGGCAATGACGGCCATGAGTTCCATGCGGTTATTGGTGGTGTCGGCAAAACCCGCCGACAGTTCCTTTTCGCGGCCGTTGTAGGAGAGAATAGCGCCCCACCCGCCGGGGCCCGGATTGCCCGAGCATGCGCCGTCGGTGTAGAGAGTGATGTGCTTCATGATAGTAATTGTAAAGAGAAAAGGAGATGGGCGTTTCCCTCGCTACGCTCGGGCCGGTCTTCCTTCGGGCTCGGCCATTCGGCCTCGTTGCCGCCTGTCCCTACCGCCTTCGGCGAGGGATCAGGCGGCAATTCGCTCCAGCTCACCCTCCGGTCCACCTAACGCGCGGCAGCGGGAATCTATTCTGTCAACTTCTCTTTTTTTGCGCCACTCGGCATCCGCTTGAAATCTACTGTCAACTTGTTTACGTCTTTTCTTCTCAACCTCTCAACTTCTCAACTTTTCAACGACTCTTCTCGGGTGCCCCCACACAGGTGCTTGATTCTTGCAACAGCTCCCTCTCGGGGTGCACCCAGGAGGGGGTGACGGAGGACCGTAGGGCCGTAGGCAGGGGGATACATCCCCCATCATATTATTGCCTTTTCCTTGAAATGAAATTTGGTATTCAGAATCGTACTGACATCGACGCAAGAAGCCTCTGCTGGACATGCGTCTCGTCCAAGGGGCCCAGAGAGGTCTGTGTCTCCAGCTTCCACGTGTCGTAGCCGTAAGCCCATTCGAGCATCACGTTCTTGAGGATAAACCCCATTCCCACCGTTCCCTGGAACCTGTCGCTCACCGGCTTGAGGCCCTGCGGGTCCCACCCGGGCTGATCGTCGTCTTTATACTGTTTGGTAAAAAGATGCGTGTCGAACTGGTCCCACGAAAATCCGCCGCGCAGCAGTATCCAGCTCACCCCGAGCGGCACTTCCAATCCGAGACCGGCCCCAAAAAGCGTCTTCGCGGCAAGGCTCGTGTCCGGGATGTTGAACGATGGATCAAGTATTGAATAGGGCGCGCGGGCCCGCACCTCGGCGGACACGGTAAGGAAACGAAATTCCGCGGCGCCGCCGAGTGCGCAGGAGTACGAAGAGAGCAGCTTTCCGGTGGTATCGAAGGTGTAATTGGACTGGGGGGAGTACTGAAAATTGTCCGAAATGTTCTCGTCGAAGTCTATCCTTTGCGGCAGAACCAGACGCAGCCCGACGCGATATCTTTGCAAAAAGGAATACAGTATGCCGAGCCTTATGTCGTAGCCGATGTAGGTAGCGCCTACGGTTTCGTCATAGTAATCGTTCACAGGGTCGACGACGGCCCCGTTGACATAGTCCTGCCCCTTGTTCGACGCATCTTCCCTGCCGCTGACGAGCGAAACCGCCGCGCCGATGCCCAATCCCTTGGCAACCTGAAGCCCAAACCCGACGCTCCACATGTCGAGGGCGCCATAGGTCTTGTACTGCTCGTTCAACGAAACCGCCTGCCCGCCAACACCGGTATAGCCTCCCGACGTCGAAAGAACGTCGTCCAACACGTAGGTACTGTGATACGAAGCGGCAATGGTGAATCCGCCCTGTACCGTCGGGAAAGCGTGCATGTAGCCGATGTTCTCAAGCCGCGGCCGTGTGACCGTGGCGGTTGCATTGGAGCCCAGAAACGCCGACGTTGACCGCTGCGACAGGCCATCAAACGACAGCTGAAATTCCCTGGCCGGGACAAAGGCGAACCCCGCCGGGTTCCAGAACATGGCGGACAAATCTCCAGAAAGAGCCACATAATTGTCGGCCATGCCAAAGGCGCGCGCTCCGTCACCTGATGGCTGTATCAAAGCCACATCCGCCTCTGCAGGCGCAAGCAGAAGTCCGGACAATACAATGGATGCAAATAGAATCTCTCTTTTCATCAGAAACTCCTCGGATTTCGGCGTCCGCCGTCGGAATTCTGGTTCTGGTCCGGAGGATTGTTGTTGCCGTTGTTCGGACTCTGGCTTGGCGGAGGCGACGACTGCGCGGGCTGCTGCTGAACCGGCGGCTGATCCGGAGCCGGTTGAACGTCTCTTGCTCTCGGCTGTTCCACCGGCCGCTGCTCATCCTCCACCTGCTGCTTCGGAAGTTCCTGGATAGCCGGAGGTTGCGAGTTCGAACCATCTTGGGGTGTTCCGATGATCTCCACAGTCCTTGACCGCTGCTGGTGTGAAGCGCCGCCGGACGCAGAACCGCCGGATTGCACCGATGAGCTCTTGTTGAGCGGCGTGCCGCTGGTTCCCGGATTCGCCTGCACTCCTGAGGAGCGCGACCGCCGGGGATGCGCGGTACCCGTGCCCACCGCCGGTCTGCCGCTTGCCGAAGGAGAATTCCACCACCATGAATTGCCGGTTCCCTCGTAGCCTGAATAGTACCGGCACGCGCCGCAGGAATAATCGTAATAATAGTACGCCGGGCAGCGTCTCGTCCCATCCGTAGGAATTGTACGAACCGTAGAAATACGGGTCGGAGCGGTTCCACCAGGGATAATAGTTGTAACGGTACCAGTCCCTTCCGTAATCCGCGTCCTCGCACACCAGTTGAGGCCTCCCCCACATGTCCCTTGTCCAGTAGCATACCTGGTTGGGGTTTGCGGGGACGCTGTCGCGGATGTACGCGCTCGCGCTGTCGGCCGGGAGGGCCGAGTCGGGCGGCACGCCTTCGAGCGCGGCCCGATTTACATACGCAAATTGCGTGTAGCATCCTGCGAACAGGAAGACGCACAAAACCGCTGCTGCGTTTCGTTTCATACGGTTCTTTCCTTGTTGGATTGAAATCGCGTCACCGCCGGACATGGTCCGGCGTTGCCCTTAAAATATGTTGATCGCGTTTTCCCAGGGTAATTCAGATTTTTATTATATTAGACGAAGGTTTTTCTGCCTTATATTACGATCATGCAAAAAAAGAATTTTGCCCAAAAAGAAAGGAATTCCATGAAACGCAACGGTTTGCTCGCGTTGTTCCTCCTTGCTGTTTCCGCAGCGCTTTTTCCACCACGGGCCGAAAACCTGCTCTCGCTCAAAATCGGGACAACGTGGCCCCAGGCGCTGCTTAATACGGGAATCCCTTCGGGAGACGCGGAGCTGCAATACGGCATCATTGTCGACAGGAAGATAGCGTTCGGCGTTGCAGGAGATTTTCTCTGGAACACTCGATCGAAGGACGTCCAGGATGATTCTTCGGGAAAATGGCATGTCCTCCACGCTGATAAAAGCTTTCATGTTCCCTGTTTTGGGCTTTGTCATGATCGATCCTGTTCCGAATTTAATCGTCCACCCATCGGCCCAGTTCCAGATTGGATATAATTCAATGTATTCGGTGACAACAGGATACGATACCACTGGTACCGGAAACGATCCCACTAAAAGGAAAGAAGTTTCCCACAGTGATTATTATTACGGCCTGATAATGAAGGCCATCGTCGATGCAAATTATAACCTTGGTGAAAGCAGCACGATTTTTCTCGGCGTTGAGTATCAATGGGCGGGGACAAAAACGCAGAGCAACACCGCCGGCCTTTTTGCCAAGCGCGACATGAGCGGCATCGGACTTAGGGCTGGGTTCAGGGTGGCGTTGTAAGGAATAATTGCTTAAGCAATAACCTGATGTAGACAACTTGACAACCCGATGAAAGTACTGCAGGTTGATTTTTGCGCCAGGCCGGACTGTAGTGGTCCCGCCAAAGCGGGATTGCCGGCCGACCCCGCCGACAGGCTTAGGGGCGGTCCGGCAACGAGGCGATAAGCCGAGCCCGAAAGGAGGGCCGGTGCCGAAGGCAGGCGCCCAGATTTTCTATTTGGTTTCGGAAGAGATGGTACTCCTCCCCTGCTGACATATTTCAAGTAGAAAAAATCAAATTTCATGCGCGTCGTCTTGCAGCGAGTAAAAAGAGCATCTGTGACCATCAATGGAACAATAACCGGTTCCATCAGCCACGGCCTCGTCATCCTCATCGGCATCCACAAGGACGACACGTCCGCAATGGCCGATTTCCTCTCGGACAAATGCGCGGACCTCCGTATATTCGCCGACGACACGGGAAAAATGAACCGTTCCCTTGTCGACACCGGCGGCGGCGCGCTTGTTGTGTCGCAATTCACGCTGTACGGCGACTGCCGCAAGGGCCGCCGCCCCAGCTTTACGGATGCGGCAGGCCCGGAAAAGGGCAACGAGTTGTATGAATATTTTGTGGGCCGGATCAAGAACCGCGTACAGAACGTTGAAACGGGCTTATTCGGCGCCATGATGGATGTTGAGCTTGTCAACGACGGACCCGTGACGTTCGTGCTTGACGCATAGAGAGGTCTTTGCCTTGACCGCGTGTCGCCGTGCCTTCCTGCTTTACGCGACTCTCGCGTGCGGAGCAGCCGTCGCCGGCGACGAATGGCCCATCCCCCGTCCGCTTTCCGGCTTCGGGGCAAACGGACCGCACGCCGTGGTGTGCGACAGCGTTTCCAGCCCCCAGTGGGCGGGAAAAAACGTTTATGTTTTTCATCCCGCAGACACCGCAAACAAGTATCCGCTTATTCTCTTCTGTCACGGGATCGGGGCAACGGCCCCTGTCCTGTACGGGCCGCTTATCACCAACATCGTGAGCCGCGGCCACGTTCTCGTGTTCTCTCCGTACAAAAGCATTGCCGCCGAGCGCGGGCAGCGGAGAAAATACGGCATCCTCATGGCAGGGTTTGAGGCCGCCGTGGAGAGGTTCCGCTCATGCATCGACACGACAAGAATCGGGATCGTGGGCCATTCTCACGGCGGCGGTGCCGTGCCTGCAATCGCATGGCGCAGCATCATCGAAAACCAGTGGGGAGAAAACGGCGTGTTTCTCTACATCATGGCGCCCTGGTATTCCCATTTCATCACCCAGGACGAACTCGAAGCGTTCCCTGCAAAGGCATACCTCATCATGGAAACGTTCCGCAGCGACAAGGTGAACGACCGGCGCATGGCGGTCGACCTGTTCGACAACATCGCCATCCCGGACAGCCAGAAGCTGTTCGTGGAACTGCAGAGCGATTCCATATCCGGATACCGGCTTATCGCGGACCATTTCGTGCCCGCAGGTCCGGCCGACAAGAACGGCGCGGAAAACGCCCTCGATTTCTACGGCGTTTATAAATTTGTTGATGCGATTGCGGACTATGTTTTCCGCGGCGACGCTTCGGCAAGGAGAATGGCCCTCGACACCGGCAACGCGGGGCAACGCTACATGGGGACCTGGCCCGATAAACGGCCCGTGCGCGAATGCATCGTCACCCGCTCGCCCGACACCTCGCGCACACCGCCGTATGTCAACGTGTGGGAAGATCCGCTCAATCCCCGCAGGGACGTGTCGCCCACGTTCTTGCCCGAAACGCCCAAAAACAAGTTTTATTATGCGCGAAAGACATCCAAGAATTACTGGGAATTTGAACGGGAAAAAATCCGGGAGCGCCGGGCCCATCGCAAAGCACCGAAAGACACTTCGCTGTGCGCCATTCCGCCCATAGAAGAAGGGTTCGGCTCGGCAGGGCCCTGGCAGATGGCGGTCGACAGCCTTCCCCAGCCGCTCTGGCCCGGCCATTACGTCCATGTCTTTACCCCCCAGAACGCACCCGCGCCGCGGCCGCTCATTTTCTTCAGCCACGGCTACGCCTCGTCAAGCCCGCAGCAGTATCTGCCGCTTATCAACCACATGGTAAGCAAAGGATATGTGGTGGTGTTTTCTCCTTACCAAATGGCCGCCGGCGGCGACCCCAGGGAAGTCAAGAAATATGCCACCATAGAGGCGGGGTTCGAAACCGCGGTGGACAATTTCCGCGCCAGAATTGACACAACGAGAATCGGGTTCGCGGGTCACTCATTCGGCGCGGGCGCGATCCCCGCTCTTGCCTTGTGGGCGATCGTCGATAAGAACTGGGGAGCCAACGGCGTGTTCCTCCACCTTATGGCTCCCTGGTACAGCTACGAGATCGACAGGACGAAACTCCGGCTGTTTCCCTCCCGCGTCAAACTTCTTATGGAGGTCTTCGCGGAAGACCACGTCAACGACCACCGGATGGCGATTTCCCTATTCAACACGATAAACATTCCGGCCGCGGAAAAGAATTTCATCATGATCAACAGCGACTCGCTTGGGTCCTGCAGGCTTAAGGCGGATCACAATACGCCAAAAGGCCCGTTTGACCCGCGCGCCGAAGAGGACGCGCTCGATTACTACGGCGTGTACCGGTTGTTCGACGCTCTTGCGGCGTACACGTTCGACAATAACCTCAAGGCAAAGGCTTTTGTTTTCGGCCATGGGAGGGAAACTTGCTTCATGGGAACATGGCCCAACGGCAAGCCTGTGGCGCCGCTCTCCGCGGAACAGGCGCCGACGCCGGCGCAGCCCCAGGATTACTACGTGTTTCCCTGGGACTCGCGGCTGAATCCATTGAGGTCCGAGATAGCGGTTGATAAATAGAATATGTAAAATTAATGATTTAGTCGGGGGAGGAATCCCCCTCGCTTCAGCCCGCGCTGCGCGCGGTCTTCCGCTACCCCCTCCTGGGTGCACCCCTAGAAGGAGCAGCTGCAAGAATCAAACACCTGCGTGGGGGCACCCCCGAGCGACAGCTGGCAGACCCTGAAGCAAGACGTTTAAACGTTCAGAAGTTGAGAAGCTCTAAAGGAATAAGGGCCAGACATTCTGAATAGAGACTTCGGTTGGCGCAAAGATGTAGATTGACTGAATAGACTTCCAATGCCGCGCGTTAGGTGGACCGGAGGGTGCGCTGGAGCGCATTGCCGGGCGACCCCG
>CAVWBU010000011.1:0-6116 GCA_963753345.1 uncultured Fibrobacterota bacterium
TTGGACAAAGGGGAGATGGTGAAGGGGTTCACGGTGATGAGGTGAGGTGGCGCAATAAAGACAGATGCATTTGTGGGAAGAACTGCCTTCACAATAGGACAAGTACTGATTACACTAAAACGAAGGAGGCAGTTTCTTGCGCCAGGGGCGACGGAGAGTCCCGCCAAAGCGGGATTGCCGGCCGACCCGGCCGCCAGGCATAGGGTGGACCGGCAACGAGGCGAATAGCCGAGCTCGGAGGAGAACCGGTGCCCAGGGCAGGCGCCCAACGCCAAGACTGACGTATCTTCGAACATTGTATTATAGCTCGTACACTGTCTCATCCCTTTTCAGCGGCTTCTTCTTTGATATTGTACTCTTCGCGCCTTCCTGTTTCTCCGGCAGAATAAACGGGTCTTCGTTTTCGAATGCGTCGCCCATCTCCGCTTCAATGGCCTCAGGGTCTTCTCCGGTTTCCAGGCGGTTCAGCGCCTCGTTCATTTTGTCGGTGTACTTAAGGCCTGTCATGTCGGAGAACTTCCGCATGAGGTTCGCGGCCTGGCGCGGGTCGTCCTCCTTGAGGTGCTCGGCTTCTCCTGCAAGCGCCTCCATGGCCTTGGTCATCCTTGCCTCGTCGACGGGAAGGTCGTCTTCGCCCTTGTCGCCGGAGTCTTCGCTTGCATTCTTTTTTGTTTTTCCGGCAACGGCAAACAGGGAGATCCTTCGATCAAGCTTTCTCTTTTTGCACGAGGGGCAGTCCGGGATTGTTTCGGTATTGACACGGCGCGAAAAGAAGGTGAAAATCGTGTTGCAGTCAGGGCAGAAGAATTCGTAGAAAGGCATGGAGGCTCCGTCTGGTTTTGTGATTGTTTCCTAAAACCGGTGCATTCCATAAAATAATCCGTGAAAATACCGGTGTGTATGGGGTTCCGACGGTGTTGCGAGACCCACCGGTCGGGTTGACAAGTGTTGACAGAAGACGCCCGCAACCGTATATTCTGGGGGAAGGGGTTTGCCGCTAGGCAGGAAGTTCTGTGATTGTCCGATGAGCAAGGGCACAAGATTATTTCCCTTGGAGGAAATTATGAGGCTCAAGAAGAACAAGCCGGTGTTTTTCGCAACGTGGGCATTAATTGTTTTATGCGCTTTATTTCTTAGTTGCGATCTTAGCGGGCTCTGGTTTGGCAGCAACCCGTCGGATAGACCGCCGCCCAATATTCTAAGCAAGCAGGATTCGCTGGCCGTAAGGGCGATTCTGGATGCGAATGGGTTGGATACGGTGAAGGTAAGGGATGTTATTCTCTTGGCCTATTCTGAGGTTGCAGAAATCAGTTTACGGTCACGATCATTAGTTAAGTTTGTATTCTCAAAGTACTTGGATAGTCTCATTGCATATCCCAGCCTGGAGTTACAAGAGAACAACATTGATTCCTTAGTTTTCCCTGATACAATTGCCTACGGTGCTAGAATAAGTCTGGACTCGAATAGACTGCGGAGAATTCCTGACGAAATTGGCAAGTTAAGGGGTGCCATAGCGCTGTTTGTCAATTCTAATCAAATTTCCAGTATTTCACCCAATATTATGCATTGCAACATTTCCTATATGAACGTCAACAACAACATGCTTTGCAATCTTCCCGATTCTATTACCCAATGGATAACAAGTAAATGCAGAAACAATACGTGGCCAAGTACACAGACCTGTAATTGAAAACCAAATCAATATTGACAAAGGCACTTCAAGTATCATAAATCATGTCAATACGAAGTGCCTGTTTGTCAAATGCTGTCACTGTTTTGTCACCAATGAGAAACTCATGGTCTGGGGCATATTCTGTTGCCCCGCGCAGCGCCTATCCCGCTTTCCTTCCATCTTGACATCACCGCTAATTTCCTGTATATTTGAATTACAGTAATTCAGCATTTCACCCAGCGGGGGACTTATCATGCCTTCATCAACCATCCATATCAATAAGCGGGGCAGCCTTACCCTTCCTATGCCGATGAGGAAGAAGCTCGGTCTTGAAAGAGGCGGCGTGGTGATGGCGGAAGCTTTGGACCAGGGCGTTCTTCTCAAACCGGCCGTCGCTTTTCCCATCGAAATGTATTCCGATTCCCGGGTCGCGGAATTCGACGTTGCCGATGCGGCGCTCGAGGCCCACCTGTCCAAAAAGAGGCGCAAGTAGGTGCGGGTTTTCCTTGACGCGAACATTCTCTTTTCCGCGGCCGCGCCGCAGAGCGCGACGCGCAGGCTCTTGGATGCCGCATCAGGACATGCCGAGCTTGTAACGAACCCGCATGCGTGGGAGGAGGCGCGGAGGAACCTTGCGGCAAAGCGTCCGCTTTGGGCGCCGGGAATCGAAAGTCTGCGGAAAAAGATGGTTCTATCGAATGCCTTTGTCAATCCGGAAACGAACGACCTTCCCGAATGCGACATCCCGGTCCTCGCCGGGGCGATAGGCGCACAATGCACCCACCTGTGGACGGGCGACAAACGGCATTTCGGCAGATGGTTTGGCAAGGAATTATGCGGCGTCACCGTGGTTTCCAGCATCGGCCTTGCTGATATCTTGATAGAAATGGGATGCAAGTTCTGATTGCGGAATGCGGATTGGTGATTGCGGATTGCAAAGTTTCAACGGGCCATCCCAGGCCTCAGGTTGGCGTGAGAGTTATCGCTTGACGGAATAGATTTCTTCTGCCGCGCGTTAGGTGGACCACAGGGTGAGCTAAAGCGAATTGCTGGCCGACCCCGGCCGAAGGCCCTCGGGGCGGTCCAGCAACGAGGCCGAACGGCCGAGCCCGAAGGGAGACCGACCCCCTATGCATGCCCGCATGTATAGGGGGGAACGCCCATATTCTATCTTGTCCTCCCATACATTATATCTCTTTTTCTCCCCGTCCATACCGTACTAATTATTTTTAATGGTTCGCCCACCACATCCCGAACAAAATGCCCAAAGGAGTGCCCTATGCCCGAAGCAGACGTCTCAAAAGCCGAAAAGAATTTCTACACCGACGTGCCCCAGAAGAGCGAGGTCTTTTTCCTCAAAGGTTCCAACAATTACGACTGGGGAATGAAGAACCGGCTCGGCCGGATTTTCAACTGCGAATCGGGAAAAACCGTCATGCTCGCGTTCGACCACGGGTATTTCCAGGGGCCCACCACAGGGCTTGAGCGTCCCGACATCACCATATTGCCGCTCGCGCCGTTCGCCGACGCGCTCATGCTCACGCGCGGGATACTGCGCTCCGTGATCCCGCCGTCGCTTGTCAAGGCGACCGTGCTGCGCGCCAGTGGCGGGCCCAGCATCCTCAAGGAATTGTCAAACGAGCACATCGCCATGGACATTGAGGACGCGGTGCGCGTGAACGCGTGCGCGGTCGCGACCCAGGTGTTTGTGGGCGGGGAAAAAGAGACGCAGTCGGTGATGAACCTCACCAACCTCGTCAACGCGGGCAACAGGGTGGGCATGCCGGTGCTGGGCGTGACCGCGGTGGGCAAGGACATGGTACGCGACGCAAAGTACATCCGGCTGGCCACGCGCATGTGCGCCGAGCTGGGCGCCGCATTTGTAAAGACTTATTTCGTGCCCGAGTTCGACACCGTCACGAGCGCCTGCCCGGTGCCCATTGTGATCGCGGGCGGCAAGAAGCTGCCCGAGCTCGACGCGCTCAAAATGGCGCACGACGCCATAGCTCAGGGCGCGGCCGGGGTGGACATGGGCCGCAACATCTTCCAGTCCGAGGCGCCAATCGCCATGATCAAGGCCGTGCGCAAGGTGGTGCACGACAACATGCAACCCGAGCAGGCGTTCGAGCTGTATCTCGCGCACGCGAACCTCAAGAAGCACAAGGCATGAGCGCTCCTGTTTGCCGGCTTGTCAAGGAACACGCGCCCGCGCTGAGCGTGGGCGCGACAAGCGCCGACCTCATGGCGCTGGGAGACGACATTGCGCTGCTCGAGCAGTGCGGCTGCCGGCTGCTCCATTTCGACGTTATGGACGGGCATTTCGCGCCGCAGCTCACGGTGGGGCCCGCGTTTGTAAAGGCGGTGAAGACCGCGATGCTCAAGGACGTTCACTTGATGATACAGAATCCCGCGGAAACTCTTCCGCAGTATGCCGCGGCAGGCGCGGACATCATCACGGTGCATGTGGAATCATGCACGCATGTGCGGTACGCCCTGCAGTCAATAGCGAGCCAGAAAAACGCAAACGATGCGACCCGCGGGATTGCGCGCGGCATAGCCCTCAATCCCGGAACGCCGCTCGCAGTCTTGGAGCCGCTCCTCGATGACGTGGATATGGTGGTGTTGCTTGCCATAAACCCGGGTTTTGGCGGTCAGAAATTGCTTCCCGACACGGGGCGCCGGGCCGCTCAGGTGCGCGAGCTTGCTGCAAAGGCGGGCCGCCAGGTTCTTCTCTGCATCGACGGCGGGGTGACAAAAGAGAACATCGTAGAAGTGGCCGCCATGGGGCCCGATATCGTGGTGAGCGGCAGCGCCGTGTTTGAGAAAAAGGCGGTGAGGGAAAATTTCGCGGCGATGACGAGCGCCCTTCGCGGCCAGTGATCGAATTCGAACAGGAATACGCATGAAAAACAAATGGTCCGATTCTTCGGCAAAGGCGTTCGTGAAGAAGCACGGCCCGGAATGCGGAAACAGCGTCGCGCTTCTCTCGTATGCAACGCGGCTTTTCGGGAGCGAGCCTGACCTTGCCCTGCACGGCGGCGGGAACACATCGGTCAAGACGACCGTAACAACCCTCACCGGCGCGGTGCCGGCCCTTTTTGTAAAGGCCTCTGGCGTGCCCCTTGACTCGATAACTTCGTCGGGGTTCGTGTGCCTCGACCTGACCGCCATACGAAAACTTGAGAAAGTCCGGGCCCTTGACGATGAGGCAATGGCAAACGAGTTCCGCACGCACCTCGTGAAGCCGTCAGAGTCGGTTGCCTCGGTCGAGACGCTCATGCACGCGTTTGTCGACAAGCCCTGCATCGTGCACACGCACCCGTCCGCGATCCTGGCGCTTACCAACAGGGAAGACGGGGAAGCAATCGCGCAATCGGCGCTGGGCAGAACCGCGGCGGTCCTGCCTCATGTCAATGCGGGCCTCGACCTCGGCCGCGCGGTCGCCGCCGCGGTGAAAAAAAATAAAGGCCTGCGCGGCGTCGTGGTGTCGCACCACGGGCTTATCACGTGGGGTGCCGGTCCGAAGCAGGCGTACGACGCCGCCATCGAGGCGGTCAGCCGGGCCGAGGAGTATCTGAAAAAGTCCCGCATCCGCACCATCGCACCGGCCGCCGAATCCGCGGTGGAAAGCGCGCGGAAGAAGTACACGAAACTTGCACCCGTGCTGCGAGGCCTTTTGTCGCCTGCCTCGGGCAACCCGGACTCGCCGCACACGTTTGTGACGCTTTCCCCGCTTATCAACACAGACGTGCTTGGGCTCCTCTTCAGCAAGGAAGCGCGGCAGTTTCTCGTGTCGCCGCCCCTCACCCCGGATTACTGCGTGCGCACCAAGTCGTATCCTCTGTCGGTTGACGAACCGGATTTGAGCGACATGGACGCGCTCCGCGCAAAACTCAGCGGCGATGTCGCCTCCTTCGCGGAGCGGTATGGCGCATATGTTAAGAAGAATGCAAAGGCGCATTCAGGTCAGGGGATGTATGCCCCCGATCTTCTGCCCAGAGTGGTCCTTGTTCCGGGCCTGGGCGCGGTGTGTGCGGGACGCGATGCGGACGCAGCGGCCGTTGCGTCCGACATCACGGCGCAGGCGCTGTCGGTCAAGAAGATGATTTACGAAACAGGAGGCGTTTACAAAGGGCTCTCCGAGTCCCACCTTGCGGCCATGGAGTTTCGGCCTTTCCAGACGGCAAAAGTGGCCGACAGCGGCCGACTTCCGCTGCGCGGCGCTTCGGCGCTTGTCACGGGCTCGGCCGGCGCCATAGGATCGGGCATCTGCGAGGCGCTGCTCGAAAAGGGATGCAACGTGCTGGTCACCGACCTTGCGGGTGAGCGGCTTGATTCGATGGTTCAGGAATTGAAAACCAAGTATGGAAGAAAGGTGACCGGCGCAGCACTCGATGTAACCGACCCGCTGTCGGTGGCGGGAGCATTCGAAAAAGCGGCGGAA
>CAVWBU010000012.1:0-10884 GCA_963753345.1 uncultured Fibrobacterota bacterium
TAATGTCCAACGCAATTATCGTTGGCAGCGTAGTGACTAGAAAAGTGACCGAAAATAGTAACAACAGATAAGAATGCTTCCCGTGTTTTTCCGATGTTTCTCTTCGTCTCGCAGTAGTCTTGTTGAAGTATTGAAGCAGTGGTTTACAAACGAGGAGAAAATTCAAGGGGATACCGGGGAAGGCGGCGAGTCAGCCCCCTCTCCGCTGGTAGAGGGAACCATGTGGGCCACGCCGACCAGACAGCGCACTCACAGCTAGATTAGATGCTCCTGACAGAAGACTTCTTCGCGAATTGTGATTTGATGGCGTCGTCAAGCCGGGACGTCCACGGATTCCATTCTTTATAGGAGCAATATGATAATTATGATCAATGTCTGAGGAATTGGCAAAGATATGATTCTATCGCGGAAAGACTAAATGACAATGCGCGGGGAGCCGTCTGGTGAGCCAAGAGTTTGGCTTTAAGGAAGATCACCGATTGACGAAAACATCTTTGGTTGCCAAACGATTTTCTCCGGCAATGGCCTCAATCGCATACACGCCGGAGCGGAGCCTCATGTCGTGAATCGCTAAGCTATTCCCTTCAACCCTCATGCGCACGACGGTTTTCCCGTCGATGGCGGAAACAACCACGTCCTTTGTCGTGTTATCGCACCCATGAAATACGATGCGGTCTCCAACCACCGAAATTCCCATCGCCCAACCCTTGCTATCGCACAGCGCCTGCATTGAAGTTGCAGCAGAGCCCAGAAATGGCGCCATATAGGGCTTGAGCATGTCAAGCTTCCACTGTACCGGGGTCACCCAATCATCGTCCAGGAGTCCGCCGGTGTCGCCTGAATTTGGGTTAAGGCACCAGAACGTCCATGATACCGTCTTGCAGAGGGTAAACAGCAGAGCGGCGAACCATTTGCCTTCTTTGCCGCTGTACGACGAGGTGTCACGAATTCCGAATTCACCAATAAGGAGATGACCCATATTGTCGTTCTTGATAAACGCAAATGCGCTATCCCACACTGCGGGAAGGTTTGCTGGAAAGGCCGGGTCGTTGAACCAGGTCTGGTCAAACACCTCTGGGCCGTATTCATGGGGGGAATAGACCAGCTTGCTATTGTCAGATAGCACAACGGGGTCGTCCAGCGCCCCGCGCAGGTTCCCGCCCCACCAGTAATCCGTTGTGCCAACCTGTTCCACGCCTTCAACGACGACAAGAAGGTTCGGATTGGCGGCAAGAATAGCGTTGCCGCACCGCTCCGCTGCGCTTTTCCAATCGAAAAGAGGGTCGGACCCGCCCCATCGGGAACCTCCGGAGGAGGCGGTACCGTGCGGCTCGTTGTCAAGGTCGCATCCGACAACAGCAGCATTGTCCTTATATCGGGATGCAAGAAACACCCAGTCCTCGATCCATTGTTGTTCGGACGTTTTTGCGGTGTACCAAACCTGTTCGTTCATATAGTTGTCCGGCTCACGGGAATGATTGTCGAGCACCACCGCAATGCCCAGCTCCGCGCACCCGCCAACAATGACGTCCATTATCTCGAGCGGGCTCTTGCCGGCGAGTTCCTTGTTCATATCGGTCGTCGCGTTCTTGCGGTACGGGTCCACGCCGTAGAAATTTATGCTGTTTGCGCTTGCGCCGGCCCGCAGCATGGCGTCGCACCAGGGGAGCCGGATGCAATTGAATCCCATATCTTTGACTTGCAGGAGCATGCCTTTCCAATCGCGAGTCCAAAGGCCGTGCGGGCACATGTTCGACGTTTCCATGCCGAACCAGTTGACGCCGGTGAGACGGACGGCGGCCCCGTTTTCGTCTTTGAGGATCGAGCCTTCAACGTGCAGGTCAAAGGCCATTGTCGGGCGCAAGACTACGAAAAACAGCAGCGTCGCGCCGACAAACAATCGTAGAAAGCGGTGTTGCACAAAAAGTCCTTTGCACGGGCTATTTCTGGATGATAATCGATTGAGCGGCAATCGTGGCATTGTTCCTGTCTGAAACGACGCAGATGTAAACGCCGTTTTGAACGTTTGCAAGCGACAATCTGCTATTGTGAAACGCGCCGACCGTGATTGCCATTCTGCCGTTTGCCGAGATCAAGGATACCGCTGTTGCCCGTTGATCGATCCCGGAAAGGTCCAGATAATCGCAGTGCTGCCGGATCGCCATGCCGCGATTGCTTTTCGTCAAACTACCGCCCGGAGCAACAACCGTATTCACTGCCGGCTTGTCCGGCTCCGCGCCCCATATCTGCACGCCGTTGTCGTAGATCGGCATGTTGATCGCCTTGACTGCCGCTTGTCCCGACATTGCCACAGTCTTGTAGGACCAGTCGTTCGACGGGTCCCATGCGGCCGAGGCCGAGTTGTTGGGCAACTGAATCCTGAACTGCGCTTCCCGCTTGTACGAATCCTGAGTGCCGGGAAAGAGCGTATCTCCCTCGTAAGAAACCTCAACGAAGTAGATGCTCGTGGACCCATTGTATGGGGTCAGTGGACCGACTTTCGCTTTGCCTTGCAGATAATTGGTTGTCACAGTAACCTGACTTATCGGAATGCCCGCCGCCGCGACTTCGCTCAAATCGACGAAATAGCGGTAGGACAGGTGCGTGCAGACGCGAGCGGGCTGATTGGTCTTGTTGCAGAGCACCGCATCGATTTCCGTGAACGTGGTGCCGCTGGCATTGACTTTAGCAAGAACATAGAATTGTTCCATAGGCGCTTCCGGAGGCGGGAAAAGAGCGAGCGGCGCCCCGCCGTATTCCTTGTACATGCGCGCAAGCGCGCTTGTGAATCCGGCGTTGTAATCGCAGGCTGGTTCGTTTTGGGTATAATTGCTGCGCTGGTCGGTGTATGCGTCGCTCGCGTCCGGACCTCCAACCAATGCTCCATAAAACGTATGCAGGCACGCGATCGTGTCGCTTGCATCGCCAGGGTACGATCCCTCGGCGGTTCGATGATGTTCGTGACAGGGCGGGTTATTGCCGAATCCGACGACAAACGAGCGATTTTGAGGATTGCTGCCCAACAGGTAATTGATTTGCTTCACGCCGAAATCATGATAGCGCGTTTTCAACGAATCAACCGTCAACCAATCCGAATAGACCAGCGCCACGAACGCGGTATTCGAGGCGTAGCGGTTTGATCCCCATGTGTCAAGCCATGCCAGCCCGCCAGGAGTGTAGGTGATTTTTTGGCCGTTTACGCCAACGGTCCAGTAATCGAGCCAGCGCTGGGCATCGTCCTTGTATTTCTGTTTGCCCGTGAGTTTGGCGAGCAGCACGTAGCATCCGTAACTCTTGTCGTCCCAGGAAATGGTCCATTTGTACGAGTGCGTGGTAGACTGCGGTTCGGTATTGAGGCTGTCGTACTGCGATTCCGCTTTAGCAAGATATGCACTGTCGTTGCTTGCCATGTACAGCCACACTGCGCCCCACACTAGCTCGTCTTGGTACCCGCTCCACGAATTGTAATACCCTTGAGCCGCCGTAATCGAAGCGTCGTATTTTCCCCGGTACTGGTCGGCAAATGCGTAGAGCTGCTGCGCGTGGGTAAGACATGCGGTGGAATAAGCGGGATCTGTTGACTTGAATACAATGGACGCAGCCGAAAGCGCCGCCGCGGCCTCGCCCGCGAGGTCGGATCCGGGATGGCCAACATCGATCTTGGCGGATGGACGTTTCATCATTGCTTCAACAGACTCCGCAGGCCCCCAGAACGAATGGTCGAGCCCGCCGTCTCCAACTTGGCCGTAAAACTCGTTCGGCGTCGTGTGGCAGCGCATCAGATAATCTGCCGTGAACCTGATGTTATTGAGAAGGTAGACAAGCTGACCGCTTTTCTCGTATGCATCGCGGTTTTCCACAATGCCCCAGCACAGCATTGTAACGGAATACGCCATGGGAAAATTGAATTTCACATGGTCGCCTGCGTCATGCCAGCCGCCGGTAAGGTCTTTGCCCACGTCTGAACCGTCGTGCGTGCAGCTCGGCCCACGCCATTGCACTCGATTCCAAGCAGGCAATGGGCCCGACTGCTGGCCCTCGTAAAAGTAAATTGCCTTTTGCAAGGCCTCGCCGTAGTTGTAGGCGGCGGAGGAGAGGACGGTCAGGAATATTGTCAGGGATAGAAAAGCATGCGGGATGAGTTTCATGGTTCTTCTTCTGTTTCCTTTCTGTTACACTCCTCACCCCGACTCCCCAAGCCCCAAACGCCGTCGATCTCGCGGAGCCGTATGCGGGGGCTTTTATCCATTGTATGTTTTTCCGAGTCGGGGATAACGACCCCGCTTTCGCGCCTCATTGTGAAAGACGCTCTAAGCGAATGTGGTTGCCCCTTTGTCAATCAACGATAAAAGCTATTTTGTGAAACATACCATTTGTTTGTTAGAGTATTCACCGGCCTTGAAAATAGCCACATACGGTCCCGCGGCGGCCGCCATTTGTCGCCGATTTATGGAATAAATTCCCGCCTCTTGCTGTTGACCGATTATCTCTGATTGCAAACGGCCGTTAAGATTGTAGAGCCTTAGCGAAACAAATGCCGCTTTGGGCAATGAATAGGTAATTTGTCCTGTACTTGAAGCGTGGAAGAAGGAAACCCTTCTGACGGCGCCATGGTTGGCAATGGTGCCTGTTCCGGTTGCATTCCAGAGTTTTGCGAGCAGGTCAAGCTTCCTTGAGTCGGTGCCCGACCATGTCCCCCAGCCGCCCGTATTGGAGACCGGGTCGTAGGGAGTTGTGTAAATACCGTAGGTATCGCTGGATTCCGGGTTGATGGACCAGTAGAAGGAATCGAAGATGCCAACCTTGAGCAAGTAGTTTACAAAAGCGTTTTGCCACTGCCGGTCAACAGTTGTGTCGGTGATGTAGCTATAGCGGTTCTGCATGCGTATCTCGGCCTTGCGGGGCCAATCCATGTTGCCGCCGAATTCTCCGATACAAACGGCATATCCCAGCGCCTTCAGGTACCCGAAGTGCTGCTGCCACCCTGCTTCGAGCTTTGCCGGATCGATCACGATTTGGCATTTCGCATCACCAAAGGCGTCTTCCTGCAGGCTCTGGCACTGCGGCTGGGCATTCCAGTCTGCGAACATCGTCTGCGTGGCTACCGACGGGCCGTAGCAGTGAGGCGAAAACACTATCTTGCTCTTGGGCACAGCCGGCGGATTGCCGCCCGTTTCAAACAGGTTTTCGCCCCAGTTGGGGTTGGAGGTGGTGTCGCCGTATGGCGTCTTGTTCACTGTGCCGGGTGTTCCGTCCTGGTTGCCGTTCGAGCTGCCAATTCCCTCGGCAATGATCAGGATGTTGGGATTCACGGAGCTGACCGCGGTGTAGGCTTGTTCGATCAACGATTTCCATTCGCTCCAGCTGTAGTCCCAGGGTTCGTTGAAGATGTCGATGCCCATGATGTTGTCTACGCCGATTGACGACCCCAGGCCGGCCAGTGTCTTCAGGTTGGCTATCCACTGCGATACGTCGTAAGCCTGGATGCGGGTGACGGTGCTCGGGTTCCCATCCGCCGCGCAGGAGCAATCCTCCCGTTTGAAGTCATAATTATCTCGGTTCGCGTCTGTCCATGGCGGGCGGGCGTCCAAACGGCCCTTCCTCCAGCCCACGTAGTTGGAGCAGGAGTGGATGTCCAGGAGAACGTAGAGGCCAGCGTCGGAACATGCTTTGATAACCGTCTTGAGTGCTGTAAAAGCACCTTGAATACGCACAGACGAGGTGTTTTTCAGGACCGGGTCTTTGCCCTGCGGGTCGTTGTCATCGAGGGTCTGGGGGACAAGCGGTAGCCTGACACAGTTAAATCCCATGTTTTTTATCTCGATTGCATCCCCGGCGATGGTGCGGCTGCTCGGCGCCCAGAACACGTTGCCCATGTACAACTCCATTGGGGCTCCTCTGGGGTTGGTCGCATCGGTAGAGAGCTCATATCTTCCTTCGAGTCCGAACCAGGATCCTCCTCTTACGCGGAAGACTGTGCCATTAAGGGTAATATTGCCACTGGAATCGACCGCCCACAAATTAGCGGCTTGGGCACCTGTGGAGATTATGAGTGCCAAAATTGCTGCATTTAAAATCACTTTTATGATGAGAGACTTAATCGGTAAATGCATGATACGCACCTCCGTGGGGTTATGGGATGTTTCTTAACGAGTAAGAATAATTTCTATGACATTAATGCTTGAGACCAATTCATTGATATGTAATTAGTGGTAAACTGGATGATCACGGTTCATAGATGATGATTTGTTGTGTTTGCGCCAGGCCGGAGGTCGTGCTGGAGCACGATGCTACCCGGACCCCGTTTGTAGGGGCGTGGCAGCCTGACCCGTCCTCTGCAGTAGCAACTGCTACGGAGGGAGGAGGCCATTGGCCGAGACCGGATGGAAGACCCCGCCCAACTGGAAGGGCGGACCAGGTCCCGCCGCCGAAGGCGGGGCGCCCAGTTTTATTCTATCCTTTACTTGCTCAAATTATTTCTACTGCTGTCGCTGCGAGGATTCTTTGCGTTTTCGAGTACGCGCTGTATCGCGGCCACCTGGTCGGGCGGGTAATTCTTTGCATGCCTGAGTGCGCTGGAAAGCATGTTCACGGCCCTGTCGCGGTTTTTCTGCTGCAGGTAAATAAGACCGGCCTTATACTCGGCAGTTGCCGTGTTTTGCGTGGATGGAAATTCGCCAAGGTACTTTTCGTACCAGACAAGTGCGCGCTTGGGATCGGTTCTGTATTCGAGATCGGCCAGCCGCAAATACGATTCGCCGGCGAAGCTGCCGTTCGGGAATTCCTTGAGGTACGTGTCGAACGAGGATCGCACTAATTCTGGGAAGGCGTCGTGATCCGCGCGGAGCCGTGCAATTGAAAACAGCGCAATCTCGCGCTCGTAGCGGGAGGCGCCCGGGCGGGCAAGTGCCGCGATATAGCACTCCACCGCTTTTTTCCAATCTGATGATTCGAGACGGACCGCCGCTTCGAGAAGCGAATCGCGCGGCCCCGGCTGTGGCAAAGCCGCAATTTTCGCGGGCCGCGGCGCGATAGCCGCTTTGCGCGGCTCCTGTATCGCAGGCGAAGTTGGATGGTCCCCGGATTCTTGCGCCGTATCAAAATCTGCTGAGGCATACTTGGCCTCTTTCTGGACAAAGACGAATCTTCCGGGCGCGAACACCCGGGTCACTGCAATGCCATTCCCATCAATGGCAACCGTTCCTTCAAGAACGTCGGTGGTGATATGGCCCGAAGCCGCCGGGCTGACCCTGAACACGGTGCCCACTACCTTGATCGCATAATCTTTTGTGGCAACGGAAAACGTTTGGCCGTCTCTTTTCTTGGTGACAGAAAAAACCGCCCGTGCCGCAGGTCCGGCCGGTTGTTCCGTAAAATCAACAGTATATTCCATGCGGTTCTGCCTGGCTTTTGTGACCGTTATCGAGGCACCATTTTCCACGATGACCGTACCCCGAGTATTGCTGAGGAGCGCCCGCCGGCCGGGAATCGTACTCACCGTTTGAGATTCCCGCACCGTTGATGTGCCGCCCGCGGTTTCGCGTTCTGAAACGTAAACAACGGTCGTGACAGGGGCGTAATGCCCACTCCAGTATTGCCAGCTTGCCGTGCCGGCGGCAAGAAGGAGCGCTGCGAGGGCAGTGAAGGAGGCCGTTCGGTGCTTCACAAGAGCCAGAGCGGTTGAGGCAAACAGAAGCGGGAATGAAACCGCCGTCGCTTTCTGCGACTGCGCAGCGGCAAAGACGTGATCCTCCATTTTGTCAAGGTTGGCCGCTGTCTTGTCTCTCTTGAGATACAGTTCCCATGGCTCAATTCCGTCTGTCTGCGAAATGCGAACAAACAGCTTTTCCTCAACCCGCTCCAGGAGCCCCGCCGGCGCGCAGCGCTCCAGAAAAAGCGCGGCGTCTAATGCTGTGCGGGCTGCATCGGAACTGTGTTCCCGCTCGAATCTCCCGATCCGCTCAAACAGCCTCGACTCTGCACGCACGAGAAGACCGTCAGGCGGAACAACCTCTTTTGAAAGATCGTTAAGTGAATCGTCGTTATTAGGCAACATGTCCATGGTGATAATTCCCGGTTACCCTGCGTTCTGAATAAATTCTTTCATCTGCTTTCGGGCCGTAAACAGCCGCGACTTCACTGTGCCTTCCGGGATTTCCAAGGCCGCGGCGATTTCGCCAATGTCCATTTCGCTGTACACGCTGAATACGAGCGGAATCCGAAGCGTGTCACTGAGGCCAGCAAGCGCTTTTTCGACAAGGTTTTTCATTTCGAACTCATGCTCCTGCGAGGGCCCCTTGTCCGCAACCGAATCCTGCATGTCGTCATAGTTTATCACGGCGCCGTCAGGTTTTCGTTTCCCGGCCAATTTATACCTGAGGTTGCCGCTGCACACCTGCACCACCACGCGGTGGAACCACGTGGTGAACGACGAGGTGCCCTCGAACGTGCGAAGAGACAGGTAGATCTGGAAAAACGTCTCCTGGACAAGGTCCTCATGGTCCGAATAAGGGCCGGTGATTTTGTAAATAAGGTTGTATGCATATGTCTTATACATAGTAAAGACCGTTTTGAACGCGGTCTGGTCGCCGGCCCGGCACGCGGCAATCGTTTCCCGCGAGGGTTCCACGATCGTTTTCATCTCAGTCCTTCTTCCCGCTTACTTAGTGGGAAAAACGCAAGCCGCGGTTCACCAGAAAAAGGTCACACAGAACAAAGCGATTGCAAGTCCAAGCGATATATCCGCACCGTATTCGCAGTTCTGTGCAATGCCGAAGGTGCTCCCGAAGGCGCCCGGATTATTGGCAAGATCGCTTCCGTCAAGACGTCTATATTTCTGATAATAGTAATACTCACCGCCATAGAGCGCGGCCGAAACCAACCCGAGCGTGATTGCGGGATAGAATGCCGGTGAGTGATAGAGCCTCCGTTTGGTGAGTACGATCACCGCGGTGTCCGCCTTCCGGAAGTCCGAAAGGTTCAGGCGCACGGTTTTCGGCAGGTAGCCCTGTTTGCGAGCCTCAACATCGATGATGCCGAAAGCCACGTCCCATTGAACGGGACATGTGCCGGTCATGCCTGTGGCGCTGCGTACTGCCGCCTGCGGCGGTGCGCTGGTTATCAGGAGCCGGCACGCATAGCGGCCGCGCAGGTTTTCCACGATTTTTTTCGCCACAAGCAGAGCGGCCGCCGCAGTATCGGCCCGGGAATACACAAAGTTGACAAGCGGCTGATACTGGGTGTCGGGCAACGAGGCCTTCCATGAGGAAAGCGGTTCGATCAGCGCATAAATCGATGGCGGGCCGGACTGCATCGGCAGTGCTCTTATCATCAGGACCGAGGCCCCGGAATCGGCCGTCCGCAATTTATTGATGAAACGGCGATCCAACAGCACGGTCCATTCCGAAGAGGCAAGGTCGTTTTCCAGCTGGGAAACGAGCGCGGTGGAAAACCCGGGAAAAATCATGGAATCAAGCGTGGTGTCGGCCATGACGATGATAGTATTTTTTGATTCATGCGATACTGCCGGCTCAGGTTCGCACAGCACCCGTACGGAGAGGAAAACCACCGGCAGCATTGCGGCACAACGGCATCGAGGCGGGCGCAGCTGTCCTGCAACAAAACAATCCGTCAGGAACCTTCGGAACATCACGGACAATGCCATGTTGAGAAAATGCTTTACGGTGTGTGCACTTGTCATATTTGTTTCGCTTTCGTGCATCACCAGGAATAATCCCTTTGATCCCATCAACAGCCCGGCGCTCTTCCCCGGCGTAAGAACCCTCGTATCCAACGCAGACACTCTCGCAGCAAAGATTTTCTCCGCATCGGCAGGCGACACAATCGTTGTTGCTCCCGGGATTTATCACGTTTCCCTCAGATTCAACAATAGCGGCACAGCGGATAAACCGATTGTGGTACTCGGCAGCGACACCGGCTCGGTGTTGCGCGCCCAACCCACGCTCGGCATTCTTTACATAAGCGCGCAACATTCCCTCAGGTTCCAGTACATGACCTTCGACTCGAGCAACGCCTCTGGCGCCAAAATCGAAAACGGATCATCCGACATCGTCTTTTCTGACTGCGCATTTCAAGATAACGCGTTTGACGGATTGGAAATAACGGATAGCGACGTAAAGGCGTCCCACTGCACCTTCGTGCGAAACGAGAAAGCCGGAATTGTGATAAACGGCGATGCGTCAGGCTCGCACACGGTAATTATGGAAAACGCATTGATGGCCCATAATGTTCAGGATGGCGTGGACGTGATCGCAGCACCGGCGGCTATTTCGCATTCGACAATTTCCGACAACGGCGGAAACGGCATCACCGTCACCACGCCCGCGGGCGCGGTGACCGTGGCAACATCAATCATTTCCTTTAACGCAGGCGACGGCATTTCCGGCCTGTGGGACTCAACCGTTTCGCAGCTTTCCTTCGATTCACTCGACATTGATTCCAACCGGACCGCCTTGTCCCTGTCGCCCGCGGTTTCGCCTTTATACTGGATTTGGGATCCAATGTTTGCAGACAGGAGCGCAGGCGACTATTCCATCGGGGCCGCAAGCGAGATTTACGGGTTGGAACAGCAGGGGTTCGTCATCGGATACAGACAATAGGTGAATCCCAAACGAACGCTTTTGCATTTCATGCACAAAGAATGTGAATACCGATCATAATGAATGTAAAGATTGGGCGAATGAAATTATCTCTACCCGGCGTTGCATAAATCCTGCCAGGAGCCCACACAGGTCGACCTCTCTACCTGTGGAAAAATACCATCCGTTATGCCGCCTTCCTGAAATAATGATGGTGTAAACCGGAAAGGACATCTTCAAGATACCCTATTTGTTCTCTTCAGCGCCTCCACCTCTTCCGGCGAAT
>CAVWBU010000013.1:0-8091 GCA_963753345.1 uncultured Fibrobacterota bacterium
TTAGCTAATTGGATAAAAGCACTCCGCTAGAAGAAATATCCACGGGGGAGGTATCCCCCTCGCTCCGGCCTCCTCGGCCTTCGGCCTGTGGTGTCCTTCGCTACCCCCTTCTGGGTGGCCCCCAAGTAAGTTGATTTGCAAGAAAGCTGCTTCGGCTGGGGGGCACCCACGTGGAGCAGTTGAATAAGGTGAAACGTTGAATAGCTAAAGAGTTGAGAAGTAGACGCGTATACGCGTTTACGTATGCGTATCTTTGATATCGATGGCGCGAAAAACAATAATTGACCGAATAGAATTCCTTTGCCGCGCGTTAGGGGCGACTGGAAAAATGGTCCCGCTTGAGGCGGGTTGCCGCCGCCGGACCCCGGCCCTGTGGGCCATAAGGCCGTGGCGGCCCGAGGCCGGAGGCCGACAACCCTTGGAGACACCCGAAGGGGTGGACCGAAGGAGACCCGAGCGAAGCGAAGGGAACGCCCATCCCATTGCTTATGCCAATTTATTCTTCTTATGGTTGGAAGCTATAAACTGGCTCCACCAGACCGGTGTCTTTTGATTAGGGCAGGTAACGAGATTGACAAAGTACGTATGCGGACCGTATTTGGGATTGGAGCTTGTGCAGGTGAGGTCCCCGTAACCGTCCTCAATGATGGTGGCAGATGAAGAGCATCCTTCGCGGTCGTCTACTTGATCCTCAGTATATGCCTGCTCCCGTTAACCGTAATAGTTTTCTCCACCGAAAACGGTCTGTTTGAGGGCGTTGCGATCCGGCCCATGGCGTCATAGATTCCGGCCCTCTGATGTGCGAGTGAAAGCGCTTTGCTCATCACTGGAACCACGGAAATCGGAGCGTTGAAGGTCTTGAAGATGTTCAAGTAATTATGGTTTGCATCGACGTCCATTGCCCAGAACCCCAGGAACCCGATGTCGCTGTTTGCGTTGGCATAATTGACCACGGTCTGCGCATTCGCTGTTGAAATTTTCGCATGAGACATCGTTGACGCCGATCATCGGCGTGATGCCGATCTGCGCGGAAACACCCAGGGCGGCAAGTTGGCTGTGAGTATTGCTGGCGGCATTGACGGCTCTTGGCCCATGTCGACGTTGCAGGAGCCATAGTCCATTGCCATGACGTTGACAATATCAACTTGCACGCCGTTTGATTTGGCATTTGAGAGCAGATTCAACCCGTCCTGGGTGAGGCCTTCGGGCATTGCGGGCAGCGTATAGGGACCTTCAGGCCGGGATTGGCGGCCTGCAGGTTCTTGAGGGCCTGGTTGCGGCGGTTGATGGCCGCTGCATCGGCGATGAATGCTCCCTCGATGTCAAGGTCCATCCAGTTCAAATTGTATTTCGTGATCACCTGCTGATACGCCGCTTGCAAAGGATTCACGCTGGTATATACCTGAGCGAGTTCCGATCCGGATGCGCCGCCAAAGGAAATGATGACATCGCCGCCCTGTGCGCGAAGATTTGCAATATCGCTCACGTATTTATTGTCGCTAAGCGGCATGCTGCCGTCCCAGTACGGCGCGCTGTTGGCAGTGCTGTTGGATATCATAAAAGCAAGGGTGTAGTATTTGTTACCGGTGCCGGTTGCCAGGGTGGAGACGGACAGATTTCCCCAGCATTCCACATAGGGAGCGCAGACTTTGCCGGGAAAATCTTGAGCGCTGCTCGATGCTAAAGGTTCTGCTTGTAATGCTGGTGGAATAAAAGCCGCGGAACAAATCAAAATTAAGAACTGAACAAGAACTGAGGATTTTTTCATGCTTTCCTCCTGAAGACATTACAATTTTAGAAAATCCTATTTGAGTTGTTCATGATAAACTCAGGACACGTTCTCATCATGAACGATGCCCGTGTGCAAATTGTATCATTGTTCGATTAACGCACCTATCGCGCAATCATCACTTGCCGGTTGTACATGACTCCACCAATCTGGGCCACGACCTGATATACCCCGGGTGCGATTCCCCTCATGTCAAAGACACAGCTGCCGCTGGTTCCAACTCGTTTTGCAACGACCTGGCCCTTGACAGATACAAGGGACAACGTGAATTTTTGCGTCGATGGCCAATCCGCCAAAAGCGAACCATTACCGGTTTTTCTCATTTGAAAAGAACTTACCTCATGTGGCGTTGCTTTTTGGATGACCGGCGTTACACATGAAATCCTGGTAATCGGCAGCGGATGTTTCGGTTCGCCGTTAAGCGTTGCCGCGGTCTTCAGCGCGTTGGCAACGCCGGTGTTCCGGGTGAAGTGGTTCTGCGTGTCCCAGGTGTTCCATTTCTGCGCGATCTGGGCATAGGTGTCGGTGTTCAGGTTCGGGGTCGAACTTCCGTTGGTCGGAACATACATGCCCCAATCGTCGTTGTAGTCTATCTTATATGTCCACATAGTCCAGCTGATCGGGTTTTGCGACATTTTATTCGTGCCGTAGGCGGTCTGGCCGGAAAAATGGAATTCCCCGACATAACACGGCACCTTCCAGTTGTTCATGTACGTAAGGGCGTTGCTCACGTCGCCATTCACCCCGGTCGCCGGATCTCCCGAATAGTACCAATGAAGTTGATAAACGACATTTGTCCAGTTTTTCGAAGACGGCTGGGGCAGCACGTCCCATGACCAGATTCCTTCCATGATAATCATGTGGTCCGGATCGATTTTCCTGATTTCCTTGTACAAGGTATCGTATAATGCGACGACGTCCGCGCCCATGGGGTTTGTATATGTTGACGACGGCTCGTTGAGCAGGTCGTATCCCGCGACCGAGGCAACGCATTTGAAGTGCGAGGCAACGCCTTTCCACCAGTTTATCAGGAACGTCTTATACTTCGGGACCGAGTACAGGAGCTTCCCGTCTTCCCTGCCCGAATGGTCCGCGCCGTTCTGCGAACCGGGCGCGCCGTGCAGGTCGAAAACAGTGTAAATGCCGTTTTTACTCGCATTGACAACAAAGGAATCGAGCAGGGTAAAATCGGTGTCGCCGTCCGGCTTTTTGAGCCAGTTCCCGTTCGTGTCCATGTAATCACACCACAGCATGGGGAGCCGAACGCAGTTCAAATGCTCAGCCGCTATCCTCGGAAAATCGTCGCTTCTGAACCATGAGTTCAGGTAAATCTTTTTCAGCGCGACCGCGCTGTCCCAGCCGAACCTGCTTGCCAGCAGGTTGCGGGCGTCCCATTCGTTATGCGCGCCGTTCATCGGCGCCATCCATGTCTCGATGATTTCCCAACCGCCGATGTTAACTCCGTACAACCGAACCGTGTCACCTTTGCCCATATTGTTCCGGATGTTCATGCCGTCGGTTTTAAGGAAATCGGTTTGGGCAAGACTAAGGGTAACCATACATGATGTCAACAGCGTGGCAAAACAAACCCTTTTGGATTTCCGCCCGACAGCGATTCCTCCACTAAATCGTTCGTGCTGAGCCTGTTGACGCACGAATGGCTTAATGTTGCGGCCGTTACCCTTCGACAATGCTTCGACGAACTCAGCACTGGGCTCAGGGGCGAACAGCCGGTCGGACAGATCATCATATTCGGAACAAAAGCTTTTTTGGCAATTCATCTCATCACTCCATAGTTAAGGCACTTGCAAATCCGATGTTTCGGAAATCAATCTGCCCAGTGCTGTTACTTGATTATTATTGTGCCCTGCTCTGAGCTTTCGGGTGTGGCGAGCTTCACGACATAAGCACCGGGCTTGACGGAATTGCCCGAAATGTTTTTACTCACAACAACGGTGTAGTTGGTTCCCGGTTCGCGCTGACCGCTGGCGAGCTTCTGCACCAGCGCGCCTTTCATGTTGAAAAGCGCCAGCTTAACACTCACGGCAGATGGCACCGAATATCTGATTTCACTTATGCCGGTTGATCCATTATTCACAATAGTAAATGCGACCCGCTGCCCGCGATGCAGAGCGCACAACGGGATCAAGGGCCCGGCCTGCGTCACGGTTTTATTCACGTAATAAGCGGTGACGCTGTCGCACACGGTCGGGGCGCGATCGATCGACCATATCATTATGCCGCCGCACCCATTGTTGATTGAATACAGGCACTTGGCGTTGATGTCTGTGGGATTCCCGTTGGGACCGTTGCCGGCCTCATTGGGGCCGTCGACTTCGTTGTCGGTGTCGTATCCATAGCCGATACCAAGTTTGCTTTTGGGGACTCCCTTGCCCGTGAAAGCCGCGACCTCCTGGGGGCTTGAACCGACAAGATCATAATAGGACATGATATTCATCTGGTCGACATAGGGATACACCGGCGCGCTTACGGTCGAGTAATAGTCCGCCACCGCCGCGGTAAGCAAGGGTTTTGGAGTTATCTTCAGCAGGGCTGTATTCAAGCCCTGGAAAAGGGCAAGGTATCTGGAGGCGGTAATGCCGTTGCCGTCGTCTTCCCAGTCTATATCTATTCCGTCAAACCCATTTGACTGCATGAAGCTGACCATGCTGTTTACGAAGGTATTCAAAATGGCGGAATTCGCGGTCGCTGTTTCAAAGCCGTTTGCGGCTCCGGCGCCACCGACGCATATAATCGCCTTTGCATTGTTTTGATGGCATGCGGCTGTAAAGCTTTTTGCCGTCGTTGCGTTTAAACCGCCAACGACACCCGAACTGTTGGGATTAATGGAGAACCAGAACACATGAGTGTAGCACTTCCAGTTTATTTTGGAAACCGGGAAATTGGCATAGTTCGGGAGATACCCCGAAGACCACCCGACATATTTTCGCTGGGCAAAAGCGGTGGAACACATCACGATAAAGACAAGAACAAGAATGTGGAACTTTTTCATAGCCCCTCCTGAAACGGTTAGAAGAATAGGGAAAGCATTGTTCATGGTTATGGCGTTGAACGCTTACTTGACAAACGATTCAAGTTTCATGCCGTCAAGAGATACATTATCAAGATAAAAAGTGACCGTGTCCCCGGGATTGTTCTGCGGGGTGTACGCGATGAAATAGATTATCTGAATTGTGGGGGCCACCTGCGCCCAGGTGTAGCCCTGCTGGAACGCGGGGCTGTTCGCCGGAAGCCTCAGGGAATCCACCGGGATGGTAACCGGGGTCCAGGCTGCCGGAAGCGGCAGCACGCAGGAAAACTGCTGCCAGGTATTGCCGTTGACCGAATCCACCATTTTCGAATAGAACCTTACTTCGACGGTCCCCGTGCCCTTTGCTATAAAGGAGAGGGCGGTTAAATTTGACAAATCGTAATTTAACGAGTCCTTTCCGAGAAAAAAGCCCATGAGCGCCCACGGGCCCGCGCTTTGCGGATCAAGAGTGTACACGGCGCGCATGCTCTGGCCCGCATAAGCCTCGGCACCAGTGACGAAACTCAGTGAGATGGTGGAATGCCCATTTGCAACACTGTCGTTTACCGTATACCACCAGCCATCGCCGATGGTCATGCCGATATTGGTTTGAAACTGGCCGACGGAAAAATCGTCAACCAGAACGCGGTTGACAGGCGCAGGCAGGGTCTGGCCCGTTACCGTGGCGCCTGAGCTCACCTGGACTGAAGCGCCCAGGGAGCGCTGCTGCGATCCGGCGATGTCGGTGCCGGCGACAACCACGTACGCACCCTCTGCAAGCGCGGGGAAGGAATAGCTCTTGTCCGCGTTTACCGCCACTCCGTATGAGCTGCCGGACAATGCAAGCGCCTGCGGTGTTCCCGCGTCAGGCTGCACGGTGCCGGAAAGCGCTGCATAGGGCTTGAGTCTGAACTGGTACATGGTGTCCTTTGTGCTATCGACCAACGTGCCGAAATCACGCGCCAGAAGGCCCTCGTCCCGGCTGTCAATCTGAAGGTTCCATCCCTTGGAGACGGGCCGCCGTATCGTAAAAACGCCTGCCGCGTCGGTGCGCGCGCTGTCAAGAACCACCGGTTGTCCATTGATGATGTCGGCAAGCCAGCCGGCGTTGTCGATGATCTGCACCCGCGCACCGGACACCGGTGCCTCGGCACTGGAATGCACCATGCCCGACACCTTGGTGTTCGGGTAGTCGGTGCCGCTTCCTGCGACATTTACCGCGCATCCCGACAACAGAGCGGAGCAGATAGACGCGCCGAGAATTGCCAGAATCAACTTTCCCTGCTTATTCATTGGTACTTCCCCGTTCTCCCCCCGGCCGGCCGATTTTCATGACCGGGAACAACTGTATATTCAGCGAGACTATTCTGTCGGCGGATTCCTTCCGATCATCTCGATTGAGAAAATCCTTGCGCAGGGCGTCGATCTTTGCGCAGAGGTCGCTGTACGATGCCTTGGAGATTCCCTTTATGGTCATCGAGACATGGCGCTCGTCTTTCGGCATTTCCTCCATGGCGTGAATGGATGCCTCGATGAGCGTCCTTTTCACATCGTTCACCACGGGGTGCGGCATGTCCTCGTAGGAAATTGCGCCCTTGTCTGCGGGACGGTACAGGCCGACCGCCCTGTCGTGCACGATCATGCCCCATTTTTCCAGCTTTGCAAGAGCCTGGTTCACTTCAAGCGTGGAAAGCCGCAGATTGACAAGTGCGCTTGCAATTTCCTTTGGCGAAGAAACCGAACCTTTGCACACGACATACTCCCGTATCACCGGATATTGCCACGACGCGAAATATTCCAGCGTACGGTTCTCGAGGATCGTGGAAAGGTTGCTCTTCCGGAGTTGTGCGAGACGTTCGAAAATAGGCGTTTTATCGGCAGGCTTCCTGCATTGTTCCTTTTGTGCGAGCAATCGGAAATATTCCTTTTCGTCGTTGCAGTTCGAGCGCCTTGACAAATCCCACAACATGGCTGCGGCCTATTTTTTTCCTTCGCGCAATGACGTCGGAGAGAAATGCGTTCGCGCTGATCCCGGCCCTGGCAAGAAATGCTCGCTGGGTAGACCAAACCGCTTTGCATACGAATACCAATCGCGTATGAAGTCCACATGGTCTTCGTAAACGAAGATGGGGGCGTTGAGGCGGTTTTTTTTCATGATGTGGCCTTGAGGATAATATGATGCCAAAATCTTGAAAATGCAAAATAAATAGTATATATAATCTGTAAGTTATTGATATATAAAGATGATTAATTTATGATAATTAGTAATTTGGGTATGTTATTGATGATAAAAGGAATGGGCTTTTGATAATGTGTGACGCGGAGACACAATGCCAGGATTCTTGGTGGCAGCGGAAGTCACGATTGCGGCGACAAAAAGAATACTACCCTTGAATATTTGCCTTAATTCATTTTTGAGAAAACATATTTATCAACTTTATAATTGAAGGGTGTTCTTATGCCGACGATCTCAATGTTTTACGGCATATTGATTCGTATGTTTTTCAAGGATATCGACAAACACCATTCTCCCCATATTCATGCTGATTTTCAAGGACAGGTCGGTACATGTGCAATACCCAATGGAAGCCTTCTTGCCGGAGAATTGCCCCGAATAAACACAAGCTGGTCGTGGCGTGGATCGAGATTGAAGAACCCCGCAGTCCCGCGGGACGGAGAATCTTCCATCCCTTTGGAAAGAAAACATACTTATAGTTGCTCGCATTCCCCGAAGCAGGCTACGAGAAATGCGCTCGCTGTGGGATTCGCAAACAGTTATTGATAATTTTTTGGACAAAGAAGAAGTAAACAAGCTCCTGAATTAGAAAAGCCGTTTAGCATGGTCGCCGATCGCCTGGCGGCTGAAGACTTACCCCGCACCACATCCACCCCTTGCGGATCGCGAGGCTTTTCATGCCGGACATTTCCAAATATCCCCTACCCCCGATCTTAAACGGAATCTGCGACGCCAAGGCATACCACAAGTGGCTTGCCTGCAAGGCCGACGCTCTGCAGAAACGGGACAGGCGGCTTCACCGGCCGTGCGCGGCAAAATGCTCCCAGGCGGTTTACAAAGAGAAAATCCACGCCGCCGTTCTGGCCGGCGACGGCACAGACCCGTACACGGGCGACCCTCTACGGTGGGACCTGATGGGAAAATGGGACGAGAATACCAATTGGCCGGTTCGGTCGGGAAACGCGACACAATCCTACGGCGCCGCGATGAAGGAATTTCTTCCTTCTGCCGGTGGCCGACCATATCGATCCGGAT
>CAVWBU010000014.1:0-16564 GCA_963753345.1 uncultured Fibrobacterota bacterium
TGGCTTCGGTCCATTCCGGCAGGTGCTTGAGCTTGACGCTCAGGAATCCGCATTGTATCGCGTCAAGACGGCCGTTATATCCTTCCATGTCGTGATAATATTTCTGGGCCTGGCCGTGGTCGCGCAACTGGCGGCAGACGCGGGCGATTTCGTCGTCGTCGGTGGTTATGGCGCCGCCTTCGCCGAGCGCACCGAGGTTTTTTCCGGGATAAAAGCTGAAGGCAGTTGCCCTGCCCATTGATCCGGCTTTGCACCATTTATTCAGCTTTCTTGAATGATACTCTGCGCCATGTGCCTGGCAGGCATCTTCAAACACCATCAAGTTCCATTGCGCTGCGATTTCAAGAATTGCATCCATGTCTGCCATCTGGCCATATAAATGAACCGGAACGACCGCGGTGACGGGCCGGCCGCTCTTTCTATTTATTGTTTTCCCTGAACCAGCATCCTTTTTGCAAGACGTCTCAAGGAATGCCCGCAATTTTGCAGGATCAAGATTATAGGTCTTCTCGACAATATCCATGAAAATGATATGCGCTCCGGCCTGGGAAATCGATTCAGTTGTAGCAATAAAAGTATTAGGCACGGTTATCACTTCGTCGCCCGGTTTGATGCCTCCTGCGATATAGGCAAAACGCAGCGCGTCGGTGCCGCTGTTGACCGCGATGCAATGCTTTACTTCGCAGAAACGGGCAAACTCCTCCTCAAAGTTCTTTACCATGGGACCGCCGATATATCCTGCTTTGTCTATGGCCGAACTCAAGACAGCCAGCAATTCGTTTTTGAGCTGTACATGCGGTGTAACCAGGTCGAGAAACGGTATGTTCTGTTGCGTCATGCTATGCTCCTTAGTCTTCTAGCCGGATTTCCGGCAACAATGGTGTTTGCGGGGACGTCTTTTGTCACAACGCTGCCTGCCCCGACAATGGCATTTTCGCCAATGGTAACGCCGCACAGGATCGTGGCATTCGACCCGATGGATGCGCCTTTCCTGACATACGTGGGTACCACGCTCCAGTCCTGCTCGGTTTGCAGACTTCCACCTTTGGTGGCGGAACGGGGATACTTGTCGTTGGTGAACATGACACCATGGCCGACAAACACACCGTCTTCGATCACGACGCCCTCGCAGATAAAGCTGTGGCTCTGTATCTTGCAATTGCTGCCGATGGTCGCATTCTTCTGGATCTCCACGAAGGCGCCTATCTTGGTGTTGTCGCCCACGGTGCAGCCGTATAAGTTGACAAACTTTGATAGCTTGACATTTGCGCCTAGCTTCACATCCGGTGCGATTGAGACGTATTCCATTAATTCTCCCTTGTTTGGCATCGTACAATCTTTTTCACTTTCTCCATCTCACCCCTTCGGGTATCTCGTTGCGTCGCCCCGGGGGAGCGCCACAGCGCAAACGGTCCGGTGCCCCCTCTGGGCGCTAGGGGGCGGGAATCAGCGGGCGCACCTTTCCCCCGTGGGCGGTCCCGCCCTTGAGTCGCATTGGTCAATCTCGGCCGTGCGCCAGCCGAAATGGCGCGCCGCTCTCTGCTCACTTGTATTGATTCCTCGTTTCGCAAGGAATCAATACAGCCGTCCCGCGTTGCCATTGCCAAGAAAGCCCCTCAGCGCATGGCTCCGTCAGTCATTCTTGGAAAAATGTGTCAGGCTGGCCGCAAGATTGATGTGAATCGCTCCGAGCCGAAACCAGTCCAGTCTCGACCGGTCGGGGTTGTGCAAACAACCGACAATTGTGCCGCTGGTTCTTGCGTGCCTCTACGGTATGAAATTCTCCTCTGTGTCATTTTCTTTTGGGGACGCGACGCATCTTCCATAATCATTCGTTTCAGAGCGGCGCTATTCCCAGAAAAGCAACATCGCTTGAGAGTGTTTTGCATTACGCACCATATTTTGATCGGTTGTAATAGCGATCCGTCTTTCTTTCTTCGGCAAAATTCAATACATACCCTGTGAGCCGTTTCTCAACCGACGGAAATTCGGCAATCTTCTTAATGGCATCGCGCACATTGGTTTTTGCCGCTTTTACAACCACAATATATTGCGACACAAGGGGTGCTATGACTGCGGCATCCGAAACCACGCCGATGGGCGCCGAATCGATGATTATAACTGCGAATTGCTTGGCCAAGGCTTCCTTCAGGGCCGCAAACCGCGTAGAAGCAAGAAACTCGGACGAAGCCGGCGATCCGCTACCCGCGCTAATGAACGACAGGCTCGGAATGGCTGTTTTTTGAATAAGCGGACCGGCAGTTGCCGAACTGTTCATCCCGGAAAGAGCCAGCGCTTCCGAAAGTCCCGGAAGTTTTGCGCAGTTGAATGTTTTGTACAGCGTGCCGCGCCTGAGGTCGGCGTCCACGAGTACCGTGCGGATATTCTGGGTCGCGATGATTACTGCGAGGTTTGCCGCAATAAATGATTTGCCTGTGCCGCTTTCCATGCTGGTGACACACAGCACCCGCGGACCGGTTTGCTCGGAGGCGAGCATCACCTTGGTCCGCAGGAGCCTGAACACTTCGTGCACATACGTGTTGGGAAAGAAATCAGCCACAAGGGTGAGCGCGCCCTCTTCGGGCGGCTGGCCCGCGCCGGCGCTGTTTGTGACTCGTTTATTGACAGGCGATACTTTAGGGACAATTTCAAAAAACACCTTCCCGGTTTTTTTTCTGAAGTCGTATTCCGTGCGCACGGTAGGGTCAAAATAGTCGACGAGCAAGGCCGGGCCCGCGGTGACAGCCATGGCAATGACCAGCACTATCAAGAGCAGCTTGATTGGATCGGCAGGCGGCGGCAGGGGAGGGACCGCGTAGTCCATCACATACGCTTCCGCGACTTCCGCCGCATTGGCGACCTTGGCCTGATTGTAGCGGGAGAGCACCGTGGAATAGATATCGGACGCAATCTGCTGACGCCGCTGCAGTTCCGCCAATTGAAGTTCTTTGCTCGGCAGACGCTGCAGCTCGCCTGAAAGCGACTGCATGCTGGACGTCCTGTTGACAAGCCCGGACTGTGATCCGGCGATAAACCCTTTGAGCGCCGCCATGATGTCTTTTTCAAGATCGTCGATCTTTCTCTGGTTCTCGACACGGACCGGATGATCGGCGGCGTAGGTGCGCTGAAGTTCCCGTTGTTCCGCGAGGAGCTGGTTCAATTCGGTCTGAAGGACCGGCGCCGAACTGTTGCCTTTGCCCGCCAGAAACACCAGCGCCTCGCTTGACACGCGCAGTTTATCGTCAGGTGTCGCGGCCGTCAAACGATTCATAAGGTCCTGAGCGTCGTCGAGGGCCTTCCGCACGTCATACATGCCGGTTTCCATCTGGGTGAGATTGTTCACCCGCTGGCTTACGTCCTGGGACAACCCGACGGTCGGGTTGGCGGTCCGGAAATTCCGCAGCGCCTCCTCGGAACCGGAAAAATCGCGCTTCACTGTTTCGAGCTGCTTTTCCAGGGATGCAAGAACGTTCTGGGTCCTTCCCTTTCTGAAGCTGGCGTTTCTTTCGACAAAAGCGTCGGCAATGGCGTTTGCGATGGAAGCAATGAGCGGATAATCGGTCCCATCCACCGAAATGGCCATATTGAACTGCCGCCTTAGCGGGTCTGCCTGCTTCACCGACACCCGTTTTAAAACGTCTTCCACAGCTCTTCGTATATCAACGATCTGGAAGGTGAAATTATGGGGGGCGTTTAAAAACGAGGGGGAAAGGACGCAGTGGATACCGCCTAGACTGACACGAGGAACCTCGGCAATGTTCCCCTTTAAAACACACATGGGCTTTCGGGCATATTTTCGTATCACAGGGATACCGGTGGGGTGGTTATTGAGGTAATTAAGGCCAAACTGCCTTTTATCCGTCTTGTCAATTTTAAAAAAATAGGTGCCGTCGGGAGTGGTGCTGTCGACCGAAACCGAGTCAAAAATGCTTGACCGGAAATATTTCTTCATGGAAAGCCTGAGTGACAGCCGTGTCACGATGTCTTCCAGAAACGTCCTGCTCTGGATAAGGTCAGATTGCTCCTGCACAAGGTCACTCACGTCCCGCACAGCGGTCATATCCTGGGTGTTTTCCAGCCCGATAAGGGCCTTGGCCGTAAGCATCGGCTCTTTGACCGCGACCTTGAAAACGATTATACTTGCAACAGCCAGCGCTATTGGACCGGAAATGATGATATACCATTTCCATCGCCAGAAAAGGGAAATGTAATGGCCAATGGTCTGGCCTAAATCGCCTTGCTGTGTGCCCTGTAGCCTCGGCAGTTCCACTCTGTCATCTCCTTCCCGAATATGCCTGGTATGAGAAATACAAGGTCGCCACTGCTGACAATGTAGTCACCGAAATACTTAGTATGGGCAAAACACCGGTCTGGAAAATTTCCCATCCGTCGCGCCTCGGTACGTGCGTCACCCACAACTGGTCGCCGGAGGCGATTCCGATCCTGGAAAGGGATACGCCCGCCTCTATGTCGGGAAGAAGGGTCTCTTTCAAAACGACGTTACTGCGCTCCCAATGGATTTTTTTGAGCCCGTCTTCCCTAACAGGGCCTCCTGCTTGGGCCAATGCGTCCCAGAGAGAGGACGTTGGACTCAGGTAATACATGCCCGGTCTGAAAAAACCGCCGAGCATCGCAACACGTATAAGTGGCTGGACCCTGACGTTGGGATATCTGAGGTAAGAAAGATATTGGGAATCGAGAAAAGCCGTTAACTTTTTTTCCGACAAATTGTCGACCCTGACCTTCCCGATTATCGGAAGCAACGCGATGCCTTCGTCGTCTATCTGAAAAATACCATTGAGAAAATGGGCAGTGTCCGGTGATACGATGAGCCTGAACGCATCCCCTTTCTTAAACGGGAATTGTGCTTCGGCCTGAGAAGCATTAAGGCCAATGGAGCGATCGAGGCTGACAGTTGCCTGTTTGTGCTCTCCTGATGCGTTGTCCGCCTGGACCACGCTTTGCGCAAACACCCCCGTGCCATAGCCTGTCAATATTATGGAAATTTTGATGAGATACAGCGAGGTACGCAACCTTTTGAAACTGAAAAAAGAGAGTTCCATATTATTTCCAGACAATGTGTTAGATTGTTTAAAATGTTAAGCGATGCCCAGCAACCTCGCTTGCTGGATAAGGCAAAAAAATAAATAAAACACCGGCCCCACCGCGAACAATTTAATAAATAGTTATCTGTCCTGCTACAAACAGGTTATAATGTTGAGTTCTCAAATGGCAGCTTCGAATTTCCAGTGATATCATGATACTGCACATAATTTAATGGAAGTTCTCCTAAGACAATGTAAAATTGGAATGAGATAGAAAAGCCCCTAAACCTGCATCACAACGATTTTCAGAGAATTATTTTGAAATCAGAGGGGTTGGAACTGGTGTTCCGGCTGGTCTTCAAAACCAGTGGCGGGCGGATAACACCGTCTGTGGCAGGTTCGATTCCTGCCCTCTCTGCACGAACGTTCACTTTGGAGCAGGCCCCAGTCCCATGCGAAAATCGAATGCCCACCTGCAATCGCTTCCCAGTGTCGATTCCGTGCTCAAGAGTTCCGAGGTCGCGCAGCTTGCCGCGGAGCACGGAAGAGCGCTGTGCGTGTTTGCCGTGCGCGAGGCACTGTCGGCGCTCCGGGCGCGCCTCGCGCGCCTCGCATCCGGCGGCGCCGCCGCAGACGAACGCGAAATCCCTGCGCTGGTCGCGGCGCTCGTGCGTTCTCTCGCAAGCCCGTCGCTTGTGCGGGTTGTCAACGCAACCGGCGTGATTCTTCACACGAACCTCGGCCGGGCGGTGCTCGGCGAGACGGTACTCGCCGACATGGCCGACGTTGTTACCGGCTATTCGAATATCGAATTCGATCTGGAAAGCGGCGGCCGCGGCAGCCGAAACCATCATGTCGCCGCGCTCCTGCGGTTCCTCACGGGCGCGGAGGATGTCCTTGTTGTCAACAACAACGCGGCCGCCATTGTACTTGCGCTGTCGACGCTCGCCGCGGGCCGCGAGGTGATTGTTTCGCGCGGCGAACTCATCGAGATCGGCGGCGAATTCCGCATTCCCGACATCATGGCCGCATCCGGCTGCACCATGGTGGAGGTGGGCGCCACCAACCGCACGCGCATTGCCGATTACGAAAAGGCAATCACTCGCAACACGGCCGTCATTTTCAAGGCGCACAAGTCGAACTATGCCATCACCGGCTTTGTCGAGGAGGCTTCGCTCGAACAATGCGCGGCGCTGGCGAAAAAGAAGCGATTGCCGTTTGTCTATGACCTCGGCTCCGGGCTGCTCCGGAAGGTGCGCTCCCTGCCCCTCGAGGGCGAGCCCGATGCGGCCTCGTCAATCGCAGCGGGCGCCGACCTCGTCCTTTTCTCGGGCGACAAGCTGCTCGGCGGCCCGCAGGCGGGCATCATCGCCGGGAAGAAGAAGCTTGTGGCCCGGCTTGCCAAGGCGCCGCTCATGCGCGCCCTGCGCGTGGGGAAGCTCACCATGGCGGCTTTGTCGTCCGCATGCAGAAGCCATCTCGAGGATGAGTCGCTTGTCAAGAACAACCCCACCTTCGCCATGCTGTCGCGGGACCGCGACGAAATCCGGCAGCGCGCCGAGCGCGCTTGCGCAGGATGTTGCCGCGCGCGGGATACCGTGTACGGTCGAAGACACGAAGGGCCAGTGCGGCGGCGGCACCCTGCCAGGCCTGCTTGTCCCGAGCGCTGCCGTGGTGCTTGACAAAAAGGGCCCGCGGGCGGGCGACTCCCTCCGCCTCGTGGCGGCCCGTCTCAGAAGGGCGCGGCCGCCCGTCGTTGCGGTCCTGCGTGAGGGCCGTCTCGTGTTCGACATGCTCGCGGTCGCGGAGGCCGACCTGCCGCACTGCGCAAAGGCGATCGCCGCGGCGCTCGGGGCGGGGGAGCCGTGATCCACAGCATCGTGGGGACCGCGGGCCACGTCGACCATGGTAAAACCGCACTTGTCAAGGCCCTCACCGGCATCGACTGCGACACCCACAAGGAAGAAAAACGGCGCGGCATCACCATCAACCTCGGGTTCGCGCATCTTTCACTCCCGTCGGGCGACACGGTGGGCATCGTGGACGTGCCAGGGCACCGCGATTTCGTGCACACCATGGCGGCGGGCGCGCACGGCATCGACGTGGTGCTCATGGTGATCGCGGCCGACGAGGGCGTGATGCCGCAGACCGTTGAACACCTGCGCATCTGCGAGGCGCTCGGCATTTCGGCCGGCGTGATCGCCCTCAACAAGGCCGACCTCGTCGACGAACCGGGACTTGCGGCGGCGCGCGCCCGGCTCGCGGAATTTACAAAAGGGACATTCCTTGACGGCTGCCCTGTGGTGCCTGTGTCGGCGCTTTCCGGGCGGGGGATCCCGGAACTGGTTGCGGCCATAGCGGCCGAGGTCACCGCGTCACCCCGTCGAGCCGGAAGCGGCGTATTCCGCATGTACATAGACCGGATCTTTTCGGTGAGCGGGTTCGGCACCGTGGTGACCGGGTCGGTGATCGGCGGTTCCCTTCGCACCGGCGCCGCGGCATGGCTGCTGCCCGGGGGCAAGGAGCTGCGCGTGCGGCGCATGGAGCGGTACGGTGCGGAGACCGACGAAGTTGTCGCGGGAGACCGCGCCTCGCTCAATCTGGCGGGTCTTTCCAAAGAGGAATTCCGGCGGGGCATGCTCCTTGCCGACCGGCCGCTTGCCGAAACGACCCTGCTCGACGCGGCGGTTCGGCTGTTCCCGGGCGTCAAGCCGCTGCCGGTGTGGTCGCAGGCGGAATTCATCATGGGCACTTTCGAGGCCCAGGCAAAGATCCATCTCATCGACGCCGACAGCCTGTCGCCCGGCACATCGGGCCTTGCCCAGATCCACCTGCCGCTGCCCTGCGTCGCGCAGGCACAGGACGCGTTCGTGCTGCGCACGAGCTCGGGCGACGCTACCATCGGCGGCGGCACCGTTATCGACCCGCACCCGCTGCACCACCGGCGGCGGCCCGACAACCTGGTGCAACAGCTCAGAGAACTTTCGGGCGGAAAACTGCCCATGCTTGCCGCCGCCGAAGCCGCCAAGCATCCGGCCGGCATCGAGCGATTCGCGCTTGCCGAGGCGCTCAACGTGTCGCCGCAGGACGTGGATGCCATTGACAAAAGCGGATTTCCCGGCGGCATGGTGGCGCTCGCGTCGGAAGAAAAGCGGTTCTTATATTTCGCCGGCACGCTACGACGAGCTCGCTGCGAAGGCAAAAAAAAACATAGCCGAGTATCATGCCGCCAATCCGCTGCTCGAAACCGGAAGGACCGCCGAGGAAATGCAGGGGATTCTGGGCATGGGCGGAGGCGACAACGGCAAAACACGTGTGCCTGCTGCTGCTGGAAAAGCTCGTGCGCGACGGCGCGCTCGGCCGCGCGGGCCGCACCTACGTGCTGGCGGGCCATTCGGTGAATCTTACCAAAGAGGAACGTGAGCAGTGCCGGATTGTGGAGGATTACATCCTCAAATGCGGCATGCAGGCGCCTGTTCTTGCGGAGCTCGAGGCGCATGCCAAGCGGGCCGGCATCGAGGGAAAGCGGCTCTCGCATCTGCTCAAGTTCATGTCGTCGTCACGCGTGCTGTACGCAGTCGAGGGAACGTTCCTGCACGCGTCGGTTGTTGACAAATGCCGTAAAGCCCTCTGCGCTGAGCTGGCGAAGCATCCCGAAGGGCTCACGGTTGCGCAGTTCCGCGACCTCGTGTCGGGGAACCGCAAGATCTGCCTCATGCTGTACGCGCTGTTTGACGCCGAGGGAACAACCGAGCGCAGGGGAGACGCGCGGGTGCTTAAGGAACCGCGGGTTGTTGTTGACGCATGATATGATCTATTTTCTTTTACCGTTTCCTTCGCCCTCCATCCTTCGGGAACCATCGTGAACTACCTCGGTTTCGCCCTCGACTCGTTCCAGGAAAAAGCGGTCCGCGCCATTGACGAAGGGAAGTCGCTCATCGTTGCCGCGCCCACCGGCTGCGGCAAGACGCTCGTGGCCGAATACGCGGCCGAGGCCTCCATGAAAACGGGCAGGCGGGTGATCTACACCGCACCCATCAAGGCCCTCTCCAACCAGAAGTTCCGCGACTTCCGCAAACGCTTCGGCGACGCCGTGGTCGGCATCCACACCGGCGACGTCACCATCAACCCCGAGGGCCGCATCCTCATCATGACCACCGAGATATTCCGCAACCTCATCCTCGAAAACTCGCCGCGGCTCGGCGACGTCCTGTACGCGATCTTCGACGAAATCCATTACCTTGACGATCCGGAACGCGGCACCGTGTGGGAGGAGAGCATCATCCTGGCGCCCCGCCACATCCGCTTCATGTGCCTGTCGGCCACCGTGCCCAACCTGCACGAGCTGGCGCAGTGGATGGAGGCGGTGCGGGGCTCGCAGGTGACCGTCATCGAGGAAAGCCACCGTCCGGTGCCGCTCAAGCATTTCCTGTACAGCCCCAAGTACAAGGTGATGAACCTCAAGGAAGTGGCGCGGATGTACCTTAAGAACCCGAACCAGCGCAAGGCGCTGCTCCGGAAAAAACCGTCGGCGCGCAGCGTCGTGAAGCATGTGCTTGACACAGGGCATTACCCCATCCTGTATTTCTGCTTCAACCGCAACGGCTGCGAGCGCAACGCGCACATGCACTCGTGGCTAACGCTCCTGTCCCGTGAGGAGCATTCCCGGGTGCGCGTGATGGTGGACGACCTTGTGGAGCAGTATCATCTTGGGTCGTACGACCGGCTCCAGGCAATGCGGCAACTGTGGGAGACCGGCGTCGCGTACCACCACGCGGGCATCCTGCCGGCGGCCAAAGAAATTGTGGAGCGCCTGTTTTCCTCGGGCCTCATCAAACTGCTGTTCTGCACCGAGACCTTTGCGCTCGGCGTGAACATGCCTGCAAGCACCGTGATATTCGACACGCTGGAGAAATTCGACGGCGTGGATTTCAACTATCTCATGACGCGGCAGTACAACCAGATCGCGGGCCGCGCCGGGCGCCGCGGCATGGATGAGGTGGGTTACGTGTATGCGCAGATCGTTCCCGAAGCCACCGACCCCCGGGAGGTCGAGCGGCTGTGGTCGGGCAGAAACGAGGTCATTTCGAGCAGGTTTTTCGCCTCATACTCCACGATTCTCTCTTTGTACAGCCAGTTCGGCGAGGGCTCGTTCGACCTTTTCAGAAAGAGCCTGCGCAATTTCCGCAAGGGGCAGTTCTCCTTCACGCATTCCTACCGCCAGGAGGAGGAGCAGATTGTCAATCGCATCGCGTTTCTGCAGGCCGCGGGGTTTCTGTCCGGGACCACCCTCACCGACAAGGGCAGGCTCGCCATGGCGGTGAACGGCTACGAGATCCAGGCGGCCGAGCTGTATTACTCGCGCAGCTTCGACGAATGCAGCGCGGCGCAGCTTCCCGTGGTGATCGCGGCGCTCATCACCGAGGAGAGCAGGAGGCGGAACGCGCGGCCGGTCTCCGATGTCAAGATGCGGTTCCACGCCGAAGGGGTCATCCACAGGCTCCGCTCGAGGGAAATCCGCCACAACATCGACGCGCCGGTCCGCGAGCTCGATTTTTCGCTGGCCGCGCCCGTATTCGCCTGGGCGAGCGGCTGCACGCTGTCCGAGCTCGAATCGTTCGGCGTGCCCGAAGGAGATTTGGTGCGCGTGCTCAGAATGACGGTGCAGTTGCTGCGGACATTGAGAGACACAATTCCCGATCCGTTTATTGCGGACAGAATGCACGAGTCGCTTGCGCTTGTCAATAGGGGAGTGGTTGATGCGCAGGCGGAGCTTGAGGTGGCCTAATAATTTATTTCATTTTGTGCAACCAGAGAGGATTTTTGCGGTATGCCTACGGCGTTTTCTCGAAAAGAGACCACGCCCTATGGGCGTGGTGCACAATGTTACGCTAAAGCGCTGACGCGCTTTTCTTTGATTTCGGGGGTTACACCCCCTCATCAAAGAACCACGGCCTATGGCCGTGGTTCTTTACTTCCAATTCCTAATTAGAAATATTATTGCGGGGGAAGTATCCCCCTCGCTCCGGCCCTTCGACACCATGGAAACACAACTTTCCCCGCGCGCTTCGCGCGCTTCGCGCGCAAGCGGCCGCCTGATGTGGCTTGTGTACTTCCTGTTCTGCCTGTCGGGGTGCATCGGGCTGGTGTACGAAGCGCTCTGGGCGCGGTACCTCAAGATTTTCCTGGGCCATTCGTCCTACGGGCAGATCATCACTCTGGTGATCTACATGGGCGGGCTCGGCGCAGGCAGCTTTATAAGCGGGAAAATCGGCAGGCGCACCCGAAACGCATTTCTTCTTTACGCAAGCATCGAGTTTCTTGTGGGCATGGGCGGATTTGTCTTTCACGAAGAGTTCGTGTCCGTCACCCGGGTCTTTTTCAACACGGTAAGGCACAGCAGTCTGTCTCCTTTGTCAGTCCATGTCTACAAGGTGCTGACTTCCATCGCGCTTGCCGGGCCGGTTTCCGTGCTTCTGGGCATGACCTTCCCCGCGCTGGCCATCGCGGTCATGCGGTTGACCAAAGACCAGGGCAGGGTCTCGCTTCCCCGGCTTTATTTCACGAATTCCCTGGGCGCCGCGGCCGGGATCGTGCTTACGTCCTATGTGCTTGTTCCCGGTTTCGGGACGCCGGGGGCGCTCGCGCTTGCCGCGGCCGGAAACATGGTGATTGCCGCGGGGTTCTGGTTTATTTCCCGTTTCGCAAATGCCGGCGGAGAAACCCTCTTTTCCGCCGGTTCTCCCGGCGTGCAGACAGCTGCCTCGGGAATCAAAAACCCAGTGGTGTTCTGGCTCGCGATCGCCGCGGCAACCGGAATGTCGTCTTTTGTCTACGAAACCGGCTGGACAAGGCTCATAAGCCTTCTTCTGGGCTCCTCCACCCATGCCTTTGACATAATGATATCTGCATTTATTCTGGGGCTTGCGCTGGGCGGGCTCTTCTCGGCGCGCATCCTCAAGAAGCCGGACAGCGCAGGGCCGGCGCTTGCAGTAATCCAGGTGTGCATGGGCGGCCTGGCCCTGGCCAGCCTGTACCTTTACAAACCGTTTTTCCTGGCCGTCAACACCTTTAACGACATACTCCTGCGCACCGAAGTTTCCTATGCAGTCTACTCGGTGTTCAAATACGTCCTCTGCGTGGCGCTGGTGAGCCCGGCAAGTTTTTTTGCGGGAATGACCCTGCCACTGCTTACCTATGTGCTTGTCCGGAGGACCGGCAATGAAAAGCATGTGGGCTACCTGTACGGCTGGAATACGCTTGGCTCCATTGCGGGCGCAGCTCTAGGCGGCATGGTGCTGCTTCCCGCACTCCAGCTCAAGATGACAATCGCGTCCGGCGCGTTTATCGACATAGGCCTGGGACTGCTTTTATGTGCACTGTTCGTTACAAACGCGACTCGGCGATCTGCTCTCTTTGGCGCGGCTTTGGCAAGCAGCGTACCGGTCTTCTTTGTCTCTCTCGATCCCGGCGTCGTGACCAGCGGAGCTTTCAGGTCGCATGCAGACTTCGGCAGCCGCCTCGAAACAGTGACGCAGCGCGACGGTGCGACCGCCACCATTTCTTTTCACCGCAGAAGCGATGTTGCGTTCATCAAGACCAACGGCAAGACCGATGCGAGCGCGGCGCCCGGCGGCGCCGCGGCTGTGGTGGACGAGTACACACAGGCGGCCCTTGCCTTTTATCCCATGAGCGTAATTGAGAAAAGGTATTCCGCCGCCGTTATCGGATTCGGCAGCGGCATGACCGCCCACTACCTGCTGTGCGACCCTTTGCTGGAACGCGTGGATATTGTCGAAATAGAAAAGGAGATGGTGCGGCTCGCGAAGGGCTTTTTGCCCGCCAACCGCAGGGTGTTCGAAGATTCCCGCGCCAGAATCGTCATCGACGATGCGAAAACCTATTTCAACACCTCGAGGAAGACCTACGACCTGATCGTGTCCGAGCCTTCCAACCCGTGGGTGAGCGGCGTCTCGGGCCTGTTTACCGCCGAGTTCTACCGCGACGTCGTGCCGTTCCTCGCGGACAGCGGCCTCATGGTGCAATGGCTCCATCTTTACGAATTCAATTCCGATCTCGTGCTCGGTGTTGTCAAGGCGCTTTCAACGACGTTTCCCGAAATAAAAATCTACGCGGTGCCTGCAGCTTCCACCGACATCGTTATCCTCGCGTCAAGGAGACCTTTTTCGTTCGGGCCCGCTCAAAGGTTCCGCACGCCGGACATTCTTGAGCATATCCGCCTGCTCAGGGACGACCCCGCGCTTTTTGGGGAACGCAATTTCCTGGTGACCGGCCGCAGCCTCACGCCGCTTCTGCGCTACTTTCGCCCTAACTCCGATTACTTCCCGATCCTCGACAACGGCGCGGAAAAGGCCTTTTTCCTCCGGTCGCAGGCCCGGCTTTTTGCGCCATTTACGTCCACGTCTGTTTCGTATCAAGAGTTCATGGACCCGGAAATGGCGGCAGTGGTGCGAACGGAACGCGAAAAGGTTTATCGTGAGGTTCACAAGAATATCGTCGCGGCAGCCAATTTGTCCGGTCATGCCGAATCAGGACAGTCTGGACCGCAGCTGGGAGCCATTGAGAACGTCGTGTTTTCATACTTCACCGTGGGCACGGCTGCGGCCGAGTGGGACACTTTGCGGCCTGTCGTGCAATTCCGCCGTTTCGCAGCCGAAGGCCGGCTCACTGCTTCGCAACGATTCCGCTTTCGAGTGCTCGACTGTCTTGAACATGGCGATTCCGCGGCTGTGCATTCCACAGCGCTCGCAGCAGCAGATTCATTGCCGGCCGGAGAGACAGGCAATGATTTTGTGCGCCTGCTTGTGTCGGTTGCTGTGAAGAACAACGATCGCGGATTGCTTGACAAAATCTATTGGAGATTCATGGCACGGAATCCCGCGTTTGAGAAGACCGAGAGGATGATGATTGCGGAGAGGATAAGGGCAATGCGATAGATGGAAGGCGTTCGGCGGAAGAAAGGTATACAAGGCAAGAAAAAGCATCCGGGAGGGGGAAGTACAGCCTGTCTCAAAACTCAAGAGAAGATTTGGGCGCCCCGCTTGGCTAGACCGGCCTTTCCGGTCAGCAGGAGGGGCCTGTCTTCTGCCAGAGAACACTTTCTTTCAAAGAGGCTTGAATAGAGTGGAATTGAAAGTATATTATGAGGGTAAAAGGAGCCAGAAATATGAACAACTTTAACGAGTGTCCTTTGTCAGGAATACTTCCATTATTATTTGTACTATTATTCATTGCGATTGCGTCCGCAGCCCCGCCGTCAGGTTATTCCCTTGTCTGGTCTGATGAATTCGACAGCACGGCACTTGATACAAACAATTGGAGTTATGATACAGGCGGATATTGGCCTACTCCACAGCAACAATTTTATACCAACGGCCTTAATATGTCTTTTGAAAACGGCTCTGCGATCCTTTGGGCGAAAAAGCAGACATACGGCCAAAATCCCTACACTTCTTGCTACATCACCACCCAAGGCAAACGAGAATTCAAATACGGCTATATCGAAGTGAGGCTGGAAGGTCCCTACGGCATTGGGCCGTGGGCGGTATTCTGGATGATGGGAGCAAATTACCCTACCGTGTCGTGGCCGGAGTGTGGAGAAATTGAAATATATGATCAAATGACAGGGCCTCGAAACTTTAATGCAGCATCTCCCGGCGATAGTGGCTATGTTGTATCTTGTGATTTTGCAGGGACCACTGGCGGACCAATTTATAATCGTCAACCCTACGGTTATACGGAATGCCTGTGCAATAATTATCATTTGTATGCCATTGAATGGGACTCTCTCGGAATTAAGTATTTCTTCGATGGCAAGGAATTCTGGGAATATGACACCATCAACGCAAGCTACAATTTCTCTTCCTTTCATCAGCCTTTTTGTTTCATTGCAAATCTTATAGTATATGGCTATATAACTGATACAACCATCTTCCCACAGAAGATGTCCATCGACTACGTCCGGGTGTATCAGAAGAGCACACAGGTAAAAGCTAGTCCGCAGAAAAGCGCATTGAAAATCTTTACTTTATCGAATCCGTCACAAGCCCAATTGAGGGTATATAACCTCCAAGGCCGCTTGATCGCTGATTACACCGACAGAGTAAGGATCATGAAAACCGGTGAGAATGTGATGAAGGGCATAGCATCAAATTTACCCATCGGAATATATGTGACCAGGCTCTTTGACGGTGTGAAAACGGTCTCGGAAAAGCTGGTCATCCAGAAATAAGGTACATGAATTGCCAGTGTCTTTTATCCTCTTCAATAAGTAATTCAGCCCTTCGTCCCTTTGTCCTAGCCCCTCGCCCCGTGACGCCCAACTGAACCGTACCCCTTATCCATGGAATATCTACTGAGTCAAGGTCTGGCTTGGCTTGACAGGCCTTTCCGGTCAGCAGGTGGAGAACCGGTGGACCCAAGTTGTCGCCGTGACGCCCAATTGACCCATACCCCTATCCATGGAATATCTACTGGGTCTCATTTCTGGTGTGCTAGAGTGGACTTGCGGTCAGCAAGAGCGGCCCTGGTTTTCTGCCAGAAAACGGTTTCTTTGAAAAAGACTTCACTTTTGGGGTGTTTGGGTGTATTATTGGGTGAGGGCGGGGCATTGGCGCCACACTGTGCGCCAAGCAGGTGGAGTGAGTGGTCAGCCACAAGGCACTTCAAAATCGAAGGTTTCCAGTGCAGGCCGCCGTATTGCGGGGGGTAAGAATATGAAGCAACTTATGACATTGCCAGCTGTATTGATGCTCGTGGCAATGTGCTCGAATCCTGTGACACACCATTCCGTCTCAAAGGTCGACTTTGCACCGATAGCTCTGGGAAATACCTGGGTGTATGCGTGCAGTGATGAAATATGTTGTCCATGTGTCTCCTCAATTGGCCTGAAGACAATGACTATCATAACAGTAGATAGTATGAAAGACCGCATCGTCTTTGAAGTAAAAATACGAGACAGTTTACTCTCGGAAATGACGGACTGCGATACTGTCATATACGATTCATTGACCTCAGATACTTCATATACCGATACCCTTGTCAAGTTCTATGATGTAGACACCATTAAAAACTTGCAGGGGGAATATCCGCCGAGCGGCGTAAATTATGCGTCATCTGGCGTATACTTTGGTCTAACGACCATTCCACCAAAGGACACATTAGTGACTGATACAATAACTAAATACAACAACCTCATAGAATGTGTATTACCTGGATACATGTATTGGGATTTAACACAAACATATTTACAGAATGTAGGAATAACATACTATGCTTGGCAATTATGTCCCATGAATGCTTCAGTATCTGGTGGATATCACGCGGTTCTTCTGACTTTCAACGGCAAGACGCCGGAACAAATTTCTAAAGAGTGAACAACATTCTCATGAAAACCAGGAACAAAAGGGCATGCGAATGCCGGTACTTTGCAAAGGCGATTTTCGGGAGAGGGGAGACGGTGAAGGGGTTTACGGTGGTGAGGTGAGGAGGCGAACGGT
>CAVWBU010000015.1:0-184202 GCA_963753345.1 uncultured Fibrobacterota bacterium
GGAAGCGATAGCTGCCAGCTTCTCTTCGGTTAAACCCACCTCCGGCCTCGCCGTCGCTTGGACCGGGAAAGCTTCAAGCGCCGAACGTTGCAGCGAGCACACAGCCCGCCAGAAAGATGCCCATGATTCGCAAACTCCTCACCGCCTCTCACCTCCTGCGCAGGGTTCCGTCAAAATCGGGTAGCCGGGGTGCCAACCGAATCTTCCCCGAGCCGAGAGCACTGACCTGCGGCTCCGCCGCCTGCTGTGCGGAAAGGCTTCACCTTCGTTGGGCTTGTCCCTTGACCAGCCCCCTCGCTTCGGCTGGAAGGCTCAGCCTTCCAGCCGAGAGCGAGGGGAGAGGAAGGGAGCGAACATGGCCGGAAAGCCAGAGGCTTTCCGCACAGCAGGCGGCGGAGCCGCGTCAAGCAGTTAAATGGTTTACCGACTCGGATGGTACTAACCCACACGGGCACTTCGACGCAGCCCTACCTCCTGTTCACCACCTTCCCATTCAAGAGTCTTCTGCTATATACTCGGCGCTTCTTTCTGTCAACAAGCAGTTGGAAGAAGCGGGCGCCCGTGAGAAAGCTCGCGTCGATTTCGGAACTCCTGCGCGATACGTCCGCCTTCGTTTTGTCGGGCACCAACGTAAAAGCGGAGCTTTCGCTCCCGGACGGCCTTTGGGAATGTGAAGTTGACACAGGACAACTGAGCGAAGTTATCAACAATTGCATTATCAACGCCCAGCAGGCCATGTCCGAAGGGGGAGTGGTTTCCATCGGGGCCGAGAATGTGGCGGTGGACGCGCAGGCGGGTATTCCCCTCGCGCCTGGCAATTACGTTCGAATTTGCATTCGGGACACCGGGATCGGCATTCCCCGTCAGCATCTCGCAAGGGTGTTCGACCCGTTTTTCACCACGAAACAGAAGGGCAGCGGTCTCGGGCTCACCATCGCATATTCCGTTGTGCAGAAACACCGGGGGCACATTGAGATTTCCTCGGAACCCGGCGCCGGAACGCAGGTGCGCATCTACCTGCCCGCATCGGCCGCAGGCGCCGAGCGCGCTCCGGCAGATCATTCCGAAGCGGTCCCCATGGGGCATGGAAGCATTCTCATCATGGACGACGAGCTGTTCGTGCTCGATGCCATGGCCGGCGTCATCAGATCGCTCGGCTATACCGTTGAGACCGCCGCCGACAGTCGCGAAGCGGTTCGGAAATTTTCCGATGCAAAGGCCGCGGCCCGCGGTTTCGACGCCGTCATTCTCGATCTCACCATTCCGGGCGGTTTTGGCGGCAAGAAAGCGCTTGCGGAGATGCGCACGATAGATTCCGCGGTGAAAGCCGTTGCCACGAGCGGTTATTCCGATGATCCCGTGATGGCCGAACCGCAGAGCTTCGGTTTCAAGGCCGCCCTGCGGAAACCGTTCGATATCGAGGAACTTGCCCAAATCCTGCAATTCGCGATCAAGAAAATTTGACGCAGGGCATTTTCTCCGAATTCTTTATCTCTTTTGACTTCAATATCTTATTTTTGTATCCATCATGCGTTTGTCTGCACAAAGCCGGCGCTATGCCGTTCTGACGGCGGTTCTTTTCCTGGCATGGAATCCTTCCTTTGGGGTCACAAAGATCCTGGTATTCCCGCTCGTCAATAAGTCTCAGGAAAAAACCCTGGAATGGCTCGTCCCCCTCGTCCCCGAATATTTTGCCCGCTGCATCCCCCTGTGCGAAGATTGTCAGGTGCTCGACCCGGTGTTTCTGTTTCCCGTCGATTCCGCCGGCTGGACCATGGCTTCGGACAGTCTCCTCAAAGTTCACTGGCTGCGGTGGGGGTGGAATTCCGCGTGCGGCGGCACGTTTTACGCTGCCAACGGCAGAATCACCTGCGAGCTCCGGGCGGTTCTGGTTCGCAACGACCGGCCCGTTAAAAAGCTCATCACCGAGAGCGCCTCCACCGATTCCCTGCCTCAACTGTGTTTTTCCCTGTTCGCGCAATACATGGCGTTTACCGGCATAACTTTGACAAAGGAGCAATCCCGGGAATTCAGGCGCCCGCTGTCGCAGAATCCGCAGGCCTATGCAACCTATGTTGCCGGCTACGGCTACGAAATGCGAAGCAATACGTCCGCCGCCATCACCAGCTACGCGCGGGCCGCGGAGCTCGATCCGTCGCTGGCAGCGGCGTGGGCGCGCATGGGACGGCTGTTCCGCTTCGCAGGCGCGTTTGACAAGGCGCAGAAGGCCTTCGACCGGTCGCTTTCGGTTGCGAACGGCGATCCCGCCGTGATCGCGGCGGCCGCGGATTTTCTGGCGGAACACGAAACGCCGGGGCGGGCCTTGGAATTTGTCAACAACAACCGGCGGGCGCTCGAACGGACGTCCGACGGCATGACGGCCATCGGGAAGGCGCTTTTGTCCGGCGGCGAGTCGCAGCGCGCCATTGCCATGTTTACGCAGGCGGTGGTCCGCGGGCCTTCGGACCTTGAGGCGGACTTCATGCTCGGCAGGACCTACATGGCAACGGGGCAGTTTCAGCAGGCGTGCGACGTTTTCAACAGGCTTGTCCGGTACCGGCCCGACTGTTCCCGGTTCTACGCTCTTTTGGGAGCGGCGTACCGCAACAGCGGCCATCTCATGGAATCGCTCAGGGTGCTCGAACGGTGCGCCGCCGGCTCTCCGGACGACATCCCCGTTATCGTGAACCTGGCGCAGACGTACATCGAACTCGGCATGTATCCTGAGGCGAAACAGGTTCTCTCTCACGCGCAGGAACTGGCGCCCGACAATCCGGACATCGACGTGAGCCTCGGCGTTCTCGCCTGGCACGCGGGCAACACCGCCGAGGCTCAGGGAATTCTTGAAAGGGCGTCGCGCATGGGCCACAACGTGCAATCGGCCCTCAACAACGAGGGCAATATCCTGTATCTGAGCGGGAATATCCGAAAAGCGATCGATACGTACCGAAAGGCCGACAAAGCCGGCGCGAAGAACGAGTCGGTTCTTCTTAACCTGGCCAATGCCTATCTGGCGCTTAACCGGCCCGGGGAGGCGGCCGCGTTCCTCGAAACGGTTCTTGCCATGTCTCCGCAACGCCTCGACGTGCTGGACAAACTTGCTTCGATTGCCGAAAAAATGCACAAGGTCGAAGATGCAGTCACGTACCGCCGCAAGATACTCGAGCTGTCGCCCAACAACGCCGATGCGCTTGTCAAAATGGTAACGCTCATGACGCAGCTCGGCAGGTACAAGGAGGCGGTCGAGCCTCTCGACGCCTATTGTTCCGACCATCCCAGCGAGAAGAATGTCCTTCTTATCCAGGCCGACGTCTACCGGAGGATGGAATGGTACGAAATTGCGCTTATGAAATACCAGTCGATTGTCCGTGATTTTCCAAATAACGCCGAGGGATTTCTCGGCATGGGCAGAACCATGTACGATCTTCTCCAGTACAAGAACCGCACGGACTACGACAGCGCGATCGGTGTTCTTAAGAACGCGTCCCGGCTGAGCCCCGCTGACGCCGAACCCCTGTATCTTTTGGGGCTCATTTACATGAACTACAAGCAATCGCCGGAGTTGGCGAGAGATCAGTGGCGGACTGCCTTGACAAAGGCAACTGACCCGGAAATGAAGAGAACTCTATCGGACCTCCTCGAAAAGGCGGGCAAGTGATTCAGAGCCTGGCCATCCTTCTCTGCTGCGCGGCCGCCGCGCACGGTTCCGCAAAGCGCGACACCCTTCCGTCGTGGCTCGACACCATGGCGCCCGTCGTTCAGATTCAGCCGAGGGAAAAGTACCACCCCGCAATTTTTCACGTCACGTTCAAGGCGAACAAGCAGACAACATTCTGGTACCGGGTGGCCTCGCCGTCGGCCGTGGGAAAAGAAATGCTGCAATACCGCGATCCGGTGACGGTGATGGAGGAGGGGACCACGCGGGTTTACTTTTACGGTGAGGACCTTCTGGGCAACAAGTCGAGGGTCGATTCGATGGTGTATGTGCTCGATTCCCGTCCGCCGGAGCTCACCGTTTCACCCGAGCCGGGCCGTTACCATTCCGCAATCACGGTGCGGTGCTCGGTCAACAAACCGTGCAGACTCCTAGTTCACGGCGTCCCTGGTGGACACCGCATTGGTGCAGAAGACCGTCCCGGATTCAATGGTGGTGAAGGATTCGCTGAGCGGCTATTTTGTCGCGGTCGACAGCGCCGGAAACAGGACCTTCAGCAAGAAACTCTCCTTCGTCGTCGACTCAACCAGCATCCGCGTCGATATCGCGCCTCCGGAAGGCGTTTACAGTGCGAGAAGGGAGATTTCGTTTACTGTTGCGCCTGCGGCCGACGTGTTCTTCACGTTCGACCCGTCCGCTCCGCCCCGCATGTTCATGCAGTATCAGAAGCCGGTGGAAATTCCGTACGGCACCACCATTGTCCGGTATTTTGCGAAGAATTCGCTTGGATGGGAGTCGGACATCGGGAGAAGCACCTATGTTGTGGACACGGTCCCTCCCAAAGTGCACCTTGAGCAGCGCGAGGGAACCGGATTCGACACGCTGTGGCTCTCAACCAAGAAACCCTCCTCCATCCGGTACACCCTCGACGGCACCTTTCCGACCGAGACCAGCCCGGAATATGCCGCGCCGGTGATTGTTGCGAGAAAGGGAAAATGCCTTTTGAGGGCGGTCGCCAAAGACCTTGCGGGCAACAGGTCCGAGCTGTTCGAATGGGTGTACAAATACGACAAGACGCCGCCGGTGATTTCGCTTTCCCGGCAGTCGGGTATTTATGCGTCGGCGTTCCGCGTTTCCGTCGACTGCAACAAGCCGGCTGCCGTCTTCTACACGCTCGACGGCACGCAGGCGCAGGCGACGTCCGTGATTTACAAAGGCGCAATTCCCATCACCAAGGAAGGCGCGACGCTGCTGCGCGTTATTGCCGTCGACAGCGCAGGCAACGAAAGCTCCGAAATGCGCGCGGAGTACACGATCGACACCAGGCCGCCCGTGGTGAAGGCCGAGGTGGAGGAGGATGTGCAGCGGAATGTCTTTTTGGTACGGCTCTTTGCAGACGAGGAGGCCGTGATACACTACGAAATAGACGGCATGCCCGGGGAATCCTCGCCCGTGTACAAAGACAGGATTCCCATGCGTATGGGCCAGGTCCTGCGCTACTTCGCGGTTGACAGAGCGGGAAACAGGAGCGAGCCGAAGCTCATGGACGACCTGAAAAAACCCCTTGTCGCGGTCGTGCCGGAGGGCGGCGTATACAAGAATCCGATCAAGGTTTCCTTTGCCGCAAGCCCCGGAAGCTCGGTGTTCTGGCGCCTATTGCCCGACTCCGGATTCACCGCCTTCACCGATTCCGTGCCGCTGTCCAGGGAACGGGTTTACACGCTGGAGTACTATTCGCAGGGCGCAAACGGTCTGAGGAGCCCGCTTCGCAGGAGCGAATTCACCATCGACATGACGCCGCCGTCCGTCGCCGTCATTGTAAGGAGGGGCGTCGGCGATTCGGTATCGGTGTTTTTCGAATGCAGCAAGAAGGCCACCATTTTCTACACGCTGGACGGGACCAACCCGGCCTTTTCGAGCACGGCGCAAACGGCCTGCGACAAACATGAACTGTCACGATGCCGGATCAGCATCCGTCGGAAAGACGACGTGCGGCTCGTGTTCTTCGCCGAGGACGTCGCGGGAAACCAGAGCCCCATCCGCGTGCTCGATGTATTCAAGCCGGCCGCGGTTCCCGATGTGCCTGCGGGCCGCGACCGGGTCTACAACCATGCATTGTCGATCACCTTCAACACGTTTGACGGCAGGAGCACCGTCTATTATGCGCGGCACGGACATACTCCCACCGCCGACTCGGCGGAGTTTTTGAGTCCCATCACGCTCACCTCATCCGATACCATCCTGGCGTTCGCGGTTGATCCCGCGGGTCATGCCGGAAAAATAGACACGTTCGCGTACTTCATCGATCTGCCGCCGTCGCCGGCGTTCACGTGGTCCCCGGCGGTGGTGAATCAGGGCGCCGCGGTGTCGTTCGACGCGTCGGCATCGGTGGACGCGGAGACGTCGCGGGGAAGACTCGAGTACCGCTGGGACTTCGGCGGAAACGGCGTTTTGGGCGGGGATTTTTTCACGTCCCCGGCGGCGGAGCATACCTTTTTGTCAAGCGGCAGGATGAGGGTGACGCTGCAGGTGCGCGACGCCGCCGGTCACACGGCCTTGTTGACAAAGGATATTATGGTGCGTCCGGTATGCCCGCCGGGAATGGTCTCGGCGGCGCTTGACAACGGCGCCGCCTTCTGCATCGACACCTACGAATGGCCCAACATTGCAGGCGAGAAGCCGCTTGCGTCAATGTCGTGGGTGCAGGCAAAAATTTCGTGTCTCGACGCGGGCAAACGGCTCTGCACGCGCGAAGAATGGGTCGCAGCATGCCGCACGGCAAAGCGCACCGCGTATCCATACGGCCAGAAATACGAGCCCGGAAAATGTCCCGCCGAGGGAAAATCCGAATACAAAGCCGGATCATTTCCGCGCTGCGGCGAGCCCGGCGGTGCCCGGGACATGGTGGGCAACGTGTGGGAATGGGTGGAAGACAAGAAGGGGGACTATCCGCTCATGCTCGGCGGATCGTTCAGGTTCGGTGAAGTCGCCGACTGCTACCTCACCTCCGAGGGCGGGGTCGGCCTGAAATCAAGCGAGGTCGGCTTCCGATGCTGCAAGTGATACGACGCATTGGATTCTGCATGCTCTTCGCGGCCGCGGCCGCGCACGCCGGCGACGTCGACTGGATGTTCGACAACGCGCTCGGCAAGGACTATGTGACGGTCCCCCAGGCGTCGGTGGTGCTGCCGCAGGACTACAACAAGGCGATGGAACTTTACAAGATCGGAAAGTACCAGATCGCCGTGAGGGTCCTCGAAAACCTTCGCGACCTCTCTCTTCCGGACGGCAGGATCGATTTCATCTACTTCGCCCTCGGCGAGAGCTACCGGCAGCTCAAACTGCGCGACCTTGCCGTTGAATCCTACCGGTACATTACGAGAAAGTTCCCGTCGAGCGACAAGGTCGCGCCGAGCTATTTCCGGCTCCTGCAATACGCCTACAATGAGAAGGACACGCTCCTTACCGACACCATATGCACCTATTTCCAGCAGCGGTACCGCATGTCGCCGCTGTTCTTTCCGGTGCTTTACATTACGGCGAAATCGCGGTACGACCAGGACCGGTACGACGAGGCCCTGCACCTTGCGGCGCAGATTCCGCCGAAATCGTCGCAGTACCTGCCTGCACAGTTTCTCACCGCGCTGTGCCACGTCCAGAGGAAGGAATGGGAAAAGGCCCTCCTCGTCCTCGACTTCGTGAGGAAAAGCGCCTCTTCCCCCGAAATCGCCAACGAGGCGGCCATTCTCATGGCCGACATTTATTTCAACAAGGGACAATTCCAGACCGCGCTGGAATTCTACGGCAAGGTGCCGCGCAGCGCAAAACGGTACTTTTACTCTCTTGTCAAGGTATCGCGGACGTACCTCGAAATGGGGAAATACGAGAAGGCGCGGGACATCGCCAAGACTTTTATCCAGAAAAACAAGACCAACGACTACTTCTTCGAGATGGTTTCCATTCTCGAACAGGCGTACTCGAAGCTCAATGACAAGGCAAACGCCGAGCGGATGCAGGGGCTCATCTACGATCAGCTCAAGACCGCGCGCCTCTCGTTCGGGATCTACGATGAATTAAGCCGCGTTTCCGACATGGTCCGCGTCTGGCAGATCATGGAATTCAAGGCCATCCAGCAGAAGAACGACCAGCTGCTTGCCTCGTGCCGCAGCAACATCGACAAACTCAATACGCTGGGCCAGAAGGACAAAGACCTGCTGTTCGATATCGGCGCCATTGCATCAAAAAAGGGAGGGGAAGGCATACCGGGCCTTGCCGAACGAAGGTATCTCGACATTCTCAAGGAAAAAGCGGCGCTCATTCACGACACGCTTGTCCTCGCGAACAAGACCGTCGACAGCCTCAAGCTCAGGCTCGAAGCAAAGACCGCGGATTCCGTCGCGGTGGCGAAACTCCTGGGCACCACGGTGCCGGCGCTGGACAGCGTAAAACAGCGGTATGGCGCCGTCACTCACGAGGCGCAGCTTGTCGTGCGGGAATGCCTCGGCGAAATCCAGGGCAGGCGCCAGGCCGACGAAAACCTGCAGGCGAAATTCGTGGACTGGGCGTTTCTCAAGTACCAGGACAAAAAGGTCGAACTGGCGAAAATGACCAAGGAGGTGGCGGAGCGCGCGCAGGCAAAGGGCAAAAAGGATACCCTTTCACAGAAGAGCAAGGAAGTGGTGAAGCTGTTCTCGTCCATGGACGTCGACAAGCTGCAGCGCTCGCTCGTGGAAGACCGGAGCTTGCTCATTTCGCACATAACCTCCATGCAGTACGTATACCCGCAAAGCAAGTATATCGCCCAGCTGCTGTTCAGGCTCGCCGAGCTGTACTTCGACCAGGCCGCCGATGATTTCGAGGTGAAACTGCGCGCTTACGAAAAGAAAATGGCTGAGGGAAAGGATACCACGCACCTCGTGTTCCCGGAGTACGATTTGCGGAAGGTGGTCGAAACCTACGACAACCTCGTGCGGCTGTATCCGCGCGACCCGCTCGCGCCCGCCGCCCTGTTCTACAAGGCGCTTTCGATGCAGAAACTGGGCGAGTTCGACAAAGCCAACGACGTTCTTCTCGAGCTCACCCGCGATTATCCGGAAAGCGAGTACTACGTCGAAGCGACCATGAACGTCGCGCGGTATTATTTCGAACGCCCCAAGATCCAGGGAGGCAAGGGCTACAAACTCGCCGAAGAGATGTATCACAAGGTGCTTTACTTCCGCGACAGTCCCCAGTTCGTGTCGGCCCTGTACGGTCTTGGCTGGTGCTATTACATGGAGGACCAGTTCGACGAGGCCATCGCCGTTTTCAAGTACCTCGTCGAGGAGGTCGCGCTCGATTTTGACGTGACGAAGATCGACGAGAAGAAGCAGGTGACGAACCCGCTGCTGCGCGACGAGGCCATCGACTACATCGCGATCAGCTTCGACGAGGAGAGCCGGATCGACGACGCGGTGAAGTTTCTGCAGCTCATCGGCAACGTCGACTACGCGGCGATGGTGCTCAAGCGCATCGCGGAACTTCGCACCGAGGTCATGGACTACCCGGCGGCGGTCCGCGTGTACCGGCGTCTGCTTGCGGAATATCCGCAGAGTATTTCGGCGCCCGGAGCGGAGGAAAACCTGATAAAAGTGTTCGAGCTGATGAACAAGCCGGACAGCGCGATGAAGGAGCGCGAGACCTTCTTCAGCCAGTACGCGAAGGGCGGCCAGTGGCAGGACCTGGTGTGGAAGCGCGATTCCCTCCTGGTTCCGCGCACCGATTCCATGGCCATATCCATGGGCCTGTACCTGTCCGATGCAAGCTACCGCAACGCCGACGCGAAGAAGGACCCGGCCGGGTATGCCGCCGCCGCGAAATACTACGCCGCGCTCGTGGCGAAATACCCTCACGACAAGCGCGCCGCCGACGCGCTCTGGAACCTTGCCGTCATTCTCGACACGAAACTTGACAAGAGCGCACAGGCCTATGATGATTACCTCGTCTTTTCGAAAACGACGGATGCCGATGCTGCACGGCGCGAGCAGGCGGCGCTCAACGCGATTGCCATTGCACAAAGGCTCCTGCCGGCCGACACGGCCGCCGAGGTGGGCAAGATCGAGGGGCCCGCGCTCAAGGTGATTGAAGCGGTCAACAATTACAAGACCCTGTTCCCTGCGGGCAAGTCGCTTTCCACGGTTCTTCTGTCGGCCGCCTCGGTGTATTTCAACCGGAAGATGTATGCAAACGCCGCGGAATACTACGACCTTATTGTCAAGAAAGGGACCGTGAACGAGGAGTACTACGAGGCCGAGTTCCTCCTTGGTAAATGCCATTTCGGCAAGGAGAACTGGGATTTGGCCGCGCAGGCGTTCGAGAAGGTATGGAAAGGGTCCACCGACGCGGCCCGGCGCGCGAATGCATACAAGCTCCTGCTCCAGGCGGTGTATTCCAGCGCCAGCCAGGTGTTTGCATCGGGCGCCTTCAGCCGTGCAGGCGAGGCGTTCCTCTCCATCGACCAGAAATATCCCGGCAGCGAATACGGCGACGTGGTGCTGTTCAAGGCCGCGGAATCGTTTGAAAAAATAGAGGACTGGGCCAAAGCGTGCGACGCCTATTACCGCCTCAAGAATTCGTATCCGCAGTCCAAGCTGGCCCCGAGCGCGCTGTTCAACGCCGCAACCGACTTCGAAAAGGCGAACAAGTTCGACAAAGCTTCGGAAGCGTATGAACAGCTGGTCGCGTTGTACGCGGGGTCCGACAAGGCAAAGGACGCACTGTTCAACCTCGGGCTGTGCTACGAAAAACTAAACAAGATGGACAAGATGGCGGAGGCGAACGAACGGTACACCCAGATGTATCCTGCCGAGAAAGACGTCGAGGCGATGCTCCTGCGGTCGGCGCAATATTACTACAAGGCAAACATGTTCGAGAAGGGGACGAACGCCTACCGGAGTTACGTGCGGCGATTTCCCCAGAGCCCGAGGGTTGTGGAAGCGCTTTTCATGATAGGCAAAATGGCATTTGAGAACAAAGACAGAGACAACGCCCTGCTGTCGTTCTCGCAAGCCGAGCAGCTCAATGCGAGGCTCACTGCGGCCAAAATGCAGGGGAATGATTATTACGCAGCGGAAGCCGCTTATTACCTGGCGAACATGAAGCGTGATGAGTTTGTTGCCATCAAGTTTGTCCAGCCCGACGCCAAGTTCAAGGCCGACCAGAAGCAGAAGGCCGCGCTTCTGACCGAGGCCACCAAGTCGTACGAGGTGGTGATGCAGTATCACAGCGAACGGCTGTTCGAGGCCGCGTACCGGATAGGGCAGATGTACGAGGATTTCGTTGATGCATGGCGGAACCAGGAACGCCCGAAACTGCCGCCGCTTAAGCTTGCCGTGCTCGAAAAAGACATTGCGCAGGCCGCTTCGCTGTACCTGCAGAAAGCGTTTGTTCCCTATACAAAAGCACTCGACCTTGCCAAGGGGCTCGATTCCCTGAGCGCGGAACAAAAGCTGTGGGTTTACAAAGTGAAAGTGTCTCTTGCAAAGGACTATCTGGCATCCGGGCAGTATCTTGTGGACGCCTACCTTGCCATGCAGAACGCGCCGGTGCCGCCGGAAATAAAAGACAAACCGCTGTACTATTATCAGTACATCGAGAAACTGCTCGAAACGCTCGAGCCCATGAAATCGCAGGCGTGCGCGTATTTTCTGTCGGCGGTCAAACGGCTCGATTCGCTCAATCTCAAAGGAGAGAACAGCGAGAAATGCCTCGCCCTGTTCCAACAGACCAATTTTCTCATCGGCAACGAATACGACAAGCTCGCGGAAAAGATTCTCAAGGAGCCCGAGATTCCCGCCGGTTTTTCGGCAGCCGACCGAGAGGAGCTCTTGGCGCATCTCCAGGATATTATATACGAATTGCAGGACAAGGCGATTTTCGCCTACGAAGACGCGCTCTCCCTGCTCAAGAAGCAGAACATGGTGCCGTGCGAGTGGTCCGACAAGATCCTTCTCGGACTGGCGCGTCTCTCGCCCGACAAATACGGAAAAGAGGTTTTCAAGAAGGTTGTCGTCGCCGCCTCCAAGGACTGGTCGGTGCGCGGAGACAGCATCGCGGGATGGAAATCGAACGACGTGCCGCTCGCGGGATGGCAGCAGGCGCGCGAGGTGCAGGGACTCGTCCGTAGCGTGGCCGGCACAATGGTTCCATACATATGGCATCCCGACACGGGCGCCCGCACCTTGTACGCGTGGCAGCATGTGTTTCTTCCCGGTCTGCCCCGCGACGCCAAGTTCTACATCATGGTGTGCGGCAAGTACTGGCTCTACATCAACGGTACGCTCACCGCGAACGACACGGTGGGAAAGCGCAGCCCGCAGGTGGTCGACAGCGTGACCGGTATTCAATCGCTTGTCAAGGGCGGAGACAACGACATAGGCCTTCACGTGATAAACACCGACTCCACCTTTAAGGGGATGGCCGTTGTTTTTTCGGCGCTGCTTGACACGACGCAGCATTTCAAGCCGTCCGGAAAGTATCCTCAGAGGCAGGAGGCCGCGGCCGAAGTCCCTGTTGCACCCGCCGCTGCCGAAAAGCGGGAAAAGGCCCCTGCCGCCGCGCAGCAGGCATCCTCCGGGAAAACAGCGGCGTCGGAAGGCGTAGCGCAGCCGCCGGGCGGCGCGGTCAAAGACACCGGCGTGAAAAAGGAATCTGCCGGGCAAGCGGCTCATAATAAGAAGGGAGCGGCTGCCGCGGCCAACAAGAAAGCGCCGGCAGCAGTCAAGTACAGGAACAGCAAGGACGTGATGAACGCTATTCTGGAGTATCAGAAGAAGACCGAACTTATTGCCTCCGACATCAAGGTGGAGCAGCTTGAAGCGGAGAAACTTCGGACAGCGGCCCAGGAACTTGATGCTCAGATCGGCAAGGTCCGAGAGGAAACCGAACTACTCAAGAAAAAGCCCGACGAGAAGCAAAAGCCAGAAACAAAGCAGAAGCCTGATGAAAAGCAAAAGGCTGAGGTAAAGCAGAAGTCTGACGAAAAGCCGAACCCGAAATAGCCGGTGTGTCTGACATCGCTCGTCACGGTCTCACTCTTCATTTTGATATGCCTATGGCTTGAGCACCGACACGCCGGGATCCTTCGGATCATAGTACACGGCGACCTCTTCACCGACCTCATAGTGCTCGGAAATCCTCCGCCGCAGGGCGGCGTTTCTTCTGATTTCCGGGTCGAAACTCACGTTGTTCCCCTCGTATTCCTTTCCGTCAACCAGGAACGAATACCGGATTTCCGGAATGCCTCTTCCAAACCCGGGGCGTGAGAAAAAACTGCCGGAGTCCTCCGAGCCGGGAGCAACCGTAATTTTTCCCATCGCGTGCGGCCATTTCCTGCATGCGCGTGCGTACCGGAACCATGGGAGGTATTGACGGAGCAGGAAAAGCGCGGTAAGGACAAGCAGGACAACAATCAAAAGAAGCTGAATGATGGAAGTTAGCATGATGGGAATGACCGAAATTGATCAGCTATGATATGAAATGCATTGCACGGACTTCGTCTGTCAACAAACTACATTGGCGCGATGGGCCGGGGCGAAAAAACGAACCGCTTCTGAACCAGGCAATTGTTCCACAAATGTCTTTTCGCTGCCAGTCATGACATTGTATCATATGACTGAAATCCATGACCACGTTGAAAGGAGAACAATCCGATGCCGGCCGCCTCTTCAACTTTCTTTGCAAAAGAACACATTGAATCGCATGCCCTTGCGGCGTCGCCCGCGCTCGCCGAGCAGGCGATCCACTGCCTCGAATTGGTGGCCGAACTTTCGGATGCCGGCCTTTCGTTCCAGTTCAAGGGGGGAAATTCCCTGCTTCTGGTGCTCGGCGAGCCCATGCGGTTCTCCATAGACGTCGACATCGCGACCAACGAGACCCCGGCGGCCATAGAGGCGACACTCGACAAAATTGTGCGCGACTGCGGCGTGTTCGTCAAGTGGACCAAACGCCAGCACAAGACAAAGCCCTGGTTGCCGCTTGCCAGCTACTACGTGTTCTTCAAGTCGCTGTACGTCAAGGTCGAAGACGCGTTTATCATGCTCGACGCGCAGCTTACGCGGAGCCCCTACGCAACCAGGAGAACGCCCGTCGCGTGCGGCGAACTTTACATAAGCAAGGTGACGGCCGAAGTGCCGCTTGCCGCCAGCATCATCGGCGACAAGCTCCTCACCCTCGGACCGGAAACGCTCGGGATTCCGGTGGGCAAGGGGAAGGAATCGCAGCGGCTGAAGCACGTGTTCGACGTAAGCCGCCTCCTTGCCGAAAATCCACTCCTTGAGGACATCCGCACAAGCTTTGTCGCATGCGTTAAGCACGAGAATGCTCTGCAGGAGAAAGCGTTGACCGCCGGAAACATACTGTCGGATACCCTCCTGTTTTTCAAGCCGGTTGTGACCGCTGCGATGCCTCCGCAGATAACGCCCGGCATGCAGCCTGTTCTTGCCGAGACCATTGTGGGGCTGCTGGGGTTTGCGTCGCACCTGTTCAAAGAAGGGTACTCGTGGGCCGATCTTCGAAGGGACATGGGACGGGCGGGTCTGTGCATCACGGCGGTGTGCAGTCCCAAAGTCTCGCATGATGACTTCACAAATGCGATTGCCGCGGGGGGTGATAATCCGGAAAAACTCTGGAGCAGCGTGACGGGATGGCTTGAGCGGGAGGAACATGGCGCAGGACCAATAATGTGATGAACGGCAATTCCTCAGAAATGCGCTTCGCATGCAGGTTGTGCGGATCATCCCGTTGCAGTGAACTTCATCGTGACAAAGTAAGGCCGTACCTGCAGTGCGAATCCTGCGGCCTTATCTTCGTGCCCGAAAAGGTTCATCTGCCGCCGGCCGAAGAGAAGTTGCGTTATGCAAAGCATACCAACTTCGCAGGCGACAAGAGCTACGTTGCCTATCTCTCAGACATCGCCGCCGACATTCTCACCCTGCCGGTTACGTCGCCGCGCATTCTGGATTTCGGAAGCGGACCGGAGCATGTGCTTTCGGATATCCTCAACAGCAGGGGGGCGGTCTGCGTTCCGCATGATCCGTTGTATGGGTTTGATGCCTCAGGAGCGGCGGAAAAGTTCGATATCGTTGTTCTGTGCGAAACAATCGAACATGTGAGAAACCTTCCGAAGGAGCTTGGGCTGATTTCCCTCCTTGTCAAACCGGACGGGTATGTTTACATCCACACACAGCTGTATGACGCTGTTTCCGACATAGGCTCGTGGTGGTACCTTGTTGACGTCACGCACATCAATTTTTTCTGCGTGCGCACAATGGAGAAGGTGGGGGAGATGATCGGAAAGCGGATTCTGTCAACGAACGGGAAGAATACTGTGGTCCTTGCATGATCAAATGAAAAAGGGATGCATCCCGCACCCTTTTTCTTATTCTAGAACGACTTGTCAAACAACTACTGCGACGTCTTGAGCTTGCCGATATTGGTAAGGCACATCTCGCGCCACGTTCCTTCCGGCGCCGCGGCAAGGCAGGCGTTGAAATCCCTCCTCGCCTCAGCCGCTTTCCCCATCCGCATTTCGCACTCGCCGCGGCGGAAGAAAGCGGCGGCGCAGTACTTGCTGGCATGGAAGGAGTCAATCAGCCGCGAATACCAGCGCGCCGCTTTGTCGCAATTGTTAAGGTCGCCGGCCAGGATGCAGGCGAGGTTGAACATCGACTTGTCGATGTCGGGATCGTCCGGGAACGTGGCGATCTGGCGCTCGTACGTTTCCGCGGCGACATCGTATTTGTTAAGATAGTACTGGATTTCGGCGAGCCTGCCGTAGGCGCTGTGCGCCCAGATGGCGTTGGGTTCCAGGATGAGGAATTCCACGAGCGCCATTTCGGCCCCCTGGTAATCGCCGAGGCAGTTTGCCCGCATGGTGGCCATTTCCCACAAAAGCTGTCCCTTGTCCTGCGCGGTCTGGGCCTTCTGATACCGGTCCTCGAGCGCCTCGGAAGCCTTCTCGAAATCTCCGAGTTTCGCGTAGCAGGCGTTTATTTTCTCCATGAGGCACATTCTGCCCTTTATGTCGACAAGGCCGCTGTTCGAAAGCGAATCGAATATGTGCAGCGCGGCCTGATATTCACCGCTTGAAATGTCGACGAGCGCTTCAATGTAGTCGGGCATGGTCTGGAGCTCGGTTTCTCTGGTTTCCGTGCTGGGCATGGAAAACAGGCGGCGGGGCCGTGGTTTTGCATGGGGCGCTGCGGGCTTTTCTGCAACCGCAAGCCGCGAAAGCGCGGCGTGCATCTCGATGACGCGGTTGTCACCGAGCGATACGGAAGTGTCCAGCGGACTGAACCCGTCGTCGCAGATGACAAGCGAATAAGTGCCTCGCGCGGCTTTTACGATGAGCGGGGCCTTGCCGGCCATTGTGCCGTTCACCAGCACCTTTGCGCCGGAAGGCGCTGAAATGATGTCGAGGAGGCCGCCGTTCTTGTCGTTTTCGTCGACCAGCATGCCGAGCACCGAAATATCGTGGATAGGCCGCTGGGCCGCAGAAAGCATCTGCGCCGCAGGCTCCATGCCTGCTCCCACCGAAAGCCGGCGCCCGGTTTCGACGAATGTTTCGTTACCGGGGATGCCGGACGCGGGCGCAAGCAGCACCTTGCCCTGAAACACCGACAGCGTGGTCCGGCGGTCGCCCTGCGCGCCCTGCGCATCCACCTGGAACACGGTGCCCACCACCCTGCACGACGCGCAGGGGGTGCGGATTTCGAACCTCTGTCCCGGCGCGCGCCTGCTCACTTTGACAAGCACGCTGCCTGTTGACAGATAACATATCTGGCGCGACGCGCTCGAAGCCTCCAGGGTAAGCCTGGAGCGGGGAGCGAGCGAAAGGATGCTTCCCTTGTCGAGACGGATGAATGCCGTCCCGCCTTCGGGAGTCGCAAAAACCGTTTTAGGCCGCGCGATATGCGCGGCCTCAACCGGACCGAGCGCGGCGATGGCCTGGGGGGCGCCTTTTCCGCCCCAGGTCACGGCGACCGTGCCCTTGACATTCACAAGTACCGCGACGGAGGGTGAGCCGGCGCCCCGCAGCGAGACCGCGACGCCGGCGCCGGCAATCGCAATCACAAGCACGGCGGCAAAGGCCCAGGCGACAGCGGGCCGTGCGACCGCAAACGAAGGGAGCGCGAAGGGAAGAGCAAAACGCCGCTGCAAACGTTGTGGAGCGTCGAGCCGCAGAAACAGGTCGTTCTCAAGTTTCTGCCAGTCGTTTTCCGATTTCTGAGGGACACGCACTTCCCGCAACAGCTCTCCAAGGCTCTTGCGAAGAGGGAGTTTTGTGTCGGGAGGAGTTTTCATACGTTCCTATCCTGCCGTTCCGATATACCGTGCCAGAACCTTTTCCAGAGTCTTTCTTCCGTGAAACAACCGCGATTTTACCGTTCCCAGAGGGATTCCGGTTATTGCGGCGATTTCTTCCAGCGACTTTCCTTCCATTTCGTAGAGCACCACGGTCATTCGTTTTTCCGCATCCAGTTTGTCAAGAGCGTCCTGGACCGCTCGCTCCAGTTCCTTCTGCTCGATTTCCGACGAGGGGGACGGGAACATCGCGTCGGCCTCGGTATCCGCCCGCTCCGAATCGTACACGATCTGGGGCTGGCGTTTTCGGTACTTCTTCCGCAGCTGGGTGGTGCAGACCTTGCTGCCTATCCTGTACACCCAGGTGTCGAGCGACGAGTCTCCTTTGAAAAGCGAAAGACTCTTGAACAGCTCGATAAACACCTGCTGAATCACATCGTCCGTGTCAAACCGGGGGCCCAGCGACTTGTACACCAGGTCGTGGACCTTGAGCTTGTACCGGTTGAACAAATCCCGCTGGGCCTTGCGATCGTTTTTCAAACACTGCTGCACAACCAGCAAGGTTTCATGCTCCATCAGGCCCTCAACCGCCGCTTGGCTCCCGGTTCCATCAGTATAGTCGCTGGATTGTGTCATTTGTTTCAATAAATTGTCGTCGCAGTGATGACCCTGTGCGTGGGTTCAGATCTTTATGGCGTTTTCTGCCTGATGCTTTGATTTGATCCGATACTCACTATTGTGATGCAATACATTGATATGCGAGGAGATATTGACATCAATCCAAAACGATGATTCGCAAGCCGCAAGAAGCGGGCGGCAAAAGACTCACCCGCCGGTCAATAAAAACTTTTTGACCTTGGGTTGTATTTCCCGACAAGAAAATCCGCTGCCTTCGGCCTTTCGCCCTCTTCGAGCACCACGGTCGTGTTGACATTGCCGCGGGGAAAAAAATCTCCCGCCAAAAGCAGCCATTTCGGATTGACAAGCCGCTTGACCGTATCGAAAAGATGGGCGCATACGGTCTCGTGAAACGTGCCGACCATCCTGAACGAATTGAGATAAAGTTTCCACGATTTGAGTTCGATGCAGAGCCTGCCGGGCAGGTAATGCAGGTCGATCGACGCGAAATCCGGATAGCCTGTCCGGGGGCAGACGCAGGTGAACTCGGGGAACACGATGCGGATAACGCCGCTGCATGGTTTGCGGTTGTCAAACGGCGATGCAAAGGTCTCGATGCGAGGGAGCATTTTCTTCGCAATCGCTTTGTCGAGGAGGACCATGGTGTCTTTGAACATGGAGTATTTTTTGCTCCGGAGAATATTGGATGATTTATTGGAATTGGTGATAAGAAGAAAATAATTTCATGGACACTCCGGTGGGGGAGGTATCCCCCTAGGGTGCGGCTTCCGGCGCCTCCTTGATAAATACAAATATCCTTCACCCGAAGGCGCCGGCGATCCGCACCCATACCCCCTCGTGGGTAGCCCCCTAGGCAGTTGGTTGGCAAGAATGAAACTTCGGCTGCGGGGGCACCAAGAAATAGAGTTGAAAGGTTGAATAGTTGAAAAGTTGACAGGAGAATTGTTGATCTTCTTCCTTGGAATCCGATTGGTGTGGAAAATATGATTCGGCGGATTCTGATTTTTTTTCGCCATCAGCGACGCCCTGAGGCCGGAGGATTGGCCGCTCGCGTTGTTTGAGCCCGGCCTTGTTTGGTATAAACGAGTGTTCTGAAATGTACCGATCTTGATATCTTGACATTTGCTTCTGGCCGGGCGAGTTCGCGAGCGGCCCGACGACCGAGGGATAAGGCGGAGCTGCAGGCGCGGCGCGGGGTTCCAAGGGGTGTTCGCTGCTGAACACCCCTTGGTCGGGGTCCGGGGGTGAAGCCCCCGGAACTAATAGACAATTTTTGGATTCCGACTGAAAAGGAATGTATGGAAAGGGTTTGTATTGCTATGAGCGGCGGCGTCGACTCGTCGGTAGCGGCCGCGCTTCTCAAGCAGCAGGGCTACGACGTCTGCGGCGTCACCATGAAGCTGGTCGACAGCGTCCGGCAGGACGGCGGGTCGCCCCGTTCCTGCTGCGGATACGACGCCGGCCGCGACGCAAAACTCGTGGCCGACGCCATCGGCATTCCCCATTACACCATCAACGCGGTGGAGGTGTTCCGCGAAACCGTGATGGCCGATTTCGCCGCCGAATACCGGCGGGGCAGGACCCCGAATCCGTGTGTACGGTGCAATCAGTTTGTCAAGTTCGATTTCCTAATGAAAAAAGCCGACGAGCTCGGCTGCCGTTTCCTGGCAACGGGACACTATGCCATTGTCAGGGAGGGAAAACTTTACCGGGGAAAAGATACCGGCAAGGACCAGAGCTATTTTCTGTATCCGATCTATGGCGCGGACGTCAACCGTATCCTTTTTCCGGTCGGTGAAAAGACAAAGGAGAATGTCCGGAGCATCGCGGCGGGCCTCGGACTCATCACCGCGCAAAAGCCGGAAAGTCAGGACATCTGCTTTGTCGAAGACGGCAATTACGCCGGATTCCTCGGCAAGGAATTGCCGTCGGCAAGCGGGCCGATTATTGACAAGACGGGAAAACTGCTCGGCCGCCACGGCGGCCTCCACCGGTATACCATCGGCCAGAGAAAAGGCCTTGGCGCGCTCGGGGCAAAAATGTTTGTTCGTGAGATACGCATCGCGGAGAACACGGTGGTGGCGGGGACCGAAGACGAGCTTATGGCAACCTCAATTGTCGCGACCGGGGCCATCGTCGCGCCCGGGTGCCGTTTCGACAACGCGGAATACGGCGTTCAGGTGAGATACCGGACCGCGCCGGTTCCGGCAGCGGTTTCCCTGTCCGACTCCAAAACCCTCCATATATCCTTGCGCGAGCCGGTGCGCGCAATTGCGCCGGGACAATCCGCGGTTGTTTACAAAGGGGACATGGTGGCGGCAGGGGGAATCATTGAGAGGGCGGGATGAAGGAATGCCGTCCCTGTCACAAATTCTCCGGACACCTACCCTTCCTTTGCCGTGCAGACAGCAACGAGGATGGCGGGGGAGGCTGACAAAAGGAGAACGCAAAAAAAGTCTTTCATACCTCCCGTCAATTTTCTATATTGATATCTCAAGGGGGGAATATGCCGAATCTGTTCCTCGGTCGATACCCTGCGCCGCCGATACCCATTGCGAAAACCGGCAAAGCATCCTTCGGTCGCTCCACCCACAACTTCATCGTCCTCACCGAGCCGCGCGTAAGCCGTTTTCATGCGCAGATTGAATGGCAGAAGAGCAACAACCGATTTGTCCTTACCGACCTCGGCAGCGCAAACGGGACCTTTATCAACGGCAAGAAAATAAAAATGCGCGAGCCCCAGCCATTGAACGAACGGGACAAAATCCGGATCGCCTCCACGGTTTATACGGTCCGGTTTGTGGACGATCCGGACACCATCATGGACGAGTACGAAGACCTGATACTGCAGACCTCGCATGAACAAACCGAAATCATCGGTCCCTCCAGAATAGCAAATCTTCCGCAGCAGCCGTCATTTTCCGGCGGCCTCGAGCACCTGTGCCCCATCGAGCTTTTCCAGATACTCGAGACGGGTGAAAAAACCGGCCTGCTCACCATAAAAACCAAAGCAGGCGACGGCAGCTACACGATCCTCAAGGGAAAAGTCCTCACCGCCCAATTCAAGAACCTGCTCGGTGAAAAAGCGGTGTACGAAATCCTGAAAAGCCAGCGGGGAACGTTTGAATTTTTGCCGGAGCTGGGCGATATCACCCACCCGCAAATCGAGCTTGCTACGTCCGTGCTCATCACGGAAGGGTGCAGATTGCTGGATGAGGCGACGTCAAAAGCGCCCAAGGCTACTGCCCGGTGATCCGATTTGTCAGGGGGGAAATAAGCGCGGACAATCTGCTTTTGCCCGCAGGCGCGGCTTAAAAGAAGTAATAAACCTTTCCCTTCACTCCATTGCCTCCATTACAAACCCCAGTTGCTCCCTTAAATCTCCCGTCTCCTTCTGCCAGAACGAATCTTTACCCCAGTCGGGGAAGTTTTTCTTGAACAGAAAATCATTTGCCTGCCTGCTGCACCAGGCGAGGAAGTAGATCATCCGCATCGCGCGGAGCGTTTCTATGCAGGCGAGGCTCCGCCGGTCGAAAGCCCGGAACTTTTCGTATCCGTCAAGAAAGAGCCCGACTTCGCGGGACGACTTCGCCGCGCGGTCGGGGAGGAGCAGCCACAGGTCCTGCACGGGCGGCCCCATTGCCATGTCGTCGAAGTCGATGAGCAGCAGCCCCTGTTCGAGCCGGTCGAGGATGTTTCCCCGGTGGCAGTCGCCGTGAATGCGGATGCGCTCCACGCCGTCGAACAGGGGCGCGCCCGTTTCGATGATCTGCATGGCCGCGTTTTTATAGCCGTCCCGGAATTTTTCCGGTAGTACGGAGCCGCACAGGTGTTCCACGTCGGAAAGCGTTGACAGGCGAGGATGAATCGTAATGCGGCCGGGCGCGCTTCGCTTGCTCCCGCACAGGTGCATGCGCGCCACGAGCGAGCCGAGCCGTGTCCAGTCGGCGTCGGCGTTGATTTCGAACTGCCGGCCCGCTTTCCGGGGGTACACGGCGAACAGCATGCCGCCGGCCTCGCCGATGGTCGACCCGTTTTCAAGGGTGCGGGCGGGCACCACCGGCACCTCGGCTTCGCAACAGTCAAGCACGAAGCGGTGTTCGTCCTCGATGGCGCCGCGGCTCCAGCGCCCCGGCCGGTAGAACTTGACGATAAGCTTTGTGCCGTCGGCGGCGCGGAGCTCGTATACGCGGTTGATGTAGCTCGGCAGGGCGGCGGTGAACCCGGTGAGCCTGAGGCCGCAGGCGTTTTCCACAAAGGCAAGCAGTGCGTCGGGCGTGAGCTTTTCAAACGACATCAATCTGCTCCTTACGATGATTGCTGCAGGACAAATCAAGTCTTCTTCTAAGATAACTCGCCTCCAAAGCGGAAACAACAATACAACATGGGCGTTCCTCCAGGCAGGGGCGCATTGCAATGCGCCCCTGCCTGGGTCGGCCCTCGCTCCGGTCTCGGCCCTTGGCCTCGGGCCGCCTCGGCCCTATGCCGCGGTGGCGGCGGGTCCGGGCGGCACCGCGTTCTAACGCGGCCTCCGTTCCGGCCTAACGCGGGGCAGAGGGGATTTTGCCAAATTTCTTTGATTTGCTAGAAGACAGTTCAATTTTTTGCCCGCAATTTGCAATGATTTCTTCAGGTTTTTTACGTATATTTAAGCTTGTGGTTTCTGAGCAGCCTAGGCGATAAATCGTTGTGATTCCGCCGTGAAACCACCCCATTCGCCGACCGGACAGGACTACTCGTCAATGCGGTTCGCAAACTTCCGATCATACCTGGCGTATCTGTTCGCAATTCTCATTTGTCTTCCGGTTGTCCCATGCCAACGCCCAGACCGTCTCCGATTCCGCCGGAACAGCGGCGTTGAAGGATTCGGCTGCTCTGTCCCGGCGGAGCGCCGCGCCAAACGACACGGCGGTTTCGCCTGCGCAAAAAGCCGCACCTGCTCCCGTGATGGCCGCCCAGTTTGACACGCTCGCCGGTCCTCTCCCTGAAATCATCAAGCCGAGGGGAAGGCCGTTTCTTGTCATCGGGGACATTGAAGTGCCTGGCCGGCAAGAGCGTCACCATCGGCGCCGGGGCCGTGTTCCTGTTCAAGACATTTCACCGGCATGCACGTTCTGGGCAGGCTTTCCGTGGAAGGAACGAGGGATGCCCCGGTCATCTTCACTTCGGAGAACGACCGGTCGGTCAACCGCGCCACGTCGCTGTTTCCTAACCCGTACGACTGGAACGGCATCTACCTCCATGCCGACGCGGTGGGGTCGAGTTTTGCGTATTGTAAAGTACTGTATTCGGTGTATGGCCTTGTCTCGGAAACCAAGTTCATCAAGCTCGATCCGGTGGTGCTGCAGTTCAATGGGAAATCGAACCTCGTGATGGAGGGCAAGGAACTGCAGGTGACCGACAAGCCGTACCGGTACGTATTGTCAACACGGGACGTGGCTGCCGAAGGGGTTCCGGTGAAGATCCTGAGCGACCCGCTCGCGTCGCGACGCAACGTGCTGCGGTACGGAGGCGTGGTTGTGGGAATGGCCGCCACCGTGGGCGCCGTGTATTTCGGCCTGCAATGGCACACGGACCAGTCCACGCTCAGCAGGATGAGCACCGACGATCCGGCGGTGCTTCGCTGGTACGACTATGGCGACTGGACTTCGGCACGGTCTCGTCGCAACAACGACATGTACTATACCGCCATCGGCGGAGTGCTCGCGCTGATCGGATACATCGGTTTCGGGTGGAGCTTTTCTTTTTGAGAAAGCGTAACCAAGGACTGGAAGCAAGGAATTGTCATATGAAAAGGAGCTGTTTTCTTTCAGCACTGCTTCCCGCAGCGTCCCTCTTGCTGTTTGCATGCGCCAACGACTACAACCCTTTCGAGAACTACAACAACGCAAACGCGCACATTCTCACCTCGGCCACTTCCAAGGGAATCAGCAGCGGCGACACACTTTCCATTTTCTCGACCGAGACCCTTGCGGTGTACACCACGGTGCGTGAAAAAATCGATTCGTTCAAGGTGACCGCGCCGAACAACAGGTACTTCACCGACACCGTTGTGAAACCTCCCTTTTCCAAAGACAACTATTTGCTGCTGCTTTCGTTTTTCGACACGGGCTGGACTTCGGTCAATCTGACGACCTACCGTTCGAACAACACCAGTGTGGCGCTGCCCGCGCCCATTGCACTGTACGTGAAGACGCCGCTGCGGCAGAGCAACATCAGCACGGTGCTCGGGGCGCCGTGCACGCTCTGGACCGCCCCGGTGGGGGACATTGACGTGATTTACCAATGGGAATTCGGCAAGGACATTGTGCTCGGCATAGCGTCGAATTCGGTCCCCAACCCTTACCCGATGCTGCCGAACATAGGCAAAGCGGTGGGAAAGCTCGACACCGGGTATCTCTGGGTGACAGATTTAAAGGAACAGGTGCGTTCGCCTTTGACCTCATTCACCTATCTGTTCTACGAACCGTCGCCGCCGAAAATCAAGTGCACCAACAAAGGGCTCAGTCATGACACCATCACCACGGGCGGGGACACACTTACCCTTTTCTTTGAAGTGATCGATTCTTCGGGCCAGGGTCTGGCAAGTGTCACGCTTAAGGGGGACACCCTCCACACGAATGACAGCATAACGTTCTACAAGACGGTAACCGGAATCAAAGCCTACGAGTACCCCGCTGCAAAAGCTGAAATCGTCACAGCAACAAACAGGCTTGGACAGACGACAATCGATACGTTTTACCTTTCCTATGTACCCGGGGGCTCTCACGGAGACCTTGTAAAATTCATACTTGTCAATCCTGCATCTGCCTTCCTTACCACGCTGCTTGACACCATTCTTTACATAGTGGATGTCGAGAATTATACCGAGGGCCAGATCACCGTGGGCACCACAATCCTAAAGCCCGGCGCATCCGACGCCTGTGGCTGTCGGAACGGACAAGGTGTTTTCGGACTCCGTCTACCAGTGCGTGTGGGTGGTGCCTCTTGGACATGAGACGGCTGCCAACGCAAGTACATTTGACACGATAACGACGTCGGCCACCATACCGTTCAGCCTGCCAGTGGAGACTACCATTGTGATTCAGCGCGCCACGCCAACGGTCGACACGCCGCAGATACTGGAGATACTGGTCAACGGCAAACTCTACGACCCGACCAAGACGTACGATACCACGGCGGTCACCGTCTCCATTCTTGCGGTGGACAACGGCAGCGGAATCAAGGCGGTCACCATGCTTGATTCGGTGGCGGCGGTCGCCGGGGTCGTCAGCAAAGGCGTGGAGGTCCCCATGACCAACCAGGGCCGCGGGTGGTGGACAAGCTCTCCCGTTCTTTTCAACGCACGGTTGCGGCTCAATCTCGTGATAACGGTAACGAACAACATTGCAAGAAATTCGGGGAAAGTGCTCACGCTTGTCAAGGCCGTGAGGACCGTTACCCCCGCGCAGTGAGGCACGGTTCTGCACGACCTTGCAGGGCCGGTTGCCGCCAAAGTGGGGGAAGATCTCGCTTCGCAGGAACCAAAGAGCCGCTTTAAGGAGCGGCTTTTTGGTTTGTTATGCGGGAACAAGGCGCTAAAGCTATGGACGCTACATTGGATTTTGTCAAGAAAGTGTTTAGCTTGTTTATGCGGTTAAGTATTGATTGTTTCACCACATGGTGATATAATATTACTTGACCGAAACCGCATTGGTGATAGTACAATGGCACTTTGCGGCCGGCCATGTGGCGGCGTAGCGTTTCGCCGGTAAAGGGTCATGCCTTGCCCGGCATGAAATGATGCAGTGCACAATGAGGGGGATGCAAGTGAAGATGGACAGATGTAATGCGGCCGCCGTTGTTATGGGTGCGATCTTTTTCGGATGGAGCCTCTCCGCGTACGGCGCCGAGGACTACACGCAGTGGGCGCACGCGTGCAATATCACCCTCAACACCACGGCCACCGGCGCTAACATCGCCACCCAGCAAGTCGGCTTCCCCGTGCTTGTCAGATTGACAAGCACAACTCCGGCATTTTCCTTTGCCCAGGCGCAGGCCGGCGGGCAGGACATCAGGTTTTCCAAGTCCGACGGCACGCACATTCCGTATCAGATCGAGCGCTTTGATCAGACCAACCAGCTTGCCGAGATCTGGGTGAAGGCCGACGTTAACGGCAACGACAACGCGCAGTTCATTACCATGTACTGGGGCAATGGAACCGCCGTAGACAGCTCGAACGGGGCTGCCGTGTTCAACAATGGATTTGTCGGTGACTGGCACTTGAATGAAACAGGGAACATTAACGCAAACGGATATGCCGATGCACTTGGTGCAACGCCCCTTACCGGTGTCGGAATGGTTGCCGGTGATGATACGATTGCCGTCATAGGAAAAGGACAGAATTTCGGCAGTGCCAATGTTTCCAATCTGCCTGCTGTAACGGGCAAATATTTGTCTGGTGCTGCAGGACCGAGCGAAGCGGGCAAGAGTATAACGGCAATGATGTGGGCGCAATTGACAGGTGCTGCGAGTCAACAATACATCTTTAACCAGGGAAGCGCAGGTGGCAACCGTTGGGACTTGGGTGTCAATCCTTCTAATCCTTTCCCGTTCGAATTCGATGTCATTGACCATACCTCCGGCAATTTCGCTACGGATGTTGCCGGCATGGATGCGAATTGGCATCTCTGGGCAGTCACCTACGATACCTTGACACCTGCTAATCCCGCCATGGCGGGCGCCGTGGCCGAGGGGCCGGTTGGCACTTTTACAGACCAGACCACGGCTGCAAATAATGTTACTGCAAATGATATGACCCTTATTCGTGCTGTTCCTGCCGTCAATGATGCTTACTATTTTGGAAATGCCGCAACGTTTAAGGCGCTTGGCCTGCATTTAGGTACGACGGGAACAGGTGTTTGGACAATCACCTGGGAATATTGGAATGGCGCAGCATGGACCGCCTTAAGCGGAGTGTCGGACAGAACAATAAATCCTGCCGGCGGGAACACCGGCGGTCTCACCCTAAGCGGTTCTGTTTCTTTTACCCAGCCTCCGGACTGGGCAACGACAACCGTGGACGGTATCGCAGCTTATTGGATACGGGCAAGGTTGAGCGCCTTTACGAGCGTAACAATCCTGCCTATAGGTACACAGGCTGTTTGCGGACCCACGGTTACCATTTGGAAAGACGGCAATCTTGCTTCTACGAGCGCGCTTTGGACACGTCCCACCAGAAGCGGTGAAATAGATATCGCGACAAGGGCCGATCACACCCTTCTATTCAAAGGCATTGTCGACGAGCCCTCTATCGCCGTCGGCGTCCGTTCCGCCGATTGGATCAAGCTGTGCTACCAATCCCAGAAGCCCGGCGCCTCGTGGCAAAGCTTTGCTCCAAAGGGTCCGGCGGCGCCTATTATCAGCGTGCAGCCGGTGTCGCAGACAAAATACGTCGGTCAACCGGAGACGCTGTCAGTCGTTGTCACCGGAAATCCCGCTCCCACCTATCAATGGCGCAAGGGTGGAGCCAACATAACCGGCGCCACAAACGCGAGCTATATCATCGCCGCGGTCGCGCTCACCGATGCCGGAACGTACGACGTTGTGGTAACGAACAGCCAGGGGAGCGTAACGTCCACGGGCGCGACGCTGACGGTCAATCCCGCCCTTGCCGCTCCGACTATTACCACGCAGCCGGCGTCGCAGACAAAGTATGTTGGCCAGACCGACACGTTTACCGTTGTCGCATCCGGAAATCCCGCTCCCACCTATCAATGGCGCAAGAACGGAGCTAACATAACCGGCGCAACGGGCGCGAGCTATATCATTGCCTCTCTTGCCCTCACCGATGCCGGCACCTACGACGTTGTCGTCACCAACAGCCAGGGGAGCGTGACGTCCACGGGCGCGACGCTCACGGTCAATCCAGCCCTTACGCTGCCCACCATCACCAGACAACCGCTGTCGCAGACAAAGTACGTTAACCAGGCCGACACTTTTTCCGTTGTCGCATCCGGGAATCCCGCTCCCACCTATCAATGGCGCAAGAATGGAGCCAACATTACCGGCGCCACAAGCGCGAGCTATATCATCGCCGCTCTTGCCCTCACCGATGCCGGCACCTACGACGTGGTGGTCACCAACAGCCAGGGGAGCGTGACGTCCACGGGCGCAGTGCTCACGGTGCAGATGCCCATCAAGGCCTTTTTTACGGTGTCGGATTCCATTGCCAAGGCTCCTGTCGCCATCCAGTTCGATGCCAGCCAGTCCACCGGCAATTATTCCAAAATGATATGGTATTTCGGCGATGGTGCGGTTGATTCCACCAACATCAAGAATCCGCTGCACCAGTACAACACGGCAGGGCTCTATAGCGCGGAACTGGTTCTGATGAACGGCGCGGTGCGTCAGGACAGCTTTACCATCGTGATAAAGATCTTCAACGACAATCCGATTGCAATTCAGGGAAGGTATGTGCCTTCGGGGAAAGCGGAAATCACTTTTTCCAATTACGGCAGCCAGGTAATTTCCACCGGCGTTATTCCTCCGTACGCCGACAGTATGAAACTCTGGTATGAGTCGGACGTGGTCCCGACGTCGGCGACGGGCGCCACGCAATGCGCCGAGGTGAGCATCGCAACCATGCAGTCGGCGCCGGCGCCATTCAAGGACACCGTGTCGGTCACGCTTGCGGGAACAGACACGATGGCCGGGTTCATGACGCAGGTGCATTGGAACAACGGAACGACGTGGTACTGGAGCAATTTCAACGGGGGCAACGGCACGCTCGTGCTGATGAAGGACACCGCAACGCCGGTGAACAATGCCTCCATTTCCGCCAGATACATCCAGGGAACCGACTCGGTTCTCTTTTCCGTGAACAGCATTAATTCCGCGGATACCGCGAGCGTCGATTCCTTCGGCATATGGTTCGGTACAAGCACCGCCGATACGGTGCCGAATTTTTCAAACTCCGCGAGTACCGTCTGGTTTAACCTTGGCGCACAGTATGCAATAATTACGAAAAACGGCGGCTTCGACAGCGTTGAAGTGGGCAATGTGCAATTCAATACGGGCGTGCAAAAAACGCTGGTCTGTTTTCTGGTTCTCAAGGCAAAGAACGGTAAACTGAGTTCGCTGAAGAAGGCAACCTTCACCGCGGGCATGAACCGGCCCGCAAACCCCATTGTTCTCACCGCTGTTGCGCAGACACCGAGCAAGATACTTCTTTCCTGGAAACCGGTAAGCGGCGTAAGCGCCATACGGTTCTGGTACAGGGAAAATACTGCGGTCGATCTGAATACCGCCGACTTCGCATCTCCGCCGTACGATTCGATAAGCGCGGCTTCGGTGCTGGACTCGCAGCTCGCTGTTACCGGCCTGCAGTACCAGACGCACTATTACTTCGGCGCCCAGGTGTTTTCGGGCGGACTCTGGTCGTTTGTGACCGGCCCTGCCAGTGCCGACGCCGTCACCCCCGCCGGGATCGGCAAGCTTGCCGTGAACTCCGTCAAGATCACGAGCCTTACGTTTGACACCGCGACCAACGCGATCCGCGTAAAATGGAACGTTGACAACACGCTTCCCGACACGCTGGAAATATGGATTTCGTATTCCCTGAGCGGCTATCCCACGGTGGACACGAGCGCCCACCAGACGGTTTTGGTGACGGCTGCCACGGGCGACACGGTTGTCAAGCTCCGCGAGCCGCTCGTGTTCAGCCCGAGCGCTGCCGACACCACGTTTTACTACGTTGCGCTGTGGGAAAGCAGGTTCAACGGGTTGCTCACCGATCCGACCGACAGCTCGGAGATGAGAGTGGCGAGCCCGACGTACGACTGGCAGCAGGTCACCTATTTCACCAAATCGCCGGGCGACACGAACTCGGTGTTCGACGGCAACATTCTCATCGTCACCGGCGGGGTCGCGCAAGCCGACGTTGCGCCCACGACCGGCATCATCCGCTACGCCAGCGGGCTCACCCCGGCCGCTTTTCCCGGCTTTGTGCAGATGAGCGTGCCGTTTTACTTCTCGAAATACCAGTCGTCGGCGCCGTTCACCATCGATCTCAAGCTGTTCGCGTTTCCCGCGAACCTCACGGCGTCATCGGTTCGCGTTTATCAACTTAAGAACGGGCTGTGGTACGTGGACCGCTCGTCGGGCGCCAATGGCGCCTATGCCTCGACGAGAACGAAACCTTCCGATACGCTCTCGTACCCGTACATTGCGCTCATCGACACCGTGGCGCCCACGGTCACGCGGGGGTTCCATGCCGATACGCTGCCGCCGACGACCGATGTGTTCGACACGCTTTACATCAGCGACAACTGCGCGAACGTGACGTATGCGTATTCGTTCACGAGGGGCGGGGATGCGTTTTCCAATGGGGACGCGGACAGCGGCACGCTTGCCACCCTGCAGGCTACGATTCCCGTGGTGATTCCCAGCCCGTACGTTACAAAGGAGAACGGTCTGCGCGCGATGGTGGTGGTGAGCGACGGCGTCAATACCGTCACGCAGAACGTTTCGCGGCAGGTGCTGCGGGATACTTCGGATTTTATCGTGACCCTGCAAAATGCGTGGATGCCGCTTCGGGTGACGGCGTGGCTCAAGGACAGCGCGCTTGCGCCGGCGTTCGGGGCGGGGTGGAAGTACGACAAGCAACAGATGCGGTTGTTTCGGTGGAATCCCGGCCAGACAAACCCTTCGAGCACGTTGAACTGGGTGGAATATTCCGACGCCACGGCAAACGATTTCGCCATGAGCCCGGGCACGCTGGTGTGGGAGAAGGGCCGGACGAGCGTGCCGGTGAATTTCGGCGCCGGGGTGACGCCGACGCTGAGGTCGTCGTATGCGATTCAGCTTCCTGCGAACAACTGGACCGACCTTGCGGTTCCGTACCGTTTCGACGTCCGGGTGGGGGACATCATCGATTCAACCGGCCCGAGCGGGGATTCGCTGCAGTTCTATTCGTGGGCGCTGGACTCGGCGCGCCACCGGTATTCTTCGAGCCCCCTCTACCTTGAGGGATGGCCGAGCCTGCCGGTGGCCGACAAGAGTACGGTGCTCGGCTCACAGGACTTTTCCGGGTACACGGTGTTCAACCCGCTAACGGTTCCTGTGACGCTGCGGGTGGCGCCGATGCCGAGCACCATGTCCGCGTACGGAGGAGGAACGCCCAAACGGACAACCGTGAGCGGATGGGCATTGTCGGTAACGTCAAATCTTTCCGACGGTTCGAAATTGAGCCCTGTATTCTGCGGCTACAGCGAGGCCAAAAGCGCCGCGACGAGCTTTTTCCCTGTGCCGCCGACGTTCGAGAAGGCCTATGTGGGCGTGCTCGACGCTGCGAAGAACAAGGTGTACGGCCACGCTCTTGCGCACGGGTCGGCGAGCGGCGGCAGCATGTTCACGCTTGCGTTTGTCAACGAGGGGACTTCGGCGGCGGTAATTTCGTACATGGTAGGGAACCAGGTGACTTTGCCGAAGGGTGTTGTGGCGCGGGCATTCAGCGAGAAGACCGGTGCGGTTGAAAATTTCTCCTCGGGCGCGGCAACGGTGACCGTAGCCGCGGGCGGCACGGAGCTCCGGGTTCTGGCCGTGGGCACGCCTGCGTTTCTTGCCAAGACCGCGCTTGTGCTGAGGAGCGCGACGCTGGCGTTTGTGGGAATTTCTCCGAACCCGGCATCCTCGCTGGTGCGGATCAGATACACGGTTCCCGGCTCCGGGGTGAGCAGCGTGAAGTTTGCGATATACGACCTTCGTGGCAGAATGGTGTGGCAGCAGACGGTGGACGAACGCGGCCGCATGGGGGCGCGCGAGATCGACTGGGACGGCCGTTCGTTCGACCGGCGCCGGGTGGCGGCGGGCATGTATGTGGTGCGGATGACCGCGCTTGACGAAAGCAACAGACCCGGCGGGATCTTTGAGAAGAGGATGACGTATTTGCCGTAGGGAAGAGAAAAAAGTTGAAACGTTGAAGCGTTGAAACGTTGAAGAGTTTGGAAGAAGAGGAATAACCGGGCCGGTCCGGCAGATGCCGTGATCGGCCTTTGCTTTTTTCTGTGCAGATGGAATCCCACAGCGAGCGCATTCCTCGGAGCTTGCTCCGGGGTTAGCGAGCGATTAAGAGTATGTTCTTTTTCCATAGGGATGGAAGATTCCCCGCAGCTCGCTGCGGGGTTCTTCAATGCGCCGACGGTGTGGAACCGGTCGTTGAAAACAAGAAACAGCAGGTTCGTTTATACGGTTAAGGTTTGAGCATTTAGCCAATGTATGTTATATATTATGCATTAACAGACGTTAACAGACGTTGCGTGCGGCGGGAAACAACGGAACGCGCAATGAGGGGGGGGTGCAAGTGAAACTTGTCCGACGGAATCTATCCGGTGTCGCCGCCGTTGTGGCAATCTTCGGAAGCGGACTTACCGCGTACGGAGCGGAAGACTACACGCAGTGGACGCACGCGTGCAACATCACCCTCAACACCTCAGGCACGGGCGCGAACGTCGCCACGCAGCAGCTCGGATTCCCCGTGCTTGTCAGATTGACAAGCACAACTCCTGCATTCTCCTTTGGCCAGACCATGGCCGCCGGGCAGGACATCCGTTTTTCAAAGGCCGACGGCACGCACATTCCGTATCAGATCGAGCGTTTTGACCAGACCAACCAGCTTGCCGAGATCTGGGTGAAAGTGGATGTGAACGGCAACGACCCTGCACAATTCATCACCATGTACTGGGGCAAGGCTGGTTCTGCGGACAGTTCGAACGGCTCTGCCGTGTTCAACAACGGATTCGCCGGGGTATGGCACCTGGGTGAGGCCGGAACAGGGACCCGAATTGACGCAACGGGAAACGGGTTTAATGCGATTCCCTTTAATTACACCGGCATAGAATCAACAGCGGGCAACATCGCAAAGGCCGACAGTCTCAGAGGAGGTCCCGGTCAAACCAACGGAGGCAACTATAATTACCCTTGCCCAGCCACCATGGGTCCTCCTCCAACAAATGATTACCTCAGAGTAGCATCCAATATTGCGGATTGGAGCGCTGGAATGACTTTTTCGGTTTGGGCAAATCCCAGCGCGCTTGCAAGCCAAGCCCCTTTTATGGATTTCTCCACCGATACGACAGGACAATGTGAAAACTGGCAGGCAACAAACAATATTTTGTTCTATCAAACCAATGCGACGGGGGCCTTGGGAGTTCAAGTGTTCAGCGACACGTTGAATCAACAGACAATTGCGGCGGCAGGTACACCGGTTGTCGTCGGCGCGTGGCATCAGTATGCATTTACAATAGGTAACGGTTCCGCCGTTACCATCTACAAAGATGGCGCTCAAATCGGAGCAGGCACTCTTATAAAAAACGTAGCAGGTCAAATCCCTGCTGCCGGTATCAAACCCGGCGTTGCCAGAACCTGGAACATGTTCGGTCGTTCCGCATGGAATGGTAATCCGGCCTATCAGGGATCTCTTGACGAAATAGAGACTTCCACGTCTGTCCGTTCCGCCGACTGGATAAACCTTTCTTACCAATCGCAGATGCCCGGCGCTTCGTGGCAGACCTTCGCCGCAAAGGGTCTGGCCGCGCCCGTCGTCACCGTGCAGCCCGCGTCGCAGACAAAATCCGTTGGCCAACCGGAGACGCTTTCGGTGGTTGTCACGGGAAATCCCGCTCCCACGTATCAATGGCGCAAGGGCGGAGCCGCCATAACCGGCGCAACGAACGCAAGCTATATCATTGCCGCGGTCGCGCTCACGGATGCCGGCACCTACGACGTTGTGGTCACCAACAGCCAGGGGACCGTGACGTCCACGGCCGCCACACTCACCGTCAATTCGGCCCTTGCGCCGCCGACCATTTCAACGCAACCTGCGTCGCAGACAAAGTATGTGGGCCAGGCCGACACGTTTACCGTTGTCGCTGCCGGAAATCCCGCTCCCACGTATCAATGGCGCAAGGGCGGCGCTAACATAACCGGCGCCACGAACGCGAACTATATCATCGCCGCGGTCGCGCTCACCGATGCCGGCGCCTACGACGTTGTGGTAACGAACAGCCAGGGGACCGTGACGTCCACGGCCGCGACGCTCACCGTCAATTCGGCCCTTACGCCGCCAACCATTTCAACGCAACCTGCGTCGCAGACAAAGTTTGTCGGCCAGGCCAACACGTTTACCGTTGTCGCAGCCGGAAATCCCGCTCCCACGTATCAATGGCGCAAGGGCGGCGCCAACATAACCGGCGCCACGAACGCGAGCTATATCATCGCCGCGGTCGCGCTCACCGATGCCGGCGCCTACGACGTTGTGGTAACGAACAGCCAGGGGACCGTGACGTCCACGGCCGCGACGCTCACCGTCAATTCGGCCCTTGCGCCGCCGACTATTTCAACGCAACCTGCGTCGCAGACAAAGTTTGTCGGCCAGACCGACACGTTTACCGTTGTCGCATCCGGAAATCCCGCTCCCACCTATCAATGGCGCAAGGGTGGAGCCAACATAACCGGCGCAACGAACGCGAGCTATATCATCGCCGCGGTCGCGCTCACCGATGCCGGAACGTACGATGTTGTGGTAACGAACAGCCAGGGGAGCGTAACGTCCACGGGCGCGACGCTGACGGTCAATCCCGCCCTTGCCGCGCCGACTATTACCACGCAGCCGGCGTCGCAGACAAAGTATGTCGGCCAGACCGACACGTTTACCGTTGTCGCATCCGGAAATCCCGCTCCCACGTATCAATGGCGCAAGAATGGAGCCGCAATAACCGGCGCCACGAACGCGAGCTATATCATCGCCGCGGTCGCACTCACCGATGCTGGCACCTATGACGTTGTCGTCACCAACTCGCAGGGGAGCGTGACCTCCACAGGCGCGGCGCTCACGGTCAATGCCGCCCTTACGCTGCCCGCCATCATCAAACAACCGCTGTCCCAGACAAAGTACGTTAACCAGGCCGACACTTTTTCCGTTGTCGCATCCGGGAACCCCGCTCCCACCTATCAATGGCGCAAGAACGGAGCCAACATTACCGGCGCCACAAACGCGAGCTATATCATCGCCGCTCTTGCCCTCACCGATGCCGGCACCTTCGACGTTGTCGTCACCAACAGCCAGGGGAGTGTGACCTCTACGGGCGCAGTGCTCACGGTGCAGATGCCCATCAAGGCTTTTTTTACGGTGTCGGATTCCATTGCCAAGGCTCCTGTCGCCATCCAGTTCGATGCCAGCCAGTCCACCGGCAATTATACCAAAATGATATGGTATTTCGGGGACGGTGCGGTTGATTCCACCAATATCAAGAATCCGCTGCACCAGTACAACACGGCGGGACTGGATAGTGTGGAACTCGTTCTCATGAACGGCGCGGTGCGTCAGGACAGCTTCACCATCGTGTTAAAGATCTACAACGACAATCCGATTGCAATTCAGGGAAGGTATGTGCCTTCGGGGAAAGCGGAAATCACTTTTTCCAATTACGGCAGCCAGGTAATTTCCACCGGCGTTATTCCTCCGTACGCCGACAGTATGAAACTCTGGTACGAGTCGGGCGTGGTCCCGACGTCGGCGACGGGCGCCACGCAGTGTGCCGAAATAGGAATTGCCGCCATGCAGGCGGCGCCGGCGCCTTTCAAGGACACCGTGTCGGTCACGCTTGCGGGAACAGACGTGGTGGCGGGGTTCATGACGCAGGTGCATTGGAACAACGGAACGACGTGGCTCTGGAGCCAGTTCAACGCGGGCAACGGCACGCTCGTGCAGATGACCGATACGCTCACACCGGTGAACATCGCCTCAATTGCCGGGAATTGGCTGCCGGGGACCAACTCGGTGGTTTTTACCGTGTCCGGCATGAGCAAGATTGACACGGCGAGCATTGATTCCTTCGGCATATGGTACGGCACAAGCGCCTCCGATACGGTGCCGAATTTCGGCAATGCGGCGAACACCCAATGGTTCAAGCTGAGCGCACTGTATGCGAATATCATTGCCAGCGGCGGCAACGACACCATCAGCGTTGCAAATACTCAGTTCAATACCGGCATGCAGAAGAAGCTTCTCTGCGCGGTTGTGCTCAAAGGCAAGAACCACAAGTCAAGCCCTGCGAATACCGCCTATTTCTTTGCGGGTCAGAACCGCCCTGCAAATCCGATTGTTCTTGCGGCACGGGCAGTGTCTCCGAGCCAGATACTTCTCTCGTGGAAGCGGGTGAGCGGCGCGAGCGCGAGCAGCATTCGTTTCTGGTACGGCACCACCGGAAAGGTGCCGGTGAACCAGGCTGATTTCACGTTGCCCCCCTACGATTCCATAAGCGCGGCTTCGGTGGTGGACACCCAGCTTCTTGTGAGCGGACTGCAGTATCAGACTCACTATTACTTCGGCGGCCAGGTGTTTTTGAACGGGCAATGGTCCTATGTGACCGACTCGGCCAATGCCGACGCCGTCACCCCCGCGGGGATCGGCAAGCTTGCCGTGAACTCCGTCAAGATCACGAGCCTTACGTTTGACACCGCGACCAACGCGATCCGCGTAAAATGGAACGTTGACAACACGCTTCCCGACACGCTGGAAATATGGATTTCGTATTCCCTGAGCGGCTATCCCACGGTGGACACGAGCGCCCACCAGACGATTTTGGTGACGGCTCCCACGGGCGACACGGTCGTCAAGCTCCGCGAGCCGCTCGTGTTCAGCCCGAGCGCTGCCGACACCACGTTTTACTACGTTGCGCTGTGGGAAAGCAGGTTCAACGGGTTGCTCACCGATCCGACCGACAGCTCGGAGATGAGAGTGGCGAGCCCGACGTACAACTGGCAGCAGGTCACCTATTTCACCAAATCGCCGGGCGACACGAACTCGGTGTTCGACGGCAACATTCTCATCGTCACCGGCGGGGTCGCGCAAGCCGACGTTGCGCCCACGACCGGCATCATCCGCTACGCCAGCGGGCTCACCCCGGCCGCTTTTCCCGGCTTTGTGCAGATGAGCGTGCCGTTTTACTTCTCGAAATACCAGTCGTCGGCGCCGTTCACCATCGATCTCAAGCTGTTCGCGTTTCCCGCGAACCTCACGGCGTCATCGGTTCGCGTTTATCAACTTAAGAACGGGCTGTGGTACGTGGACCGCTCGTCGGGCGCCAATGGCGCCTATGCCTCGACGAGAACGAAACCTTCCGATACGCTCTCGTACCCGTACATTGCGCTCATCGACACCGTGGCGCCCACGGTCACGCGGGGGTTCCATGCCGATACGCTGCCGCCGGCGACCGATGTGTTCGACACGCTTTACATCAGCGACAACTGCGCCAACGTGACGTATGCGTATTCGTTCACGAGGGGCGGGGATGCGTTTTCCAATGGGGACGCGGACAGCGGCACGCTTGCCGCCCTGCAGGATACGATTCCCGTGGTGATTCCCAGCCCGTACGTTACAAAGGAGAACGGTCTGCGCGCGATGGTGGTAGTGAGCGACGGCGTCAATACCGTCACGCAGAACGTTTCGCGGCAGGTGCTGCGGCCGGACAGTTCCGATTTTATCTGGACGTTGCAGAATGGGTGGACGCCGGTGCGCGTGACGGCGTGGCTCAAGGACAGCGCGCTTGCGCCGGCGTTCGGGGCGGGGTGGAAGTACGATAAACAACAGATGCGGCTGTTTCGGTGGATTCCCGGCCAGACAAATCCTTCGAGCACGTTGAACTGGGTGGAGTACTCGGATGCCACGGCAAACGATTTCGCCATGAGCCCGGGCACGCTGGTGTGGGAGAAGGGCCGGACGAGCGTGCCGGTGAATTTCGGCGCCGGGGTGACGCCGACGCTCCGCGTCGTCGTATGCGATTCAGCTTCCTGCAAACAACTGGACCGACTTTGCCCTTCCGTTCAGATTTGACGTCACGATAGGCGACATTATCGATTCCAGCGGCGTGCCGGCCGCGGATTCGCTGCAGTTCTATTCGTTTGTTTCGAACGCGACCAGTCACATATTGACGACCAGCCCAATTTATTTGGAAGCGTACGCGGGCACGGGGGCGGCGATTGCCGACAAGGGACAGGCGATCAGCTCCCAGGACCTCACGTGCTACAGCGTTTACAACCCGCTGTCCGTTCCGGTGACGCTCCGTATTCCGCCCACCCCAAGCACCATGTCCGCCTACCTGCCCAAACGGACCGCGGGCAGCGGGTGGGCTGTTTCCGTAACGTCAAGTCTGTCCGATGGCTCGCCATTGTGCCCTGTTTTCTGCGGGTACAGCGAGGCCAAGGGCGCCGCGACAAGCTATTTCCCGGTGCCGCCGACGTTCGAGAAGGCATATGTAGGCGTGCTCGACGCTGCGAAGAACAAGGTGCACGGCCACGCGCTTGCGCATGGGTCAGCGGGCGGGGGCTGCATGTTCACGCTTGCGTTTGTCAACGAGGGGGATCAGGCGGCCGCCATTTCGTACAGTCTTGGGAACCAGGGCCCGCTTCCCAAGGGTCTTGTGGCCCGGGCATTCAACGAGAAGACCGGTGCGGTTGAGAATTTCTCCTCGGGCGCGGCAACGGTGACCGTGCCCGCGGGCGGCACGGAGCTCCGGGTTCTGGCCGTGGGCACGCCTGCGTTTCTTGCCAAGACCGCGCTGGTGCTGAGGAGCGCGACGCTGGCGTTTGTGGGAATTTCTCCGAACCCGGCATCCTCGCTGGTGCGGATCAGATACACGGTTCCCGGCGCTGGGGTGAGCAGCGTGAAGTTTGCGATATACGACCTTCGTGGCAGAATGGTGTGGCAGCAGACGGTGGACGAACGCGGCCGCATGGGGGCGCGCGAGATCGACTGGGACGGCCGTTCGTTCGACCGGCGCCGGGTTGCGGCGGGCATGTACGTGGTGCGGATGACCGCGCTTGACGAAAGCAACAGGGTCGGCGGGATCTTTGAGAAGAGGATGACGTATTTGCCGTGAAGAAGTTGAGAGGTTGAGAAGTTGAGGAGTTGAGAGGTTGAGAAGTTGAGGAGTTGAGAGGTTGAGAAGTTGAGAAGTTGAAAACAAAGAATTACTTTGTCACTCTGTCACTTTGTCACTTTTGCGCAACAGGATGACCAGGCCGGTCCGGCAGATGCCGTGATCGGCCTTTGTCATTTCTAAAGGGGAGCAACAAGTGCCCCAAGATGTCCGCGAGCCATGGCATAGTAGATGTTTGAACATTCCTGTTCAGGGTGATCTTTTATCCCTGAAAAAACGACTATTATGATTGGGCCAGGATGGGTAATTGGGTTGGAGATGGCAATTTATACGATTAAGCGTTGATTGTTAAATATTTTGGTGATATAATATGGATGATATTGAACTATGTCACAACTCAGACTAGTGACTGAGTAGGCCGAATCATGTGGTGTGACGATTTATCGAGGGCTGCAAGAAAGCCTTGACGGTGAAACATCGGGAGGACGAGCGATGAAGAAGCTGTCGAAACTTCACAAATGCGCAATAGCTGTTATCGTGTTGGGGGGGTGTTGCAGCAGCATTTTTGCTCAACCCGCCGACAATTATGCCAATTGGAATCACTACACAAATGTGATATTGAACACGCAGGCGACCGGCGCGAACATTGCCACCGCTCAGGCTGGTTTCCCCGTGCTCGTGCGCTTGACAAGCACAACACCAACGTTCTCGTTTGGCCAGGCGCAATCCGGTGGACAAGATATCCGCTTTGCAAAATCCGATGGCACGCATATTCCGTATCAGATAGAGCGATGGAACAGCGTAAACCAGATTGCGGAAATATGGGTAAAATTTGACGTGAACGGCAACGATAATACGCAATATTTTGTCATGTACTGGGGAAATGCAGCCGCATCCGATAGCTCCAACGGAGCAAATGTGTTTTCAAGTTCAAACGGGTTTTTGGGCGTGTGGCATCTTAAGGAACAGGGGAATTCCAACGTGGGCGGCTATGCAGACGCAACCGGAACGCACGTTGCCACCGGCAACAACATGGTTGCCGGCGACCAGGTTGCCGCGGCAATTGACAGCGGGCAGAATTTTGGGAATGGAACTTTAGGGAAAACTATTTCGCTCTTCCAGTCCGGAAGCGGGAGCGGATGTACTGTGGGCATTACAGCACTGCAAACGAACGGTGCAATAAATACTATCAATCCGACACCGGTGACTGGCGGCACAGGGTATGCGGTGGGCGATCAACTGCTTGTGGCTGGCGGGTCCGGCGGATATGTCCACGTCACCGCCATAGGAGCGGGAGGCGCCGCCACAACCATTGCGCTCACGGAATGCGCTCCTCAAGGAGGCACGGGAGCGGGCGACACCCTGAACATAACGGCTACGGGAGGCGTTATCACCGGGGTAACGGTTCGCCACGATTACGGTTATTACCATGTCAACGATGTCTTGACAGTGGGACAAGCTGGGAGCGGAAACAATGCACAGGTGACGGTAACTGCGACATACACAAACGCGGGTACTATCAATGCCCTCGCCATAACGAACGGAGGAACTGGGTACACCACCGGTATCGCAACTACGACGAATGCAAGTGCATATACGGTAGGAACAGCGGCAACCAAGGATATCGGGCCGGGTGCAGCACTTGCCGCCGCATCAAATTTCTCATTTTCCACATGGGTTTTGTCGACCGGAAGCACAAACTCTGATTGCATCTTCAACATGGCGACCGCCACCAACGGCCATTACATCCTGCTTGACCGTCAGGACGCGAACAACCTGAATGTCTCGACATCCGGTCCCAACGGCCACAATTGCTACACCATCGACAATTCGTATCCAGCCTCGCCGGGAACATGGTCGCATGTCGGTTTTACGGTGACAGCTGCGGGCGTCATCGCGATTTATGTGAACGGGTTTCCCAGCACGGTAACAACAACAGCAAATGCAATTGGGTCGGGATCCTATTACCTGAACCGTCTTGGTGCCACTTACTACAACGGTGATGCACAATTTTTTCAAGGCCAACTCAACGAAGCCGAGGCCTCCAACGTCGCTCGTTCAGCCGATTGGATGAACCTTTGTTATCAAAGCCAGAAACCCGGAAGCAACTGGATTTCTTATTACGCACCCGTCACCTCGGCGCCTGGAATCACTTCCATTCTGCCCGCGAGCCAGACGGTAAATTCCGGGCAGGGAGTGACAATAAGTGTTGTTGCAACCGGAGGAGGCCTCGGCTATCAGTGGCAGCAAAGTAATGATGGTGTAAGCAATTGGACAAATATTTCGGCAGCCACCGCCGGCACCTACAACTTTACGGCCGGTGCCGCAGGCACCACGTACTATCGCGACAGTGTGTACAATACCATGGGCAGCGTTACCTCCAGTGCCGTTTCAGTTACTGTGATTTGTCCTTCTCCCATCACCACGCAACCAAGTCCCTGGAGCGATACGGCCGGCCAGAACGCCACATTCAGCGTGGGGACCTCCGGCTCCGGTCTCACCTACCAATGGCAACGCCTGAATGCCGGCGGCACCACGTGGGGAAACGTCACCACGGGCATCGGCGGTAATACCGCAACATATTGCTTGACAACCGCTACCGCTGATAATGGGGCGCAGTTCCGCTGCCAGGTGACTGCGGCCCTGCGTTACCTACACAAATGCGGCATTGCTTACCGTTTGCACGCCGCCGGGAACCTTGCAGCAGCAGCCAGTTTCCTGGGCTGGTATAGCCGGTTCAACGGCGTCATTCTCGATTGTCATTGCCGCGGGCGTCACATCTCCTGCTTATCAATGGCAGCGCAGCAACGACACCGGAAAGACCTGGGCAGCGGTGCCGACAGGTAACGGCTCCGGTGCAACCGCGACATACACTTTCATAGCGCAGGCTACCGATAATGCCGCCGAATTTCGTTGCGTGATAACCGGTGCGTGCGGAACCACGACCTCCATCGCCGTAACCGCATCCGTCTGTTCTCCTCCGTCAATCACTACACAGCCCGCAAACCAGAACGTAACCGACGGCGCAACGGCCACATTCACCGTTGTGCCGGGAAGCGGAACCTACACTTACCAATGGCAATCCAGCGTTGACACCGGCAAGGGCTGGAGCAATGTGGCAACGGGCGGCAATGCGGCAACACTTACCTTTGCTGCCAGCGTAGCGTGGAACAGTTATGAGTACCGGTGCTTGCTTCAAAACGGCTGCGGGAGCCCGGCGGTAACCGATACCTCCGCGGTTGCGACGCTTTTGGTGTGCGCGCCCGCAAAGGTGTTTTCCCAACCCGGTAACGCAAGTGTCAATGTCGGCGCGACAGCCACTTTTTCGGTTTCTGGGTCTGGTTCCGCGCCGCTGAGCTATCAGTGGCTGCGCGGCAACGGCGCGGCCTGGCTACCGGTCACCACGGGCACGGGCGGCACCACCAACACGTATCAACTGGTCACCGCGGGGACCGACAACGGCGCCCAGTTCCGCGTCGTGGTGACTAACGGCTGCGGGAAGGACAGTTCCGGCGCCGTTACCCTCACCGTATGCACGCCGCCGGTCATCACCGCGCAGCCGGCCGACGTGAATTCAAATCCCGGTGTTGCGGACACGTTCACCGCGGGAGCGACCGGCACGAGCATCGCGTATCAGTGGCAGCGGAGCGACAGTCTGGGGCAGGTGTGGAATCAGATACCAAACGCGACCGCGGCGGTCTATGTGATAACGCCTGCAATTACCGACAACGGCGCGGAGTTCAGATGTTCCATTGCGAGCCAATGCGGCGACACCATGACCCGGGTGGCCAAGCTGACGGTATGCGTGCCTGTCAAGGTGACACAGCAGAACATCGGCCCCGACAGCGTGCTGGTGGGCCAGGCCGTCAGGTTTGCCATGTCGGCGCAGGGTACGAATGTCGCGTTTCAGTGGCAGAGGAGCGGCGACGGCACGACCTTCACGAACATACCCGGCGACACGGCGGACACGATTTCGTTTTTCGCGGCGATTGCGGACAGCGGGACGACCTTCCGGTGCATGGTGACGGGGAAGTGCGGGGCAGCGGTGACGGGGAACCCGGGCCTTGTAAGGGTGTTTACGCCCGTGCATGCGCTGTTCGGCGTGTCGCCCGCCGCGGGCATTGTGCCGCTCACGGCTTCATTCACGGATTCATCCACCGGGAGCTTTACAAAGCGGGTGTGGGACTTCGGCGACGGCTCGGAGGACTCGGTCATCACGGCGAACAAGAGCCTGTCGCACAACTTTACCGTTGCGAAGAACTACACCGTGAGGCTCGTGGTGTCGGGGCCCGGCGGCTCGGACACGGCGTGGAAGTCGGTCTTTGTCTACGTGCCGGGCGCGGACCCGATCCAGATGTCCGGATCGTATGTTTCATCCCAGAAGGTTTCGGCGGTGTTTTCAAACTTCGATACCATCATCACGCCGTCGCCCCAGGTGATGGTGGATTCGGTGGGAGTGTGGTACAGGACGGGCGCGTATCCGCAGACGCCGGCGTCGCCCTCGACCTATCTCCGGAGCTACAGCGTTGCCGCGCTCAGGTCCAGGGGAACGTCGACCTACACCGACACGCTCGCGGTGCCGGCGCTTGCGGCGACGGACTCGCTGTACGGGTTCATGAACGGGATTTTCTGGTCGGACGGCAAAATAAGCGCGTTCGATTCGGGGAACGGCACGCTGGTGCTGATGAGGGACACGTTCCCCATTATCAACAACCTCCAGCTCTCGGGGCGGTACGCGCCCGACGACACGGCGCTGGTGTTTCTCGGCAATGCGAACAAGACCGACACGTCGCGGGTGGACTCGGTGCTGTTGTGGTACAGCCTGACGGGCGACACGAACCCCAACTTTAAGGACACGAACTTTACGCTGCGTCTGACCGCGAAAGCGGTTGCCCGCGCCGGGGCGGGCGACACGATTCCGATTGTCAACGCGCTGTTCAACAATGAGCAGCGGACGATAGCGGTTGCGGTGGTGCTGGTGGGCCACAACACGAAGCAAAGCGACGTGAAGAAATATAAGTTTGTGGTCGGCAAGTTGCGTCCGATCAACCCGATTCATCTGCGGGCGCAGGCGGTATCGTCGAACAGCATCAGGCTCACGTGGAAGAGCGTGGCGGGGAGCGGGGTGGAGCGGATCATGGTCTGGTACCGGGCCGGATCGCCGATACCGCTGCAGTACGATTTCACTTCGCTCAAGCTTGATTCGCTGAGCCCGTCCGTTGCGGACACGACCATTACGAGTTCGAAGTTCAACCCGCAGACGCGGTACTATTTCGGCGCGCAGGTGTACGCGAACGGGCTGTGGTCCTACGTGACGGACAGTTCCAGCGCATCCGATTCGACGTGGGCAACGGGCGCGCCTCTGTCCAAAAACAACACGGCGATCACGTCGCTGGTGTTCGACCCGTCGGTGAACCAGATTCGGGTGTGCTGGAAGCTCGATTCCGCGGTGCTTGCCAACGGCGACAGCCTGCCGCAGCTTGCGATCGTATATTCCACGGATTCTTTTGCGACGTCGGTCGGCGCCAGCCCGCAGGTTGTGGACACCGGCGCAACGAGCTGCGCATACGTAAAGCTGCGCGAAGACCTGGTGTTCAACGCGACCTATTACGTGTCGCTGTGGCTGCGGGCGTCCAACAGCGCGTGGACCGCGCCGAGCACGCCGCAGGGCAGGCAAAGCGTTGTGGTGCCGATGTACAAATGGCAGAGCGTGCTCCTGTTTTCCAAGGATTACGACACCGTGTACGCGTTCAACCGTCAATTGCGGTTTACGAACCAGCCCGGCGATGTGAGCCGCGTGCCCGACACGGTGGTGGTGGATTCGATACATCCCTACGGCTTTACCCCGGTGAGCATCGCGTTCGAGTTCACGGTGAAGGCCGCGGGATGGCCGTTTAACGTTGGTATGAAGCTGGCGCCGATCCCGGCCGGCTATACGGCGAATGACGTGCGGATATTCCGTCTTATGCCGAACGGCGAGTGGATGGAGGACACGCTGCCCGTGTACGTGGATTCCGCGGGCGGCTATGTGTACGAGCTTACCAACCAGCTTGCCATGCCGTTTGTGGCCGGGATTGACATGAGGCGACCGTCGGCGCGGATCCTTACGAACCTGACCGATCCGGTGCCGGCGGGCGTTGCGATCATCGACACCTTCCTGCTGAGCGACAACATTGCCAATCTCAGGTGGCGCTTCATGTCCACCAAGGGCGGGGAAGCCTTCGCGACAGGAGACACGACCCAGTCGGGCATCCTGTCCGACACGAGCGCGCGGGTCGCAGTGACCACGCCGGGCACACTGGTGAGCCGGGACAACGGGGTCCGGGGAATGATCATCGTGACCGACGGAACATACAGGGACACGGTGACCATATCGCGGAGGGTGGTGCGGGACACCTCCGACCTTGTGTGGACCGAAAACGGGAAGTGGGTGCCGATGAGCGTGACGGTCGATCTTGACACGCCATCGGCGATAACGGCGTTCCTGCCGCTCAGCGGCACGCCCTGGAAATACGACAATACGAAGTTCAGGGTGTTTCGGTGGGGCGCCACTGCGGCGGACAAGTGGGTTGAATACGCGGACACCATCAGCAAGGCCTTCAATTTTGTGCGGGGCAGCCAGATGTGGGTGAAGGCGAAGAACAAGACGCCGATCCGGTTCGGCCGCGGCGTGACGCCGTCGCTTGACAGTTCGTTTATGGTGACGCTGCCGTCGAAGCAGTGGGTGGATCTTGCGCTGCCGTTCAATTTTGACATTACGGTTGCGGATATCATCGGCGCGACCAAGGACTCGGTAAAGACGGGCGATACGCTCGGCATCGATTCGGTGCTGATATTCGACTGGACAAAGGATACCACCGGACACTTCAGGACGGAGCTGATTTTTAACAACACCATCATCAGTCCCCAGCTCAACAATGCGGCGCAGCCGCTGAGTTCGTCCGATCCCGCCGGATTCACTTTCTACAATAACGGCGGCAGTGCGGTGCAGCTGGCGATTCCGCCGGTGCCGCAGGCAATGTCCACGCGTCTTGCAAAAAAGGCTGCGCCGAAGCAGCAGCAGGGATGGGCGATCGAGATAACATCAAAGCTGGGAGACGGAAGCATGATGTCGCCCGTGTACTGCGGGTATGCGAAGACGGCGTCGGCAATCACGACGTACTATCCCGTGTCTCCTTCGTTCGGCGACGCGAGCCTGGGCGTATTTGACATAGGCACGAGGCGCGTGTTCGGGCATGCCATGGCGCATGCCGCGCCCGAGGGCGGGTGCGCGTTCTTGCTTGCGTTTTGCAACGACGGCACGCAGAGTCAGAAGATATCGTGCAGTCTTGCAAACCTTTCGTTGCTGCCCAAGGGCACTGAAGCGGCGCTGTACAACGACGCGACCGGCGCGTTTGAGAACCTGACCGGCGGTTCTGCGACCGTGTCGGTCGATGCGAACTCGAAGGGCTTCAGGTGGCTCCTGGTGGGTCCCAAGGAGTACCTTGCCAAGGCGTCGCTGATTGCGCGTCCCGCAGTGCTCAAGCTGTTCGGGACCTATCCGAACCCGTTCCGTTCCATGGTGCGCATCCGGTACAGCCTGCCGTACGTGGGCATTGACAGAGTGTTGTTCTCCATCTACGATATCCGCGGCAGAATGGTGTGGCGCACCGAGGTGCCGGGCGCATCGACGTCCGGCGTGAACGACGTTCTGTGGAACGGCCGGTCTCAAGACGGCAGGTCCGTGGCGGCGGGTCTGTACATTCTGCGGATGACGGCGTTCAACACGGACCGGAAGCCGTGCGGCGGGTTCGACAGGAAAATGACGTTTATGCCATAAAGAAGTTGAGAGGTTGAGAAGTTGAGGAGTTGAGAAGAAGAGGTTGAAAGTTGCAAGTTAAGAGTTGAGAGTTGAAAGCAAAAGGCGTAGAGTTCAAGGATCGCTGCATTTGGGGGTGCTCCGCCCGGATAGGCGGAGCACCCAACCTCGCAAAGAATATTCGGTTTCTTCTTCGTTCGATAGAAGATCGTCGCCCGATCTTATTTTTGTTTCCATAAGTTTCATGAGAATGAAATGTGCGGTCGTATATAAAAAGGCTGCAAGGGGTAAATGTTTTGACAGGCTGGGTTCGGGCTTGTGGAGCGATGAACGTTGAAAAAATCAATATGATCTGCAAAGTGATAACCGACAAAATAATTATTCAGCGATAATCACCAACTCACAGGAGAATTGCATGAAGGAATCAAGGATTCTGAAAAGAGTCGGGTGCGCGTGCGCCATTTTCGCGGTTGCGTTATCAGCAAGCGGACAAACTGTGTATCCACCCACGGTCATTGTGCCCGTAACCTACTTCGACTTTCATTCGGATGGGTCAAATCCGGATTTCAATCCGGGCAACCAATCCGGCAACCTTGTTCTTCCCGGCATGGTGCTGGACAGCTTTGACGCAGACGGACTGCCCGTGGGAAATTCCAATGCCATACTTTACAGTTGGGGAATCGGAAAATGGTGGAGGTCTGGCCCCAAAGCCAGACGCCTTGTAATGACGGGAACGATTTTCAGCGGCCACTTATATGGCCCTGAGACGGGAGGCGGAACCGTCGCCTCGGCGTAAACACAGTCACCTACGACACCTCGTACAAGAACGTTGTGATTCAGGACAGCCTTGTTTTTACCTATGTGCCGGGCTCGGCAAGGAGGGTATCAGTATCAGAATTCGAATTTTTTCCGCTTGACGGCAGGGGTTTCGGCGCCGACGTTCCGACAATAAGTTTTAATGGAATGCCGCTCGATCGGACAATGAATACGCACAACTACTCTTTTGCCATGCACTTTAAGAAAAATTTTCAATACAAACGGGACAAACATTCGCCTTCGAAGGCGACGACGATATGTGGGTGTTTATCAATGGTCAATTGGCTTTGGACCTTGGCGGTATCCACGCCACTGTAATAGGGAATTTTTCACTTGATGCCATAGCGTCCGGCCAGGGATTGGTCCCGGGGGCTTCGTCGACAATCGACGTCTTCTATTGCGAAAGACAAGCTGTCGGTTCGGACATCAAGATAACCACCAATATCATTACCCGACCGCCTGGTCCGCAACTTGTCCCCGTTTCCTCATTCACCACCGACACGCTCCCGGTCTTTTCCTGGCATCCTCTGCCCAACCAGGCGCCTTACACCATTCAGATAGACACAACTTCCTCTTTTACCACCCCGATGATCACCGTCGCGGTATCCGACACCTTCTTCAAGCCGCTTGTCAACCTGCCCTTCGACACGATCTACTGGCGCGTGAAAGGGGACAGCACGGCTTTTTCCACAGGTTCCTTCATAATTTACCTGGACACCGTCCCGGAGCTTGTCCGGTTCAACGGCGCTACGATTTCGGAAAGCAGACCGGTCTTCACATGGCACCCGGTGGTCAATGCTTTGTATTATGATTTCGATATTGCCGATAACGCGAGCTTCACCAATAAAACATCAGCTGTTGGTTGCGGCTATCTCGTATACGCCTCTTGCAAATCTGACTGACGGCTTGTGGTACTGGCACGTGAGCTGCAACAGGAACTATACGCTGTTCGCGCCGTACGACAGCGTGAATATCGCTGCAACGGGCGCAAAAGGTGTGCGGGCAAAGGCTGTGGCGCCATTTGTCAAGATGACGCGCCTCTCGCACTTCATGCTCCATCGTTTTCGGCGGCTACGACAAAGTCCAAGTGAGCGCGGCGGTATATTCGGTGAACGGAAAACTGCTGGCGCGGTTTGCCAGCGCCGCGTCCGGCACGGGACTGCTTCCTCTGGAACTACGCCGATCTCCACGGCAACCGCGTTTCCAACGGGCTGTACATTGATAGAAATACGGGCGGGTGAAAAACTGATCAGACAAAAAGTGCTTGTGACAAAATAGAGATGGAGGCCCAATGAAACTTCACTTGTGGGAAAAATCGTGCACGGGATCTGATGGCCGTGACAGGCGAGCCAACCCGGTTCGTTCTGCTTTCTTGCTCACGGTACTCGCATCATCGCTGTGCTTTTCCCAGACCTTCCCGCCGCTCCCGGAAGGCAACACCGGCATTGCAGCGCATTATCCGAACGACGCGGGCATTTCCTCCGACTCTTCCGTCATCTTCGCCGACGACTTTGAAAGTTACGCCGACTCGTCAGGTCTTACCGCCAAATGGAACGGCGGCGTTTACCATAACGTGCGCATCGCAACCGAGCCCGGCCATGTGTTCGCAGGCGCAAAGTCCGTCGAGTTCTGCCTCCCGCAGCAGACCATAGAGTGGAGCAATACCGTTGCGCGCGATCTTGACAAGAACCACGAGCTCACCTTGCTCTTTCTAAGGGCCTACACCAAATTCGACACGACATTCGATGTTGTCGGTTCAAGTCACAACGGCATCGGCATGTCGGCGCACTATTTCATCAACGACCAGGCAACGCCCGGCATTCCCGCCGACGGCTACAACAAGTTCCTCATGGAATTCGAAAGCTGGCGCGGCGCCGCTGCCGACACATCGCCGGGCAGCCTCAACGTTTACATATACCACCCCGGACAGCGCTCGCAGTGGGGAGACCACTTCTTCCCGGACGGGGAAGTGATGCCCAACACGTCAATTCCCTACGACTTCGGCAGCGGCTTTGTGCCGCGTCCCTGGATCACCTGCAAGCTGGGCAAATGGTATTGCGTCGAGCTCATGGTCAAAGACAACACCGTAGGACAAAGCGACGGCAGGGTGGCGTGCTGGCTTGACGGAACGTTGATCGCAGACTTTCAAACCTTGTGCTGCGCAAGGCGGATTCCCTCAAAATCAACCGGTTCAACCTTTCTTTGCACGCGGGTTCGAATCCGACCCGCCAGACGTACAAATGGTACGACAACGTTGTCGCGGCCAAATCGTACATCGGGCCGATGGTGACGACAGGGACAAGGCAGGGATTGGTGAATGACAAATCGGACGCGATCCACAAGCTGATGATTTCGCGAATGACATTGTCGTTTTCGCTTGATAAGAAATCGGCGGTGGGTGTCGCCATGTATTCAATGCAGGGAAGGATGATACGGGATTTGAGCGAGCGCGCGTTTGAGGCGGGAAGTCACCGGGTGACCTGGGATGGATGTGATGCAGAAGGACAGCAGGTTGCTCAAGGGAATCTATCTCGCAAGAATTGAGGTTGACGGAAAAGTGATGGCCGGCAAAGTGGCAGTGATCCGGTAGCATGGGGAAGGGGAAGTCGCGAGAGCACGTAGAAGGTGTTTGGAACAATTGCTGAGCAGTTCATAAGTAATGCAACACAAAATGTGTCACGGTGAGCCTGTCGAACCGTCTCGTACTCGATAGACCCTTCGACAAGCTCAGGGTGACATCGAAGCTATGAGATTATACTTATGAACTGCTTAGCAACTGAACACACGGAAGAAGGCAGTACCATGAGCCGACGATCCGTCATTCCTTTTCTCATACTTCTTGTCCTCACCAACATTGTTCTTGTTGCCGCCCAAACCATCACCACTGCAACCCCTGCCCGCGACTTCCTCAATTCCATCGGCGTGTGCACGCACATCGGCCAGGGCGTTGACGACGCGTCGAAAAGCGCAACGGCAATGGCATACGCCGGCATACGCTTCCTGCGGGACGACGGCAACACCGCGCACGTGCAGGACTGGATCACGGTGCACCAACAGTGCGGCGCCCGGATGTCGCTATTGACAAATCACGACATCGCGAGCACGATATCCATGGCCGAACAGCTTGCGGCAGCGGGCGCGCTCCTTGCCGTTGAAGGCCCCAACGAGCCCAACAACTGGCCGGTAACGTATCTGGGCCAGACATCGTCGAGCACCACGTCGTTACCGATTGCAAAGTTTCAACGGGACTTGTTCGCGGCAGTCAAGGCGGACACCAGTCTTAAGGGGATTCCGGTTTTTCATTCGAGCGAAGCGGGCGGGTCAGAACCGGATAATTGTGGCTTGCAATTCCTCACCATTCCCAGCGGAGCGGGTACTCTGATGCCGGATGGAACCGTGTATGCCGATTACGCCAACACGCACAACTACGTCTGCGGCCACAGCGGGAAGCTCGTTGACAATGTGTGCTGGAGCGCGGAGGACCCGACCCTGAACGGCGACTGGGACGGATTGTACGTTGAGTACGGCCACACCTGGTGGGGGGCAGGCTTTAACGGGTACACCAATAGCCAGCTTGTTACGCTGCCGAGGGTCACCACGGAGACCGGCTGGACCACGAGCGGCAGTGCGACAAGCCTCACGGAAGAGCAGCAGGCAAGGCTTTTTCTTAATCTCTACCTTGCTGCGTATAAGCGGAACTGGAGCTACACCTTCATTTACATGTTGCGAGACGATCCCAATCAAGGGTACTGGGGCCTTTTCCACACGGATTATACGCCGAAACTTTCCGGTACCTATCTTCACAGTCTCACCACAATCCTTGCCGACAGCAACGAAATTGCAGCGCTAGGACAGGTCAATTATTCGATTCCGAACCAGCCGTCAACAGTGCATGATCTGTTGATGCAGAAAAGCAGCGGGGTTTATGATCTGGTGGTATGGAATGAAAGGCCGAGCGGGGGATCGAACAGCGTGACAGTGGATCTGGGTGCGAGTTTTCCGGCTGTGAAGGTGTATGATCCGACAACAGGGACGTCGGCGGTTCAAACGCTTGCAGACGTGAACTCGGTTTCGTTGACGTTGAGTGATCATCCGAATATTGTTGAGGTGATTCCCGCCAATTCAATTGCGTTTCCTGCAGCCCCGGTCAGACGTGCAAGCGGTTTCAATGCACTGCTTGTATTGACAAGGGGTGATTCTCGCGTAAACACGATTGGGTTTTTGTCAAACGCAAGATCGGGGAACTTTGTTCTGACCGTTTGCGATGTGCGGGGGAGGGAATTGTATCGAACCGGCGTTCGCAATGCTGAAACAGGCAAAGGCCACACCGTTATTGTGTGGAACGGCAGCACCAATGATGGGACAAGGATCGGGAAGGGAGTTTACTTTGTTCGGTTTTGTTCAGGAGCGGCGGTCGAAATGAGAAAATTGGTTTTGGATTGATTCCTCTTGCATAAGCGTACGCAATAGCGTACATTGTATCGTGGAGGCACACCATGACCACCATAACTGTCACGCAGGCGCGCAAGAGACTGTTCAATCTTCTTGACGAGGCGAATTCGTCCCACGAGCCGATCATGATAGCGGGGAAACGCGGCGGGGCCGTTCTGATCGGCGGGGAGGATTGGTCGGCCATCGAGGAAACCCTGTATCTGACATCGATCCCTGGCATGCGGGACTCGATCAAGCAGGGAATGAAGACGCCTCTACGCAAGACCAGCAAAGTTGTCAAATGGTAACATGGCAGCTTTATTACACTAAGCAGGCGCTCAAAGACGCCAGGAAGCTTTCGTCGTCCGGATTGCGCCCCAGGGCCGAACATCTTCTTTCCATTCTCGCAGCAAACCCCTTTCAGAATCCCCCGCGGTATGAGAAGCTGGTAGGTGATCTTGCCGGCGCCTATTCACGAAGGATAAACTTTCAGCATCGTCTGGTGTACCAGGTGCTCGAACGGGAGAAGGCGGTGAAGGTGGTGAGGATGTGGACGCATTACGAGTAGAACGGCGTAAACAAAACGGCCGGCCCGATCTCCCGCGCCAGCCGTCAATTCTCGTCTTTTAACTCTTAGCTTTCAACTTCTCAACTCTCAACCTTCAACTTCTTCTACATTCCCCCTTGCTTCTTCTCATCACCCAACATCCTACTGCCAAGGATTTTATTGTCCGACCCGTACATACAGCACGGCTGGTTAACTGCCACCTTGAAATCGAGCTTGGCGCGCGGGCTGGCGAATTTCGGGTCGAACGAAAAGTTGTCGGCCGGAACGGTGCGGTTCACCGCAAGGTTGCCGAACAGGTCGTTCTTGGACAGTTTCGTGCGCTCCGATTTCGAGGACAGCTTGACGCCCAGCCGCTCGTTGAACGCAATCATGTTGTTTTCGATGATCGCGTCGGAGCTGCCGCCCATCGCGACGCCGTTGTTGCCGTTGAAGCAGATGGTATTGTGGTTGATGGACGTTGCGGTGGAGCGGATGTCCCATCCCTGGATGCCCGACCACCGGTTGAACGCAATGATGTTGTCTTCGATTTTCGGCAAATGCCGGACGCAGATGATTCCCGTGCCCCAGTTGTTGATGATCCTGCAGTTGACAACGGTATTGCCCGGGTCCTTGGAAAACACGCCGATGGTGCCGCCGCGTATTTCGAAACCGTCGAGAACGCTGTTGGACGAGAGGGTGACCACGGTCCCTTTGCCGCCGCCGTCGAGGACCGCCTTGAGCGGGTTGCGCGCGGCGCAGACCACGCCGGCCTTGATAAAGACGAGTTCCTTATAGACGCCGTCGGAAACCCAGACCGTATCGCCCGATTTTGCGCTGATCATGGCCTGGGCAATGGTTTTAACGCCCACCGACGGCACGGAAATGGATTCGGCCGGCCACGCCGTGGACGACGCAAGGATCGTGAACGCCGCGAGAAAGCAAGGAAGGGTGCGCGTGCGTGAATACAATGTCATACGGTTGCTCCAATCCTGAGGTTAGTGGGGAAAACGGGCTCCTATGGAAACGTTTGCGCCGGACATCGTGCTTGCCAAAGGAGAATCGGCCGCCAGGGAGAAATCGAAACCTCCCCTCGGCGCCGTGAACTTCGGATCAAGCGAAAAATTGCTGGACGACTGGGCATTCGGGGTGCGGCCGTTCTTGAAGAAATCGTTGTTCGTCATGCTCATTTTGGAAAGGTCGAGCGTTTTTACCGCCTCGTTCTGGTTGAAGGCGATGATATTGCATTCCAGGATCATGTTCGAATTTCCGCCGAGCGCCACGCCGTTGTTCATGTTGTAGGCTATCGTGTTGTGATTGACGGCCGCGCTTGTCGCGGTCAGGTTCCAGCCCTGGATGCCCGATCCGCCGTTGAACACAATGACGTTGTCTTCGATGCGGGGGACGTTGCCGACGCACATGATGCCCGACTCGCGGTTGCCGGTGATCCGGCACGAAAGGATTGCGTTGCCGCCATGCGACGACAGGATTCCGATCGTGCCGTTGCGGATCTCGAATCCGCACAAGGTGGCATTGGATCCCATGGTTACCACGGCGCCTTTTCCGCCTCCGTCAAGTGCGGCGCCGAACGGCGACGCGGACTTGAGCACCACGTCGGATTTGAGCATCACGCTGCCGGTGCAAACGCCGTTGGCGACCAGCACCGTGTCGCCGGCCATCGCCTTGATCATGGCCAGCGCGATGGTTCCCGCCCCGGCCGACGGAACGGAGACGAGCTGACCCGCCATCGCCGCACAGCAGGCCCCCGCGGCACAGCAGAATGCAATGGAAACAAGGATCCGCTTCATAGCCTTTGCTCCGCGCATCACTTCTTGACGCCGATGTTCATGCGTATCATCTGCGTATGGCCGCGCACAAGATCTTCCACGTTGATTCGCGCGAGATAGGTGCCGGGCGCTACGAACGTCCCGGAGCCGGTCTTGCCGTCCCAGATGAAGAACAACCGGACATTGGTCTGGTCGATGAGCATTTCTTTCTTGTTGATTACCACGTTTCCCACGGCATCGAGAATGGTGATTGTCGCGCGCACTTTCCCGTTTTCCAGGTCCTGTTTCACGGCCGGCAGGAGCGAAACCTCGATTCGCGTGCCGGTCTTGATGCCGGAATTTCCCTGCAACTGGTACGGAATAGTGCTCGTGCGCGGGTTAAACGGGTTTCCGCCCGCGATCTGGTTTGTCACGATGGAAACCTCGCCGCACAATTCAAGATTGAACGAGCGCGCGCCGGCCACGACGCTGTCGAGCCCCGAGAGTCTGGGGCCGGTGCCGGGGAAAACGTACAGGAACCTGTCCGACAGCTGGACCACCGTTGCCGTGCTTATGGGAACCGTGCTGCCGTCCTGCGTGTTGATGATTGCGATAAGCGAATTCGGGTCGAGGGGAGTCGGGGGGTTCGCCACGGGCTCGCTGAAAATCACCCGGAGGGTGTCGGCGTTGGGCATGGGAACAAAGCACACGCTCTTGACAACCGGTTCTGCGCCGTCGATGATGTTCGCCACATAGGCCGACCGGCCGTCGGCGGTGACGGGCGCGGGGGAGAGGGTTATGGTGGCCGACGTCCAGCCCGTTTCCAGCGTGCTGCCGGTGTTTTCCTGGAGCACCACGTGGATGGTGCGGCTTCCGTCGGAGGTCATGGACACCGCGGTGAGCGTGACCTTTGCGCCGCCGTCGTCCGAAACGATGTTCATGGCCTGGATCCACTGCTGCACCGTAGGCAGCGCGGCCGCAAGGCTCACCGAATCGGGGAACACGATGTCTATCCTGTCAAGGTGCCCGTTGCCGTTCGTGTCAAGCAGCGTGGCGGTTACCGGCACCGGGCCGCTCACGCCGGTGCACACAATGAGCGCCGTGCCCGGAGTAAGGCCGGCTTCGGTGGCGGTGAGCGTGGTGTTGCCGTACGATTTTTCCGCGATGCTCGCCGCCCACTGCCTGGTGGCAAGGGGCGTGGCAGTGGCGGTGGCCGGGTTTGCGGTGGACCACGCCGCGGTGGTTGCAAAACTGACGAAATTGCCATAGGCGTCACGCACCACCGCGTACACCGTGACGTTCGCGGTCCTGTCGACGGTGATGGTGCCCACGGGCCTGTCGTTCCGCGTTTTCCTGGCAAGCGAGTCGGCTTCGATCACGATATGGGTTCCGGGACCCGGGCCTATGTACACCGAGATCGGTGGTGATGGCATTTGTTCGGGATGTTCGGGTCCTTGAACGGTGGCGGTGATGAGACCGATACCGAATGCTTGGTTGGGTGTGAGAGACCGGTCGGACGACCCTGCAGCGAGTGAGAACAGGATTCCCCGCCGAATCACGGAAGTCATGGTCCAGGTCACGAGGTTGTCCGCTGGAGGGAACCCAATTGTACAGGCTGTCGAACACATGCGCATAAATCGTAAAGGGTTGGCCCGCGGTCGCGCTGTCGATCCCGCCAAGCGCCGGATTGTTGGTTCCCGGCGCACCTGGTTTCGAATACAACTGCAGAAACCCAGGGCCTCTTATGATGTAGAGGCCGGTGACATGGTAGACGATATCGTTGAAATTTTTGTCGCCCGCACCGTTCCACCCGAGAGCAGCGCCGGGATTAACGTCGTTTTCATCTTCAAATCCGAATTCCGCTGTATCGGAATTGATATTCAGATTCTCAAACCGAACCCAACCCGCAACACACCACCTGCGGCCCTGAGGATAGTTGTTGCCGACCGCGCCCCATTGATTATTTGGAAAGGCCGTGGAAATGTCGGTGCTCCAGAAACGGTCGTTGTTTACCCACGCAGGAACGTCCAGTGGACTGCGGTTTGGACCGGAGTATCGTGCCCCAAGGTTGTAAGGCGCCGGAATGGTATCAGCCCAGTTCGGATTGTGCGGATCCGTCCAATGCCCCGCGCCCCAATAGGTCTGGTAATCGAAAATTACGGTATCCAGGTTATGAATTTTTCCCTGCGCCGCATTCGTCAAGTCCACCTGATTATAGGGAAGGCCTGCGGGTCCAACTACTTCATGATTGGTCATGATAAAAATCCGGGTGTATCTTTTGCCTCCAGTCGCAACTATTGATCCGGTATCGTTTGGAACCATTAAATAGAGATACCCAAGCCAAGAGGCCTGCGACCCGAGATAGGTGACAACCAGAGGCTTTGTCGTATCGCGCAGAAATGGCGCCCCCATATAAAGAGAATCGGCAACGAATACAGGCGTATTGCCTTTGTTCCAGTAATTGACGTTTTCGCCAAGATTGGTTGTGCCCTGAGAAAAGACTGCGGTGCTCAGAGAGAAGATTGCCAGAAGCAAATATACGGTGATCGGTCCAACCCGCCTGTGGGGCATGTGTCGGGCTTCCCTCACCAAGCGATACTGCTGCGCCCGTAATTGAAGCGCTAAAAACAACACAAGCGATAACGGCCAAAGAGTTTTCATAGCCTGCTCTTCCCCCCGGTTAACCGACTATGCAAGAACCATAATCTCTTCTCGGCCTAACCGCCCTTTTCGGGGCGGCCAAACGGTACTGCCTATAATATAAGTATTTTTGCCCCGAAAAGTGCAAGTCGAAACATTGGAGGAGACAGGATGGCTCCAGTATATAGAGATGGGCGTTCCCCGCTCCCTCGACTCCGCTCGGGGGCGGGTCGGTCATCCCTGCGGGCTCGGCTGTTCGCCTCGTTGCCGGACCGCCCTAAGCCGTTGGCGCGGGTCGGCCGGCAATCCCGCTACGGCGGGACCGCTCCGGTCCCCCTAACGCGCGGCAGAAGAAATCCCATCAGTCAATCTCATCTCTTGCGCCAGCCGAATTCTCATTAAGGAGATCAACGATCTTGCATGAATTTTTTCAACTCTTCAACTATTCAACGTTTCAACTGCTCCCCGTGGGTGCCCCCACAACCATGTATCGCGCTTGCCGCTGCACCATCAAGGGGTGCACCCTGGAGGGGGTAGCGGAGGACCAGACGCGCATCTCCGGAATGCTGGTTTGCTAATATGCGCGGTCGGGCCGCAGCTAGGGGGATACATCCCCCATAAAAGCTCTCTTATAGAAATTTACGCGGAAATTTCCTCCTGTAAACGATGTACTTAGTGAACGCATACGACGCCTTTGCCGCAAGGCTCATTAGCGTAAGGCGGCTGAATGCCGCCGTATACGAAGGGTCGAAGTAGCAGTTGATATGGCAGCCTTCGCAGAAAGGGTAGGAGCCCTGGCGCCGAATCGATTCGCCGCGGCCGGGATCACGCAAAGCTTCTGCCAGGGATTCACCGACAGGCACGAATGCGGCGGCATGATGGAAACAGGGAAGCGCGATCCTGTTGTCGGGAAGCACCGCGATGGCGGAAGACGCCGCCCTGCACGGGCTTCGCGCGGTATGGTTGCCGCCGTCGGACCGGAGCGCAAGGTGCGCCCTGTTGAGATAAACACCCGGCTTGCGCGACCAGGCACGGGCCTTTTGGTGCGTTTCCCGGCTTGCGATGTCCTTTCCGTCGAGGGAAAACACAGGATCGAGGATGGCCATGAGTCTGTTGTTGCGCGCCAGCTCGTACACGCCCCGGAACGAGTCGATGTTCTCATTCGTGTAGGTAAAGAGCAGGTCCGGAACCAGATTGTTGGCGAGGGCGGCCGGGATGCTTTCGAGAACTTTGGAGTATGAATCGCAGCCGCGGATCCTGTTGTGCAATGCGGCGGTGTCGGCATCAAGGCTGAAGTGAAGGAGGCCGACGAGCCCGGCAAGCTCGCGCGCGCGGTCGGGGAACAGGAGACAGTTGGTGGTGACCGAGGTGATGAATCCGAGGCGCAGGGCCGCGGCGCAAAACGCGGGAAGGTCCGGGTGGAGCAGCGGTTCCCCTCCTGTAAAGTCGACGAAACGGCAGCCCGCGCGCCTGGCATCCGCGAGGTTTTGCAGAACCTGGGCGGGCTGCGCGTCGGCCTTGGGTTTGTCCTGCCAGATGGTGCAGAACGCGCAGGCCGCATTGCACCGGTTGGTCACAAAGTACTGGAGGAGGATCGGTCTCAGACGGCCCGCCCTTTCCACGCAACCTTGCGCGTGAACGGGATGACAAGCGCGAGCACGGCGGTTTCAAACAGCATGAACACAAAGTAAACAGGAAACAGGAGCGCGTTTTCGCTTGAGCAAGTCTTTCTGAACCCGACATGGACATAGGCGATTGTCAGAAGAAAATTGAAAAAAGCGAGCATCGCCGCGGCGCCCGAAACAAAACCGGCCAGCCCTGCGACAAACGCGACATTCTGGAAGGTGAGCAGAAGACCCGGCCAGAGCAGCGGCGAGCGGAAGGTAAAACCTCCCCGAGCCCACCGGAGAGCCTGGTGATAAAACCGCCCCGCGGTTTCACACGGGGAGGTGAACGCCTGCGCCGAAAACGGCTCGGCAGGAACAATCTGCATCCTGCGGCGCCTGAAGGCGGCATACAGGTCGCGGTCCTCCACCATGCTGTAGCCAAGGCCAGCCTGGCCGCCGATGCCGTTGTACGCGTTTTTCCGCACCAGAAGGTTGTTGCCCATGCACGAGCCGCCGATGCCGGCGATGTGGAACGCGTAGGCGGTCGCGAAAAGAAATTCCAGCTGGAACCGCTGGACAAAAGAGAAAACGCCGCTGGTTTCTTCCATGAGTGCGGTGCGGCCGAACGTCATGTCGCCGCCGCGGGCCGCGTTTTTGGCCCAGGATGCAAGCCAATCCTCGGAAAACCGCATGTCGGCATCGCTGAACAGAAGCCATTCATGGTGGCTGCGGGCCGCACCGACGTCCAGCGCCTGCTGCTTGCCGGAGAGCCGGACGCGGGCATCGTACGCCGAGTCGGCAACGGAAATCGGCGCCGGGAACGCGCCGACGAACGGCTCCATTGATTTCCGGTAATCGTCGGAGGAGCCGTCGTTGACCAGTATCACTTCCCAGGCGCCGGCGTATTGCTGGGACGCAAGCGAGGCGAGAAGGCGTCCCAGATTGTGCGCCTCGTTGCGAAAAGGAATTATCACCGAGATGCCCGGCAGCGTTCCTGCGGGATCGGGCGGCGGCGCGCGGAGCGCGCGGTGCGCGGCAAGGCGGGCAATGAGCCACACCAGCAGACCGGTGTAGGCCGCACACCCGGCGATAACGGCAAGATCTGTCACGGGAACGTCACTCATGCATAAAGAAATTGTTGATACGGCGCCGGTTATTGTATAATTATAAATAGAATCTGCTGTTGTAAATATACGTGCGAGCCGGTGCGTGCAGACATCCAAAACAAACGCCAACGGGAGAGTGGAAAAACACCTGCCATGACAAAGGGAATCGGCGTCGATGTGGTCGAGGTCCGGAGGATGCGCGAGATGATCCGGAAATACGGGGACCGTTTCCTGCAGAAGGTGTTTACACCGTCGGAAATCGTCTTCTGCGAGAAGATGGCTGCGCCCGAAATACATTTTGCCGGAAGGTGGGCGGTCAAGGAGGCTTTCTACAAAGCGTTGCCGCGTGAATGCCAGGTTCTGTCCGGGTGGAAAAGCGTGGAAATCGTTCCCGGCGCGTCCGCGGCTCCGGTGATATCGGTGTGCAGCGGTTCTCTCAAGAGCGAAATGGACAAATGCGGAATTGAACGAATTTTCTCGTCGATCAGCCATGAAAAACAGGTGTGTGTCGGGATGGTGGTCATGGACGGCAGGGGATAAGGCCGGGGACGGTTGTATCCTGCAGGGTCGCGCGGCGAAGCGCGCCATAGGCATCGGGAGGCAGAGCATGCATCGTGTCGTGAATGGAGTTGCAGCGCGGTTTCTTATCGTGTGGTATCCGTTTTTCATGGCAGCGCCGTTATTCGGTCAGGAGCCGGAATCAAGTCCGCAGGAAGCGGCCCCTCCCGCAGAGCAGACGGCTCCGGCGCCAGCGGCGCCCGCGGCTGCTCCCGCCGCAACGGTGCAGGATGCCGTGCTAGAAGGCATTCAGGTTTCAAGCGAGCCGTCCAAGGACAACCCGAAGGATTTTGTCGTCACCTGCTATTTTATATTCCACGACAAACCAACCAGCTATTTTTATGAAACGAAACGGAAGAACAACAAGCTGATATTCGAATTCAACGATGCGCAGACGGGCACGTCTCCCATACCCTCCCAGAGGGTGTCTCCCATCGATGGGTTCCTGCTCGAACAGCGCAAGGTTGACATCAATAAGGACGTAAAAGGCCTTACGCCTGAGTGGCACGATCAGCTGTACGTCACCTTCAGCCTTTCCGCGATTCCCAAGATTCATGTCGCCGACGAATACAACGTGATCTCGTACAGCTTCACCTGGTCCACCGACCCGGCAAAGCTCAAGATGCTTATTGACAATACGGGAAAAACGAACTGGGGGCTTGTGGGCGGGCTGGCCGGCGGCGGCGCCGTCGCGGTCGGGGTCGCCCTCTATTTCCTGCTCAAGCCTGCTCCTCCGCTCCCGGCTGCGTCGCCGCTGGACACCTCCGATCTTCCCGGGCGTTCGCTGCCGATGCGGTGGTAAAGGTATTGACACCTCCGCATACGGAGGGTATTTTTCATCAACGTTGCAAGGAGGCCGTATGCGCGGATGCGGACATAAATTTCTTAAACGCTTTCTTATCCTGTGGTTTCCCTTTTGCATGATCGCCCCCGCATTCGGCCAGGAGGCGCCGAAGGAGCTCGTGCCTCCGTCAGAGGAGCCGGCCCCGCCCCCGCAGCCTCCGGCCGGCACGCCTCAGTCCCCTGCGCCTCAGTCCGTCGCGCCTGTCAACCCTGTGCAGAACGCGGTCATCGAAGGAGTGCAGCTTTCCAGCGAACCTTCGAAAGAAGCGAACGAAAGCATCATCACCTGTTACTTTATTTTCAGGGACAAGCCTTCCAGCTATTTCTACGAAGTAAGGAAGAAAACAAACAAGCTCGTTTTTGAATTCAACGACACGCAGAAGGGCAACTCGCCGGTCGCTTCGCAGAAGCTTGCCCCCATCGAGGGCTTCGAGCTCGAGCAGGGCAAGATCGACGTGAACAAGGAAGTAAAGGGGCTCAATCCCGAATGGCACGACATGGTGACGGTTACGTTCAGCCTGAGCGCGATCCCGAAAATCAACGTGGCCGATGAGTACAACGTCATTTCCTTCAGCTTCAAGTGGTCCAGCGATCCTGCAAAGGCAAAAGCGCTCGTTGCGCACGAGGGCGGCGTGAGTCCCGGCGCCGTGGTCGGCATAAGCGGAGGGGTCCTAGTGGCGGGGGGAATCGCGGGATACTTCATCTGGAATGCTCTTAAGTCCCGCCAGCCCACCGGCCCCCTCGGTGACGTTGATACGTCCGACATTCCCATCCACGTGCAGCCGCTTTGGAAGTAAAGCGGACCGGCCGGGTGCCCTAAGTTGACATTTGCGATGGTTCGCGGGAAGGGGGAGCGCAGTGCGGCTCTCCCTTTTCCGTTTGTGCCGCGGATCCCAACGCAGTTGTTTTGCCGGGGCGGGGCTCTCCATAGTATTTTGGATGCGTGCGAGGCTTGGTGTCCGCGAGGGGCGTTGTAACGTCGGCAGCTCCGGAGAAAATGCATGAACGCGCAGGAAATCGAAACAATTGCGGCGGGCGTTCCGCTATTTTCCTGTTTGTCGAGCATGGACCGTTCGGCAATCTGCAGAATCATGATTCCCAGAACATTCAAGGCAAACGAGGTGATCGTCCACGAGGACGACGACGAAGGACAGACGTTCTTCGTGATCGTGTCGGGCCGGGTGCATGTGGCGGTCATCACGTCGGAGGGCAAGAGCGCCATTCTCGCCACACTCAAGCAGGGCGATTTCTTCGGGGAAATGGCGATACTCGACGGCGAGCCCCGCAGCGCGTCGGTGATCGCGTCGGAGCCGTGCACGCTGCTCATGCTGTACCGCAGGATGTTTATCGACATCATGCAGCGGTATCCCAAGATCACCATCAGGATCCTTGTCGAAATGTCGAAGCGCCTCAGGCGCGCCAACAAGCATATCAATACGCTGTCGCTCATGAGCGTCTACGGCCGGGTGGCCGACGTTCTTCTCCAGCTGGCAAAAGACCAGGGAATAAGGGCGGGAAGCATGATCATCGTCCCGAACAGGCCCACCCACCAGGTGATCGCCGACATGGCCGGGACGAGCCGCGAAACCGTATCGAGAATTATGTCGCAGCTACAGAAAAAACACTACATCGCCGCCGAAGGAAAGAAACTGGTAATATTGAATGAAGAAAAACTACTCGATTAGCATTCCCGCCGACCTTCTCTGGAAGGTGATCCTGCCCTCGGCGGTCGTTCTGTGCCTCGCGGGAGGCGCGGCCGGGATTTTCATTGTTGACAAACTGGTGATGCCGGGCATCGTGCATACCGACCGCCAGGTGGTCGCCGTGCCCTCGCTTGTCAAGCTCCCCTGGGAAAAGGCGCGGCAGCGTCTGTTCGACGTGGGCCTGCGGCTGCAGGTGAGGGGACGGCAGTACGACGAGAAGATCGCGCGCGACGGCGTGATAAGCCAGCAGCCCGGGGCCGACGAGAAGGTGAAGAAGGGCCGGATGGTGGCCGTCGTGCTGAGCAAGGGCTCGGAGACCGGCGTGGTGCCGGACGTGCGCAAACTCATCGAACGCAAGGCGGTGATCGAATTGCGCAAGCAGGGCTTTATCGTCGGCAAACGCAAACACGATTTTTCCGACTCGCTCGAAAAGGACATGGTGGTCCAGATGTCGCCCGCGCAGGGCACGTCGATATCCAAGGAAATGCCCGTCGACCTCGTTATTTCCGACGGCGTGAAGCCCACGCACGCCGACACGCCCAACCTTATCGGAGAAAGCCTTCTCGACGCGAAGAAAAAGATCGAGGACGCTGGGCTCAAGCTCGGGAAGCTCGACTACAAGTCCAACGCGACCCTTTCGCCGGGGACCGTGATTTCGCAATCGGTGCCGCCCGGCAGCAGCGTGCCGCTCCAGAGCGCCGTCAATATCGTCGTTTCGGTGGTGAACTGATCCCATGCGTTTTCGCGCATTTCCCCCCTGCCGTGTCCTGCGGAACCGCCGATGTCGCTCCCGCGCGGTTGTGCTCTGTCTGAGCGCGCTGCTGGCGGGGTGCGCGTCGGGTCAATTCCCGTTAATCAAGCCTGCGGAACGGCATTCGAGGGACTGGTACGCCCACCGGCGGGCCCAGGACTATTTCATAAGGGCCAGAGAGCTTGAGCGCCATGGGCTCACACAGATGGCGGTGCGGCTCTACGAGATGGCGCACGACCTCGATCCGGGCTCGGCCGCGCTCAAAGACGTACTGGTCCAGCGGTATATTTATCTCGAGAAATTCAATCAGGCGCTGCTGTGCATACGGGGCCAGAAAAAAGAAACCGAGATTTCCGATTCCGACAAGACCTTGTGCGCGAGCATCTACATGCGGATGGGACAGTACGTCCGCGCCGCCGACCTCCTGGAATCGGTCGCCGTCAAGAGCAGGGAAACGCGCTACATGCTCGGCATTCTATATGAATCGCAGGGCAATATTGCCATGGCCATCGCGAACTACAGGGCGTATCTTGACAAAGACACGTCGTCGGTCGACCTGGTCCTCAGGGTGGCGGCCCTGTACGGGAGAATGCGGAAGTGGGCCGCGGCGGAGAGCCTGCTTGTCGAAACGGGGGCGACCGGCGGCAAGAACCCGAGGCTGTTCAACGCCATCGGCGAGGTGAAGCTTGCGAAAGGAGATACCGCGCTCGGCCTTGACTTCTTCAAAATGGCGGCGATGATCGATTCGGGGAATCTCGACGCCGCCAGGAACATCGCGCAGGTGCTCATCCGCAAGGGCGACTGGGCCGCCGCCATCCCTTATTATGAGAAGCTGCAAACCTCCGACAGCACCGGCGAGCTGTTCGGAAGAACCCTGGCGGTTCTCTATTATTACGGGAACAGGTACGAAAAGGCGAAGGCGCTGCTCCGCACCATGCTTGCCTCGGACATCGAGGATTTCGAGCTCCACTACTATCTGGGACTCGTTTACGGCGCGCAGGATAGCCTCGATATGGCGAGGGTCGAACTCGAGAAATCGCTGGTGATCCGGCCCGACTATGCCGACGCGTGGATACAGGTGGTGTATCTCGACATCAAAGAGAAGGAAATGGATGCGGCGCTCGCCGATGCGGGGCGCTTTACAAAAAGCGTGGCCGTGAGCCCGGCCGCGTGGCGGACGCTGGGCTACGTGTACAACGTGCGCAAGGAGTTTTCGGCGGCGCTTCCGCACCTGCGGAAGGCGGTGGGCCTCGACTCGCTCGACGCGTTCGCGCTGTACGAGCTGGGCAGCGCGCTGGAACGCACCGGCGATTGCGGCGCGTCGGCCGTGGCGTTCAGGCGCGTTTTGCGCCTCAAGCCCGACGAAGTTTCCGCCGCGAATTATCTGGGCTACATGTGGGCCGACAAGGGCATCAAGCTCGACAGCGCCAGGGCGCTTATCGGATTTGCCGTGCGGCGCGACACGGCCAACGGCGCGTTCCTCGATTCGTATGCGTGGGTGTTCTACAAAATGGGAATGCTTGACAGCGCGCTCGTTTACATGCGGAAGGCGATCAAGCTGATCAACGACGACGCCACGGTGATGAGCCACTACGCGGACATCCTTCTCGTCACCGGCAGCAGACGCGAAGCGCTTGCGGCGTTCAGAAAGAGCCTCAACATCGATCCGAAATCGGACGAGAGCGACCACGTGCGGAAAATGATCGGCGAGATCGAGGCGAAACAGGATGAGAAACCGGAGAAAAAACCGGCAGCGAAGTGACGTGCCGCCGTCGCCGCACCAGCGCCCTCCGCATGTATCCTCCGTCACCCAAAGCTTTCGATGCGCACACTCACCACAACAATTGCCACCTGCTGCCTGCTGCTTCTTGCCTGCACGGTGCGGCCGCCGCTCACCATGGATGCCGCGGTGGCCTCGATTGCTCCGGTTGCGGCGGCTGCCGACAGCGTGTTCTCCGTGCAGGGAAGCGGAACCGTTGCGGTGATGCAGAACGGGCAGGAACTTGCCGTAACCTTCGACCTCTCGTGGAACGGCGATTCTTCGTTTGCCGCGCAGTTCTACGGACCCATGGCTATGCCGCTTGCCTCGATACGCAGCGTCACTGCGATGCGGTGGCTCGTAACCGCGGGCGATTCCCAGTACACGCAGCACCCTTCGCAGCGCGTAAGCGTGGGGCAGGGGTTCGTTGATTTTCCGATGACCTGGGCGGAACTGCTTTCTGCCCTTACGCTCAGGTACCCATGCGCCGCGCACCTGCGCGGACGTCCCGACAGCATGTTTACCGACAGGAAAGGCGCACATTGTCTGTGGCGGTCGCGCCGCTGCGGTGAGCAAACCCTCGACATTCAGGTTGCGCTCGATAATAAAACAGACCGCTTGGCCGAAATCAGTTATGGTGCGGGCGGAACCGCGGGCGCAGGGCTGATTTTCGGAAAATTCCGCGATGGCCGGCCCAAAGAAATCCGGTTCGTTTCTTCAGACAACAATTATTTTTACGTCACCTATCGCGCACTCACCGTGAATTCCCGGAAGGTCCGGTTGCCATGATTCGAAGAATCGCGTTGACCGCATGCGCAGCGGCCTGCTGTGCAGGAACCGCGTTTGCGCAGTCGGACCAGGCGGGCACGCGGGCATTCCCCTTCCTCAATCTCGATTACGACGCGCGCACCATCTCCATGGGCGGCGTGTCGGTCGCCGTGCCCAACGATTTGTACGGCGCGGTGAGCAATCCCGCGGCAATCGGCTACGTTTCAAAACGTCAGGTGGTTCTCGGGTACCGCTCGGTTATCGACGACGTGTGGGGAAGCCCGGTGGCGGTGGCGCTGCCGTATTCAAACTGGGGAACGTTCGCGCTCAGCCTTGTCAACATATCCTACGGATCGCTTACCGAGGTCGACGAAGGCGCGGACGGAACGCCGCAGACCACCGGAATTACATGGCATTCGTATTCCTTCGCCGGCAGCCTTTCCTGGGCGAAAATCGTGTGGGAGTCGCTTTCCATAGGAGGATCGCTGCGCGAGGTTCACGACTATATCGGGAATTCGGGCGGCACCGCGGAGCACTATACCGCCGACGCCATTGTGGTCCAGGGCGGGCTCCAGTACCGGTGGAACGGATCACGGGTCATTGTCGGACTTGCCGTCAACAACGCGGGGCTGATGATCTCGAGCTATTCCGACGAGACCGAGGACCTCAATATGCCCGTGTCGGTGTCGGCCGGCGTTTCCTACTCTCCGGAATACATCCCCAACCTGCGCGTTGCCCTCGACCTCGCACAGCCCGTGGACGGTTTTCTCACCTACAAGCTCGGCGGCGAGCTTGACATTTACAAAAGGTACGTGATCCTCCGCGCCGGGTATTCCTTCAGCGAGCCCGACCTCGAATCCCAGATCAAGGTGTTGCAGGGCGAGAGTTCCGACGGGTACCAGAAATCCAACTGGGCAGGGTTTTGTTTCGGCGCGGGCTTCAACGCCGACATCGGCGTGGTGAATGCCGGACTCGACGTGGCGGTCCAGCTTATTCAGGACATGAACCCCGCGCTCGCCGTGAGCGTGATTGCAGGGTTCTGAAGACCTTCCGCGATTTCTCGTATTATACATTGTAATAAAAAAGAAGAATGGGCGTTCCCCTCCCCCTCGACTTCGCTCGGGGTTGGGCCGGTCTCCCTCCGGGCTCGGCTTCTCGCCTCGTTGCCGCCTGCCACTAAGGCCCTTCGGGCCGTGGTCGGGCGGCGATGCGCTCTTGCTCACCCTCCGGTCCACCTAACGCGCGGCAACGAAATCTATTCTGTCAATCATTTCTTCTCGCGCCAGTCTTCAACTCTCAACTTTCAACTATTTTTCTCGGTGCGGCCACAACAATGCATGGTCTTGCACAAAGGGAAAAGTGAAAGTCACGTGATACCCGAAGAGTGGTATTTGCGCCAGGGGCGACTGGAGGTCGTGCTGGAGCACGATGCTGCCCGGACCCGCCGCAACGCGGCATAGGGCCGTGGCAGCCCGAGGCCTTGGCCGAGACCGGAAGGAGAACCGGTGCCGAAGGCAGGCGCCCAATTCTTTAACTGGGTTTTTGAGACAGCCTGAACTTCCCCCGCAAAATGAGCTACTTCTTGATTTTCGAAGTGGTTCCAACCATAAACTCAACCTTCATCTCCACCGTGTTCGAGAAGAACGAAAGCTTGTCGTCCGGGTCGCTTCTGTCGGTATTGATATCCTTGTTGAGCACGAACCCCTTTTTTTCCCTGAAAAACCCCAGGTACCGCCCCACATAGCACACAGAAACCTCCATACCCGAGGTTTTCGACAATGCGCGCTGGGACGAGATGCCGATTCTCCATCCGCCGCCGTACCCCCAGGCGTAGAAGTTCCTAAGGTTCGCCCTGGCCGCCACAATCACCGAATCCGGGACGCCGGACCAGGCGACCGAAGTCTGTTTTGACAGATAGGAATACGGCAGGATGTATGCGCCCACGATGACGGACGTGCGGTCCACGCCTTCTATGCGGAACAACTTTTCGTCAAGGCTGTGCCGATACAGCATGCCCACGTTGAAGGTGTAGGAATCGAGCGATTGCCGGTAGTTGACTTTCCCGGACGCGGTGTCGCGCTGGAGCGTGGCCTGGAGCACCTTGCCGATGTAACAGAAAGAGCCTTCGAACGACACCGAACTCTTGCGGTAGACGAGCGGGGTCCAGGAGACCGATATCGGGAAAAGGATGTTGTAGGTGTTCACGGGTTCCGTCACCGACATGCCGAACGTGTCCGGATTCATGGGCAGAATCTTCTGCACCGAATCCGGGAGGTTGCTCTGCCAGTCGTTGAAAATGTCGAACGATCCCAGCGCCCAGCCGATGCCGAATCCTATCGAAGGAATCTTGAGGAAAAGGCTGGCGGTGTCTTCAACCGCAACAGCGGTTTTCCTCTGGAGCTGAAGCGCTGTCCTTTTCAGAAGAGAGTCGTTTGACAATGACGCCGGGTTCTTCTGCGTTGAATCGGAAACCTTAACAGCGGCAGGAGCGGTGGATGTGTCCTTTGACTGAAGAGATGCGGGCCTTTTGAGAGTGTCCGCAGGCGAGGGATTGACTTTGAGGGAATCACGGTCTGCGCAATACGCCTGCGTTGTACAGACAAAAGCCGCCGCAATGACGATCATCAACAAGGATTGATGAAAAGATGGCGAGTGGTTCATGGTGTCGGTACCGTCCGTTTCTTTTCTGCCTGCACCTCGCTGAGGTAGCGCGGCACGATGTTTTCCGCAGTCGTCCATCCGGCGCTGTCGCCGTTGCGGAGGCCGGCAATCATGGCGCAAGAGAGCCCGCGCTGGAGCGGGAATCGTTCAACGGGAAATACCGAAGTCCTGCCTTTCAGAAAATCGAATGCCGTGCTTCTTGCATAGCCGAGCGTGTCCGTGATCACAATGTCGTTATTGGAAACGGCCTGCTTGAATTCCTCGACCGTGGAGAGAACGTCGTCCGAGAGGCGCGCCATTGCGCCGCCGCATTTTTCGAACCTGGCCGAGAACACCTGGCCGTTGCGCGCGTCCGACGCGCACACGATGAGGGCGTCACGCGCGTGCCAGGCTCCCGCCATGCTTTCCAGAGAGGAAACCGGCAGCACGCGGCCGTCGCGGCCGAAAAGAAAACCCTTGAGAAAAGCAATGCCGATGCGCAGGCCGGTAAACGAACCGGGCCCCACCGCGATTGCGGCATGAGAAATTTCCGAGGGTTTCACCTTGTTCGCGGCCAGAAGATAATCCACTGCCTGGCTGATGTGCTCGGCGTGCGAATTGCGCAGGTATCTCGACACCGCCATCACGGGACAGCCGTCCGAGGCGAGGCCGATGCCGAGCTCGATGGACGATGTGTCGATGCCGAGCGTGTGATTCATGCTGGGTGTCAGGGCGTTATCGGGTTTTTGAGCGCGACCTGTATCATCAGGTCGATAAGCTGCCTGTACGTGCCTCCGGCCGCCTTGAAAGATTTGGGAAGCAGCGAATTGGCGGTGAGGCCCGGAAGCGAGTTGATCTCGAGAACGTACAGCGTTCCGTCTTGAGCGAGGATCATGTCGGTGCGCGACACGCCACGGCACGAAAGAATCGCGTGGCATCGCAGAGCAAGGTCCTGGATCCGGTTGACAAGCTCCTTGCCGCGCCGGATGGGCACGATTTCCTCGGATCCGCCGTCATCGTATTTCGCCTTGAAGTTGAAGTAATTGGCCTTGAGCGGCCGGATCTCTACGGGCGGAAGCGCCTTGACAGTGCCGTCCGGCATTTCGAGCACCGGACAGGTGAATTCCGGGCCCTTGATTCCTTTCTCTATGAGAATCTCCGGAGAATACTGGAGCATTTCCTCCATTTTGGTGCCGAGTCCGGCGCCGCAGTCCACGCGGGTCATGAGTCTGCTCGAACCGGACTGCGGGCACTTTACATACATGGGATAATCGAGCCTGTCTGCAAGGAAACGCCACGTCACTTCCGGATGGCCTCTCCCAGCGATGTAGAACGGGGGAGTCTTGATGTTGTTCTGTTCGAACATGAACTTGGTAGCGATTTTATTCATTGCCACTGCGCTTGCGAATACGCTCGACCCGGTGTAGGGGACCATGATGGTGTCGAGGTATCCCTGCAGCAGGCCGTCTTCCCCGAAGGAACCGTGCACGGCGAGAAAGGCGACGTCGCAGTTTTTCCAGACCGCCTCGGACGCGTACGGCTTGAACGGCCCCTTAAAGCGCTTGCTTTTTGCGGGGTCGGCAAGCTCGTCTGTCGTGGGAAGATTCTTCGCAATATCGCAAAAGAAGAATTCCTGGTCTACGGAAATCACCACCGCTCTTGCAGAATATTTCCTGCGGTTAATGTTTTTGAGGACCTCGTGTCCGGACAACAGCGAGATTTCGTGCTCGGCCGAAGGGCCGCCCATCACCACGTTTACGCGGAGAGGCATAGGTTTGCTTCCTTTATTTTTTTAGCGATGACGTCGACGCATTGCGCGGCCGCGATGCGGTACTGCTGGCGTGAATCGCGCTCCCGCACCGTCACGGTGTCGTCCTGGATCGACTGGCCGTCCACCGTGATGCAGTAGGGGGTGCCTGCCTCGTCCTGGCGCGCATATCGGCGGCCGATCGCAGAATTAAGATCGAAAGAAGCCCGCACCGAATTGTCAAGCAGATCCTTGTATATCTTTTCCGCCTTTTCCGGCATGCCCTCCTTCTTCACAAGGGGGAGCACCGCCGCCTTGATGGGCGCGAGCGCCGGATGGAACCGCATGATCACCCGCTGGGCGTCCTCCTTGTCGACGTCGTACGCGTCGATGAGGAAGGCGAGCGTGGCGCGGTCCGCGCCGGCTGCCGGTTCGATCACGTAGGGGAAAATGTGCTGCTTGGACTCCTCGTCGAAATAGGAGAGGTCCCTGCCGCTGGACTCCGTGTGCCTTTTAAGGTCGAAATCGGTGCGGTTGGCGATGCCTTCCAGCTCGCTCCACCCGAACGGGAACTGGTATTCCACGTCGGCACAAGCCTTGGCATAATGCGCAAGCTCGTCCTGCGCATGATCGCGCAGCCGGAGGTTGTCTTTCTTGATGCCGAGCCGAAGATACCACGAAAGCCTCGCGTTGCGCCAGTATTCGTACCACTCTGCGTCGGTGCCCGGCATGCAGAAGAACTCCATTTCCATTTGCTCGAACTCGCGCGTGCGGTAGGTGAAGTTGCCGGGCGTTATCTCGTTGCGGAAGCTTTTGCCGATCTGGGCGATGCCGAACGGCGGCTTGAGCCGCGCGGCCTGCTGGACATTGAGGAAATTTACGAAAATGCCCTGCGCAGTTTCCGGCCGCATGTACACGACCGCCGAAGAGTCTTCAACAGGGCCCATGAATGTTTTAAACATCAGGTTGAATTTCCGCACGCCGGTGAGCTCGCCGCCGCACTTGGGACATTTTGTGAGGTCGGTGAGGTGGTCGGCGCGGAACCGTTCCTTGCACGATTTGCAGTCGACAAGCGGGTCGGTGAAGCCAGCGAGATGGCCGGACGCTTCCCAGACCTTGGGATGCATGAGAATTGCCGCGTCGAGTCCCACGATGTCGCGGCGGTTGGTCACCATGGACTTCCACCATGCCTCTTTGACGTTGCGCTTGAGCTCGACGCCGAGAGGGCCATAGTCCCAGCAGCTTGTCAGGCCGCCGTAGATCTCGCTTGACTGGAAAATAAATCCGCGTCTCTTGCACAAAGACACGATGGTTGTCATGAGGTCGGGAGCCTTTTGAGCCATTACATATTCCTTTATGTCTTCAGCGTAAGCTGCTGTTGTTTCGAAAGATACTTCTTTAGATTCAAGGTGAGCCTTTGCATGATCGGCTTGGAAACATCCACCTCGAAATCCATGCCGGTTATCATTTCGTAAAGACGGATATACCGGTGCGAAAGCTCGATCACAAGTTCTTTCGGTGCAGCCGGCAGCACCGCGTCCTTGTACGGATCGCAATGCTCCTTGAACCAGAGACGCAGAAATTCCTTGTCGATGTTTTCCGGTTCCTGCCCGTCTTGTATGCGCTGTTTGTAACTGTCCGCGAGCCAGTAGCGCGAAGAGTCCGGGGTATGGATTTCGTCAATGAGCAAGATGTTCCCCTTGTCGTCCGTGCCGAGTTCGTATTTGGTGTCCACCAGAATGAGACCGTTCTGGCCCGCGATGTCGGTTCCGCGGCTGAAAAGCCCGAACACGATTTCCTCGAGTTTCTTCCACGTCTTTGCGTCGACAATGCCGCGGCCTACGATTTCCTTTGCGGAAATCGATTCATCATGCTCGTCCGATTTCGTGGTTGGCGTTAAAATCGGCTTGACGAATTTCTGGTTCTTGGTCATGCCGTCCGGCAGTATGTTTCCGCAAATGTCGCGCTTCCCCTTGGTATACTGCGTCCATGCGGACGTGTCGGTCGACCCGGTGAGATACCCGCGAACCACGAATTCGACGGGGAAGACCCTGCATTTTTTCGCCACCGTAACGTTCGGATCGGGCACGTCGAGCACCGCGTTTGCGACAATGTCACTTGTGTTGTCAAACCAGAACGCGCTCACCTGGTTGAGCGCCTGTCCTTTGAACGGGATCGAGGCGAGGATGCGGTCAAAGGCGCTCTGGCGGTCGGTGGTGATGAGGAGCATCCTGTCGCCGAGATCGTAGGTGTCGCGCACCTTGCCCTTCTTCCGATTCGGCACGTTGAGAAACGACGTGTCGTCGAGGCAGTTGGCAAGGTTTTTTTCTATAAGTTCTTTTGAAACCATGAATGGTCCTGCGGGCCGGATCGGTTTGAAAAGCGGTTGGTAAAGCACTTGGAAAACGATGTAACAAAATAGTTTATGTCGGATATGATCGGATAGGAGGAGAAAAAATGGGCGTTCCCCCATGTAGAGCTGTATCAAAATAATGCAAATTTGGTGGGGGAGGTGTCCCCCTGGCCCCAAGTCTCCTCGCCACGCTCCGCGCGTCTGCGGGGTCTTGGGGCACACCCCCTCGTGGGTAGCCCCCTATGGAGTTACTTTGCGAGAAAGAAGCCTAGGCTGCGGGGGCACCAAGAAACATTGTGGAATGATGATCGCAGAATGCGGAATAAGGCAGAAGAATGTCATTGCGAGCCCCTCGTCAGAGCTCGGGATAAACTCCGCGAAGCACCGTAACTAGGATCGCATACAATCCTAAAGGAGTAGCTGCGAAGCGAATCTACAGTTGATTCTTCAGAATATGAATTCCTTTTGACCTCTCCCCCAACCCCTCTCCGGACAGAGAGGAGAGTGACAGATGCGAAAGCCGTGCTGAGAGTTGGGCTGTGTCTTATGCGCCGCGCCAGGCCGGACTGCAAGGTGCGCCAGAGCGCATTGCCGGCCGACCCCGCCGCCAGGCATAGGGGCGGTTCGGCAACGAGGCCTTGGCCGAGCCTGGAAGGAGGGCCGCCGCCGTCTTCGGCGGGGCGCCCAAATCTTCTCTTGAGTTTTGAGACCGGCTGTGCTTCTCCCCCGATATTAATTGAATTTGAATTTAAAGTCCCATGTTTTCAATTTGGCAAATATACGATAGAAGGGTTATATTCTGTAATAGGGGGAAGATTACCGCGCGCCTGCGCGGTCGACCATCGGTTCCGGTTCGCGGTACTGATATTTCCGCTAGTGAAAAATACTCCAATGTCAATGACGTACTTTAAGCGTTAAAGGGGGAGTGCTATGAGGTGCAGAGACAAGTTTGTGATGTTGTCGATCATTGCGGCAATCGCCGTATGTTCCGCCGAAACCTATGTCCCGCAGTTCGGCAACCGGGTCAAGATCAACTTCGGCGCCACGCCGTGGAAATTCACGAAAGGCGACGCGCTCAACGCCCAGCTCCCGGCTACCAGCGACGCCGCGTGGAGCACGGTGGGCGTTCCGCACACCTGGAGCGACACGGAATCGTTCAACAACCAGATGGGGGGCGGGGCCACGGGTTCGATGTACGGCGGAGTTGCCTGGTACCGAAAGCACTTCACGCTTGACAACGGCTATTCCGGCAGAAAACTGTTCGTCGAAATCGAGGGTGCGCACCTGGGCGCTGCGGTATACATCAACGGAACGTTTCTCCCCGGCAACGACGGCATCAACGCCAATGCAACGCATGTGGTGGGGTTCATCGGGTTTGTCGTGGATATCACGCCGTATGCGAAATTCGGCGGCGCGGACAATGTCCTGGCCGTTCGGATGAGCGGCAACGGCGGATTCTTCACCTATCCGGGGTTCTCGATAGACTTCCGGTTCGGCCAGGGAGACTACGGGCTTTTTCGCCCCGTGTGGCTCCATGTAACCGACCCCGTCCACGTGCCGCTTAACGTGTACTCGGTGCTCAACCAGTGGGGAACCTACGTGGCCACCGTGTCGGCCACCGACGCGTCGGCAACCATCCGCGTGCTCACGAACGTGAGAAACGACAATGCCGCGGCACAGACCGTCACCCTCACCACCAAGGTGGTTGACGCAGCAAACAACGTGGTTTTGACAATGGATACCACCCAGTCGGTGGGAGCGGACACGAATTACGCGTTCGACCAGACCGGAACCATCGCTAACCCGACATTGTGGTATCCGGCGGGCAGCGCTTTTGGGAAGCCCTACATGTACCGGGTGTACCATATTGTCAAGGTGAACGGGAATGTGGTCGATGTCTTCGAAAGCCCGCTCGGCATACGGGTGATCACGTGGGACAAGAACTTCCCGTATATCAACGGCCACCAGCACTACATGTGGGGAGTTTCGGGCCGTTACGACTATCCCGCGCTGGGCACGGCCGTTCCCGAGGAACAGCAGTGGCGTGACGTGAAGCTCGCCGGCGAATGCAGCGCAAACCTGTGGCGGCCTGGCCATTCTTCGTCGAGTCCGGAGTTTGTCGCCGCGTGTGACGAGTACGGCGTGATGCTCGTGCAGCCGAGCGGCGAGCTCGAAGGAACGTTCGCCACGGGCAATCTCAACCCCACCAAGCAGGCCTACAAGACCCAACTGCACCGGGACATGGTCATCCGCGACAGGAACCATCCGTCGGTCCTTGCGTGGGAAGTGAGCAATGGCCCCATCGATCCCACGTTTGCTTCCCAGCTCAAGACGGTTGCAAAGACGTGGGATTTTGTCAATACGAGGCCGCAGTCCGACAGGGGAGGGAGCGCGGCGGATCCGACCATCGCAGACCTGATCTCCTGTTCCTCGTCCGGCTGCGAGATCGCCATGAAGAACGGACTGCCGAACACCCCGTGCTGGGGTGCCGAGGCTTGGGGCGGCAACCGCACCGCGCGGTTTGCATGGGATTATGAGATCGCGTTTGCCGGCCAGTACATTCAGAACTGGAGAAAGTCCAGACAGGCGAACTGCTTCGGTCTTGCGCACTGGTATCTTTGCGAGGCGCCGGGCGAATCAGGCGCGTTCCTGGAAGGTGTTGCGGAAGGCAACGTGCGGTCGTTCGGTTCATCGATGATGGATTTCAACCGCATTCCGAAGCTGATGTACTACATCTACCAGGCGGCATGGACGCCGTATTCGGTGAAGCCCGTGGTTGCGCTTGCGCATCACTGGAACAGGTCGGGCACCGTTCAGGTCAATGCATTCAGCAACTGCCCGAGCGTTCAGCTCAGGATCAACGGCAACGCCCAGGGCGCAAAGACCCCGAATGCGTGGACCGGCACGGGCGACGGCACCGACCAGAACACCACGCAGCTGCCGTTTCAGTGTTCCTGGAGCGTGTCGTGGGCCGCGGGTACGGTCCGCGCCGAGGGGCTTGACGCAAGCGGAAACGTTGTCTGCTTTGACGAAAGGACGACCGCGGGCGCACCGGCTAAGATCGTCTTGAGCGTTGAGCCGCCGCTTGTCAAGCCGGACGGCGACACGTTCCAGATCACGGCCAACGGCAGCGACGCGGCATTCATCCTTGCGAAGGTCGTTGACGCAAACGGAATCTGGTGTCCCACGGCGAGCAATCCGGTAACGTTCTCCGTTTCCGCGCTGGGCAACTACCGCGGCGGGTCGGACCAGTACGTTACCTCTGGGAAACCCATTGACTACCATTCGCCGCTCGACCCGGAACTTTCCGCAGAAGGCGGTATGTGCAAAGTTGCGGTGCGCTCAATGTTCACGCCGGGAACGGTGACGGTCACCGCCGCCTCCGCGGGACTGACGTCGGGCACTGCGTCGTTCACCGTGTATCCCGTGCCTCCGGTTCCGCCGGTTTCTGTCCACAATCCTGTTGCTCTTCCCGGCGCATCCGTCGCGCAGATTGTCCGCATGAGGTCGGTCGGCAACGGCGTGCGGTATTTCCTCACGAGGCCCGCAGGCGTTTCGTTTGAAATTCTCGACGCCGCAGGCAAGATCGTGCAGAGGACCGCAATCCCGGCGCAGACTCAGGGATGGCACCTGCTGCGGCTTGATCAGGCGAAAGGTTCAGGGGTTTACATGGTGCGATGCACGGTTGACGGAGGAGGGCGGAACGTGTGCAGGGTGGTGATGACGAGGTAGTTTGACAAAGCATAAATATCAAGAAGAAGAAAGACTTGGGCGTTCCCCAAAAGGAAAGGCGCATTCATATGTGCCTTTCCTTTTGGGTCGGTCTCCCTCCGGGCTCGGCTGTTCGCCTCGTTGCCGCCTGTCCCAACCGCCTTCGGCTAGGGATCAGGCGGCAATGCGCTCCAGCGCACCCTCCGGTCCACCTAACGCGCGGGCAGAGTGTGGGGTGCCGATGACCTTCCAATTCTGATTGACAAAGTATACTTTTTCAGGCGGAGCGCAGGCGTTGCGCCTCGCGCAGGTTGCGGCGCTTTTACAAACTTCTTAACTGCTCAACTTCTCAACCTCTCAACTTTCTTCTCGCGGTGCCCCCCCAGATAGTCTTTTTTTGCTCTACTAGATACTCTTTCTCTTTTTCGAAATCTCCCAACAAAATTCTTGACACGTTACCCCTATATGTGTATATTATACACGTCACCCATGTATACTATCCACCCACCCAATGGAACCACGAAATGACATCTGCCATGAATATCAGCAGTGCAGGCGAGGGCGATAAAACCGTCACCGAAACTGCGCTCACAAAGAAGCAGAAAATGGTGCTCGACTTCATCGAGTCGCGGTACGTGGAGGCGGGGAGAGCGCCCACGTACGAAGAAATCGCGGCAAAGTTCAAATGGCGCTCGGCAAATTCCGTCACCAACCATGTCGCTGCGCTGCGAGAAAAGGGCTACATCGCCGAGACAGGAGGCAAAAACCGTCACGTGACGCCCACGCGCATCGTGCGCATGCATCCGCGGCAGACCACGCGAATTCCTCTTATCGGCAGCATTGCGGCCGGCGCGCCCATCGAGGCGATAGAAAATGTTGAGACCTGGTTCGAATGGGACGCGCTCGGCGTCACCAACGAGCGGGGAGACAAGTTCGCGTTGCGCGTAAAGGGCAATTCCATGGTCAACCGCGGCATCCGCAACGGTGACATCGTGGTGGTGCAGCGCCAGTCGTTCGTCACGCGGCGCGACGTTGCCGCGGTGCGCGTGGGCAGCGAAGTCACGCTCAAGTATGTAAAGCAGGAGGCAAACAGCATAAGGCTCATACCCGACAACGACTTCGTTGCGCCATTGACCGTCGCGCCGACAGATGATTTCGAGGTTATGGGGAAGGTGGTAAGGCTATTTAGAGAGGATATATAACTAAAATAATAAATAAGATGGGCGTTCCCTTGGCAGAGGCGCAAGATTTTTCGCCTCTGCCAAGGGCGGCCCTCGCTCCGGTCTCGGCCTTCGGCCTCGGGCGGCCTGCCACAAAGGCCCTGCGGGCCGTGGTCAGGCCGCACCGTGCTCCAGCGCGGCCTCCGTTCCGGCCTAACGCGGCGCAGAGGTTTGTTGGCCTGTCTGTTTTATTCTGCATCCGCCCTAACTTTTTGCAGGTTTTTAAACAGATTGGCGCGAGATGTGATATTGACAGAATAGACTTCAGTTGCCGCGCGTTAGGTGGACTGGAGGGTGAGCAAGAGCGAATTGCCGGCCGACCCCGGCCGAAGGCCCTCGGGGCGGTCCGGCAACGAGGCGAAAGCCGAGCCCGGAAGGAGACCGACCCCAGGTAGGAGGCGAACGGCCGTGCGCCTCTACTTGGGGAAACGTCCCAACTCTTATAATAATAATAATGAAAAAACATAAACATGAACTTCATCCACCTCCACACCCACTCCGAATACTCCTTCCACGCCGGGGTCCCTAAAGTAAAGGAACTCGTGGCCGCGGCAAGGGCGCACGGCATGGCCGCGCTGGCCCTCACCGACACAAACCGCATGAGCGGGCTCATCGATTTTTACGTTTTGTGCCTTGAAAACGGCATAAAGCCCATCCTCGGGGTTGAACTCACCGATCCGAAACACGACTGTGACAACATAGTGGTCGCTCGCAAAGAACAAAAACGGCTACGCAGACATGTGCGAGGTCATCACGCAGCGCCAGCTGCACCCGGAGACATTTGCATTCGGCAGGGTGTTTACAAAGGAATATCCTGACCTTTTTCTTCTTACGTCTTCGCCGCGCCTGCTGCGCGAGCTGGCCGCAACGCCGAATGCAAGGAACCTGTACGCGGAGATGCTCCATCTCGATGCTGCCTCACGCGATGAGGCAAAGAAACTCTGCTTTATTGCGCAGCAGTTCGGCGTTCCGCTTGTTGCGGCCAACAACGTCCATTTTCTTGCAAAGCAGGACTGGGAGACGCACCGGATACTTGCGCGCCATAGGCCATGTGTTCAACGCTGTCGCGGCTTAAACCGGAAGAGGTGATGGCCGACGCCGCGTATTTCTGCACGGCTGAAGAAATGTGCGAACGGTTTCCCGGCCACGTCGAAGCGCTTGTCAATACCGCCAGGATCGCAGACCAGTGCAGGGCCGATCTGGAACTGGGCAACTGGATCTTCCCCAGAATTTCCGTGCCCGACGGTTTTACACCCGAGCAGTACCTGGAGAAGGTCGCGCGAGACGGGCTCGAACGCAGATACGGAGCCACACCTTCGTACCCAAAGGCAAAAGAGATTCAGGAAAAGGAGCTCGCGGTTATCAACAAACTCGGGTTTTCCTCATACTTCCTTATGGTAAAACAGGTGCGCGACTGGGCAAACAGCCGCTATAGCGGAGGGTTTAGAAAACCTGACGACTGCACTCTCATGCGCGGGTCTGCCGCAAACAGCATCACGTTTTACAACATAGGTGCAAGCGATTTGGACCCGGTGCGTTACAACCTCTACTTCGAGCGGTTTCTCAACGAAGAACGGGCAAGCCCGCCCGATGCCGATCTCGATTTCGGCTGGGACGAGCGCGACGCGGCGTTCGACTACTTTGTCAATACGTGGGGCCGCGACCGCGTGGCCGTGATCTGCACGGTCAACCACATGAAGCGCCGCGCCGCATTCCGCGAGGTCGCCAAAGTTTTCGGCTTTAGCGAGGAACAGGTGACCGGTCTTCTGGAGCACCGCGTTCTGCCCGAGCACGACCCGGACATCCAGCGCATACTCGCGTACGCAAACAGGGTGCGCGGCAAGCCGCGGTTCCTGGGCCAGCACCCGGGCGGCATCGTCGTGACCAACGGCCCGGTATGGCGGCACGTGGCGTGCGAATATTCCGGCGGCGTCAAGAACAGGGTCGTCACGCAGATCGACATGCATTCCGGTATCGACGAGCTCGGGCTCATCAAGTTCGACATCCTCGGCAACGGCAGCCTTTCGGTGCTGCGCGACACGCTGTTCCAGATAGAGAAACAGGGCCACGCCGATCCCCGCGTATGGGACGCGCAGTACGTGCAGAACGATCCTGCGGTGCTCGACATGATCGAAAATGGCCGCACGCGCGGCATTTTCTACATCGAGTCCCCTGCGCAGATGAAGCTCAACAGGCAGGCTCTGGCGCGCAGCTTCGAGGAGATCGGCATCACGTCGAGCGCGGTGCGGCCGGCAGGAGCACAGTACACAAAAGTGTTTGTGGAACGCCACCGCAAAATGAAGCAGGGGATTGTCGATTGGAAATTTGTACACCCGTCGCTTGAGCCCATATTGTCCGAAACGCACGACTGTCTGGTATACCAGGAAGATGTGGTGAAGATCTGCAGGGAGATCGCGGGGATGAACTTTAAGCGCGCCGACCGCGTGCGTAAGATGATGAACAGCCAGCACGACGGCGCGCCCGACGATTACGAGGCGGTCGCCAGGGAATTCATGGAGGGCTGCATGGCGCATAAGGGATTGTCGCGGCCGCAGGCCGGCGAATTGTGGGAGCGGGTGAGCTCGTTCGTGGGGTTTTCCTTCTGTAAATCGCACAGCCTTAGCTATGCCATACTGTCGTTCAAGTGCGCCTTTCTCAAGGCGCATTATCCGGCGCAGTTCATGGCGTCGGTGATTTCCAACCTGCACGGATTTTACTCTACCGACACCTACCTCAACGAGGCACGGCGGCTGGGCATCACCATAAACCCCGTCCACATCAACGCGAGCAGGGTCGAAAGCCGCGGCAAGGGGCGGTTTCTTACCGTGGGACTCATGCACGTCAAGGGTATGAGCGTCCGCACCCTGCGGTCAATTATTGACGAACGCGCTGGAAACGGCCCGTTCCGCGGCCTTCTCGATTTCATCCGGCGCACCACCACGGGAAAAAGCGAGATCGAGAAGCTTGTGCGGGCCGGATGCTTCGACGGGTTCAACCTGAACCGGCCCGAGCTTCTCGCCCTGCTCGACGCAGCGTACGGCGGAGCGTGCGGCGCGCGCGATGCGCGCAGCGCAGAGAGTGACCTGTTCGGCGGCCTGCGGCCGTCCGATATGGATCTGCACCCCGGCCTTTCCGATTATTCCCTTACGCGCAAATGTCTTGACGAACTGGAACTTCTCGGGTTCATGCTGTCGGGCAACATCCTCGACATCCTGGATCTGCACCCCGAGGCGCGAAATGCGGTGCTGTGCGGCGATGTCGCTAAGCACGCAGGCCGCGGGGTGAAAGTGTTCGGGTGGCCCATCACGTCGCGCGTGCATCCGGTGCCGGGCAGGGGAGACATGAAGTTCATCACCGTGGAGGACAAGTCGGGCTGCGCCGACGTCGTGCTGTGGCCCGACGTTTACAAACAGTACGCCGATGTCACGCTGAGGCCGGGCCCGTTCGCCATTTCCGGTTATGTCAAGGAACAATTCGGCGTCCCGTCCGTGTTCGCGCAATCGATACGCGGGGTGGAGTGGTCGCCGTCCATCGTGGATTTCGAGCTGGCGAGCAAGAGATTGATGAAGTCTTACAATGAGGAATTTGTATACAGAGATGCAATTAAGGCAGCATAGATATAAATAAAATTTTAGTGGGGGAAGGCTCCCCCTCGCTTCGGCTCGGCGCTCGTATTTTCAAAGTTCATCTCATTCCGCGCCGGTCCTACGCTACCCCCTCGTGGGTAGCCCCCTAGAGAGTTGATTGGCAAGAATGAAACTTGGACTGCGGGGGCACCAAGAAAGAGAGTTGACAGTTGAAAGTTGGAGGCTGGCGCAAGAAATACCAATTAACTGAATAAATTACTCCTGCCGTGCGTTAGGCAGCCCGAGGCCGAAGGCCGAGACCGGAAGGACGGCCGACCCGACCCCGAGCTTAGTCGAGGGGAAGGGGAACGCCCTGCTTTAAGCTTTAATTGCAGAAAAAGAACAAATGAACTGGTATATAAGCATTTACATTCAGGATTTTCCGGCCCAAGCATACGCGGCGTATCACCCAGAAATAGTGGGCATGCCGTATGTGATGGCCCGTCAGCGGGCCGACAGCCACAAGAGCGTGGTGACGTCGCTGTCGCCCGAGGCGCAGGCCAGGGGGATCTATCACGGGTTTTCGGTTGCGCGCCTTAAAGAACGCTTCGGCGACGTTCGTATTGTACAGGAAGACCCATCGCTCGCGGCCGCAATCGCCGGCGATCTCGGCGCGGTACTGGCCGCGTTCTCGCCCGATGTGCGTGTGGACAAACGCGGAAACGCTCTTGTCAACGTGAGCGGCATGCAGCGGCTTCTGGCGGCGCGGTTTGGAACGCTGCCCGGAGAAATCCGCGCCGCTGTGAAATCGGTACTGGCCCTGCGCGCCTGCGCATGCGGCGCGGCCGCGTCGCCGTACGTGGCGTTTATGGCCGCCCGCGCAGCCGCGCCCGACGGCGTTGTCGTATGCGAACAGGGCGCCGAGGCGGCCATGCTCGCGCCGGTCGCGGCAGCGGCCCTGCCCGGCCTTTCCGATGGCGTAAAGCAGCGGCTCGCCGATTACAATATACGCACGGTCGCCGACATTCAACGGCTTTCCGAGGGTTTTTGTGCGGCCAGGTTCGGCGAGGAAGGCGTACGGCTGCACGCCATGGCGCACGGCATGTTCCTCGAAGCTCGGCCGCTGTCCGCCCCTCCTGACATCGAATACGGCCGCACGCTCGCGCGCGACGAGAACGACGCTGCCGCACTGAAGAGCCATATACGATACATTGCAGACAGGCTCGCGTTCGAGCTGCACGCGGCCCAAAAGCAGGCCGGCAGCGTGGCGTTTACGGTGCGCTATTCCGACAACAAGGCCGTGCGGCGCTCCATGAGGCTTTTGTCGCCCACGGCAGATTTCACCACGCTGTACGAATGCTGCTGCCGGCTGTTTGCGCAGGCCTGCGACCGTCGCATCGCGGTGCGGCGGCTGTCGGCGTCGGCGCGGCCGTTTGACGAACGCGAATGCCAGCTCGATCTGTTCGACAACGCGGCGCAGGTGAAGCAGGAGAACATCGGCAGGAGCATAGGGGAGATACGGGTGAGGATGGGGTTTGGGATTGTAAGAAATGGCAATATAGAATACAATGCCGTCGGGGGAGAGGTACAGCCTGTCTCAAAACCCAGTTGAAGAGCTGGGCGCCTGCCTTCGGCACCGGTTCTCCTTCCGGTCTCGGCCGCAGGCCTCGGGCTGCCTGCCACGAAGGCCCTGCGGGCCGTGGTCAGGCAGCACCGCGCTTTGGCGCGGCCTCCAGTCGCCCCTGGCGCGCGGCAGAAGCGCATTACCGCAATTGTACTTGACGCTAGCGAAAGAGGGACAGTAAATTTTATCGCCGCAGAGCGGCATACCATAGCGAAGGCGTTGCGGAAACGTGACGCGCGCAATGCGCAAGCGTTGCGCCTCGCGCACGTTTCTGCTGGAAAGGGTGTGGGTGCAGATCGCCGCACGCCGTGTCGGCGGGCGGAAGCTGCACCCAGGGGAAACCGCGCAGCGGTGTCCCCACCAGATATTTTCACTAATATTGATTTCTATGGAAACTAAACCTACTAAATGGCACCCCTTCGAAATCCCGCCGGACATAACTTCGCAGGGATTTTACATCGGCACGTCAGGCTATTACTTTGACGACTGGATCGGGGTGTTCAATCCGCCAAGGCCTAAACGTTTGCAAAAAGCGGAAGACATTGCGCCTCGCGAGGACTTCGACCGTCTCATGTTTTGCCAGAAGTACTTTCGCCTTATTGAAATAAATTCAAGTTTTTACATGGAGCCGGCCAAACAGACGTACCTTGACATGGAACGCCGCAGCCTGGTAAACTCCCTGTTTGCGGTAAAGGCGCACCAGAGCGTGTCGCACACAAAGGAATGGGACGCACAGAAGTCAAAAGAAATGATGGAGCGCCACATCGATGCGGTGGCGCCGCTCGTGGAGTCCGGACGGTTTTACAGTTTTCTGATCCAGCTTGAAGACCGCAACGCGCACAGCCTCAGAAAGCTGGACTACTTGCTTGCGGTATGCGAACCAGCGACAAGCAGGAAAATCGACGTGCACATCGAATTCAGGCATATCACCTGGCACCGCGAGGCTGTACTGCAGAAGCTCAAGGACTTCGGGATAGGCATCTGCAACACCGATATGCCGCAGTTTCCGCATGTGTTTCCGCTCAAGGCGTATGCCACGACGCCAAAGGGCTATGTTCGATATTCGGGAAGGAATATGGACAGCTGGTATCCAAAAGACAAGGCGAAAACCGCCCGCGAGCGGCTTGCCCAGCGCAACAACCGTTACGATTACCGATATAGCGGGGACGAAATTGAACAGCATGCGGCGGATCAGATCAAACTGGCGCAAAAGACGAATGTCGTTGCAGCGGCGTACAACAACCATTTCAATGCACAGGCGGTGCAGAATGCAATCGAGAACATCAAAGTGCTCAATGAAAAGTTGAGGGAGGGAAAGTCATAACGCATTGATCCGTACAACGTGTTGCGTTCTCGACTTTCAAATCTTTGGTTTGTCAACGTGCGGATTTTCCGGCCCTGTCAGGTCCGTCCCCCGCACCACAATATCGTCGCCGAACCTGTCGGCGAGCCTGTCGATGGCACGCTCGGACTTTTCCCACGGCACCTGAGAGTTGTCCTGTTTGAAAAGATCAAGCTGCACCTCCCCGCCGAATCCGGTAATACCCACGCCGATCAGCCGGAGCTTGAAATTCCTGGGCAGGGAATCACACAAGATAACCGCATGAGTGAATATGGCATTTGCGAGGGAAGTGGGAGAGGCGAGCGTGGTACGCCGGGTATGTTTTGTAAAGTCGGCGCCCCGGTAAATAAAGACCACTGTCCTTCCCACAATGCCAGCTTTTCGTGCGCTCCGGGACACATCCTGCGACAGCGCGAGCAGCGTTTTCTTCCATTGTTCCCGGTCTGACGAGTCCTTTTCAAAGGTATGCTCCCGGGAAATGGACCGTGCATCCTCATCGTTTCCAACAGGCCGGTTGTCGATGCCGCGGCACAAGTCATACAAATCGACGCCCGATTCACCGAATGCCTGCACCAGGGACTCTTGCGACCTTTCTTGAAGGTCTCCAATGGTGATGATCCCCATGCTGCGCAGCACGGCCTCGGTCTTTTTCCCCACGCCCCATATTTTTCCAACCGGGTGCGGTGCGAGCCACAAGACGATTTCCTGCGGATCGGACGGAACAAGGGTCAGACCGTCGGGCTTGTGCAGGTCCGACGCGAATTTCGCAAGGAACTTGTTCGGTGCCACGCCGACGGACGCAGTAAGGGACAGCCGGTCCTTGATGGCGTGGCGTATGGCGGTTGCGACGGACTTGCCGTCGCCGAAAAGTTTACCGGTTCCGGTGGCGTCAAGAAATGCCTCGTCAACCGAAACCTGCTCCACAACCGGGGAGAAGCTGTGCAGAATCCCCATCACCCTGTGAGACTCTTCACCGTAGACCTCCATGCGGGGCGGCAGAAAAACGGCCTGTGGGCAGCGCCTGAACGCCTCGTTGATCGGCATGGCCGAGTGTATGCCGAATTTCCTCGCCTCATAGCTTGCGGCAGCAACGACCCCGCGGTGTCCAGGCCTCGCTCCGACCACGACCGGTTTCCCTCGGTAAACAGGGTTGTCGCGCTGTTCTATCGAGGTGAAGAAAGCATCCATGTCGATGTGGAGAATGATGCGTTGGATGGATGATCCCAAATTGTGAGGCATAATAACAAATTATACATGACGCGGTTAAGAAAAAAAAAGAGTTGAAGCGTTGAAAAGTTGAAACGTTGAAAAGTTCTAAATTAAAAATAAAACGTCCCCCCTTGATTTATAGCGAATGCCGATTGGCGCGAGAAAAACTAATTGTCTAAAAGGGAGGCTATTGCCGCGCGCCAGGCAGGATCGGAAGGTGAGCTAAAGCGAATCGCTGGCCGACCCTCGCCGTGGGCGCTAAGGGCGGTCCAGCAACGAGGCCGTAGGCCGAGCCTGGAGGGAGGGCCGCCGCCGCGTAGCGGCGGGGCGCCCATATTCTTTTACATGAAAGGGAAATGCTACGTGACCTGGATCAGCCCGCTGCTGATCTTCTCTATCTTTTCGAGACTGGCGAGGAATGCGTCAACCACCCGCGGATCAAATTGTTTGCCCCGTTCACTCTTTATGACCTCGATCGCATCGGGAATGGAGGTGGGGTCCTTGTAGGAGCGTTTCGATGTGATTGCGTCAAACGTGTCGGCGAGCGCCACGATCCTTCCCGGAAGGGGAATGGCGTCGCCTATGATACCGCACGGATACCCGGTGCCGTTCCACCGTTCGTGATGGGTAAGAGCGATCTGCCCGGCAACGGTGAGAATGTGCGACTTGGAATTGGCGAGGATTTCCGCGCCGATGACCGTGTGCCGCTTCATGATGCTGAATTCATCGTCTGTCAACCTGCGCGGCGCGGTGATGATGTAATCCGGTATGCCGATCTTGCCGACATCGTGCATGGGTGCGGCATAGAGGATGGTGAGAACGTCCCGTTCGGAAAGCCCCATTTTCTCGGCGATGACCGCGCTGTACCTGCTCATGCGCGCGATATGCTGACCGGTGAACTCGTCTTTGTACTCCACGGCCAGCATCAGCCGGTGGACCGTGTCGTAATACGCTTCCTGCAGTTCATTGTTCACCGACTTGAGCATCGAATTGTTCCTCTGCAGGTCTTCGGCGTACTTCTTGAGCTGCCGGTTGGTGGCGGCAAGTTCATTGCGGTGTTTTTTTGTTTCCTTGTAGAGGCGGGCGAAATCGCGAGCGTACCTGATGGACTGCGACGACGCGAGCTCCAGTTCCTTCTTGAGGGCTTGCGTCTTCGCCGACCGGAGCAGCATGTGACGGTCCTTTCTCTATGCGCCGACGCCGCCGAGCGAGAGGTTGTCGATGCGCTGAAGCAGGTCGAGAGGGCTGAATGGCTTGATAAAGTAAGATTCGGCCCCCGCCTTGAGAGCTTCCTTCTGAACCTGCTTTTCATCGGTTCCCGTGAGGATTATTACCTTGCAGTTCTTGGTGAGAGGATTGCTTTTAATGGTCCTTGTCGCCTCGATGCCGTTGATGCCGCCCTCGAGCGTGACGTCCATGATGATGAAATCGGGCTTTTCCACGGTCGCAATGGCGATCGCGCGCATGGCATCCGCCGCTTCGAGAACCCGGTATTCGGTAGGGTCAAACGTTGCAATGACAAGTTCTCTGATGTCCCTGTTGTCATCGACGATAAGGAGCTTTTTCATTTGGTCCTGTGTGCGTGAATGTGTAATCACTGGGGAAAATTCGATTGCATATTTCCTAAGAAACGGCTCGTAGAACATCTATTGTAGTATTCGGGACGGACAATGTCAATATTATGGCTGTTAAGCGACGACATTTTGCCGTTCGACATCTGTCGCGTCTGCCAGCTTTGAGAAAGGGCAAGGATAGCGGCGCGACGTTTCCCCAGGGGACGCGGGGATTGCAGGCGCACGATTTGTGCGGCTAATGCTGCGCAACGGAAGGGGACGAAACGAGTTCCGCTTCGGATCCGACAATCCGGATCATCCTGTCGAAATCGATCACGGTGAGAATATCGAGGATGTTGCTGTTTGCTTCCACGATCGCAAGATGGCCTCCTGCGTCTTTGATCATCTCCAGGCAGGCAATAAGCACCGCTATCGATCTTGTGTACAAATAGGAGGATCTGGTGAAGGCGAGGGCAATGTTCATAGCGCCTTCGACAAGGTGCCGCTCAATGCGCTTCTTGAGATCAGCCAGGTCGGAATTGAGCACAACGTCCTCCCTGAAACGGAAGACGGTGTAGTCGCCCTTCTTGTATGTGTCAATATCCATGTCGACGGCCCGCCTGCGCGGAACGGGGTATCTCTGTAGAGGGGAATAAAATAGATTATGACGCACAGCGGCATGATCCTAATACTTGGAATGATTTGTTCTGAATCCTTGTGCGGCCGTCATGCAGATTGTACTTTATCAAACACGGGCATTAGGATATATTCCAAGGATTTGTACCACCGCCGCATGTCAGGTTTTCACCAATAAAAGGAAACACCCCGATGATTTCTGCCGGTGAAGCTCCCCGCGCCAGCCTTCTGCTTATCGACGACGAATTGCCGATATGCATCGGCGTTTCAGGCCTGCTGGAGATGATGGGATTTACGTCCAGCTACGCGCTCGATGGCGCTGAAGGAATGCAGTTTCTCGAGGAACACCCCGAAACCGATGTCGTTCTTCTCGATATCAATCTCGGGGCCGGGAAATCGGGCATGGATCTTCTGCCGGAGATCCGCGAGCGGTTCAAGCATGTGCAGGTGATGATGTTCACATCGCACGATTCGCTCAGCACGGGACTGGAGTGCATGAAGAAGGGCGCGGCCGACTACCTCACCAAACCCTTTGACGAAAAGGATTTTCTCAAGAAGATCCCCGCGGTGATCGCAAAGAAAAATATGGCCCGGCTCAACGAGCTGTATTTCGGGATCCTCATCCATGACCTCAAGAGCCCGCTGCAATGCATTGTCGGGGCGTGGGAAATTTCAAAAACGTACCTTCCGGAAACGCTTACCGAAACACAGCGCCGTGTGGTCGCGACGGGCGACGCGGGAATAGTTCAATTGAAATCCATGATTGACAACATGCTCAGCGTTGCGAAGCTTGAGTCGGGAACGTATCCTGTGGTCAAGGAAGAATTTTGCGTGAATCGGACGGCCGAGGAAGTCTTGAGCCCCTTGCGTCTTCAGATTGCGTCTTCGTCACGGAGAATTGACGCCAAATACTCCCACCCAGGAGAATACCGAATCGTTTCGGACAAGGAACTGTTCGCGCGTGTGCTGTTCAACATCCTTGTCAATGCCATCAGGTATACGCCGTCCGGCGAAAAGATCACGGTGAGGTTCGAGCAGAAAGAGAACGGGGAATTTAAGACCGCGATCCACAATCCCGGATCGTATGTGGAGCGCAATCACCGGGAAGACATTTTTGACAAATTCGCGAGCGTGTATCTGACAAGACAGGGCTCCGGAACCGGCAATTTCGGGCTTGGTCTCACCTTTTGCAAGATGGCGGTCGAGGCAATGGGCGGCAGGATCTGGGTCGAGTGCGAAGAAAATACGCCGTCGGCCACGTTTAATTTCGTGGTAAAGGCCGACGGCTCGCCCTTGTAGCATTTCCCTTTTGCAGGGTTGACAAGTTTGCGCCCTCCAGCTATTTTCTTGCCCACCCCATGAACCTTCTTTCAAAAGCGCACGATCTGCTGCAAAAATCGCTTGATGATTGCATTTCCCCGCAGGATCTCGACGCCGTTATCGCATGGCCTTTGGAGGAAATCTCGCTGCTGTTCGCATGTGCCGATCGTGTGAAGCGAACGTTTTTCCACAACACGGTCGATCCGTGTGCGCTCATGAACATCAAATCGGGAAACTGTTCGGAAGACTGTGCGTTCTGCAGCCAGTCATCGCGCAACAAGACCGACGTGCCGATACGGGATTTGGCGGGTAAGGACGAGATTATCGCCGCCAGCAGAGCCGCGGCGGAGAAAGCCCTTGCTTTTTGCGTGGTTTCCAGCGGCAGGCGGGTCGCACCCACCGAACTCAAGAAGGTGGCGGCCGCGCTCAAACAATGCCGCGGAGAAAAACACGCTTCCCTTGGTATTCTTTCCGAAGAAGAATTCCGGCTGCTCAAGTCAGCGGGCGTGACGTGCTATAACCACAACCTTGAGACGAGCAGGCGGTACTACGCATCGATCGTGTCAACTCACCGGTACGATGACCGTGTGAATACGGTGCGCGCGGCGCAAAAGGCCGGACTTCGCGTGTGCTGCGGAGGGATATTCGGCATGGGCGAGACGTGGGAAGACAGGAAGGCCTTGTGCCTGGAGCTTGGGGCGCTCAATGTCGACACGATACCAATGAACTTTCTTATTCCCATCCCCGGCATACGGGTGGCGCCGGCCTCGGAGTCGCCGCTGGAGTTTCTCAAGATCGTATCGATGTTCCGGCTCGCTCATCCCCGCAGGACCATAAAGGTCTGCGGCGGCAGGGAAAAAAACCTCGGCCCGATGCAGTGCCTTATTTTCTGCGCCGGTGCAAACGGATATATCTCGGGCGGATACCTTACGACGCAAGGAAACGGGATAGAGGCGGATGACGAGATGATAAGGCTTCTTGGATTGACAAAGAAGCACGTGAGGAAGATGGCACTTTACCCTATATAAATAGGATGGGCGTTTCCCTCCCCCTCGACAAAGCTCGGGGTCGGGTCGGCCCTCCCTCCGGTCTCGGCCTTCGGCCTCGGGCTGCCACGGCCCTATGGCCCACAGGGCCGGGTCCGGGCAGCATCCCGCTTTGGCGGGACCTCCGGTCCTGCCTAACGCATGCGCATGTGACAAGTGCTGACCCGAATTTTCGCAAATGCTTGACATGCGACAGTTGACAAAAGTGCGTGCATCCTAATTCACTATTGCCGCGAAGCGGCATTCCATTGAGGTTGCGTTGCGAAGGGGCGACGCCACGCGAGCGTAAGTCGAGCGTACTTGGCGCGCCCCTTTGCTGGAGGGGGTAGCGGAAGACACCGGAGGCCGAAGGACGAGGAGGCTGGAGCGAGGGGGAAACGCAAAGCGGTGCCCCCACCAAGAACTTCAATTCAAATCTTGGCTTTGTTATTAATTTCTTTTTAATGCCTTTCTTAAATTTTTCTCACATTCCCGGCTTGACTCCTATGCCCGAAAACATTATTTTGGTACAGGCTTAAGAGGGGGCCAAAACACAAAATGTTGTACTGCAAAGAGAGCGTGCATCCAAAATGTGGGGTGCCGTCGGGCACCTGGAAAGGTGCAGGGATTTAGAAAATGCGGAAAAACGCCGGGCATATTTTCAATCTTCTCCTACCGTGCCGGGCCTTTTTCTCTTCTCTCCTCCACGGAGGCGTATGGCCTCCGGGAGTCCCGGTTTCAACAAGCCGGATTTTCCCGAAAAGACATCTACCACGAAAAGGGTAGGTGTCTTTTTTTTGATATGATTATATATGATGAGAAATGATGATCGCGTTTGCAACTGTGGAAATCCATCAGAGGGGTGATTCTTGAAAGGTATACTGGCTCTGGAAGACGGAACCGTGTTCGAAGGCGAAGGCTTCGGCGCGCCTGGCGAAGCATGCGGTGAGGCGGTATTCAACACGAGCCTTACCGGATATCAGGAGGTGCTCACCGACCCGTCATACTGTTCGCAGATCGTGACCATGACCTATCCGCTTATCGGCAACTACGGCGTGAACGACGCGGACATCGAATCATCGCGCATTCAGGTGTCGGGCTTTGTTGTCAAGGAGTATTGCCCGTATCCGTCCAACTTCCGCTCGCAGAAATCGATTTCAGATTACCTCAGGGAAAGCGGCATCGTGGGCGTGGCGGGCATCGACACGCGCAGGCTCACGCGGCGGCTGCGCATCGCGGGTGCCATGAAGAGCATTGTCTGGGCGGGCGAGAAGGCGCCGCCCGTTTCGGCACTTGTTGACAAGGCGAAAGCCTGGGAGGGACTCGTTGGCCTCGACATTGTCAAGAACGTGACCTGCACAAAGGCTTACGAATGGGAACCGTCGAAAAACGGCCACCGGTTCAATGTGGTGGCGTTCGACTTCGGTATCAAGTTTAACATCCTCCGCATCCTCAAGTCGCTCGGGTGCAAGGTGACCGTGGTGCCTGCGTCAACCACTGCGGAGCAGGCGCTTGCATACAAACCCGACGGTATTTTTCTTAGCAACGGCCCTGGCGACCCTGCCGCGGTCACCTACGCCATTGAGACCATACGAAAACTGTTGGGCAAGCGACCGATATTCGGCATTTGTCTCGGCCACCAGCTTCTGGGCCTTGCGCTGGGCGCGAAGACCTACAAGCTCAAGTTCGGCCACCGCGGGGCGAACCATCCAGTCAAGAACCTGGAGACCGGCGCCATCGCAATAACGTCGCAGAACCACGGGTTCTGCGTGGACATAGAAAGCCTCAAGGCGCGCGGGGTCGCCATGACGCACGTGAACCTCAACGACCACACCTGCGAGGGCCTTTCCGATAAGTCAAACAGGATGTTCTGCGTGCAGTATCATCCGGAAGCGTCCCCAGGGCCGCACGATTCAGGATATCTGTTCAAACAGTTCATCACCATGATGGAGAAAGATTGAATGCCGAAACGGACAGACATCCATAAAATCTTGATCGTGGGCTCCGGGCCCATCGTGATCGGCCAGGCGTGCGAATTCGACTATTCCGGCACGCAGGCGTGCAAGGCTCTGCGCGAGGAAGGCTTCGAGGTCGTGCTTGTCAATTCGAATCCCGCCACCATCATGACCGACCCGAACATGGCCGACAAGACCTACATCGAGCCCATCACGCCCGAAATCGTGGAGAAGATCATCGCGGTGGAGCGGCCCGACGCTCTGCTTCCAACCATGGGAGGCCAGACCGGGCTCAACACGGCCATGGAGCTTGCGGAAAACGGCGTGCTCTCGCGTTACAATGTTCAGCTCATCGGCGCGGATTACAATGCCATCAAGAAGGCCGAGAACAGGAGTGAATTCAAGAAAGCCATGCAGCACATCGGGCTCGAGGTTCCCAGGAGCGCACTCGCCTACAATATGGAAGAGGCGTGGCAGATTGCCAAGGACATCGGGTTCCCGGTGATCATCCGGCCGAGCTTCACGCTCGGCGGCACGGGCGGCGGCATCGCAAAAGACAATGACGAGTTCGAAAGAGTGGCCGAGCACGGCCTGCACTGCTCTAGGATCAACGAGATCCTCATCGAGGAATCGGTGATCGGATGGAAGGAATACGAGCTGGAGATCATGCGCGACCGGAAGGACAACGTGGTGATCATCTGCTCCATTGAGAACCTCGATCCCATGGGCATCCACACGGGCGACAGCATCACGGTGGCGCCCGCGCAGACCCTCACCGACAAGCAATACCAGCATATGCGCGACGCGTCGATCGCGATCATCCGCGAGATCGGCGTGGAGACCGGCGGGTCCAACATCCAGTTCGCGGTGGACCCAACGAACGGCCGCATGGTGGTGATCGAAATGAACCCGCGCGTGAGCCGCAGCTCGGCGCTCGCCAGCAAGGCCACCGGCTTCCCCATTGCAAAGTTCGCTGCGAAGCTCGCGTGCGGCTACACGCTCGACGAGATCCGCAACGACATCACGCGCGAGACGCCGGCGAGCTTCGAGCCGACCATCGACTATACCGTTGTCAAGATACCGCGGTTCACGTTTGAAAAGTTCCCCGACGCAGATCCTTCCCTCGGCATCCAGATGAAGAGCGTGGGCGAGACCATGGCCATAGGCCGCACGTTCAAGGAGGCGCTGCAGAAGGGCCTGCGCGGACTTGAGATCGGCAAGCAGGGGTTCGAAAAGACAACACGCAAGGAGACTTCAAAGGATGAGATTACCAAGAATCTGGCCCTGCCTCGTGCCGACCGAATTTTTTTAATTCGTCATGCCATCGACATGGGCGTTACCGTGGAGGAAATGGCAAGAGCTACCGGAATCGACCAGTGGTTTCTCGACAACATGCGTGAAATCGTGGAATACGAAAAAACGCTGACCCCTGCCGTGCTGTCGCAGAAGGAGGCCGGCCTGAAGGCCGCTCTGACAAAGGCGAAGAAATACGGCTTTTCGGACATGCAACTCGGTCGCCTGCTCGGAACCGACGACCTTTCCATCCGGAAAAGGTGCAGGGAGCTCGGCATCGCGCCGACGTACAAGCTCGTTGACACATGCGCGGCCGAGTTCGAGGCGTACACGCCGTACTACTACTCCACCTACGAGGACGAGGATGAGGGCGTTCCCTCGAACAGGAAGAAGATCGTTATCCTGGGCGGCGGCCCCAACCGGATCGGCCAGGGCATCGAGTTCGACTATTGCTGCTGCCAGGCCAGCTTTGCGCTGCGCGAACTGGGGTTCGAATCCATCATGGTGAATTCCAACCCCGAGACGGTCTCCACCGACTACGACACGTCCGACAAACTTTACTTTGAGCCGCTCACCTTTGAAGACGTGATGAACATCATTGACAAAGAGAAACCAGCAGGCGTGATCGTCCAGTTCGGCGGCCAGACGCCGCTCAACCTCGCGCGCAAACTGCACGACGCGGGCGCGCCCATCATCGGCACGAGCGTGGAATCGCTCGAGCGCGCGGGCGAGCGCGGTGAGTTCTTCAAGATGGTGACCAAGCTCGGCATCCACCAGGCCGCAAACGCCATGGTGACGTCGAAGAAGGAGGCCTGCGACGCGGCCGCCAAGATCGGCTACCCGGTGCTTATGCGGCCATCGTTCGTGCTCGGCGGCCGCGCCATGAGCATCGTGTACGACGAGACCGAGCTGCTGGCGGGCATCGAGGAAGCGCAGGCGGTGGCGGAGAACAGGCCTCTGCTCATTGACAAATTCATCTCCGACGCCATCGAGGTCGACGTTGACGCGGTGAGCGACGGCGACAAGGCCATGATCTGCGGGATCATGGAGCACATCGAGGAGGCGGGCATCCATTCGGGCGACAGCGCGTGCGTGCTGCCGCCGCACACGCTTTCCGACGACATCATCGACGAGATCCGCAAGGAGACGTTTGCGATTGCCGCGGAGCTCAAGGTGGTGGGACTGCTCAACATCCAGTACGCGATCAAGGATGAGGTGGTCTACGTAATTGAGGTAAACCCGCGCGCGTCGCGCACCGTGCCGTTCGTGAGCAAGGCGACCGGTACCCCGTGGGCCAAGATCGCGGCAAAGGTAATGGCGGGCGTCAAGCTCGGCGACATTCCCGAAGCGACCGAACGCACGCTCGACTACTTTGCGGTCAAGGAATCGGTTCTGCCGTTCAACAAGTTCCCGGGCGCCGACACCGTGCTCGGGCCGGAGATGAAATCCACCGGCGAGGTGATGGGCATCGACAAGGACTTCGGACTCGCGTTTGCAAAATCGCAGGAGGCGGCCGGAAACGTGCTCCCCAGATCGGGGACCGTGTTCCTGAGCGTCAAGAACAGCATGCGGCGGAACATCATCTTTATGGCCAAGAAGATCGCCGAGATGGGGTTCCTCATCTGCGCGTCCGAGGGCACCTGCAAGGTGCTGCGGAGCAACGGCGTCAACGCCAAGGAAGTGCCCAAGATCGGCGAGGGCAAACCCGACATCATTGACCTCATCAAGGGCGACGACGTGGACCTTATCATCAACGTGGTGGCGGGACGCAAGTCGCAGCTCGATTCGAAGCCGATACGCAGCGCTGCCGTGGTGCAGGGCGTTCCGTACATCACTACGCTCGAGGCGGCCCAGGCCGCGATCTCGGCACTCGACTCGCTGGAAAAGACCGGATTTTCAGTTAAGTCGATTCAGGAGTATGCGGCATCGTTGATAAAAGGCAACGACAAGGGGAATGGGGACGATATCGGGTTCAAGAAGGCGGTGTGGAGCAAGGGATGAGGAAGACATTGTCGAGTGGGGGAGGTCTCCCCTCGCTACGGCCCGGCCGCGCAGGTTTGCAAAGTAATATTCCGAATGTGCGCGTCCGGTCCTCCGCTACCCCCTCCTGGGTGGCCCCCTTGATGGCGCAGTGGCAAGCGCGACACATGGTTGTGGGGGCACCGACGAAGAGCAGTTGAAAAGTTGAAACGTTGAATCGTTGAAACGTTCAAGAGATCGAGATTCGGAACTTTTCTTGTGGAGCAATTGGCGGGAGACCCGGCCTCAAGGCATAGGGCGGGCGGCAACGAGGCGAATAGCCGGCCCGGAGGGAGACCGACCCCGCGAAGCGGGGGAACGCCCAATGATTTTATTAATTGTTTATTTATTGCAAACTTCACCAATATATTAAAAACGGGAGCCTCACCATGCCCAAGTACATCTTTGTGACAGGCGGAGTCGTGTCGTCCCTCGGAAAGGGAATTACCGCGGCGTCAATCGGGGTGCTTCTCAAGTCGCGCGGGCTGCGGATCGTGCACCAGAAATTCGATCCGTACCTCAACGTCGATCCGGGCACCATGAACCCGTACCAGCACGGTGAAGTGTACGTCACCGACGACGGCGCGGAGACCGACCTCGATCTCGGCCACTACGAACGGTTCACCGGCGTCACCACCAACAAGAACTGCAACTACACCACGGGCCGCATCTACGACGCCATCATCAAGAAGGAGCGCAGGGGAGACTACCTGGGAGGAACCGTGCAGGTGGTTCCGCACGTCACCACCGAAATCTGCAACAGCATCCGCAGCGTTGCCTCGGCGGAGGTCGACGTGGTGATATGTGAAATCGGCGGCACGGTGGGAGACATAGAAAGCCTTCCGTTCCTCGAGGCGCTGCGGCAGTTTAGGCTTCAGGAAGGCCGCAATAACGTGCTGTTTATCCATGTGACGCTTATCCCGTATTTGAAAATGGCGGGTGAAATCAAAACAAAGCCGACCCAGCATTCGGTGGGAAAACTTCGCGAAATAGGCATCATGCCCGACATGCTGATCTGCCGCACCGAGAAACACATCGACAAGGACTCGCGCAAGAAGATCTCCCTGTTCTGCAACGTTGACGAAGAGGCGGTGATCGAGGCTTTCGACGCTCCCCATTCGATCTACGAAGTGCCGCTCGACTTTGCGGCGCAGGACATAGATCAGGTGATCATCGATATTCTGGGGCTGCGGGCGGGCCGGCGCAACCTCAAGGCGTGGCGGGACTACGTCGACCGCGTGATCAACGCGGAAAAAACGGTGAATATCGCCATCGTGGGAAAATATTCCGAACTGCTTGACGCGTACAAATCGATTCATGAATCTCTCAACCACGCCGGCGCGTTTCACAGCGCGAAAGTCAAAATACTGAGCGTGTCGGCCGAAGACATCGAAAGAAACGGCGCCGACAAAATTCTCACGGATGCCGACGGCATATTGGTGCCCGGCGGATTCGGGGGCAGAGGCGTTGAAGGTAAAATTCTCGCCGTGAAATACGCGCGGGAAAACAAGGTGCCGTATTTCGGCATCTGTTACGGCATGCATATGGCAGTGATCGAATTCGCCCGCAATGTCCTGAAGCTTGAGTGCGCCGACACCACGGAGAACAACGCGGAAACAAAGTACCCCGTCATCCATTTGATGGAGGAACAGAAACGCATCATGAACCTGGGCGGCACAATGCGCCTCGGCGCTTTCCCCTGCACGCTCAAGAAAGGGACTGCAGCGCGCAAGGCATACGGCAAAGATCAGATCAGCGAACGCCACCGCCACCGGTATGAATACAACAACGATTATCGGGAACAATTCGAGAAGGCCGGACTTGTCGTATGCGGTGAATCGCCGGACGGCATGCTTGTGGAAATGGTGGAAATAGAAAATCATCCATGGTTCGTGGCCGTGCAGTTTCACCCGGAATTCAAGTCGAGGCCGGTTGATCCGCATCCGCTGTTCAGGGATTTTGTGGGGGCGAGTATTAAGTATGGCGGGAAGAAATAGAGATAAGATTCTTGGTGGGGGAAGTATCCCCCCTGCCTGCGGCCCTGCGGTCCTCCGGCACCCCCTCCTGGGTGCTCCCCATGATGGTGCAGCGGCGAGCGCAATACATGGTTGAGGGGGCACCCACGAGGAGCAGTTGAAAAGTTGAAACGTTGAACAGTTGAAGAGTTGAAAAACAAAGAAAGAAACGTTGGTTGATGTATGCGAATGCGGGTTGGCGCGAGAAGAAGTAGTTGACTGAAAGGAATTCTGTTACCGCGCGTTAGGTGGACCGGAGGGTGAGCTAAAGCGAATTGCCGGTCGACCCGGCCGAAAGGCATAGGGCGATCCGGCAACGAGGCCGAACGGCCGAGCCCGAAGGAAGACCGACCCGACCCCGAGCGAAGTCGAGGGGGAGGGGAACGCCCAATTCTTATCGTATCTTGTAAAGCGGTGCCCCCACCAAGAACTACTGATTGATATTTAAACTTAACAATAGGCAGTGATATCCATGAGCACCCTCATCGACGGCATGGGCGAACAGTGCGGCATCTTCGGGATTTTCAACAGCCACGAAGCAGCGGAACTGACCTACCTCGGCCTGTACGCGCTCCAGCACCGCGGCCAGGAAAGTTCCGGCATCGCGGTGTCGAACCAGACCACCGTCACTATGTACAAGGCAATGGGCCTGGTGAACCAGGTTTTCAAGCATCAGAGTTCGATTGACAATCTCAAAGGATCGAGCGCCATCGGCCACAACCGGTACTCCACCACGGGATCGTCCGATCTCGCCAACGCCCAGCCGATTCTCGTCAACTGCCGCATGGGCCAGATAGCGGCCGCCCACAACGGCAACCTTACCAACACCGCGGCGCTCCGCACCGAAATGGAGAACGACGGTTCAATTTTCTCCTCGACGACCGACACCGAGGTAATCGTGCACCTCATCGCGCGGTCGAAGCGCGAAACCGTGGACGCCATGATCCTTGACGCGCTCTCGCGCGTCAAGGGGGCGTATTCCATTTTGTTCCTTACCAAGGACGCGCTGTACGGCGCGCGCGACCCGCGGGGCTTTAGGCCGCTCATCCTTGGAAGGACAGGCGACATTTCGTTCCTGTCGTCGGAGACCTGCGCGTTCGACCTGGTGGGAGCGTCGATCGAGCGCGAGGTGAAGCCGGGTGAGATGGTGCGTATTGACAAGAACGGAATCCAGAGCTTTTCCATCCCCGTGTTCGAACGCATCAAGCGTCCGTCGTACTGCATCTTCGAATACATTTACTTTTCGCGCCCCGATTCGTTCGTGTTCGGTGAAAACGTGGACAAGATACGGCGGAGGCTCGGCCGCCAACTCGCCAAGGAGCACCCAGTCAAGAGCGCGGACTTCGTGATGGGCGTTCCCGACTCGGCGACAACGGCCGCGCTCGGGTTCGCGCAGGAGAGCGATCTCAGGTTCGACATCGGGCTCATCCGCAACCACTATGTGGGCAGGACCTTCATCCAGCCCGTCCAGGCGGGAAGGGACCTCGGGGTACGCATCAAGTTCAATCCTGTCAAGGGCGTTCTCAAGGGCAAGAAAGTTGTCGTTGTCGACGATTCCATTGTGCGCGGCACCACCATGCGGAAGATTGTGCAGCTCCTTCGCACGGCGGAACCTGCCGAGATCCACCTCCGCATTTCGTCGCCGCCCATTGTGAGCCCGTGCTTCTACGGCATCGACATGCCCACCAAGAAGGAACTCATCGCCTCGGAGAAAACGGTCGAGGAAATCCGTAAGTACCTCGAGGTGGATTCGCTCGGCTACCTTTCCATAGACGGCCTGCTATCGGTTGTCAACGAACCGCGCTCGAATTTCTGCGCCGCGTGCTTTACGGGGGAATATCCGGTTGAGGTTTCCGGCGAGAAAGGTCACTGCTAATTTCAGGAGTGTTTTTTGTGGGGGAAGGTTCCCCCTCGCTCCGGCCCGTCGCTCCGTCAAATCTCTGCTCGTTGGTCCTTACGCGCCGGTCCTCCGCTACCCCCTCCTGGGTAGCCGCCTTGACAAAGCAGCTGCGAGATCAAACATTGTTGTGGCGGCACCCACGAAGAGCAATGGTAAAAGAGTTGAGAAGTTGAGTAGTTGATAACTGGTAGTTGATTGATCTCTTGGGTATTTCGATTGGCGTGAGAAGAAGTGGTTGACTGACAAGACTCCTTCTGCCGCGCGTTAGGCAGGACTGGAGGTCCCGCTAGAGCGGGATGCCGCCCGGACCCGGCCGCTACTGCGGCATAGGGCCGAGGCGGCCCGAGGCCGAAGGCCGAGACCGGAAGGACGGCCGACCGGAGCCTGCGTCTTGACGAAGGCTCGGGAAACGCCCACCTTGATGATTTGAACTAGACATTGAAACGAATCGACAAAATATCGCCGTCCTTGACAATGTATTCCTTGCCCTCCATCCTGAATTTCCCCGCGTCCTTGACGCCCTGTTCCGATCCCGCGGCAACGAGATCGTCGTAGGAGAAGCACTCTGCGCGGATGAAGCCGCGCGCAAGGTCGGTATGGATGGCGGCGGCGGCCTCGACCGCGGTGACGCCCCGCACGATCTCCCAGGCGCGCACCTCGTCTTCCCCAACGGTAAAGAAGCTTATATATCCGAGCGTCTCGTACGCGACAAGCGTGAGCCGGTCGGCCGCAGATTCACCGATTCCCATGTCGTCCATGAATGCCTGAATCTCCGCGGCATCGGTAAGCCGCGAGAGTTCCATCTCGAAATTCCCCGCGCATTCGATGATCTTGTAGCGGCCGGCCAGCTCCTTGACCAGCGCCGGGTCCTTCTTGAACCGGTCTTCACTGGAGTTGACGATAAGGAAGAGCGGCTTCTGGGTAAGGAGCTGGAAACCGCGGAGCATTTTCTTCTCGTCGGCCGAGAATTCGAGCGTGCGGATAGGCTGCATGGCGGTAAGCGCTTCCATAATTCTTTTAAGCAGCTTTTCCTCGGAGGCCAATGCCGGCGTCATGCCGCCCTTTGCGGATGCGGCTATCTTTGCTATCCGGTTTTCCGCGATGATCTGGTCCGACAGCAAGAGCTCCTCCTCGATGGCCTGCAGGTCGGCCGCAGGCGAGGGGGCGATGGAAGGATCGGGCGCAAAATTCCTGAGAACAACCGCAAGGCTGTCCATGGTTTTTACAAGGCGCATAAGGTCCGGAGCGAACAGCTCCTGTTTCTTCGACTCGTCACGTTCCACGCCCACGAAATCGACCAGCTCGATTCTGGCGTACACGGTTTTTTTCGGATTGTACATCCGCGAAAGCTTGGTGATCCGCTCGTCGCGCACGTCAACAACAGCGACGTTCGGTTCAGCTTTCGCCGCGGCGTAGGCCGAGACAAGCGCCTGGGATTTCGACAGCGCGTTGAAAATGGTGGTGGTGCCGGATTTTGGAAGACCGATAAGGCCGATTTTCAAGCAGGGCTCCTTTGAGAATGAGAATAAGGGGAGGATGAAAATAGAAGATGCGGAAGAAAGGCAGGGGAGGAGAAACGGGGGAAGAGATCCGCGTGGGCTGAGTGGATAGTATGCCGATGGGTTTTACGGTGATGTGCGGGGAGGATTTAGTGCCAACGTGTGCCGCACTGCCCGCCGTGCCCGCCTATAATCTCGCCACCCCACGGAAGCCACGACGGAGTCTTCGACACGGCTGGCTGACATGACGGGTGTCGAAACCGTCATGTCAAGCGGGCATGGCGCGGCTGCGTGAGTTGGTGGCCCGTGTATGTGGCATTTGTTTCTTGGCGCGCGTCAAATTTTGTCTTTTCAATAAAACTTTGCAAAATATAGCAATATTTAGTGCTTCTTGTGCAATGTTATTGTAGGTAAAACCCATTCTCCTTTGGCATTTTGTTTTAACGATTGAAGCTGTGCGTTGGAGAGGCTGTCGTAGTATGTTGTAATGCTATCTCCCTTTATCAGAATCCTTAATGGACCACACTCCCATTGCTCTACCTTGTCGTTTATGCAGTGGGACATCGTGACTCCGCCAGCTCCGAAATTGCCAATTGAATCTGGGTGAGACGGCTGCATCCCTGCAACATCTTGCGGAGTAAGATAGAAATCAAGATTACTGGAATAAACGGAAAGACTTGGGTAGAAAATAGCTCCGCTATCAACGGCCAAGGAACCCCTATAAGCTATGAGTTCGCTAGATGTATCCCAGCAACACGAAAAGAAACTAAAGGGAAGAAACATAAGAAAGAGGCCGGAAAAGTTACTTCTGTACATTATTGCCCCATTGTTTGAAATATCCGAAGTCAAGGATAAGTCCAATTGTTAACCCAGATTGATAAGGCTCCGTAAAACCAGTTGTGAATATTTCGAAAAATTCTCCGATTGCCATAAATGGAAGGGGCGAAAACATGATATTGTCCCCAATCTTATAAACAGCCGAAGTCTTATTGAGTTCCAAATATCTATTGCTTTCAAGCCAAACACCTCGGTAAATACTATGGGCTATTCCGATACCGCCATAAACATCGAGCATGAACTTCCACCATTTCCATAATCTGCCATAACATGGCACCAATTCGTCATACAATTGGGTAGGCGTTACCGATACTTTGTGAAATGTATATGTCTCATCGGCGTGGGAATAAATGATCTTGATCAAATGTTTATGAATTGTACCGTTGAGTTCGAAAGAGAATCCTGTCATTGAACTGTCTTCCAGCAAGAGCATTTCCGAAACCTTGGAAGAAACCCAAATTGATGAAAAATCTTCGGAGGAATTGCATATGGAAATCAACGAAAAGACAAAGATCAGAAATTCAATCATTACTTTCATTGAAATGACCTTGACATGCGCAAACAAAGATTTCTAATAACTGTGAAAATCAGCGCGCGTCTCTTCAATGCCACAAACATGGACACCAACTACAGGTATGTCGCGATTCCACATTCCACCCAAAATGGCTTCTTATCCTACTTATCGCCGATGGCAGTCATACAGTTGATAACAAAACAATTCATGCGTTCCCTGGAAGCAAGGACAATTGCAAAAGCGGACCCAGCGAAGAAAGTGACAAAGACATGAAGTAAGTAAGTGCATGGTGCCACCACTCTTCGTGGGTGCCGCCTCAGCGATGTATGGTCTCGCAGCTGCTTTGCCAAGGCGGCTACCCAGGAGGGGGTAGCGGAGGACCGGCGCGTAAGAACCAACGAGCAGCGATTTGAGGGAGCGATGGGCCGGAGCGAGGGGGAGCCATCCCCCGACGAACCTGTTTTTCTTTGATCAAACTCCGCTCTTTTCCCGTCCACCCCCTTTCCCATTCCAACCGCGCATGGCTTCTTGTATTTTCATAGTGAGGAACCACGCCCAATGCAATCGCCCTTTCCCTTCCGACAACGTCTGTTTCGCAATGGTGCGGGACTTTTACCGGCCCTCTGGTTTGTGCTGCTTGTTCCACGTCTGCTCTCAGCCGAGCCCATCGTGCTCACCGGCAAAATGGTCCCTGCGCTGCTCGGTAAAACCATCGCGGGCCTGCGCGTGACCGGTCGCGCGGGCGCCTGCATCCCTTTCCAGATCGACCAGGTCGTCAACGATGATTACGTGTGTCCGTCGGGCAAGGAGCCCAACACGGGCAGCGGCATTCTTGACACGTGCGACGAGATAGTGTTCCTGTGGGATGACGCGGACACTGTCGAGCCCAAGGGCCCGGCGGGGACGGGGAGCGGGGTCTGGGTCAGAATCAGCCACGGTATTGAATCGCGCTACGTGTGTCTCGTCGACAACGCGGCACTTCCGCGCTCCACGGTGTCGTACATCGACTACGACGACGCCGCGCAGCTCGTGACAACGCCCTACTACTATGCGACGTTCGGCCGCAACCGGTTCCATTTCACGCGCGCGGGCGTCATGGACTTTGCCAGCGACAAGTTCGTCAACGTCACCAACGAGCTGCGCATCAAGATCTTTCTGCGGGCGCTGTGGGGCCTTTTGCCCATCAGCTACACCGAAAACAGCATGGTCTGTTTTGTAAAGCGCTACAAGGCCGGCCCGATCCGGCTCATCAGGCGCGGCGATTTTCACCTCAACCTCGGATTGTTCATTCAGGGGAGCAGGGCGGCGGTGAACCAGATCTGCTACCCGCAGCTGGTGAGGGTGCCCGTGTACGTCAATCTGCCGTTCCGGTTTAAAACGCTTTTTTCCGAAGCCTACATAGAAATGACCCCGGTGATCCGGCAGGAGGCCGACGATTTTTCATTCCGCGTGACGAGCCACGGCTTGTGTTTTCCAATGGGCCGTAACCAGCACATCGATACGCTGGTTGCCCTCAATCCCAACCGCACCTGCATGATCATGAGCAATGCCACCCTCGGCTACGGCTGGCTGCTCGACGCGGCCATGGCCCCAGAGTTGATTTCCGGCAGCGGGTACTGTATAAAGATCCCGTCGGATCGGGATGGCGCAGGACAATGCGGGTTCAGACTCGGAGTGCGCGACCTGCCCAAGGGGTATTATCTCATCGGAAACTGGGTTCTGTTCTCAAAGGACGGAGCGGCAGGTCTGCCGGACGCGTGCGACCGTCTTTCCAATATGGCAGCGGTTGCGGTCGAGGGAAACCCCGCGCAGATGAACAACCAGCTCGACAGGGTTTTTGCATTCCACAAGAAATAGCGGCGGGTCCACGGGCATGAAGAAGAAAAAGACGAGGGTCGTGGACTGGGATCGGTTTTCGCTTGCGCAACTGTGCAAACGGATCATCTCCCTCGATGTTCCGTTTGGTGAGCTTGCGGAATCCCTGCAAAACAAGACGTATGCCCTGTGCGTGGAAGGAAAATGCAGGAGCGCAACGCGCGAACTTGGCCGCATGGTTGAATTCTTCGAGACCAGGCAGGGCAAGAGCGAGGATGAGCGCCGTGATCTGGCGGACATCTGCATTCTGATTGGCGAAGTGAACCAGTATATCGGAGCGTTCAAACAGAGCATCAAATGGTTCTGGAGGGCGGCTGCGGCGTTCGGAGGCTATGCCATGCCCTTCCATAACCTTGCCACGTCGTTTATGGAGCTCGGCGACATCAAAAACGCGATTGCAAGCCTCGAACGGGAAACAGCGCTCGAACCGGGAAATTATTTTTCCCGGTTGCGGCTCGCCGATTTGTACGAACGCAGGGGCGAGGCGAATAAAGTCGAAAAGTGCCTCGAAAGCCTGCTTCAGCGAAACCCGGACAACATCCAGGCGCTTCACAGGCTCATTTCGCATTACGAACAACAGAAACCGGCAATAAACGTGAAGCTCCTCAGGCGCCGGCTCCTGTCGGTGAGCAGGAAGTTCAGCGAGATGGAAATGGTGATCGTGGTCTACCACCTGTGCAGGGAAGAACAGTTTGACAAGGCCCTGCGTTTCCTTGACGTCAAGCTGGGCGAGAATCCGGCAATGACCATGCTGTACCTTCTCAAGGCGCACGTGTTCGGGCGGTTGCACCGGTTCTCCATGAAACGCCGGGAGCTGGCCCAGTTTAAACGCCGCTGCTGGGGAAAACCCGAGTACATGCAGAGCAAACTTGACGAATTCGAACACGTGTTCGGGAAAAAGGCGGTGGAAAATCTGGGGAAGATATTGATGGTGACAAATCCGAATATAAATAACTAAACAATTAGTTTTCTTAGTGGGGGAGGTATCCCCCTCGCTCCGGTCCGGTCGCGCTGTTTGTAAATCACCATCCAGAATGTGCGCGCCCGGTCCTCCGCTACCCCCCTCCTGGGTGGCCCCCAAGTAAGTTTGTTTGCAAGAAAGTTGCTTCGGTTGGGGGGCACCCACGGAGAGCAGTTGAAAAGAAAAAGCGTTGAAAAGTTGGAAAGCCAATGCCCGAAAACAGGACATGGGAAACCAAGTGTCATTGCGAGCGCAGCGAAGCAATCACCCTACAACTTTTACCTAAAAGAACCTTGTCTGATTTGCTGCGCATGCCGATTGGCGCAATAAATATGAATTGACAGAATAGATTCCCTCTGCCGCGCGCTAGGGGCGACTGGAGGTCCCGCCATAGCGGGATGCCGCCCGGGCCCGCCGCTGCTGCGGCATAGGGCCGGGGCGGGCCCGAGGCCGCAGGCCGACGACCCTTGGAAGCACCCGAAGGGGTGGACCGGAAGGAGAACCGACCCCGCAAAGCGGGGGAACGCCCAATTCTTATAACTAAAAGAAACCAAAATAATGTCATCACCTATTCGCGTCAGATTTGCTCCATCACCCACAGGATACCTCCATGTGGGCGGGGCGAGGACCGCGCTGTTCAATTACCTTTTTGCAAAGCACAGCGGCGGGACGTTTATTCTCCGGATCGAAGACACCGACCGGTCCCGTTTCGTCGAAGGCGCACTCAGGGAAATCTACGACGGTCCTGCATGGCTCGGCCTTTCGTGGGACGAGGGGCCGGATGTGGGCGGCAATTTCGGCCCCTATGTCCAATCGGAGCGCCTCGACCTCTATCAGAAATACGCGGGAGATCTTCTGGACAGGGGTTTGGCCTACCGTTGCTTCTGCACCCCGCAGCGTCTCGAAGAGGTGAGGCGTGACCGCGAAAAGGCAAAGATGCTTACCGGGTATGATCGGCATTGCCGCGACCTAGACAAAGAGGAAGTCGCAAACAGCCTGAAGGAAGGGAAGAAGTACACGGTCAGGCTTAAGGTTCCCCTGGACAGAAACATTGTGTTTAGCGACATGATAAGGGGGTCCATAGAATACAAAAGCGATGTGCTCGACGACCTTGTTCTCCTCAAGTCGGACGGGTTTCCCACCTACCATCTCGCAAACGTGGTTGACGATCACGAAATGAAAATATCGCATGTGCTGCGCGGCGACGAGTGGATTTCGTCAACGCCGCGCCACATCCTGCTGTACGAGGCATTCGGATGGACGCCGCCCGCGTTCGCGCACATGCCCGTGATACTCGACCCGTCCGGTGGAAAACTGTCAAAACGCAAGGGCGCGGCGTCGGTGACGGATTACCGGAACAGGGGCATCCTGCCGGAGGCGCTGTTCAATTTTCTGGCGCTGCTCGGCTGGTCGCCGGGCGGCGGCGACGAGCGCGAGAAAATGACGCGCCAGGAAATCATCGAGGCATTCGCGCTCGACAAGATTTCTCCCAAGGCCGCGGTGCTCGACGAAAAGAAGCTCGACTGGATGAACGGACGGTACATGGCCGAATATCCCGCTGAGCGGCTTGTTGCTGATGTCTGCAGGCTGTGGAAGGAAAAGCAGACCATTGCCCCGGACAGGAGCGAAAGCGACCCGTACCTGCTCGCCGTGGTGCGAATGTTCAAGGACAGGTCAAAGCGCATTAACGAAATCGCTGATAATTCAGTGTATTTTTTTCACGATCCGGCGACATATGAGGAAAAGGCAGCCACGAAACATTTCACATTGCAGGCGGCAGAAATTCTGGAAATGTTGGCTGATAAGATAGCTGTGCTTGAACCCTATTCCAAGGATTCGCTTGATGCTCTTATTCATGCTTGCGCTTCTGATACGGGTTCACAGATAGGAGATCTTATTCATCCGACAAGACTGGCCGTGAGCGGCGTGAGTTTTGGACCGGGGTTGTTTGAGATGATGGAAACTATAGGTAAAGAAACTGTGGTGAGGAGAATAAGAAAGGCAATTGATAAAATAAGAAAGAAAGATTGATTTGGTGGGGGAAGTTTCCCCCTGCCTGCGGCCCTACGGTCCTCCGGCACCCCCTCGTGGGTGGCCCCCAAGGAAGTTGATTTGCAAGAAAGATGCCTCGGTTGGGGGGCACCCACGAAGAGCGGCTGTAGTTAATAATCAAATGACAAGAGGTTAATTCCCTCTTTGTAAGGAAAGCGGGGAAAACCTTCTGTCCGCGCGTTAGGGGCGACTGGAGGTCCCGCTGAGGCGGGATGCCGCCCGGACCCGGCCCTGTGGGCCATAGGGCCGTGGCGGCCCGAGGGCGGAGCCCGAGACCGGAAGGAGAACCGACCCGAGCCCGAGCGCAAGCACGGGCGAGGGGAACGCCCAGTCTTTCTTACTATACCAAAAAGGAAAAAGAGAGAACATCATGACAGAAGAAAAAGTAAATCAGATTGCACCAGAATCCGAAAAACCCGCAAACTTCATCCGCGAGATCATCGCGCAGGACCTCGCATCGGGCAAGGTGAAGAAAGTGGTAACGAGGTTCCCGCCCGAGCCCAACGGCTATCTGCACATCGGACACGCCAAGGCCATAAGCATAGATTTCGGAATGGCCATGGAATTCGGCGGCGAATGCCACCTACGCTACGACGACACCAACCCGAGCAAGGAAGACCAGGAATATGTGGACGCCATCCAGCAGGACGTACGGTGGCTCGGCTACGACTGGGGAAAGCACCTCTATTATGCGTCCGATTACTTCCAGCAGATGTACGAGTGGGCGGTGCACATGATAAAGGCCGGCACGGCATACGTGTGCGACCTTTCTGCCGACCAGATGCGCGAGTACCGGGGCACGCTTACGCAGCCGGGAAAAGAAAGCCCGTATCGCAACCGCACCGTAGTGGAGAACCTCGATCTGTTCGAGCGCATGCGCAAAGGGGAGTTTCCGGACGGCTCCCGTACCCTCCGGGCAAAAATAGACATGGCATCGCCGAACCTTAACATGCGCGACCCCGCCATGTACCGCATCGTCAAGAAACCCCATCATCGCCAGGGCGATGCATGGTGCATCTATCCAATGTACGACTGGGCCCAGGGCAACGAGGACGCCATAGAAGGGCGTCACGCATTCCCTCTGTTCGCTCGAATTCGAGAACCACCGGCCGCTGTACGACTGGTTCTTAAAACATGCGCCGGTGCCGTGCATTCCCCAGCAGCGGGAGTTCGCGCGTCTCAATCTCACCTATACCGTCATGAGCAAGCGCAAACTGCTCCAGCTGGTGGAGGAGAAATATGTAAGCGGCTGGGACGATCCGCGCATGCCGACGATATGCGGCATGCGGCGGCGCGGGTACGCGCCCGAGGCGATCCGCGCGTTCTGCGAAAAAATCGGCGTTGCCAAACGCGACAGCATGGTCGAGGTTGCCCTGCTAGAGCATTGCGTGCGCGAAGATCTCAACAGGCGTACGCCGCGTGCCATGGCCGTGCTGCATCCGCTCAAGGTCGTCATCGACAATTATGCGGACGGTAAAACCGAAGAGCTTGACGCGGTGAACAATCCCGAGGACCCTTCGATGGGGAGCAGGAAGGTTCCGTTCTCGAAAGTGCTTTACATCGAGAAAGAAGATTTCATGCTCGATCCGCCCAAGAAATTCTTCCGTCTTTCACCCGGCAGGGAAGTGCGGCTTCGGTATGCGTATTTCATCACCTGCACGTCGGTGGAAAAGGATGCCGCGGGTACGGTGACCGCCGTGCACTGCACTTACGACCCCGCCACGCGGGGCGGTGCCGCGCCCGACGGCCGCTCGCCAAAGTCAACCATGCACTGGGTTTCGGCGCAGCATTCGGTCTCCGCGGCAATCCGGCTCTACGACTATCTCCTGACAAAGGAAAACCCGGCGGACGTCGCCGAGGGCATGGATTTCAAATCGCTCATCAATCCGCAGTCGCTCGTCGCGGTGAACGACGCCCGTCTGGAGCCGGCGCTCGCGCATGCAATGCCGGGCGACAGATTCCAGTTCGAGCGGGTGGGATATTTCTGCGCGGATACGGTCGACTCAAAACCGGGGAAACCGGTGTTCAATAGGACGGTGTCGCTGAAGGATACGTGGGCGAAGATACAGAAGAAGCAGAAGTGAAATTCCACATAAAATAAAAATCCCGTTTCCCTGCCTTTGCAAGTGGAAACGGGATCTTTTATCGGAAACCGCAACCTTCCGGTAAGGCTCTGCTTACCAGCGTCCGCCGCCGCCTCCTCCTCCGAACCCGCCTTTGCCGCGTCCGCCTTCCGGCTTTGGACGGGCCTCATTGACGGTGAGCGCGCGGCCTTCGAGCTCTTTGCCGTTCATGGCTGCGATGGCTGCCTGTGCTTCCTGGTCCGAACCCATTTCCACGAAGCCGAACCCCTTTGACCTACCAGAGTCCCGGTCGGTGATGACCTTGGCCGAGGCTACTGTCCCGAACCCTGCGAACATTTCCTGCAGCGAGCTGTCGCTAACGCTGTAGGGCAGGTTGCCTACATACAACTTGTTACCCATCGAAACACTCCTTTAGGGCAGATGGTGACACTGTACGGTTGCCACGGCGATGACTCACCGTGCAACCGCTTTCGTTGATAATATAGTTTCCTCGCGAAGGTAAAGCACTTTTTTTGATTTTTAGGTGGTTTTTCGGAAATCCGGGTCCGGCGGTTCCGGATCTAGCGGGCGATGAGAAACGGCACAACGCCGATGCGGTTGCCGCACGAAAAGAATTCCACATAATATGTCCCGGGCCTTATTCCCTTAAGGTCAAGCTCTGCGTATCCACCCCCGTACCCCTGCTTGACAAAAGCAGGTTGTGCAATCATGGTTCCCCTTGCATCAACAAGCGTGAACGAAACGCGGCCAATGTCAAGCCCGGTACCGGCGATTCGCCAGCGGCGGGCTCCACAGGAGGTGATGGACAACCCGTCGATCGCCGGAGGACGGCCTCCAGATGCAGCGCTGGTCGTTCCCATCACCGCGTCGCGCACTTCGCCGAGGAATTTCGGGACCACGGTGTAGGGGTCCCCCGAAAGGGCCTCAAGCAGCAGGTACCCGGTAAAACCTCCGGTCCGAAGAATGTTCACCACGTCCGGCAGGTCGTTCTCCACGTTCTGCTTGATGAGGAAATTCGTCGCATACGGCAAGGCGGCCGCGAGGTCGGCGTCCAGGTTGGCGGTGACGAAAGAGCCGGTGTCGAGAAGGACGCCGAAATTTGAAGAGTTTACGAGTCCGACGAGCGTGATGATCTGTGCCGCCGTGGTGAGCAGGTCGGCGTGGTTCTGCACCACGATTTTCACACCGTAAGGTTGCGCGTAGTCGGCGCACTGCTTCATGCAATCGGCCGTCCAGGCTGCGACCTCGTTCCAACTGTTCGCCGAGCCCGAAGGCAGGGGCCCGCAGAAGACGCGCAGCACGGGCGCGCCGAGTTTGGCCGCCACGCCGACCCAGTTCTTGACAAGCTGGACATCCGCAGCGCGGGCCGCCGCGTCGGTGGAGGCGAAGTTGTCGTTTACCCCGGTGCCGCTGATGGCGATGCCCGACGCGGCGGCCTTGTCCTTGACACTCGCGATATATGCGTCGGAGGGAACGGCCGGGTATCCCGGGAAGTAGTATCCCTGCATGTCGATGGCGTCGAACCCGTTTGTTTTGCAGAAGTCAATTGCGTCGGCAAGGGTCATTCCCGGCGATACGCCGTTTGCGCCGTTGGTGAGCAACGTGTTGAAAGAATAACAGTTGAGGCTGATCTTGTAGGGCCCGCCGTAATAAGATACGGCAAGGGAGCTCTGAGCGAACGCACTCCGCGCGTACAATGGCATTCCCATCGCAGCGGCAAGCGGCACCAGCGATGCGGCGGAGACGAATTCTCTTCTGTTCATGGTGTCTCCAATCCTGCGATGCTACTGCACCACCACAATTCGTTTTGCAATGGAGAATTGCCCGTCGGCGACACACCGCACGATGTAAACCCCGTTGCCGACGGTGCCGGTCGCCGAAGCACCGGGCAACTGAATGGAATGCCATCCCTGTGCGCGCGGTGCTGAAGGCATGCGCACAACTGCTCTTCCGTTCGCGCCGAGCACTTCGACCGTCACGTTCGCCTGCCTGCCGATAAAATACCGGATGATGCCTCCATGCGCGGCTACGTTAAATGCGGGCAAAGAAGCATTGTCGAGCTGCTGCACAGTCCGTCCGAATGAAACCGCAGTGTAGTCCGGCACAGGATATACCGTGTACGCGGCGGTGGCCGTGCCGTTGAGGCCCACGCCCGTCGCCGAAACCGTGACCATTCCCGCATCAAACGTAGAGCGCACTGCGATCTTGCACATGCCGCCCTCGGCAAGCATGTACGGATCGCCGGGATTGGCGCCGGCGTCCTGATTGGCGCCGCCGCGGTAGGTGCAGGGCCCGGAAACGCTGAAGTTGATCTGGTTGGTTGCCGTGGGAACCCAGAGGTTGGTTGCATCCGCAACGGTTGCAAGGATAAACGCGCAGTCGGAACCGTTGGCCGTTATCTTGAACACCTCGCCGTTCGGCTTGACAAGCGGCGGTTCAACGGTGAGCAGGACATGGTCGGCCGCGCCGGCGGTCTTCTTCTCGTCAAAGCAGACCGTGTTGCCCGCAGAGTCCAGGCCTTCGGCCCGGAGCGTCCCCGCCGCCCACGTCACGTTGTCCCACCAGCACTGGTACGGCAATGACGTGGACGTGTTCGTCTTATCGTCGTTGTCGGTCAATTCGGGATTGGGCTTTTTCACGCCGAGACTTGTGCCGTTCAAAAGGAGCCGCACGCTGTCGCAATTGCTGAAAACGTTGACCCGTACAACGCCCGTCCGGTTCCAATGATGGGCGATGGCAACCGAGGGTTTTACCTTATAGGGTATCCATGCGGCCCTGTAGATGTAATAGATGAATTTCGGGATGCGGCTGAAATCCATGATCGACGTTCCGAACGACCTGCCCAAGCCGGTTTCGCCCGGCGACTCTGCCAAATACCAGTGCGCCAGGCCGAACGCGTTCGCCTTGATGTCGTTCTTCCAGTTCTGCAAATATTCGCCGGCAAACAAGAGCTCGTTGTCGTAGTCGTAACGGAACCCCTTGGTGCCCCATCCCTCCGCGCCCCAGCCCGGGAAATCGGTGCACAGCGAGTTGAGCTTCTGGCCGGCTTCGCATCCTGTCAATGAGCACGAGATCAGGTCGGAAACCTTGTCCTGGCAGGCGCGCAGATACCCGCGGTCCGACTGCGGGTGCTGCGTGATGGGGTCCCACAGTTTCGCGAGGTCTTTGAGCGACTGGGCATAGCTCGCGGTGATGCCGGCGTTGCTCACTTCCCAGGCGAGAATGCTCGGGTTGTTCCGGTCGCGCACGATCATGTCGCGGTGGCATTCGTTCTTGAGCAGGCACGAGGGTTCGGTGCCGGTCACGGTCGCAAACGACCCTTCGCCTTCGCCGCTGGGCTGGACGATCATGACGCCGTACGCGTCGCCGGCCTCCACCAGCTCGCGGCTGTGGCATGAATGACCCGGTCTCCAGAGCCTGGCGCCGCATGCCGCGGCAAGCTTGACGTCGCGCCACTGCTGTTCCTCGGGTACGGCCGAACCGAGCGCGGGATAGTCGTAGCGGCTGGCCACTCCCCACAGGTAATGCTGATGGCCGTTGATATAGGGGAAATTGATGTCCCAGGTGATCACCCGGATGCCCAGCGGGCTCTGGAAGACGTCGACCGTGGTATTCCCGACTTTCACGATGTGAAAGACTTTGTAGAGGTACGGCGTGCCCCATGGGCTGTTTGCCGGATACCACAGGTGCGGGTTCGGAATGTCGCCGGACTGGTCGAACACGAAACTTGAGTCCGCGGCGATTGACTGCGAGCTTGTCTTTGTCAAGACAACCGTGTTGGCCGAGTCAACCACCTTCGTAGTGAGCGTGACCACCTCGGCCGCGCCGCTTTCATTCTGAACATTGGTCATCATCCTCACCGTGGCCGAGGCATCGGTGGCCGAGACCGTGCCCACGCAGGTGCCCCATTTATTGACAACCGAATACACGTTCTGCGGAACATACACCTTGTCGGTGATGTGCATCCACACGGGCCGGAACAGCCCCCCGTCATTCTGGCCGAATCTGAACGACATGGAGAAATTCGGGTCGGCAAAGAGCACGCCGGCATTACTGCTGATGCGCACCGCAAGAACGTTGTCGGCGCCGCCGAACGTCACCTTGCCGGTGACGTCAACGATAAACGGGATGAACCCGATCACGTGCGTTGCCTGAGGGTTCACCACGCTGTTACCGGGGATAAAGGTGCCGTTGATGTACACCGCGCAACCCACATGCGCGCCCTCGAACTCGATGAAGATGTTTCTTGACGCATAGGCGTTATCGAGCGTGAAGTGCTTCCGATACCAGGCCATGCCGCTCCAGGCGCCGCCCGTGCCTGCCGCTGTATTGGTGTAGGTGTCCATGTCGTTCCAGCAGTGGGGAATGCCCACCGTGGTCCAGCCCACGTCGCTGAACGTTGGTGCCTGGGCGCCCACGGGATCGCTCTTGGTGAACTTCCAGGGCGTTGCGCCCATGTTGATCTTCACCCGGTTGCTCGGTTCGCCGGTGTAGATTTCGGCCATGCAAACAGAAATGGCTGCTGACAGAATAAGAAACGCGCTTGTAAGCAGGCGGATCCTCATAACGGTTTTCCTCCGGTTTGTGGGCGGGCGAGGCTCCTGTCGGAAGATGACGCCGATTGCGGGTGAGCAGCCATCCCCGGCGGCTTCTCCATAATATAAGAGAAAACCATTGCGGGTTCCTGGGAAAACTTGCGCGTTTGGTAAGGAACTGGTTTCACGGGGCAATCGCGGCTGCACGCCGCGAACTATTTTGAACAACCGATGCCATGAAATCCTCCTCTTCATCCATTTTGCTTCGCGCTGTCGTCCGTCATCCACTCACCGATGTCACGCTTTTTGCAGGACAAACCGCATCCGGCATGGTTGTGGCGGGCATTTGCTTCGGCATGGTCAGGTCGCTTGGTCGACAACATGCGCAGGACTCGACAATACCCGAATTGCAGGAGTGGACCGGATTTGTAAAGGATTTCCTATCCGGTGGTGTGCGGTCGCTCAAAGAATTACCGCTGGATTTCACAGGATTCACGCCATTTGCAAAATCAGTTGCCGCCGCGTGCCAAAGAATTTCTTATGGCGCCACGGTGTCGTACTCACAGCTTGCCGCAATGGCAGGACACCCGGATGCCGTCCGCGCTGCAGCATCGGTAATGCGAAATAATAGGTTTCCGCTGGCCGTGCCTTGCCACCGGGTGATTGCGAAGAATGGACGACCTGGCGGATTCATGGGGACAAGAACGGGCAAGCCTCTAGCGCTCAAGGCGGCACTGCTCGATATGGAACGAAAGGCCCTCGGTTTCCGTTCCCTTACAAAAAACCTGGCTCCCTGACCAACTGCCCACAAAAATTACTAAGAACAGTATTGAAAATCGTGCACTGTAGTGGTATAATCATTCTGCCGGTATACAGACCGTTGCCGGCATAGCACACTTTTCCCCTTGGCGCGTCAATGAACATGGAGCCGGTTATGGCAAAGCGTGAATCCGCCCACGATCGACGAATTCACCCGAGACTTCCCTGCAATTCGTCGCCTTTTCAGGTGTCTTTCAGGTGCAACGGCGGGGACATGTCGGCATTTGTCGAGGATATTTCGTCCATGGGCGCCAGGCTGCGCATGAATAAGGCATCGGAGCACATTCCTTTTCTCATCCAGGGGGAGTTTACCTACACGTTTCATACCGCGCTCGGTCCCACGCAATGCAAGGCGAAAACAGTGTGGGTGCAGCGCAAGGGCGTTGAATTCTTCTGGGGTGTGGAGTTCCTGAGGCTCGACTCAAACGACAACAATCCCCTCAACGTTATTATCAAGGATTTAAGCACGCAGGCGATGTGAGGTGAAAAGTTGAGGAGTTGAGAAGTTAAAACGGGAATGCTGCAGGCTCGTATCGGCTGTCCGGAAGAAATTTCCTCTAGCTTCTTCTTCCGAAATAACCTCACCCCCGGCCCCTCTCCGCCCGGAGAGGGGAGAAGCAAAAGAACAAAAAAAGGTATTTGGAAAGGCGCGGTCTAACCGAAATCAGGTTCCCCAACGATGAAATCTTGAATGATGCCAAAGGTGCTTCAAAAAATAGGTGCCCGAAAATTCCCCTCTCCGGGCGGAGAGGGGCCGGGGGTGAGGTTCCAACGGATGTACAAGGTGGTTGCAAAAAAAAGGATCTCCGGAGTGTAAAGCTTTGGAGATCCTTTCTCGTTTCAAAACCTGTAGCTTTACATCTGCGTCTCCGCCATCTTCTTCAGCATCGCATACTTCGCATTCACGTTCTTCTGTGCCATTTCCATAAACTTCCCGCTCGCTTCCGGGTTCGTGCGCTGCAGGATCTTGTATCTGTTCTCGCGCATGGTGTAATCAACAAGCGGCATGGTCGGGTCTTTGCTGTCAAGCTGCAGCGGGTTTTTGCCCGCAGCGGCGAGCGCGGGATTGTACCGGTACAGCGGCCAGTGGCCGGACGCCACCGCATTCTTCTGCTCCTGGTACCCGTCAAGCATGTCTATGCCCTGGTTGATGCACTGGGCATAGCAGAGAACGAGAGCGGGACCTTCGTAGGTCTCGGCCTCCATGAACGCCTTCACCGCCTGCTGCGGGTTTGCGCCGAGCGCGACCTTGGCAATAAAAATGTAGCCGTAGCTCATGGCGATAAGGCCCATGTCTTTCTTGAATGTTGGTTTTCCGCCTGCGGCGAATTTCGCGACTGCACCCATAGGAGTGGCTTTTGATGCCTGGCCGCCGGTGTTGGAATACACCTCGGTGTCGAGCACCATGAGTTTCACGTTGCGGTTTGATGCGAGCACGTGGTCGAGCCCGCCGTACCCGATGTCGTAGGCCCAACCGTCACCGCCGAACGCCCACACGGATTTTTTAGCAAGGAAATCGATGACCGACAGGAGCGCCTTTGCGTCGTCGGACTTGTCTTTTGCAAGGCCGGCCTTTGCGCGGTCGATGCGGGTGCGCTGCGTCTCGATTTTTTCCGCATCGGACTGGTCTGCGCCAAGGATTTCGCCGAGAAGTGTTTTGATTTCCGGGCCGCACGATCCGGTCTCAATCATTTTCTTCGCGTTCATGGCTGCGATATCGTTGAACTTGTCAACAGCCAGCCTCATGCCGAACGCGACTTCGGCCGGGTCTTCGAACAGGGAATTGTTCCATGCGGGCCCGCGGCCGTCCGCCCGTTTGGCGTAGGGAGTTGTGGGAAGGTTGCCGCCGTAAATGGACGAGCAGCCAGTTGCGTTGGCAATGATCGCCCGGTCGCCGAACAGTTGCGATACCAGCTTGATATACGGGGTTTCGCCGCAGCCTGCGCATGCGCTTGAGAATTCGAACAGCGGGCGCACGAACTGGCTGCCCTTCATGGTGTCTGTTTTAAAAAGCTTTGCGTCGGTCTCGGGAATTTTGAGGAAGAACTCCCAGTTTTTTGCCTCTGCCTCCCGCAGCGGCGTCTGCGGCTTCATGATGATCGCGTCGCCCTTGCCGGTCATGGGGCAATTCTGCACGCACACCCCGCAGCCGGTGCAGTCTTCAACGGCCACCTGCATCGTGTACTTGAGGCCCGCGTATTCCTTGCCTTTTGCATCTACCGACTTGAACGTCGCGGGCGCGCCTGCAAGGTGTTTCGGGTCGTATGCTTTGGGCCGTATGGTTGCATGCGGGCACAGCAGGGAGCACCGGTGGCACTGTATGCACACCGCCGGGTTCCACACCGGCACGTTGAGCGCGATATTGCGTTTTTCGTACTGTGTGGTGGCGGTGGGCCAGATGCCGTCGGCTGGCATCTGCGAGACCTTGACGGTGTGTCCCATCTGCTTGAGCAGCGTGCCGATCACCTCCTTGACAAACGCAGGCGCGTTGTCGGGCACGGGCTTGATTTCTTCGACAGGGTTGGTAACCTTGTCCGGGTATTCCACCTTGTTGATTTCGCTCTGCGCCTTGTCGACCGCGGCGTTGTTCATCTGAAGGACCTTCTCGCCCTTCTTGCCGTACGATTTTTCAATGGCATATTTGATCGACTTGATGGCCTTGATGTCGTCCATCACCTTTGAAATGCGGAAGAACGCGGTCTGCATGATCACATTGATGCGGCCGCCGAGCCCGAGGCCCTGCGCTATTCCCACCGCGTCAATCACGAAAAACTGCGCCTTCTTGTCGATGATCTGCTGCTGCACCCGGCCTGGCAGTTTGGACCAGATGGTTGTTGCGTCATATTCGGAGGTGAGCAGGAACACGCCGCCTTCTTCGAGAAAGCCCAGCATGTCGTATTTCTCAAGGAACGAGTAATTGTGGCAGGCGATAAAATTGGCTTTGGTGATGAGATAGGGACGGCGTATGGGCTTGGGCCCGAAACGGAGGTGCGACACCGTGACCGCGCCGGCCTTCTTGGAGTCGTACACGAAATAGCCCTGCGCAAAGTTCGGGGTCTGCTCGCCGATGATCTTGATGGAATTCTTGTTCGCGCCGACCGTGCCGTCGGAACCGAGACCGAAGAACAGGGCGCGGTGCGTCTCCTTGTCTTCAACGCTGAAGTTGCCGTCAAAAGCTATTGATGCGCCCATGACGTCGTCGTCCGGGCCCACCATGAAATGGTTTTTTGGTTTGTCTTTTGCGAGTTCGTCGAAAATGCCCTTGACCATTGCGGGCGTGAACTCGGCTGAACCGAGACCGTAGCGTCCGCCGATGATTTTAGGATACTGTTTGAGCGCGGACGTTCCCTCGCTCATTGCCTCGCCGAGAGCGGTGCGCACGTCTTCGTACAGAGGCTCGCCGAGCGAACCGGGTTCTTTTGTCCTGTCGAGGACCGCGATTTTCTGGACCGTGCCGGGAAGCGCATTGACAAATGCTTTCGCGTCGAACGGCCGGAACAGGTGGACTTTGAGCACGCCGGTCTTTGCGCCCTTGGCGTTGAGGTATTCCACCGTGTCCTGCACGGTTTCGCCGCCCGAGCCCATGATGATGATCACACGGTCCGCGTCCTTCGCGCCTTCATAGTCGAACAGGCGGTACTGCCGGCCCGTGAGCTTTGCGAATTTGTCCATGGCCGCCTGGACAATGCCGGGGCATGCCGCATAGAACTTGTTGACGGTTTCGCGTCCAGTAAAATAGACGTCCGGGTTCTGCGACGTGCCGCGGAGCGTGGGATGGTCGGGCGACATGCCGCGGCTGCGGAATGCGCGGATGTCCTCCTCGTCGATCATGGCGCGCATGTCGTCGAACGTGAGTTCTTCGATCTTCTGCACTTCATGCGAGGTGCGGAAACCGTCGTAAAAATGAAGGAACGGGATGCGCGATTTGAGCGTGGAGGACTGGGCGATAAGTGCGAAGTCCATTGCTTCCTGCACCGAATTGGAGCATATGAGCGCAAACCCGGTCTGCCGGGTGGCCATCACGTCGCTGTGGTCGCCGAAAATATTCAATGCCTGGCAGGCGAGTGCGCGCGCGGTAACGTGGAAGGCGGTGGGCATGAGCTCGCCGGCGATCTTGAACATGGTCGGGATCATCAGGAGAAGTCCCTGCGACGCGGTGAAGGTCGTGGTGAGCGTGCCGGTGCACAGGGAACCATGCACCGCGCCGGCCGCGCCCGCTTCGGACTGGAGCTGGGCAACGGTGGGAATTGTCCCCCAGATGTTCTTTTCGCCCTTTGCCGATTTTTCATCCGCTATTTCGCCCAAACCCGACGAGGGAGTAATGGGGTAGATGGCGATCACTTCGTTTACCGCATGCGCCACATGCGCGCAGGCGGTGTTGCCTTCGTGGGGGACCATTTTCCGTTGTGCCATGGGAAGCTCCTGCTATGGTTATTAATTTATGTATGATGTGAATTGTTGGCGGAAGTATTTTTGAAAACGTGATAAAATACATGAAAGCGGGATAAAGAGCCTAAGAGGAGAGTATTTAAGTGGGGGGAGGTACAGCCTGTCTCAAAACTCAAGAGAAGATCTGGGCGCCCCGCCGAAGACGGCGTCGGTTCTCCTTCCGGTCTCGGCTAAGGCCTCGGGTTGCCGACGGCCCTAGTCGCCCACAGGCGAGGGTCGGGCGGCATCGCGCTCTGGCGCGACCTCCAGTCGCCCCTGGCGCGTGCGCAGACGACCGGAGCTTGATTGAATATTTGCAACTGTTTTTAGGTAGGATAGTTGACAAAAGCGAATGCACCTTAATTCGCTATCGCCGCGAAGCGGCATACCGCAGAGGTTGCGTTGCGAAGGGGCGACGCCGCGCGAGCGCAAGTCGAGCGCACCAGACGCGCCCCTTTGCTGGAGGGGGTGTGCCCCGAGACCCCGCAGACCGCAGGGCGAGGAGGCTTGGGGCCAGGGGGAAACGCGAAGCGGTGCCCCCACCGGAACCTGTATAATTAATGACAAAATACAGAATTATGAAAGGTCTTGCTTAGTCGGCAAAGAATCTATCATCCCGCCTTTGATCCCCTTGAAAAGGGCAACATTGTTCGCGAATTGCGCGGCGGTAAAGGGGTCGAACCCGCGGGCAATGCTGTGTAGGAACCCGCCGTTGAACGCGCTGCCGATGAGGGTGAGGTCGGCAACGGGTCCTTTACCGGCGGGAATAGGGAACTCCTCGATTTTTCCCTGATAGCCCACGAGGCAGCCCTTGTCGCCGTTCTTGACGGCCACGATTGAAACCCCGCGGTCCCACAGAAACCCGATGACGTCGAGCGGGCGCTCGTAGCCGAACAGGGCCTTGGATTCGTCGGGCGCGGAGGGAAGCATCACGTCGACAAGGGGGAGCACGCTCCAGAGACATTCCTTGGCGTCGTCGAGCGACCAGAGACGGAGCCGGAGGTTGGGATCGTACGCAACCATGATGTCGTTGATATGCGCGAGATGGAACGCCTTGAACACGGTGTGGCGGGCGGCCTTTGATACCGACTGGAGCTCGCTTGACGCATACACGATCTTGCTGTTTTCGATGAGGTCGTCGTAGACAAGCGCCGGGGTGATGGACTGGGCCGCGCTCCCGGGACGGTGGAACAGGTACTCCCGCTCGTCGGTGTTGCGCGGGTTGGTGAGGTAGACGCCGTTGTATCCCTGGCAGGTGATGGTGTGGTCGATGTTGATGCCCTGACCCACGAGCGCCTCGCGCGCGAACGAATGGAACGGGTCGCACGCGATCGCCGACACCAGCGACACGGCCGACCCGAGGCGCGCCGCAGCGACCGCGGTGATGATGTCGGCCCCGCCGATTGATTTACGGTAACGGTCCGCGAGGGCGATGTCGCCGTCGCACCGCATCTCGACGAACGTTTCGCCGATCACGAGAAGGTCGAAATCGCGGACATAGGCAGGTTTCATGGAAAAATTCCAACGTTCAAATTCAAGACTTCGGTGCTGGAATTGGAGGAGCTTGGACCGTTGCTGTTAAAGTTCCCACTCTCAACTTTCAACTCTTAACCTTCAACTTCCTAAAACGGCGATTCCATCAGGCACCGCAACGGATCGCGCTTGTCGGAGGAGACTTCCGAGAACTCCACGCCGATCATGTGCTGTTCGCCGATCCGGCATGTCCATGCCACTTTCCCTTTGCACCTGGTGGTGCCGAACTGGTTGTTGACTTCTATCAAGAGCTCGGCGCCCTGCGGAATTTCGAGGTGAGGTGTTTCGCCGCCCACGGTGAAACGCGCGCCGATTTCCGAGAAGTCAAGCATCGACGCCGGATACCTGGTTCCGTGCACCACGACGGAGGAGGGACACGACACCCTGAGGGCTTTTCGTCCGGCCCTGCGGCGTTCGGCGTCCTTTGTTTTCACGGTGCGCGTCCGATCCGTACGGCGTCATGCCGCCACAGGTGCGGCGGGTTCTGTTGCCAATGTCGCATCCACAAACCGGCTCACGAGACGGTCGATGTCGTCCTTCCGCGCCAGCGAGCGAAGCCACTCGTCGGGCACCGATTCGAGACCGTGCGCGATGCCGGCAAGGCCGCCCGCCACCATGCCCGTGGTGTCGGTGTCGAGGCCGAGGTTGACGGCCGCGAGGAGGATTTCCTTCGTGCTGTGGTATCTGAGCGTGCACCACAGGGCCGCCTCCAGCGTGTCGACGATGTATCCCGAGGAGCGGATTTCACTTTCGGCAAGGCCGGGCAGCTCGTGCGAAATGATGCGCATGAAATGCGGCAGCTCGTTCTTAAAAATCGGATCGTGCGAATAAAAATCGAGGGCCTGCGCCACGGCGCTTTTGTATGCCGCCTCTTTGTCGGGCGTGCCGAGCAGTTCCCTTACGTAAAGGCAATAAAAACCGCACCCCATTTTGGACCGCGGGTGCGCATGCGTTATCGCCGAGATTTCGTGTGCTCGCGCAAGCAGGTCGGCGGTGGAACGGGTGCGGAAGTGCATCGCCACGGGGAGCATGCGCATGAGGGAGCCGTTGCCGTTGTCGTCTTCGGAGCGGCCGCCCGAGGCTGCGGCGCTCGCGCCGCCGTTTTTGATCCTGTCAAGGGCGAGATAGGTGGTGAGTCCCGCATCGAACACGAACCCCGTGGCGGTCCAGTACGATTCGAAAAGCCATTGTGAGAAAAGCTTGCCCATGGATTCGAGGTCATAGCCGTTCACCATGGTTTCCATGGTACACAGGACAAGAGCCGCGTCATCGGACCAGGTTCCTTCCGGCTGGTCGTAGCGGCCGTACCCGAGCATGTTCTTGACGGAGCAGAGCGCAAGCTGCTGCCTGGTCGACGATTCCACGGGAACGCCGAGCGCGTCGCCGATGATGCCGGCGAGGAGTGCGGATTTCATTTTTTCGCGGAGATTCATGGGCGACAGTTAAAATAACATTTAATGGAAACGCCGAACTACTCTTTTTTGAGAATGGAGATCGCAAAGGCGGTGTCTGTGCGCTCCGGAATTCAATGCGGTGATGCGTCGCGGGTGGAAATCGTCCCGTCGGGCTTGTGCCGGTTCACCGCCGCGGGCTTTGACATGGATAAGAGCAACAACATATATTTGGACATTCCGGAATTGAAGAACCCCGCAACCAGCTTCGAGAAGTCGCTCGCTGTGGGATTCGCCCTGAGCAATGCCGCACCCCGAAAAACACCTTGTTATCGCCATCGACGGCCCGGCCGGTTCAGGCAAGAGCTCGACCGCGAAGCTCGTGGCGCAGCGTCTGGGCATACTCCATCTTGACACGGGCGCGATGTACAGGGCCGTGACCCTCAAGTGTCTGAGACGCGGCATACCGCACGGCGACCACGGCGCGATTGCCGAGCTTGTGAGTAACACCGGGATCTCATTCACCGGCGCGCCTGCCGCGATGCGCGTGCTGATGGACGGCGAGGACGTGACAAGCGCGATCCGCAGCGACGAGGTTACCAAGAACGTTTCGGACTACTGCACCGTGCCGGCGGTGAGGAAGGTGCTGGTGGACCTTCAGCGGAAGATCGGCAAAGGCGGGTCTCTTGTTTGTGAAGGACGCGACATCGGCACCGTCGTTTTTCCGAAGGCGCGCCTGAAGTTCTTTATGGTCGCGTCCGACGAGGAGCGGGCCAGAAGACGTCAAAAAGACTTCGCGGCGATGGGAATAAAGAAAAGTCTTGATGAGCTTGTTGACGAAATCCGCGCGCGCGACCACAAGGATTCGAGCAGGGAGAACAGCCCACTGTGCAAGGCGGATGATGCAGAAGAAATAGACACGACGAATATGACGCTAGACCAACAGGTGAAATACATAGTTGACAAGGCAAGAAAATTGATTGAGTAAAAACAGCAGTAGTTATTTTGCGCAAAAAATGTTTCTTGACTGAATAGAGTTCCGTTTGCGCGCGTTAGGCGGACTGGAGTGGTGCGCTGGAGCGCAGTACCGCCTGATCCCTAGCCGAAGGCGGTAGGGACAGAGCGGTACCGAGGCCTTGGCCGAGCCCGGAAGGAGGCCGACCCCGCGAAGCGGGGGAACGCCCATGATTATTTTTTTCAGAATTTTCATGTTTCTTTAATCATAATCCATTAACCTTAACCCAGTTTTTCAGGAGTATGTATGTCCGAGTCCGAAGCAAAGGCAAAGAAGTCCCTGTCGGCCGTTGACGCGCAGGGGAACGCCGTCGATCTTTCCGATTTCGAGGAAACGTACTACCAGGCCGACCAGGTCCAGAACACCCTCGAACAGTACAAGGAATCGCTCGAGGGAATCGAGGAGGGCAAGGTCGTCAAGGGCCGCATCCTCAAGATCACCGAAAAGGAAGTTTTCGTCGATGTCAATTTCAAGTCCGAAGGCATCATCCCGCTTGCCGAATTCAAGGACGTCGCATCATACAAGGAAGGGGACGAAATCGATGTCTTCCTGGAACAGGTGGAAGACAGCGAGGGCCAGCTTATTCTGTCCAAGTCGCGCGCCGATTTCCTGCGCGTGTGGGACCGCATATACCAGGCATTCGAGAAACAGGAGACCGTGGAAGGCCGCATCCTTCGCAGGATCAAGGGCGGCGTGGTGGTGGATCTGTTCGGTGTGGACGCGTTTTTGCCGGGTTCGCAGATCGACCTCCGCCAGATCCCCGACATGGACTCCCTTATCAACAAGACGTTTAAATTCCGGGTCATCAAGGTCAACAAGGCCCGCCGTAACATCGTGGTGTCGCGCCGCGTGATCCTCGAAGAGGACCGCAACCAGCAGCGCGAGAAGATCCTTGCCGAACTGGAAAAGGGTCAGATCCGCGACGGCACGGTGAAGAACATCACCGACTTCGGCGCATTTATCGATCTCGGCGGCGTGGACGGACTGCTCCACATCACCGACATGTCGTGGGGCCGCGTGAACCACCCGTCCGAAATCGTGGCTCTCGGTGACAAGGTGAAGGTGAAGGTGCTCGACTTCAACGAGAACAAGGAGCGCATTTCGCTCGGTCTCAAACAGCTCACCGAGCATCCATGGAAGGGCATCGAGGATAAGTTTCCCGAAGGCGCGCGCGTGCGCGGCAAGATCGTTTCCATCACCGACTACGGCGCGTTCATGGAGCTCGAAAAGGGAATCGAGGGCCTCATCCATATTTCCGAAATGTCGTGGACCCAGCACATCAAGCACCCGTCCAAGATCGTGGGCATCGGCGACATCGTGGAGGCCGTGGTGCTCAAGGTCGACAAGGAGAACCAGAAGATTTCCCTCGGGTTCAAGCAGCTCGAGCCCGATCCGTGGACGAACGTCATCACCGAGTTCCCCGTGGGCACCGTGGTGAAGGGCAAGGTGCGCAACATCGCCGCATTCGGCGCTTTTGTCGAGCTCAAGGAGGGCGTGGACGGCCTGGTGCACATTTCCGACATGTCGTGGACCAAGAAGGTGAACCATCCCGGCGAGCTCCTTCGCAAAGGCGACACGATCGAGGTGAAGGTGCTCGACATCGACGTTGACAAGCGCAGGATTTCCCTCGGCGTCAAGCAGCTTACCGAAGACCCGTGGGGCGACCTTGCCAAAGAGTACTCCGTGGGCACCGAAATGGAGGGCGAAGTGGCCCGCATCCTCGACCGCGGCATGATTGTGAACCTCTCGGCGACCGTGGAGGGGTTCGTGCCGCTCAACCAGCTCGGCCAGAGCGTCAACCACCCGTCGGAGGTGTACAAGGTGGGCGACAAGGTTCCGGTCGAGGTTGTGGAATTCGACATGGAGGGCAGGAAGATCATCCTGAGCATCGCCGAATACTTCAAGGACAAGGACGAGAATCTGTGGAAGGAATACGAGGCCGCGCACGTGCCGAGGAAGTTGACAAAGGCCGAAAAGGCCGAGGGTCATTCCAAGGGTGAAGAGGCGGAGAAGCCGGAAAAGAAGCCCAAGGAAAAGGCGGCACCGGAAGAGAGCGCCGAGAATGCGGAAAAAACGGAAGGGGCTTAAGGATAAAATTGGGGTAACGGTTGCCGATAACCGACAACAATGAACGGCTGCGAATTACCGCAGCCGTTTTTTTTGTTTCGAGCGTTGATGCGGCTCCAATCAAAGAGCGTACAGCAGTGAAGGTGTATGTCTCTCGTTCCGGATGGATTTCTAGGGCACAAGGTGCCTGAACGCGCCGTCCCGTGCTCCCACCACGTAAACGCCGGACGGAAGGCGCGCCAGGGCAGCGGAAAGGGACGAGTGTGCCGGAACGTCAAGCGCACAGGCAAGTCTGCCGTCCAGATGATAAAGACGCAGGCGCCCATTGACAATACGCGAAGCAGCATGCACGGCGGGCGTCTGGACCTGCAGACCGATATCCGATGCGGAAACAAACACCGGGGCGGCGACGAGAATATCGTCGCTGGTCGCGCTCACGCCCAGGGAAACTTTGTACGCGCCCGTGTCTTTTGCAATGAGCACCTGGCCGGTGCCCCCCGAAACAGCAGCCACCGGAATTCCCTGACAGTACCATTGGTACAGCGACGCTCCAGCCGGCGCCTCAAGCCTGTTCTTCTGCTTAACGATCTTGAGCGTGTCGCCCATGAGCATCCCGTACACTTTCTGGGCCAATTTCAGGTAGCCGGCGGCGGTCGGATGAATGCCGTCTGCAAACAGACCGGGTTGGCCGCTCATCCAGGTGAAAAGATCAATGAGCGGGATTCCTTTTGCGAGAGCAACGGTCTTGATTTTCGGCAAAATCTGGTAGTGAATCACCATGCTGTCGATAAAAAGGATCGAGCTATACGCGGGCAGCGGATAGCATGCCCACACCTTGGGGTTGGAAGAAATGGCGGCGAACGTGTCGACCATTGCCTCGTAATCGCCCACGAATTCGTCCTGGTGGGACGGCCAGTTGTCAACCCCGCCGCTCGACTTTGAATCGTTGGTGCCGAGTTCGATGATCACGATTTTCGGCAGAAAGGCCATGGCGGCGGCAAATTCCGTGACGCCGAATGTCCAGTAGGGCTTGTTGCCGTTCTTGAGCATGGTGGCGCCGGCAACCCCGCAGTTGAGCACGTTGTATCCGGGACCAAGCATCTGCCCGAGCCGCGCCGGATAGCTCGCGGTGTCGCGGCCGGCCAGCCCGGTGCCGTCGGTTATGCTGTTGCCCACGCACGAGACATGGATGGTGTCGGCCGCGTGGGCGGAAAAGCCGGCGCAGAAGAAAAGAAAGGTGAGCGCAATAGCGAAGGTTTTCATAGACGAGTTACCTTGTAAATAGTATAACAAGAAACCGGCTTGGGTGCATGAGATTTTTTCTATGCCTTGGCTGAGCTTGATATTTTTTTCAAAGGAAAGGGGAACGCCCAATTTTTTTATTATTCTTTTATCCTTCTCTCGTACTTCCTCATAATTCCCTAACCAAGAAATACTATTTTAGAAAGCTCGCCAACCATGCACTGTCATCGATCGGAGGCGTTTGTGAACATCATCGAAACGCGCGCGCTCACCAAGGACTACCCCTTGGGGAACACCACGGTGCACGCTTTGCGGGGGATAGACCTTGCCATCGAGAAAGGCGATTTCCTCAGCATCGTGGGCCCGTCGGGAAGCGGCAAGACCACGCTGCTCAACATCATCGGCTGCATCGATTTTGCCACGAAAGGCAGCGTGCGCGTGGGCGACCGGGAGATCACGTCGCTTGACGACCGGCAAATCACCGACATGCGGCTGCACAAGATCGGATTTATCTTCCAGACGTTCAACCTGATTCCGGTGCTCAATGCCCTCGAAAATGTGGAGTTTCCGCTCCTTCTCATGAAGAACCGTTCAAAGGCAGACGTAAAGAAGAAAGCCGAAACGCTGCTTGACGAAGTGGGACTCAAGGACTATGGTAGGCACAAGCCCGCCGAACTTTCGGGCGGCCAGCGCCAGCGGGTCGCCATCGCGCGCGCGCTCGTGACCAATCCGGACATCGTCCTTGCCGACGAGCCCACGGCCAACCTCGACTCGGTGACCGGCGCCTCGATCCTCGACGCGATGCGGGAAATGAACAAACGGGAGCACACCACCTTCATCTTCTCAACGCACGACGCGAACGTGCTCAAATACGCAAGCCACGTGATAAAAATCAAGGACGGCTGCATAAGCAGGGACTAGGGAATGGACCTTGTTCTCAAGATCGCATGGCGCAACATCATGCGCCACAGGGGCAAGAGCCTTGTCATCGGCTTGATGCTGTTCGTGGGTGCATTTATCATGACGGTAGGCAACGGTGTGGTGTCGGGAATGGACGCCGGCCTCAGGAAAACGATTGTCAACAGCTTCACGGGCGACATCGTCCTTATTTCGGACAAGCAGGAAAGCGACAACGTGTTGGATGTCTGGACCACATTCATGAACAAGCCCGTGGCGCCCGTTTACAATTACATCGACATTAAGAAAGAACTTGCTCGGCAGCCGTACATAGAACGCATTCTGCCGGCCGGAAAAAACCTTGCCATGGTGCTCAACGAGGAAGGCGGCATGCCGGGAAGCGCATATCTTGTCGGCATCGATTTCGCGCAATACGGCTCAATGTTTCCGGGCAATATCAACGTGGTTGAAGGCAGGCTTCCTGATAAAGGGGAACATGGAGCGGTTGTGCCGGTCTGGGCGCGCAAGGAATTCGAGGCCTACACCAGCATGTGGTTCCTTTCCGAAGGCCATACGCTCGACACCGCCCTTCTCCCCAAGGAAGTGAAGCCCGACATCCCGTCCCTGTTGCCCAGGACCAGCGCCGTGCTTATGGGGTACAACGAAGACAATTCGACCACGGATATCCGGCTCGACATCAAGGGTATCATCGAATACAAGGCGCTCAATTCGCTGTGGGGGAAGTTCGTGATTGTGGACATAGAATCGTATCGTCGTTGCTTCGGGTACTTTGCCGCGTCGGACAAGGTGGATCTATCGGACGACGAGAAAAGACTTTTTTCCATGAGCAGCGAGAATCTGGACGGTCTGTTCACCGCCGACGCAGTGACGGCCGGGGACCCCGGCGTTGCGCCGAAGAAGGCTGCACTAACACACCCGAAAGAGGTTGACAAAAAACCCTTAGATCTCGATGCGGGTGCCTACAACCTGGTGTTCGTTCTCCTCAAGAAGGGGGAAAATCAGGCGCGGGCGCTTGCACGGCTTAATACGGTCCTCAAGGAGAAAAAGCTTGGCGTTCGCGCCGTCTCATGGAAGAAGGCGCTTGGCGTGGTGGGAAGCATGGCGACCTTGATAAAGGCAGCCCTGTTCATGTTTGTCATGTTTCTGTTCTTCGTGGTTATCATCATCATCGTCAACACCCTGAGCATGGCGGCCATCGAGCGCACCGCCGAAATCGGCATGATGCGCGCCGTGGGCGCGAAAAAAGGCTTCATCTCAATGATGTTTCTTGCCGAGACTTCCATGCTGTCGTTTGTGTTCGGCGGTGCAGGCATCATCATCGGCATTGTCGGGGTCAACGTTCTTGCACTGTTCAATATCACCAGCACAAACGACATGGTCCAGCTTCTGTTCGGCGGCGACACGTTTCATCCGCTGCTCACGGCGCTGGACATTCTGCTGTCCGTTGTCCAGCTGGCCATCGTGACGCTTATCGCGGTCGTGTATCCCGCGCGCGTTGCGCAAAGCATCACTCCGCTTGACGCGGTGGCGAGGGAGTAAGGGTATTTATGACCGCCATTCTCACTGTCGCCCTGCGCAACCTCCTGCGCCAGAAACGACGCAGCATCCTTCTCGGCACTGCCATTGCCTTCGGCATGATGATCCTGGTTATCGCTCATTCGTTTTCGCACGGCATATCCGACGTTATCTTTAATAAGATCCTCAAGTACGCCTCGGGTCACATCAGCGTAGGTTTTTCCCAAAACGGCAACCTGTACCGCATGCTGTTCAGCGACGGCGATCGGATGAAATCCATAGTGAAACGGGCCGTTCCCATAATCGCGAGCATGGAGGAAGGCATAGGAATAATTGCGCGCGCCGTTGGAAACGGCGCAAACGACAACGTGATCATGATCGGTATTGACCCCCGCGGGAGAGGAAGCGAGGAGGAACGGCGGGACGCCATGGAAAACTTTAGGATGCTCCAGGGGTCTTTCTTCGACCTCTCCCGCACCGACGTGGAAAACCCGATGCTGATTTCCGATTCCAAGGCGAAATCCCTCAACGTGAAGCTTGGGGACCTCGTGCGCGTCCGGTTTCAGGACGTTCACGGTCAGAACCAGGCGGGCCGGCTCACCGTTGTGGGGGTCTTCAAGCCGGCCAACGTCTTCATGGCCGCGCCAATGTTCTTGCATATCAAGAACCTCAAGAGGCTCGCGGGGTACGGTCCGAACGACATCGGCCAGCTTTACATCATGCTCACCACCGACCCCAAGAGAAACGCGGTGCGGTATGCAGACTCCCTCTACAAGGCCATGGAACCGGGGCTGGCGGCTGCTGCCGGATCGCTGAGGTTTGCCGGAAAAGCCGTCTCTGCAATCGCGGTGGGATACAGGAACGACTCGCTCCTGCGGTCGGCGCTTGGCGGGCTGCTCAAGAGTGCCTCGGTCGCGCCGGGGAAAAAGGAATTTGCCAAAGACGGCGTTGTGCTCGGAGCAGACGCTGCCGCGTCGCTCGGCGTGCTTCCAGGCGACACCTGCACCTTCGTGTATCGTCCTAAGTACGAGGCCGCAGACATTGTGGAAAAACTGCCGGTAACGCAAGTCCTCGCTCCGTCGGCCCTTGTTCCCGGCACTATTGCGCTTGTCAACGAAAACAGGTTTTACGGTTTCTTTTACGACCATTGGCCGCGTCCACTTGATTCCGACAGTGCAGTGCTGCCGCGAAAAGACAGCCCGCTGTACGCAGCGTTCGCGCCTGAATGGATCCTGCTCAAGCGCACCAAAACCACCGCGGAAATGCAGAAGCAGACGAGGGAGGTGGCCAAGTTGCGCACGCGCGCGTTTACGGTGAAGGTCCAGTCTATGTATGAAAGTGCAAGCATGGTGGTGAACCTCGAATACGCTCTCAATTTCATTACGTTTGGCGCGGTGATGGTGCTGTTCTTCATCATCCTCATCGGGGTGGTCAATACGCTTCGCATGACCATACGGGAACGCACGCGCGAGATCGGCACCATGCGCGCCATCGGCATGCAGAAGACTGATGTACGCAATTTGCTCCTTCTCGAAACGTATTTTCTCGCGCTGTTTTCAACGCTCACCGGCACGCTTGCCGCGTTCGGCGTCATGACAGCGCTTTCTTTTGTCAAAATAGATCCGCAGGATAACCCGCTGGGCATGATCCTCGTGAACGGCCATCTCAACTTTGCACCCACCGTGGCGGGAACCGTGGGCTACCTGATTCTTATTCAGCTCATCGCCGTGGCCACGGCCTATTTCCCGGCGAGACGCGCGGCCAATCTTTCCGCTGCCGCGGCGTTCAGGCACTATGAGTGATCATGAGGGGGACTATTGATGAAGAAGACGATGGTGATCTTGCTTGCACTGTGTCTGCCCACTGCCGCTGCGCCCACCATAGCCAGCCTGCTCGAAAAAATCGAGGCAAGCCACAAGATGATGTCCGACATTAAGGCCAGCGTCACGCTCACGCAGCAGAAGTCCAACCAGGGGATCAAGCAGTTCAACGTGTTGTATTACCGCCGCGACGCCGACGATTCATATTTGATCATCATGACCGCACCGGAATCCGATAAGGGTAATGGCTACCTGCGCGTCGGCGACAATTTCTGGATGTACCGCGCAAACACCCGCACGTTCCAGCCTATCAACAGGGACGAGGGCATTGCCGGCTCGAACGCCAAGGGTGAGGATTTCGAGCGCCGGCCGGTCACCGAATTGTACGAGGCGCTCAAGGATTCGTCGGGAAGGGAAACCGTGACCGAAGAGAAACTGGGCCAGATTCCCGTGTACGCGTTCGAGGTCAAGGCAAAGGTGAATGACGTGGACTATCCCAGAAAAAAATTCTGGGTACGCGTCGACAATGCGTTCGTGCTCAAGGAGGAAGACTATTCGTCGTCGGGTACGCTCATGCAGACCGCTCGCTGTCTCAAGTACTCGATAATCAAAGGCCGTTGTATTCCGGTGGTGCAGGTGTACGTTGACGAATTCGAAAAAGGCAACATGACCAAGGTGGAAATCCGCGGTGTTTCCACGAAAAACCTCGATCGCCGTATATTTACAAAGGCGTATCTCGAAGACTTGAGCAAGTGAAAGCGTGTATTGGTGAACGCCTGAATCACCAAGCAGCATTTCGCCGGGGAGACATGCAGTGCACGGAGAAGAGATTCGGGCGTTGACAGTTGACGGTTGACGGCAAATCACCGACGTTTGAAAAAAGGTTTAAGCATTTCAATCTGTAATCTGGACTTTGGAATATGAATTTGTTTGACATTCTTGTCATCGCCCAGCTTTCCCTTGCCGCCATTGTCTTCATGTTCCTCATGTTTATCAACGCTCCCTACGGTCGGTACGTTCGGAAAGGGTGGGGGCCGGCAATTCCGGCCCGGTTCGCATGGATGACCATGGAATTCCCCGCATTCTTTGTGATTGCATTTCTGGTCATTGCGAATGCGGAAAAGGCTGGATTATTCGGCGTCCTGTTTCTTTTGATGTGGGAAGCGCATTATGTGTATCGCGTCTGGATATATCCGTTCTTAATCTCGTCTCCGAAAAAGCCGTTTCCGCTCGTGCTCGTGTTTTTTGCCATCTGTTTCAATACACTCAACGGCACCATAAATGGGGGCAGCCTCGTCGACATGGGCGCGTGGTACACGGCGCACCGGTGGGCCCTTGATCTTCACATGATTGTCGGATGTATTATGTTCGTTGCCGGGTTCGTCATTCATGCCCATTCCGATACACTGCTCCGGCATCTTCAACGCGGAGAATATGTCGTGCCTGGCGGCGGAATGTTCCGCTTTGTGTCAAGTCCGAATTACTTTGGAGAAATGGTCGAATGGACCGGATGGGCCGTGGCCACATGGTCTGTGGCGGGCCTGGCGTTTGCTGTCTTCACAATTGCGAACCTGCTACCCCGAGCGGTGAGCAATCACCGCTGGTATCAAAAAACCTTTTCGGAATATCCGGCCGATCGCAAAATCCTCATCCCGTTTCTCTGGTGACGTGCCGAAAGGCCCGACATGCAACTGCCGATTTACAATTGCGCCAGCGACATTCTCGCGGCTTTGCGGGACAAGAAGCGCCTCATTGTTCGTGCACCCACCGGCTCGGGCAAGTCGACGCAGGTGCCGCAGATGATGTTGGATTCCGGGCTTTTCGACGGCCAGATCCTCGTATTGCAGCCGCGCAGGCTCGCTGCGCGCATGCTCGCGGCCCGCGTGGCCGAGGAACGGGGGAGCACCCTTGGCGCGGAGATCGGGTTCCAGACGCGGTTCGAGACGCTCGTGTCTCCGGAAACGCGCGTGCGATTCATCACCGAGGGGATCCTTCCGAGGATGCTCCTGTCGAACAGGAGTCTTTCAGGCGTGTCGGCCGTGGTGTTCGACGAATTCCACGAGCGAAGCCTTGCCACCGACGTCGGGCTTGCGCTTGCAAAGAACCTGCAGGCGTCATTACGGCCCGATCTTTTCATCGCGGTAATGTCGGCTACCATGGACGTCTTGCCGGTTGCCGCCTTCCTGGGAAGTCCGGCGGTCGTCGAATCCGCGGGCCGCGTATTCCCCATAGACATCCGCTATTCATCGTCGATGCCGTCTGTAAAGACGCCGGTATGGGATATGGCCGCGTCCGCCGCCTCAAGTCTCATCGCGGCCGGCGCAGAAGGCGACATTCTTGTTTTCATGCCGGGCGCGTACGAGATCCGACGGACCGTGGAGGCAATCGGCCGGAGCGTGCGGTCGGAGAGCGCTGCGGTCATGCCGCTGTACGGCGATCTCCCCGCAGACCGCCAGCACTTGGTGATGGAACACTTGACACGAAGGAAGATCATCGTTGCCACGAACATCGCGGAAACGTCGCTTACCATTCCGGGCGTGCGGCACGTCATCGACAGCGGGCTTGCTCGAATCAGCCGGCATGATCCCGGCCGCGGGTTCAATACGCTTTTCACCGAGCCGATAAGCATGGATTCCGCTGACCAGCGCGCGGGCCGCGCGGGTCGCGAGGCGCCGGGCATATGCGTGCGGTTGTGGACGCAGGCGTATCAGGCGGGCCGGCCGCGGCGATCCGCGCCGGAGGTGGGGAGGGTTGATCTTGCGGAGACAGTCCTTCACCTTCGGATGACCGGCTATGGTTCGCCGCAGGAATTTCTCTGGTTTGAGAAACCGCCCGAAGCCGCGCTGCAAGCGGCAAACGAACTGCTCGCACTTCTCGGGGCTTTCGATTCTTCCGGAGAAGTCACCGGTCTCGGAAGAGAAATGTCCGAGTTTCCCATGCATCCGAGGCTTTCGCGGCTGCTTCTTGAGGCGGGCAGACGGGGAGCGTCTCTGCTCGCGTCGTTTGCCGCCGCGCTCCTGTCGGAGCGTTCCGCGCTGGCCGGCAAGCCCGAGTATCCCGAGGAAGCGCACCGCCACGAGATCGCTTCCGACTTTTACGGACAGTACTGTCTTTTTGAAAAGGTCCGGCAGAGCTCTTTTGATCCGGCGATGTGTGCGAGGTATGCGGTAAACGCCGGGGCGGCGCGAAACATCCTGCGCACACAGGCCCTTTTTCTCCAGATGTGCAGGCGCAAGGGTCTGCATACGAGGGAGGCGGCCGACGCGCCGCTCGCGCTTGCGGAAAGCCTGCTTCTTGCGTATCCGGATCACCTTGCAGTCCGTAAAGACAAAGGGACGCTCATCTGCAGGCTGCGCGAGGGTCGGCACGGCGAGCTTGCGAAAGACAGCCTTGCCCGCAGCGCTGAGTTCTTGGTTGCGGCCGAGATCCGCGAAACCAAGGACCGCAAGCAGCAGCGCGCGACCGTTCTCTCGCTCGCCACCGAAATCCAGAGGGAATGGCTCACGACTCATTTTGCGGATAGGATGCGCGAGGATTCGGGCCTCGAATGGGACCCGGCAACTCAGTCCGTGGAACAGCGCGAGCGGGCATGGTGCCTCGATGTGTTGATAGATGAGAAAATGGTGCCGGTTGCCGATCCGGCCGCTGCCGGAGATCTGCTCGCGCATACCATTATTGAAAGGAATATGCCGTTGTCGAGCTGGAACAGTGAGGCTGATGATTTTGTCAACCGGGTCCGCTGGGTCGCCGAGAAGCTGCCGAACGAGGCATTGCCGCTCTTTGCAGAAGAAGACCGTAAGCTGGTGATTCACGCATTGTGCGAAGGGGAGCGACGGTACGAAAAAGTTAAGGACAAGCCTGTGTTGCCGTTTCTTTTGGAACTGTTGAGCGCAAAGCAACGGGGGCTGCTTGATTCATTCGCTCCGGCCGAGATAGAACTTCCCTCTGGCCGGCGCATGAGAATAACGTACGGGCCCGGAAAGCAGCCGCGCGGCCGCACGCGCATCCAGGACCTTTACGGAATGCGAAGCACCCCGGCCGTGGGCAACGGGAACGTGCCGGTCCTCATTGAAATTCTCGCGCCAAGCAACCGCCCCGTCCAGGTCACCGACGATCTGGAGAGTTTCTGGAAAGTCCATTACCCGGAAATCAAGAAGACTTTGTCAAGAAGGTATCCGAAGCATGAGTGGCGATAAAGAGTTTCAATAATACTTAGAAAAAATTGGGCGTTCCCCCAAATGCTCGCACGCATCGTGGTGCGTGCATTTGGGGTCGGTCTCCCTTCGGGCTCGGCCTTCGGCCTCGTTGCCGCTTGTCCCTACCGCCTTCGGCTAGGGATCACGCGGCAATTCGCTCTAGCTCATCCTCCGGTCCACCTAACGCGCGGCAACGGAATTCTATTAAGTCAATCATTTTGTCTGGCGCCAATCGGCATCCACAATATATCAGTAAGGATTTTTCTTGCATTTTCTACTTTTCAACTACTCTCCGTGGGTGCCCCCCAACCGAAGCATCTTTCTTGCAAATAAACTTCCTTGGGGGCCACCCAGGAGGGGGTAGCGGAGGACCGGCCGCGTTATTGTAGGTTTGGACAATTGAAAAATGCGGCCGGGCCGGAGCGAGGGGGAAACTTCCCCCTCCTAGAGGTATTCTATTAAGGAATTACTTTATTCACCGGATACTCAACAATTCCGGTCGCGCCGGCGCGCTTGAGCAGGGGAATGATCTTCTTGATCTCGTCCACGCGGATCACGGTCTCCACGGCGCACCATTTCGCATCCGACAAGTTCGAAACCGTGGGGTTGTGCAGGGCGGGAAGAACCGTAAGCACGCGGCTGAGAGCCGATTTCTGGACGTTGCACTTGAGACCGGCGTAGTTTTCCGCGTTGAGTGTGCCCTGAAGCAGGATGGTGATATTTTCCAGCTTCCGCCGCTTCGCCTCGTTTTCCCATGAGCTTTTGTTCGCGATGAGAATGGTCATGGTCTCCATGAGAACGTCGATCACGCGGAGGCGGTTGGCGCGCAGCGAGGAACCGGTTTCGGTGATGTCGACAATGGCGTCGACAAGACGCGGCGGCTTTACTTCCGTGGCGCCCCAGGAAAACTCGACGTCGACCGGGATTTTTTTCGCCCGGAAGTACCGTTTCGTGGTTGAAACCAGCTCGGTTGCAATGCGTTTGCCCTTGAGATCGGACGGTTTCCTGAAAGGCGAGTTTTCCGATACGGCAAGGACCCATTTGCACCGCTGGCGAGACGACTTGGAATACTCGAGCTCGCACACGCGCACCACTTTCGCATTGTTCTCAATTGTCCAGTCGAGGCCGGTAATTCCCGCGTCCAGGATCCCCTGTTCCACGTAACGAGGTATCTCCTGCGGCCGCATGAGGATCAGGTCGAGCTCCGGGTCGTCGGACGCCGGGAAATATGATCGCTCGTCGGCACGGATGTGAATGTCCGCCTTCTGGAACAGCTCGATGGTCGGGACTTGCAGGCTTCCCTTGGGGAGGCCGAGGGTGAGTTTCATAACGAAATCCTTGAAAAAGTGAATGCGCGAATGCGTATATGCGTGGATGCGAGGGAGAATGAAAACTGACCGTGAACCTGCGTTTTCCGCATCAACGCATCTACGCATACACGATTTTTATTTTCCCAATTGTTCCTTAAACGCCTTTGTCAGCGCCGGAAGAATTTCCAGGGCATCGCCCACGATGCCGAGATTGGCGATCTGAAAAATGTCGGCTGCCGGGTCTTTGTTGATGGCGATGATATAATCGGCCGACTGCATGCCCGCCATGTGCTGCACCGATCCGGAAATGCCGCACGCAACGTACAGTTTCGGACACACGGTCTTTCCCGTTTGTCCAACCTGGTGGGAATAGGGGACCCAGCCGGCGTCGACTGCGGCGCGGCTTGCGCCGACCGCACCGCCAAGCACGGACGCGAGATCGAACAAAAGCTGCATGTTCTTCGGGTCCTGCATGCCGCGGCCTCCCGACACGATGATGTCGGCCTCGGTGATATTGACCGTTGAGGACGCTTCCTTCACAACATTCACAATAGTTGTTCGGATTGGAATGTCCGAATCCGCAACATCGACGACCGCGACTTCGCCGGTACGGCCATCGTCCTGCGCCGCCTGCTTCATTACCTTGTGCCGCACCGTTGCCATCTGCGGCCGGTGATGCGGGCAGACGATGGTCGCCATCAGGTTGCCGCCGAACGCAGGCCGCGTGCCCAAGAGCAGGCGCTTTTCCGCGTCCACTTCAAGCTTTGTGCAGTCGGCCGTGAGTCCGCCCCACACGCGCGCTGCCACTTTCGGGATAAAGGAGCGCCCGATCGCCGTGGCGCCTGCAAGCACAATGCCTGGTTTTTCCTTGTCGATATATTCCGCGAGGACCCGGCCGTAGCTGTCGTCGTGGAAATGCGCGAGCTTCGCAGCGTTGTAATACACCACACGGTCGGCGCCGAACTTGACAAGCGCGTTCGCCGCGAGGTGCATGTTGTTGCCGAGCAGCACGGCAACAAGCTTTTCACCGAGCCGGTCGGCCAGCTTTCTTCCTTCGCCAAGCATCTCGTACGACACACCCGCTATTGCGCCCTCGCGCTGCTCAACGAATACGGCCACGTTCTTGTATGCCGAAACGTCAACCGCCCGTGCCGATGCATCTTTCGCAATAGTAATGGCCTGATACTTCTTGCACGCTTCGACGCAGGCAGCGCAAAGGTTGCACGTTGCCTCGTCGATCACGGCTTTCTTGCCGGCAATCGTGATCGCGTTCTGACTGCATGCACGCACGCACAGCGAGCACCCGATGCATTTTTCAAGATCGACTCTTATGCCCATCGGTCAAGGTTCCTTTACCGTAGTACGCCGAGATCGAGAATGACAGACTTGATCTTGTTAACCATAGCTGCAGTTTCTCCGCTCACTTTTTCGCCGCCGCTCTTTCGCTGCGGGACAAACGACCGCAGCACCTGCGTGGGGCTGCCCTTGAGACCGATTTTCTCTCCATCGGGCTTGAGGGATTCGGCGTTAAGCACGGTCACCGCGGCTTTCTTTGCCCGCATCTTGCCTTTAAGCGAGGCCATGCGCGGTACGTTGATCTCCTTGACAACCGTGATAAGGCCTGGCAGCGGCATCTCAACGATCTCATAGCCGTCTTCCATCATCCGTTCAATACGTATTGTCGACTCCGAAATTTGCTCGACTCTTCTCACCCATGCGACAAACGGGATCCCGAGCATCTCCGCGACGCCCGGTCCCACCTGGGCCGTGTCGCCGTCGATCGCCTGCTTTCCGCAGATGATGAGATCGATTTTACCGAGGGTCTTTATTGCCGTGGAAAGCGTGTATGATGTCGCCCAGGTGTCGGAACCGGCAAAGGCGCGGTCGGTCACCAGATACGCCTCGTCGGCGCCTAGCGCGATCGCGCTCTTGAGCGCCTCTTCCGCCTGCGGCGGGCCCATGGAGATCACCTTGACCGTTGCGCTGCCGAGCCGCTCCCTGATGCGCAGCGCTTCTTCAATCGCGTATTCGTCGAACGGATTCACCACGGCCTCAACCCCGTCGCGTATGAGCGTGCCGGTGTCCGGATTGATCTTTACCTGCGTGGTGCCGGGCACCTGCTTGATGCAAACGACGATATTCACGAAGATTGCTCCCCGACTTGCTATTTACAGATAATAATCATTCGGGCTGATGAAACAAACGTCAAAAATACTTGATGAGGGGATGAGAGGCAATGGCGGGTATGGTGAATTGCTTATTTGCTGTTTGGAACAATTTATTTCACGTATAGCATTTCCTTCTTTCGCATCTTCTTTCTGTCCTTCTCCGTCTCGTGATCGTATCCCAGCAGATGAAACATTCCATGCACGAACAGCCGCTGCACTTCATTCGCATAGGTCACCTTGTATTCTTTTGCCTGTGCCACGGCCCTTTGCAAGGAAATGTAAATTTCGCCGAGCAGATCGGATTCGTCGTAGTTGAAGGACATCACGTCCGTGGCGCGGTCCTTGTGGCGGAACATTGCGTTGAGCTTTTTGATGGCCCGGTCGGAACAGAGGATGACATGGGTCTTTTGAGTGAAAGAGATATGTTCGCGATTGCAAATGAGGCGAGCCGTGCTGATGATTGCATTCCTCGGGCAGGGGAGTGAGTCACACGCATGGAAAATGGCCACGGGATTGTGCAAGGCTCGTTTTCGTGATTTGATTTGTTGAGTCATGAAGACGGGTCTCTTTGATATTGGATAGGTATGAATATACGTCACATTATTGGTGTTCTTCTAGCCTGATCCCATGCATTTCAACGGCGTTCCTCCTTCATACGAGACTTTTTTCAACTATCGCTCGTGGGTGCCGCCACAACAATGCATGGTCTTGCAGCTACTTTGTCAAGGCGGTCACCCTGGAGGGGGTAGCGGAGGACCGCAGGGCCGGAGCGAGGGGGAAACTTCCCCCGCTTAAAAGTGTTTTCTATCATTGGCAAAAATCATTAGCGGATTCACAAACGTACACACCGAACCGCCCCGGCCAAACGGCTAAATAGTATTTTGATTCCACAAACATTCTCATCGGAGCAGGTTAGCTCAATGATCCGTTCCTCAAAATCAAGAATTCTTCTCCTTACGTCGCTCATTATTTTATATAGTGGTCTCAATTGTTTTTCCATGCTCCTGGTCCCCATGGACGATTCGCAGACCGACCACCTCAAGGCCTACGGCCTCGCGTACAAGATGCTCAAAGCCGGCGCAAAGGTGTACTGGCTGCTCAATTACAAATGCGGCTCGTTTGCAACCGACGATTCACGAGAGTTCGAACTCAAGGCCCGGCTTGACGGGGTGGAAATCACGCACATCTCCACACAGGAGTGGGCCGGTATCCTCGAAGTGATCGAAAACAGCAACATGGAGCGCGTGACCCTCGAAAAGGCGCCGCGCATCGCGGTGTACTCGCCGCCCACCGAGAAGCCGTGGGACGATGCCGTGGTCCTTGCGCTCACCTATGCAGATATCCCGTTCGACAAGGTGTACGACAAGGAGGTGGTGGCGGGCAAACTTTCCGAGTACGACTGGCTGCACCTGCACCACGAGGACTTTACCGGGCAGTACAGCAAGTTCTACTCCCATCATAACGAGCCGTGGTACCAGGAAATGAAGATGGAACTCGAGAAAACCGCCAAGGAGCTCGGGTTCAAGAAGGTGACCGACTGCAAAAAGGCCGTGGCGCTGGCCATACGGAACTATGTCCAGAAGGGCGGTTTTCTTTTTGCCATGTGCTGCGCCACCAACACGCTTGACATCGCGCTCGCCGCGCTGGGGACCGATATCGTGGACGCGGTGTTCGACGGCGACGGCGTCGACCCGAACTATGCGGCCAAGCTCAATTACGGCAATTGCCTGGCGTTCGAGAACTTCACGATCCAGACAAGCCCCTACGAATTCTATTTCGACAACATCGACGTCAACCGGGTCAACACGGCTATGCGGCTGCCAGCTCTCGATTTCACGCTGTTCGATTTCAGCGCGAAGCTCGATCCGGTGCCGTCCATGCTCGTGCAGGACCATCGGCAAACGATAAAAGGCTATACCGGCGTGTGCACGTCGTTCAACCGCAAGGTGATCAAAAAGAGCATCGTGGTGCTTGGGAGCGTGCCCGGCACCGACTGCGTCAACTATCTCCACGGCGTGCTCGGCAAGGGCCAGTTCGCGTTTCTCGGCGGACACGACCCGGAAGCCTACGAACACGCAATTCACGATCCGCCCACCGACCTGCGCCTCCACAGGACTTCGCCGGGATACCGGCTTATTCTCAATAACGTCCTGTTTCCGGCGGCGGAGAAAAAAGAGAAGAAGACATAGTTTGAAAATGCCGTAAAGGATCGGAAAGTCCGAGAGTCCAAAGGCCGGGGTGAACTGATGGCTCGTTTCAAGTGGTTGACGGACGCAAAACGGCGCGCCGTGGCGGGCTGGTGCATGTACGACTGGGCGAATTCAGCGTTCGCCGTGGTGGTGCTCACCGCATTTTTTCCCTATCTGTTCAAAACGTTTTGGGACAGCGGCGCCGACGCGGCCCTCAACACAGCGCGTCTCGGCATGGGAGATTCGATCTCAGGGCTGTTGGTGGCGTTCCTGTCGCCGTTGCTGGGCGCCCTGGCGGATGCCGGAAGGGCTAAGAAGAAATTTCTGTTGTTCTTCATGACGCTCGGGACACTAATGACCGGTGCGATATTTTTTGCGGGCGCCGGAGCATGGGTGGCGGCGATCGGCCTTTTTATCGCGGCAAATATCGGGTTCGCGTGCGGGAATCTTTTTTACGATTCACTTCTTGTCGACGTTGCCCCTCGGACCGAAATGGACTACGTCTCCTCGCTCGGATATGCCACGGGCTATGTCGGCGGCGGACTTCTTTTTCTCATGGACATCATTCTCGTCACGTTCTGGAAACGCGCCGGTTTCGCAAACCAGGTCGACGCGGCAAGGACCGGATTTATACTGGTGGCGGTATGGTGGCTGATATTTTCGTTGCCACTTCTCATGTTTGTCAAGGAGCAGGGAGCCTCTTCCCGGGGTAGTCCCGTTTCCGTGATTGCCGCCGGGATACAAAGGCTGTGGAACACGTTCCGAAAAATTCTCGGCAACCGTCTCTTGATCATTTTCATCATCGCGTTCTGGCTGTACATGGACGGCGTATATACCGTGATCACCATGTCGGTCAATTTTGGTTTGTCAATTGGAATCTCATCTCAGATTCTGATGCTAACCATTCTCCTTGTGCAGTTCGTCGCCTTCCCGGCCGCCATCGGTTTTGGTCGCCTCGCACGCGCCATTGGGGGCGGAACGGCGATTCTTGCTGGCATTGCCATCTACATCGTCGTGTGCGCCGTCGGCTTCTTCGTGCTCCGCAATGCGGCGCAGTTTGTGGTACTTGCCTGTCTTGTGGGAATGGTCCAGGGAGGCGTGCAGGCCCTGAGCAGGTCCTATTTTGCAAAAATCGTTCCTGCGGAGGATGCAGCGGAGTACTTCGGTTTTCTCAACCTGATCAGCAGGTTTTCCATCGTTCTGGGCCCCGTGCTGGTCGGCGTGACAACACTTTTCTGCCGCAGGATGGGCGCGGGGAATGTTCTGTCTCAACGGCTGGGCATGTCGTCGATCACGGTCCTGTTTGCCGCCGGAGGGTTTCTCTTGCTGCTTGCGGAACAGGAACGAAGGCGCAGGAGCGCGGTCGCATGAAGCGTAACGACGCCAGCGGCATCGAGACCAATTTCGAGGTCCGCTCGCTGGACGCGAAGATCCCGCTGGAAGAGTATAGCCGCCTTCCCAAGAATCCGCTGTATATTATTCTTGACAATCTGCGAAGCGCATTTAATGTTGGCGCAATTTTCAGGCTCTGCGACGTGATGCGCGTCCAGGGCCTTTTCCTGTGCGGGTACACGGCGTGCCCGCCTCATTGCAAATTGGCGAAAACCTCGCTGGGCACCATCGACTACGTTCCCTGGAGAAAGTTCGAGAGCGCGGAACAGGCCGTGTTTTTCCTCAAAGAACGCGGGATTCCCGTGTGGGCTGCGGAGACGACTTCCCAATCGAAACCCTACGACGCCGTTGTCTACCCGGTCCGGCTCGGCGTGGTGTTCGGGAACGAGGCGCTCGGAGTGGAAAGGAAAGTGCTTGATTTATGCGATGAGATCGTGGAAATACCGGTGTACGGGTTCAAGAACTCGCTCAACGTGGCGAGCTCATGCGCGGTGATTGGATGCCGGATACTTGCGGAAATGCGAAACAAAAATCACCCCGCCGGGAGCGGCGCGGTGATTTTCCGTAAGGGCACGGAGCAGAAGGGTCAGTTGTAATTCCGCGGCGGGCGGAACGAGAAGCGTTTCTCGTCGCGGACCTTTTTCCTGCGCGACGCATTCATCTTTCTCTTTCGTTCCTCGCTCGGTTTCTCGTAGTGACGGTATTTCTTGATGTCGGAAAGAATGCCTGCACGCTCGCAGGTCTTTGTAAAGCGGCGAAGCGCCTTTTCAAATGGCTCGTCTTCTTTGAGAATAATGCCGTTCATGACTTCATCACCTGCTTTCCTCGTGAAGATTTTTCCCACAACAAAAATAAGTTCCTCGTATACAAATAGCAAGAGGAGACTTGACCACTAGTCCAGCCCCCGTTTTCTGCGAAGGATCCACTCGACTGCCCACAGCCCGAAAATTGCGGTGAGAAGCACCCAGGTCTGCCGGACGTGAAAATACTGCGCAACGGTCAAGCGTTTCCCCTGCGGCCGGGCGGCAAAGGCCGAAAGAACCGTCCGTGCGTTTCCCGGCCGGAGCGGCGCGGCAATTTCGCCGAGAAGGAGCGCGTTCTGCGATTGGACGCACAGCTCCGGACTGGAAGCCCCGACGTACACCGTGTCCGAAAACGAACGCATGGCCCCGTTGACGGATGCGCCGCATGTAAAGGTATAGGTGCCCGCGTCAAGAGGCGGGAGCTTGACGACTGCCCGGTTCTCGGGATCCATGCCGGTAACGGCGAACCAGGAGTCGAAGCGGATTTTTCCGGACGACGCAACCGTAAACCGGACTCGCGGCGCGGCAGTGCCCGCGGAAAAGGATGAAGGGCCGAAAGCAGGGGGCAGCAGCACGGTAAAGGTGATGGAATCCCGCTCGAAAAGCTCCGCTTCCTTGGGGTAGGCGGCGAGGTTGTCCCGAAGGTTGGCCACGAGCCGCTGTTTCACAAAAGAAGTGAGACAGTTCAGCAGCGCCGGCGTCTCACGCTCCCTGGCAACCGAGAGTGGCAGGAAGTCGGAACGCCACAGCCCCCGCGCGAACACGGCGGCCGCGTCATGGCCCGCGAACGACCCGGCCGCCAGAAAAGGGATCGTGTCCGGCTGCCGGGCCGGGCCGCCCTCGCGTCTGACAAGAGCCCACAGCACGGTGCAGCGGTGTGCAGGAAACGCGGACAAGCAGGTCTGGACGCGAGAGGGAGGTGCGAGGTCCATGGCGGCGAATCTTGCGAAGAGGGTGTCGTAGGGATCGGCTGGCGCAAGAGAAAACGATACGGGAGTCGTTTCAACCCGGCTTGAGCAGGGGGCGGCGCCGAGGAGCATCACCACGCCGCGGGGGCCAAGATCGCGGAGTCGCTCGAACGCAGCGCTGGCGCAGTCAAACAGAAACAGCGCGTCGCAGCGACCGCCGTTCTGCGGCGCGAGGCTCCATTGGCCGTCTTCAGCAAGCGCATTCGTGAGAAAGCGCCGGTCAAGAAGGGGCGAGGAGGAATACACGGCCGCAACGAACCGATGGGGAACAACCGTTTGGGAGAAGTACGGCACCGAGCGCAGCGTGTCTGCGGCGTTTTCGGTGAGCACCGAGTACACATGTCTGCCTTCGGGCCCGGGCGGCAGTTTCAGTACGACGGTGTCGGAAAAATATCCGGAATCAACGGGAATTGATTTTCGCACTACGGGAACTCCGTGGCGCCTGCACGTCATAACAAGCGTGCGCCGCGCAGGCGCGAATCCCCGCGTTTCCACGGTGACCGCGGAGGCCGAATCGAGCGCCATGCTTTCCGGCAGGCCAAGGATCTCCGTTTGAAGATACGGCCGGGGAGCAATTGCGGGCAGTTCCAAATAGCGGCACGACTTGTCCCGCAGGCCGCCCTGGGGGAGCGAGACATTGGAAAAATTGCCGTCGGAAACGATCAGAATAAACGGCGCGTCGCGGAGTGCGGGATCGTTCGTCGAATCCGGAAGCGAACTTTGCAGATCGGAAAACCTGATTTCTCCCGGATTCCGGCAGACGCGAAGAGAGTCGCCGAAACAGTAGAATTGGAACCTGGGACCGCCGGTGCCGGTGCGGCCGAGCGAGTCAAGGCTTCTGAGAAAGGGCAGGACCGCAACGTCGGGCCGAAACAGCTGCATGCTCATCGACGCATCCACGAGCACCGGAATCGTTTTCCCTTTGGTTTCCAGCTGTTCAAAGGTGATGACGGGTTCGAAGAATGCGAGCAGGAGCGTGGTGATCATCAGCGCACGGACCGCGAGAAAAAGAAACGCGGGAAGCCTGCCGCGGCGCCGGACGTAGAAGAATGCCGCAAGCACGGCGCCGGCGGCTACCAGACAAATTGCGAGCATCGAGATGAGCATGTGTGTCCCGGCTACCGGGCGCGGCGGCCGGCCAGCGGATTGACAAGTGCGGTGTTTTTCCTCCAGTAACGGTCGTTTGGCGCCGGAAAATCGGTGGTGTAGTGCAGGCCCCGGCTCTCGTGGCGCATAAGGGCCGACGCCACGATAAGTTTCGCGGTCGTTACGATGTTCCTGAGTTCGAGAAGCCGCGGGGTTATCCTGGTTCGCTTGTAGAAATTCTCCGTCTCCCTTTCGAGAAAGGCGATGCGCCGCATGGCGCGCGCAAGGCGCAGGTTCGACCGCACAATGCCCACATAGTCCCACATCACGCTCTGCACCTCGGTGATGTTGTGCGAGAGGAGCACCCATTCTTCGTTGTCAATGGTCCCGCTGTCGTCCCAGGCGGGAATCATGGCGTGGGGCATAGGCGGGATGGCGCGGACCCTGTCAATCGCTTCGTCGGCCGCTCGCCGCGAGAACACAAGCGCCTCCAGCAGCGAATTCGACGCGAGCCGGTTGGCGCCGTGGATGCCGGTGCAGGCGACTTCACCGCACGCATACAGGTTGGGTATGGTGCTTTGGCCGTTGGTATCCACCTTGATGCCGCCGCACAGAAAATGAGCCGCGGGCACCACGGGAATAAGGTCGCGGGTGATATCGATACCCAACTCTTTGCATCGTGCGTAAATGGTGGGGAAATGCCGCCGCGTCCTTGAGGCCGGAATGTGCCGTATGTCAAGATAAACGCAGCTGTCGCCCGACTTCTTCAATTCGTTGTCGATGGCCCGGGCAACGATGTCACGTGTTGCAAGAGACCTCATGGGGTGATACCGGTTCATAAATTCAACGCCGCGCGAATCTTTGAGAACCGCTCCAAATCCCCGCAGGGCCTCGGAAATCAGAAACGAACCGCCGTGTTCGTGATACAGGGTGGTGGGGTGGAACTGGATGAACTCCATGTTTTCTATTGTTGCGCCGGCCCGATAGGCCATTGCCACGCCGTCTCCCGTGGCGATTTCTGGATTCGTGGTGTGGAGATACACTCTGCCGCATCCGCCCGTGGTGAAGCAGGTGATTTTTGCCTGCACCGCGAAAATGGCCCTTTGCACCGTGTCGAGCACATACATGCCGTAACATCGGTTTCTGCCCCGTGAAGACCTGCCGTGGATATGGTGATCGGTTATCAATTCGACGCCGCAATGGTTTTCGTACAGCGTGATGTTGCGCATGCGGCGCAACTGTTTGATGAGCGATTCCTCAACAGCCCTCCCGGTGCAATCGCGCATGTGAACGATCCGGTTGGCCGAATGCCCACCTTCGCGGCCGAGGTCAAGGTGGTGCGGAGCGCTGGAGCTTTTGGAGGTTGAAAAATGCGTTCCCCATTCGACAAGTTCTTCGATTCGCTCCGGTGCTTCGCTCGCCAGGATGCGGACCGCCTCCTGGTTGCACAACCCTGCTCCTGCGACAAGCGTGTCGTGCACATGGCTTTCGATGCTGTCGTTCGGGTCGAGAACGCATGCGATGCCGCCCTGCGCATGGTTCGTATTGGACTCACTGTCGGTTTTTTTGGTGATCATTATCACCGATCCCACCCTTGCCGCGCGAATGGCAAAACTGAGTCCGGCAATGCCGCTTCCGACGATGAGAAAATCGCACGATGTTTTCATGGGGCAGGCGCCGGTCTAGCGGACGGCCGCGCCCGGATGGGGCAGACGCGCCTTCTGGCCAAGATAGCCGCCGTGGTGGCGAAGGCCGAACTGTTCTTTGGAGAATTTTCTTTTTTCCATGAGGACGAGGGCTAACGCGTCGCCGAGCGCCATCATGACGGCAGTGGAGGCGGTCGGCGTGAGCCCCAGCGTGCAGGGCTCGGTGATTTCCCCCATGTTGATCACCACGTTGCACAGCGACCGGATGGATGAATCGGGGTGCGACGTGATGCCGATGATGGCATGGATGCCGAGGCCCCGGCTCCGTTCGAGCATTTCGATGACCTCGCGGGTCTTGCCGCTGGTGGAAAACGCCATGATGACGTCGCCTTTGTCCAGAAGCCCGAGGTCGCCGTGCGCCGATTCACCCGGATGCAGAAAACAGGAAGGCGTGCCCGTGGAACACAGCGTTCCGGCAATTTTCTGCGCGATGTCGCCGGCTTTTCCCATTCCTGTCGTGACCACTTTGTTTCTGCACCTGAGAAGGATGTCGATGGCCTTGGAGAAGTTCCCGTCGATTCTGACGTTTTGTATGGCGTCTGCCTCGGCGGCAAGGATCTGGCGGGCCCGTTTCCGAATATCATTCATAGTTGTCAAACCTTTGGTTTCGGCGTGCAGATTTAAAAGAATACGCCTGCATTCTCATGGCGAGGCGAGGAAGCACCGTACAAATATAAATCACAGGGGAAAAACGGTGCACATGGTATTTGAGCGGCACCGGGAGCCTGGGGCGGTCTTTCCCGACGGGATTGCAAGCGATGCGCTAGACCAGCGGAATGATTTGCTCTTCTACGCGGGTGACCTTGCTCTTGAGCTCGGCGTCGGAGAGCAGGTCGGATTCGATTTTCCTGCACGCGTGGATGACGGTGGAATAGTCGCGGCCGCCGAAATCCAACCCGATGGTGCGGAGCGATTGCTTTGTCCATTTTTTGCATAGATACATGGCAACGGAACGAGGCAGCGAGACGTCCCTTTTGCGGGTATGGGCGGTGAGCTGGTTGGGGCTTGTGCAGAACACTTCGGCCACTTTTTGCTGGATAAAACTTACCGAGACGCGCTGATCTTTTCGTGAAATCACATCTCCGCAGATTTCTTTCGCCACGTCAAGGGAGATGTCCTTCCCGGTGAACGATGAAGAAGCGATGAGCTTGATGAGGGTGCCTTCCAGTTCGCGGATGTTGGAAGTTATATGGCCCGCCACATACTGGATGACTTCATCGGGGAGGGAAAGGCCGTCCGTTTCCGCCTTCTTGCGGAGGATCGCCATGCGCGTTTCCAAATTGGGCGGCTGGATATCGGCGATGAGACCGCCCATGAACCTGTTGATAATATGCTCCATCATGTCGGTTATCTTGTCCGGCGAGCGGTCTGAGGAAAGGATGATTTGCTTCTTTTCAAGGAGGAGCCTGTTGAAAATGCGGAAGAATTCCTTTTGTGTGCCCGGTTTGCCGCCCAGGAAATGGATGTCATCGATGAGCAGGAGGTCGACATCGTTGAATTTCTTGTAGAATGAGGTTGAATCCTTCTTTTCAACAACATAACCGATATATTGCGTGGTGAATTCCTCGCTTGTCATATAAAGCACGTGGTCTGCCGTATTCTCAGTCTGGGCAAAATGCCCGATGGCTTGAAGAAGATGCGTTTTCCCGAGTCCGGTTCCCCCGTGAATGACAAGGGGATTGAAGGTCGTTCTTCCAGGGGCTTCGGCAACCGCCATTGCGGCTGCGTGCGCCATCCTGTTGCCGTCACCCACAATGTACCTATCGAAGATGTAATTAGGGTGAAACTGTCCTTTCTTTTCAACGGATTGAGGAATTTTCCGCAATTGTGCTTCGGATATCGTCCGGGCAAGCGGCTGCACGATCTTCCAGTCTTTCTCGGTGGGGGAGAATGTGAGGGACTGAAAAGAAATCGAACATTCCGGGAGTGCGTTTCTTATTATGCCGGAAAAGTGTTGTTCCATAAAATCCGCAAAAAACTGGTTGGGCACAAGAACGCTGACGTGCCCTTCGGGAGATATAAAAAGATCGGTTGTACGGAACCACGTTTCGAACGAAGAAGGGGGGATTTTTTTTTGTATTATCCGAAGACACTCCTGCCACAAAGAACTGGTTGAAATCGCGCAAGATAGGTTGTTCGTCAACATGTTGTCAACATCCAGATATTATTAACTATGCGGTGGGGAAAGAATTGCCGAAATATCTAATCTAGCTTATTAGTTGACTTTATTATTGATTTGTTATTCATCGTAATGTCAGTGCGTTAGTTGATATTGTCAAATACTGACAGCCGCATCGTTATGGATGCTACACCACTTATTAACATGCTCTCAACGAGTTGTCAACAATAAGTTATCAACACTAAATATTTACTTCAGGGCTTCGATAATATAATTACCCTTGTACTTATGTCAAAGGTTTTTTTTCACCATTCTGTAATCGGAATGTAACAATCCTGTGTCAATTTACTTTTTGAAGAAGCAAGCGTATTTCCCTGTGTGTAAAGTGTTTTTTCATTGTCAAAACAGCCCAATATCGGGAAGTAAAGCCCCGGTTTCCGCGATGCCCGTAATTGCGGCATTCCTTGCAGGGCGGTTTGACGGGGCGGGAGAGGCGGTTTGACGCAACGACATTTTACAAACAGAGCGGTTTAGGGACTTGGTAAATGGCGCGGATCGATGGTGCAGGTTCGCAGGCGGTAAGAAAAAAAAATAGCAACGTATGAGGATATCGTTTGGATTTTGTTAGAATAGTTCGCCGTGCATGGAGTCCCCAACGTTGAAGATGCAATTTTGTGGGTTTGCTGGAAACATTTGATATGCTCGTGTCGGGGTATGATCCCTATTGATTGGCAGTCTGCTTCTTAGGCAGAAAGCGGTACCCGATCCACAGACGGTGGATAAGAAGGCCTGGATACGTTGTGCTTATTCCAAGATCGTATCCGGCGAAAAGGGGGTTGTCATTCATATGGCGCAATTCCAATCCAGTGTGGATACAGTTTCCAATGTCCGAAAAGTACCCGAAATCGGTGCTGTATCCCAAAAGGAAACCGAATATCTTGTATATCTTTAGCGAAACCATGGTCTTGAAAACTTCATAGTTGTACCCCGACGAGGTATAAAACGACTCCCCTGACTTCAAGGTAAGCGTATATTCCGCCGACCCGTTGAGCAGATCATCAAACAATTTCAATCGAAGTCCTAGCTTTGAGTTGCCGTCAATATACATTTGCTGCCAAAAAGTGCAGGTGGCCATGGCTGTGGCCGAGATGGAGACACAATTGAAGAAGAATGGTGTGAGGATCCCCAGTCCTCCTCGCGTGACGAGAAAATTTGATGAACCGCCGTAACCGTCGGGCAACATTTCTGCTCCGATATCAATGAGGATGCCGGCGGAGCCGAACTTTGGGAGGTTGCCGCCCAGCGCAATTTGGCAGCTGGGATTCGAAAATGTGAATTGGCTGTTATAACTTACGCCGGAAGATGTGGCCTGTCCCGACTGCGGTTCCGACCGGGGATATTCCTGTACCCATGAGGCCAAATCCTGCGCCGAATCTTCCGAGAAACGGGAACAGATATTTCACCGATGCGAGAGTATACCGGTATCCGAGAGGAGTGGCGTTGATGGTGTACGCGGAGGGAACGTCTATTTCTCCCGTAAGCGCCGGATTCGCCCACCAACCGCCGGGCGTCCACAGGTTCTCCAAGTACGTAGTACGCTGGTACAGAAAATAAAGACTGTCGTTTGCGGCCTCGGTGGCGCCCGCAAACAAAGCGCAGATGAGGGATAGCGCGGCAAAGTTTCTGGAAGTGCAGATCATGGTACTACAGTTTGAGATAGACCTTGAATTGGAGCAGGCGCTGTTGAATCGCTGCGATGGCCGACTGCAACTCCACGAGATGTTTTCCAATGTCTTCAATATCGTTTTTCCAGAGAATGTTGGCTGGATTCCTGAGGGAGGCGGAGAGCGCGGCAAGCGTGTCCGCGCTCCTGCGCAGCGTTGAGGCGAGCGCGGTAATTTCTCCGAGCCGCGTCCTGGTGCTTTCGACATATTCCGGCGCCGCGGTTGCCAATGACCTGGTCATGGTCGTCGTTGACTTCACGAATGAGTTTAGTGACCGTACCTGTGCATCGGCAGTGAAGCCCGCATTCCGCGTCATGCCCAGGACCATTGTTGAAATCGAATCGGCCGAAGATACGGCCTGGTTGACTTGTGCAACAAAAGATTTCTGCGTACCTGCGCCGTGCGCCAGCGTCTCGCTGACAGCGAGAAAGGTATCGATGACCCCTCGCAGCTGCAGGGCATTGTTGAGCGCTTCGGAAACGCCGGGATAAAACGTGCCGACAAGAGTATCCCTTACGGGAATGAGCGGCGCGGCGGAATCACCGCAATCGATCAGGATCACTCTGTCTCCCATCAGGCCTTCGTCCATGTTGACAATAAGATATCCCCGATGGATTGGAATCGGCATAGTGCTCTTGACGGTTACATAGGCACGCATTGTCTTCCCGGCATAATCGCTTTTCCACTCGATTTTCTTCGCCGTTCCGAACTCGACTCCACGCACACGGACCGGATCCTGATACCTGAGGTTGCCGATCTCCTTGAAAGCCACCACGCGTGTTTCGCCGTGAGAAAGCAGGGGACGCAGACCGTAGAAAAGGATGACCGCGACGATAAGAAGGAAAAGCGTGATGATCATGTAACCGAGTTTTCTGTCCGACATGCATGTAAGATATGTCATAGCTCGAAGGGAATCAAGACCGGTTGGGAACAGACCCTGCGCCGGTGCGGCGGGCTATTGACATGCTGCCACATGCGCGGTGAAACTTCATGTCCTCGTCTTCGCAGATTTCCGAGGCGCTGCGTTACCGGCACTCGATGAAGTCCGTCTTCCTGTCCCGGAACGCGGTGCGCACCTCGGGGGCAAAACCGTGCAACGCGAGAGCGGAAGACACATGAGCGATTGCGAGGCTGTGCGAATTGTGGTCCTTGCTCAAATGGGAGAGCACCACGATCCGCGGCACCGCGCGGGACGCGGCGCAAATCTTGACAAGCGCCTGAGCCGCCTGTTCGTTGGAAAGGTGGCCCGAGTCGGAAGCAATCCGTTGTTTGTTGGCACGGGGCCTGTACGGATTGTTCCAGAGCATGTCGGTGTCGTGGTTTGATTCCAGCACGATGCAGTTGCAGTCGGCAAAGTAACGCACCATGGCATCGGGAAAGCATCCGAGATCAGTGGCGAACGAAACGCGCAGCAGGGGTTTCTCGGAGGGAAAGAACATAAATCCGCAGGTAATCCCTTGCGCGTCGTGGTCCACGGCAAAGGGGGAGAACTTGATTGTGCCGATCGAGAAGCCTCGGCATGAAAACGTTTTTACCCGCACGCCGGCGGTGCGGTTTTTGTTCATGAGAGCATCGAGCACCGTTTCGTTGTTTTCGTGAACGAACAGCGGCACGCCATGCTCTTTGCAAAGGCTGAGTGCGCTTGCGTTGAGGTGGTCGGAGTGCAGGTGGGTAACGACCAGGGCCTGCAGGTCAGAAAACGCCATGCCGATTTCGGCAAGCGCCGATGTCAGGCCGCGCCTGCTGAAGCCGCCTGCGTCGATGAGCAGGCGCGTGGCCCCGTGCTCCACAAAGGTGCAATTCGCGCTCGACCCGCTGCGGAGCACGCACAGTCTCATGGCGCGGCCGTTTCCTGGACGCCTGTTTTGCCCAGCGCCTGCGCCACGATTCTGGAAAGCATTGCAGTGTCGAACGGTTTCTGCAATACGGCCGCTATGCCCTCGGACCGTATCTCCTGCAGCTCTCCCGACATGCTGTAACCGCTCGAAAGGATCGCCTTCACATGAGGATCTATGGTTCGCAATTTTCTGAAGAACTCGCGTCCGTTCATGCCTTCCATGATCATGTCGATGATAAAAAGGTCTTCGGCAATTGCGTGGGTGCTGTAATATTCAAGCGCCTTGGTGCCGGTCTCGAACTCCCGCACCGAATAGCCCAGCGCCGTGAGCATTTCACGGCAGATGAGGCGGATCGACTCGTCGTTGTCGATGACGACGATCGTTCCTGTTCCGCGCACGAGCCTGTAACCGGTCTCGGCGCGGTCACGCTGCAGCGCATTTGGATCAACGGGGAAATACACGGTGATGTCCGAGCCGCATCCCTTTTCCGAGCGGACGTCGATGTATCCGTTATGGCTGGTCACCGAGCCGTATACGCTTGCCAGCCCCAGGCCGTAGCCCTGTCCTGTCTCTTTTGTTGTAAAAAAAGGTTCAAAGAGCCTTGCCTTCGTATGTTCGTCCATGCCCACGCCCGTGTCGCTCACGCACACGGCGATGTACGGACCGTGCGAAGCCGTAGGATGGGCCTTCCGCAGAAGATCGTCGAGGTCGCGGTTCTCGGTTGAAAAAGTAAGCGCGCCGCCCTCGGGCATTGCGTCGCGGGAATTCATGGCAAGGTTGAGCAGAATGTTCTGCACCTGCGTCGGATCGCCGATCATGGCCGGATTTTCCGCGGCAAGATCGAGCACGACCTTTACCTTTTCGTCAAGCGAATGCTGGAGGAGAAGGGAAATGTGGGAAATCGTTTCGTGAATGTCCATGCCGGTTTTCCGGATTCTTCCCTTGCGGGCAAAGGCGAGGAGCTGCGCCGTGAGTTCGGCCGCCTTGCGGGCGCTTGAAAGAATGGCCGACGAGTATTTATCCAGCTTGGGGTTGTCCTTTGCGAACCTTTGTCGGATCATCTCGGCGTACCCCGATATGGCCCCAAGAATGTTGTTGAAATCGTGGGCCACGCCGCCGGCGAGCTGACCAATCGCCTCAAGCGTCTGCGCGTGCCTGAGCTGGCCTTCGAGAACCGATTTTTCCTGCTCGGTTGTCAGTTGATCCATGCGCATACGCACAATGCCCGTCATCTCGAGGACGAGCGCGGTCTCGGCCTCGGTCCATTCGCGCTCCCGGTCGCGGTCGGAAAACGAAAAGAATGAATGGTCTTCGCGGTTGAAAACCACGAGCAGCACGGACCGGATGCCGTGCGTGGCGAAGTAGGCGCCGACGGATTCGCGGATCGGTTCGGGAATGTTGTTCCGTGAAAGCCGGGCGAGTCCTGTTGCGTACAACGACGACACGCTGCGGAAAATCGTGAGGGGTATTTTTTCGCCGAGGAAGCTGTCGAGACCGGCGGCGCCCCACTGCACTTTGCAGACCGACGACGAGGCATCGCCGTCGTATTCGTAATAGCTTGCGCGGCTCACGTTGAGAAATTGCCCGAGAATGGCCAGCAGCCGCGTGATAAGTTCTTCTTTCGTAAGTGATTTGTCCGCCGCAACCCTCCATATTTCCGCGCGAACCGCATGGTAACGGTTCTCGTCGAAGGGAAGGCCGATTTGTTGTTTACCGACCGGCATGCCGGGCATGACTTCCACGATTCCGTCGATTGTTGCGCGGCGGTTGACATGCGGTATAGCCGTCACGACACGGCTGGTGCCGTCGGAAAACGCCACGGCCGCCAGCGATGGCTGGCCCGATGAGATCGCGCGGCCGGCCGGGCATGCCGTGCACGGCGACGAACGGGAATGCCAGACATCGTAACAATGCCGCCCCATAATCTTGTCGGGAGGGAGGCCGCGTTCCGCGAGAGCGGCGCGATTAGCCCAGGCAATGCGGTGGTCTTTGCCGAGAATCAGGATGCTTTCGGGCATGCAATTGAGGACGTCGTTATTGACATCAGCAAACGGTTGTGGTTTTTTACGTGGCGGCATGGTACGAAACAATATTAATCGTGCGCCTGAAATCAAACAAGAATAATCGGGGAAAAGAATCGCGCACGCAACGCGATGGGAAGTCGCGATCCTAGATTTTTCCTATGGACGAACTCTGAACCCAGCCGGAGAGTCCGGTCGGCAGGCTCACGAACGACCAGTCGTTGATGGTCTTTTGCACCCTGAATTTCGTCCCTTCGTGCACGGTGAAGATCACCTTGGAACCGTTCGGCTCGTTCTTTGCCTCGAGCGACGGTGACAGGACCACGGCATATTCGACCCGTTCGCTGTTGTAAATCTTGACGCCCGCCGACACGCCGACCGCCGCACCAAAGAGGAGCACAAGGCTCGACAGGTAGATGAGCCACAGCCGAGCGTTTGAGGACGCGTACAGACCAGCCGCGAACATGATGCCGAGCGCAAGCAACAGGAAAAACAGGAGCCACAGCTGGGCGCTGAGCGGCAGAAAGGTGTGAAGTCTGAGGAGGACAGCCTCAAAAAAGGTCTTCTCGGGGGCCGGGATGCGGTCGGTGATGGCGGCACTGGTAAATCTGATGTTGGCCTGTATTTCCGGGTCGTTCGGCGAGAGACGGTGCGCCCGCTCGTACGCGAGCAGGGCGAGGCCGACCTTTTTGAGCCGGTAGTACGAATTGCCGAGGTTGAAGTAGACCGCGCTGTTTGTAAAGCCCGACGAAAGGATCTGCTCGTAGTAAAACGCGGCGCTGTCGTAGGCCTGGCGTTCGTACAGCGCATTCGCCTTTTCGAACCAGAAATTGACCGGCGCGCAATCGGAGCGGCCCGCAAAGAGCCCCAGCGCACAAAGCGCGCCGCACAGGAGAACGTTCCGCCGCATCATGATGCCTCCGGTTTCCGTTTTGCAAAATCGCGGACGAGACGGCCCGTTTTTTCGAGCATGCCGGCGCGCGCGGCCGCGTCGAGCGGCCGCATGCCGAAGCGGAACACGTCCATGCTCTCAAGAAACGACACCAGCCTGTCCACAAGGTCCGCGGCCGCGTGCCGTTCCAACAGCTGATGCCGGAGTTCGTCGAGGGTCGCGCCGGTTGCGGAAAATCCGAACTTGTGCGTGATGAAGTCTTCGAGGCATCCGGAAATTTTCGCGCAAAAGTCTGTCGCGGGCATTGATGCCGCATTTTTCCGGAGTCCGGCAATGGTCCTTATGGCCGTTACGGCAGCTTTCTGCCGGAGGGCCAGAGACGCGTCTTTTTCGTAGCGCTGCGCCTGTATTTTGTACAAAAGCGAAAAAACAGCGATAAGGAATGGGAGCGGAAACAGGATGATGAAAATGGGGTTTCGGTACGGCCGGTCCGTTTGCCTGCCGCCGGCAAGGCTGGTCTTGATATACCGGATGTCCTGGCCCACCTGACGGATCTCTTCCTGGGTGAGGTAGCGTGTCTGGCCGGCGGCAATGGTCTTGCCCTTGGTGACCGCTATCGATATGGGGTCGGAGCTAAGCGTTTTGTAAACCGCCGCCGAGGGGTCGAAATACACCCAGGAAAGCGGCGGAACGCTCAACGTTCCTTCCTGCCGCGGAATAAGCAGGTATTTGTATCCCTTGAGGCAGGTGATGCCGTTTTGCGTGGTGTCGACCGACACGTGCTTTTCGGGTGCGAATACTTCGCAGTCGGAAAGCTGCGGAATCGACACGTCGCCCATGCTGCCGGGCCGTGTTCCTCCGCGGATGGAAACCGAAAGCGTGACCGCCTCTCCCGAAGGGACGGTCTTCGGGTCCGCGCCCACGTTCATGGAAAACGAGCCGACCGCGCCGGAAAATCCCGCAGGCGGGGGCGGGAGCTGGCTCGAATGGATGACGATGCCGTTTGACAGCAACGCTCTTTGCGATCTGCTGCACGCCGCCGCCGAAGAACTGGTCGGCATCCGGGAAGAAATCGTCGAACGGACTGACGCCCCTCCGTCCCTGGACCCGTTTGAGACTGGCGTATTCGAAGGAAACGGGAGGAATGGCAAGGTCGCCGCCGGCAATGGGAAAAAGCGCGTACTGCATTTTTACCGCCAGTTCCTTTTCGCCGTTTGAGACCTCCATGGCCATTTTGGACGGCAACTGGTTAAAGAGACGCACCACGGCAAAATCCCTGCTCATGCTTTTTTCCAGCCTGTCGCACAATGCCGCCAGTCCCTGCATCGACAGCTGGACCTGGGCGCCCGGTTTCTGGGCGACCTTGACGGTAAGGAGCGTCTGCTCTCCCTGATAGAGGTTTCTCTTCGACACTGCGAGAACAACGTGCACTTCCGCGGCCTGCGGCGCTTCCTTGCCCACGGTGATGGTAAAGGGGTTCGAGGAGTATGTCTTTCCGTCAACGACCGCCTTGAGAGCGGGGAAGGTGAAAGAACCCACTTTCTTCGGCGCAATGGAATAATAGAACGAGTACGTGATGCTCACGCTCTGCATCATTTTTCCGTTTATCGATTGGATGGATTGCGACGACGACGAGTTCTGGTTCGTGCCCAGAACGTCGAAATCGTCGCTCTTGGGGACCTGCGGCGCGGACAATCCGGAAAGCTCTTTGTTGCTCACGATCTGCGCCGTCACCTGGATGCGTTCGCCGAGCATCACCGAGGTTCTGTCGGCCGAAGCGGAGAATGAGATATCCTGTGCGAAGGCCGGCGCGAACGCGCAGAAAATGGCAAACGGTAAAAAAGTCCGGATCACCCTCGATTCCCCCTACCAGTCTTTCTCAGTCTTCTTTTCCACGGCCGCGCCGATTTTCTGCGGCTTTTTGTTCAAATCCTTGTCGTCGTCCGAGAACTGCTCGATGAGCCGCCTGGCCTGGTCTTTCTTCATGTCTTCCTGCTTCTGCTGCTGCGGCGTGGGTTCTGGTTTCTGCTGGTCGTTTTTATTCTGGTCCTGCTGTTGGTTTTGCTGCTGGTTGTTCTTATCCTGTTGGTTCTTGTTCTGCTGGTTTTTGTTTTGATCCTGATTCTTTTTGTCCTGATTATCCTTGTTTTTCTGGTCATTCTGGTTCTTGTTGTCTTTGTTCTGCTTGTTGTCCTTATTATTCTGCTGTTGTTCCATCTGCTTGATTTTTTTCTGCACAAGCTGTACGTTCCATTTCGCGTCCCTGTCGGACGGCCGCAGATCGAGCGACTTAATATAATTCTCAAGCGCGGCCTTGTATTTCTCCATGGCCTGCTGATTGTTCTGCGCGGACAGCTGCTCTCCCTGCATGTAAAGCGCGTCGCCGAGGTCGTAGTGCAGCGAGGCCAAGGCCTTCTTGTCTTTGGTTTCCTTTGCCTGGTTGTACGTCTCCTCGGCCTTGTCGTACTGGCCGAGCCGGTATTGCGCGGACCCCTTGTTCATTTTGAGCTTGGGCTCGGCCGGGTATTCGAGGATCAGGTTGTCGTATGCTTTGAGGGCGCTGTCGTAGTTTTTGGTTTCGTATTGCTTGTTTGCCGCCTTGTTTTTTGAATACAGCTCGTCCGAGAATGAAACAGGCGTGACTGCGGCAACAATGAAGGCGGCAACGATGCAGGTCGTGCATGAAAGCAGTTTGTAAAGTAATGGTTGCGGATGCATGATTACTCTATGCGGCCTTTCCATTGCTGCTTGGACTTGACAAGCTCGGGAACAAAAAATTCCAGAAGAAGAAAGAACAGCGCGATAGCGAGGAAAACCTGGTATTGCTCTTCGAAAATGTTCATGCGGTCGGTCCCGAGCTCGTTTTTCTCAAGTTTGGCAATTTCGCCGTAGATCGCAGGCATGTCGAGAGCGGTGCCTGCGTGGAAGTACTTGCCGTGACCTTCGCCGGCGATTTTTTCGAGCATGAGCGGATTAAGCCGCGTCATCACCAGATTACCTTCGGCGTCCTTTTTGTAGGAGATATTTCCCTTGCCTTTGTTAAGCGGAATGGGCGCTCCGCCTTCTGCGCCGAGCCCCACGGTGTAAATCTTAATGCCGAATTGCGCGGCCTTAGCCGCCGCGCTCGCCGCGTCGCCCTCGTTTTCTTCGCCGTCCGAAAGGATAATGAGGACCCGGGACTTGCTTTTCTGGGTACGGAACGCCTCGACGGATTGATTGATGGCCTGATCGATAGCTGTTCCCTGGGTCTGCACCCAGTCGGTGGTGATGACGCTCAGAAACATTTTCGCGGCGCCGTAATCCAGAGTAAGCGGGCACTGTATGAAGCTTTCTCCTGCGAAGACCACGATACCCACGCGGTCGCCCCGTAACAGGTCGATGAGTTTCGCTATTTCAAATTTTGCGCGTTCGAGCCGGTTCGGCGCAATGTCTTCCGCGAGCATGCTCCGGGAAATATCGAGTGCCACGATCACGTCGACGCCCTTGCGTTCCACAACTTCGGTTTTCACGCCGAACCTGGGCTGCGCCAGCGCGATCACCGCGAAGAATACAAAGCCCGTGAACAGGACCCACTTGAGGACCTGCTGCTGGAGGAGTTTCTCCGGCGTGAGGCGACGCATGAGGTCGGGCGCGGCGAAACGCGACAGCGCAGCCCGCTTCCACTGGTGGGCGAGGATAAACAGGCCCGCAAGGAGCGGAATGCAGAACATGAGCCAGAAATATGCCGGACTGCCGAACCTCATGGTTTGTTACCTTTGTCCCCGCAAGTAAATGCGTGTGTGCGTAAAAGCGTATATGCGGGAAGACCGGGTTGATTGAACATGGTATGGTTTTTTTTCAAACGCATTTCCGCCTCCTCGCATATATGCATTCTCGCATCCACGCATCATGGAATTCTTCTGAACCACGTATTCGACAGCAGGCTTTCGGCGAACAGAAGAACACATCCCGCAATGAGCCAGGGAAAAAACCTGTCCGCGTAGCTGGTATACAGTTTGGTCTTGATTTCCGTTTTTTCCATTTTGTCTATGGTGTCGTAGATTTCCCTGAGTTTCTCCGCGTTCTGCGCCCTGAAGAACTTGCCGCCCGTCGCCGCGGCGATGTCGGCAAGCAGTTGTTCGTCGAGGTCCGACTGGACGTTTTGAATTTGGGTGCCGACAACCTTGCCGGTAAACCGGTCCACAATCTGCATCGGGTAGGGGATCATGCCCTCTTTGCCTACGCCGATGGTGTAAATCTTGATGCCGAGTTCTGCGGCGGCCTTTGCCGCGGCGAGCGGCGCGATTTCGCCGAAGTTGTTTCCGCCGTCGGTGAGAAGAATCATCACCTTGCTCTTTGCGGGCGTGTCCTTGATCCGGTTGGCAGCGGTTGCTATCGCGGTTCCGATGGCCGTGGCATCGCCGAAGTCCTCGAAGTCTATTTTGTCGACAAACTGGGTAAGGACGTTGTAGTCAAGGGTGAGCGGGCACTTGGTGTAGCTGCGTTTGGCGAATATCACGAGCCCGATGCGGTCGTTGCGGCGTTTCTTGATGAAATCCTTGATCGTCTCTTTTGCAACAAACAGCCTGTTGTTCGGCTGAAAATCGAGCGAGCGCATGCTGAACGACACGTCGAGGATGAGCATGATGTCAACGCCCTCGGTGGTCACCTCTTCCTCGGACGTGCCCTGCTGTGGGCGGGCAAGCGCAACGGCGAGAAGGCCGATGCCCGCACAGCGGAGCACGAACGGCACATGGCGCAGGTGGACAAAGCGCGAGGCCGGGATCTTCTTGAGGGTTGACAGATCTGAAAAATGAACCGCAGGCCGGTTTTTTTCGCGGCGCAGGTAGACCCACACCATGGGAACCCACGCGACAAGCAGGAGCAGGTACCAGGGGTCCCTAAGAAGCATGGTCCCTCCGCGCGGGTGCCTGTCCGGCCGCCGGCGGAACGGCCGCAGGGCTTTTGTCGACAGACGGCAGCGGTCTGGTCCGCTCAAGAAAGGCCCGCGCCTCGGGGCCGAAACGATTCGCCGTATCGTTGTCCGGAAGCCACTTGGCGAATTTGACCGGGTCGGTAGTTGAAAAGAACCAGTCGAGCACCTTTCGGTCCGCAGGCTCGAGCGGCGAGCGCTTCACCCATTCGAGCATCTCGTAGGTGGTGAATTCGGCGGCGTTGACGTCGAACCTGCGCTCTATGTATCGTTTGACGATTTCCGACAGTTCAAACGCGTATTCCCTGATCATGCCCTTTGCCGGATAGTTTTTCGCCTCAAGGAGCGCCAGCGCGGCAATGGCCTCTTCATAGGGAGGCTTTCGCGGGATCTGGGGAACGGGTTTGGCTTTTTTCGACAGGAAACGGCGGCCGAGAACAACGGCAGTGACAAGCGCACTTATGACGAGAACCAGCCACAGCCAGGCAAAGGACGGCCTGCCCACGCTCTGCTGGGGCTTGAGATCCTTGATCGACGCGGTGTCGGGCGAGGAAACCAAAAGGACGCGCAGGGGAACGGCCTGGGTGCGGAGCGTTTCGGCAGTTTTCTCTTTTGTCACATAGAAATCGAGCGCCGGAATAGTGCACGGCTCGGCGGTGTAGGTGGTGACGGAATAGTGGAAAACAACGCTGTCGGCGTTCTTCATTTCCTTCCTGTCCGATGTCCATTCCTTCACCGAGAGCGCGCCGAAGCCGTTGTCCGTTGGCGGCGGGGTGATCTGGCTTCCGGGCGGCACGACCAGCGTCACGCCGAGATGGACTCTGTCGCCTATGTAGAGACTGTCCTGGCTCACGGAATTGGCAATTATGCTGCCGAAGCAGAGCGCCGGGAGCGCAGCGACGATGATGGGATAAACAGTCAGGAGGTTCAGCATGGATCGCATAGTCAGTGGTCAGTCATGCATCAAGGCACGATAATTCGAATGAGTGAAAAAGCCCAACAGGAAAATCTCTTCATTACGTTTCGGTAACTCAATTTATTATTGAATGTTGCGGCTACTTAAAATAACTCTAAACATTAATAATATAAAGTCGGGCGTTTCCCTCCCCCTCGACCTCGCTCGGGGTCGGGTCGGTCTCCTTACGGGCTCGGCTATTCGCCTCGTTGCCGGACCGCCCCAAGTCGCCTGCGGCGAGGGGTCGGCCGGCAATTCGCTTTAGCTCACCCTCTAGTCCACCTAACGCGCGGCATAAGAAATCTATTCAGTCAACTGTTTGTTCTTGCGCCAGCCTTCAACTTTTCAACGCTTTAACATTTTTTCTTTTCAACTGCTCACCATGGGTGCCCCTCAACCGAGGTTTGGTATGTGCAACTAATCTTTCTTGGGGGTCACCCAGGAGGGGGTAGCGCAGGACCGGCGCGGAATGAGATGAACTTTGAAAATACGAGCGCCGGGCCGGAGCGAGGGGGAGCCGTCCCCCACATGAAGATCTTCCTGCAAGATTACCATAGATTTATGCCAGAATAATCCTCCTTTGCCATGTAGTAGTTTATCCTTCATCAATAAGCAAGAATGAAATGGAGTCACGTCGGTGCCCAAAAGATTCATGTACTTTATGCAAATCCTTCTTGCGTTTGCATTGGTATTCTGTTGTCAGGCAGGGGGAACCACGGATTCACATACCGGAAAAACTTCGGCGGGTTTCAAATTTGCTCCGGAATTCCATTTCAACGAGGACCTCCACCTGTTTTTCAATCAGAAGGACTCTATTTTCCAGCGCCGGTACTTGATGGAATGGAACAGCAGCGCCGAACTCGCGTTTTTCTCTTTTCGAGACCGGTTCTTCTTTTTCGGCGAGATGGAGGCTACGCTGGGGCTGGGCAAGTGGCCGAACAAGGCAATTCTATTCGATCCCAACGATATCGACATCGGCTTTGGCCCAATGCTGGAGTACAGGTTCGCTCCTGTCAATATCTCGCTGGGCCTCGACCATCACTGTTTTCATGGAATCGACACCCTGGATTATGAGCCCGTCTACTGGAACAAGGTGACGCTGGGCGCTTCCTCGCCGCAGTTCAGGCACGAAGCGTTCCGGCAGGCGATTGCGGGGGAGACACCGCTTTCGTGGGACCGCAGGATCGCGTGGCAGGCCGGGATTGAGTATTCGCTGCACAGTTTTTTCGGACTCGATACCTCCGTGGTTTCCTGGAACCTGCCGTACGTGTTCGACGTCAACGGCGAGGTGCGCTGCGCCGTTGCGCGTTTCCGGTGGATTGCCGCGGTGCTGGACGCAAAGACCGGCGCGTACCTTACCCGCGCGAACCAGACAAAGTGGAATCAGCAGCTCTGCGCGGAATTGCTGGCGACGCAGGGGTTGTTCGGGCTTGATCTGTTTGTAAACTGGGTGGTCGTGGACCAGGTTCAGTGGCGCGGCAACAAGGACCGTCTCGTCGCCCTCGGCATCGACGGTTTCAGGTGAGCCGTCTATTATTTTTTAGTGCACCATGAAAACCGAATTCGACATCATCCGCATCCTCAGCGAAAACGAGGAGAAGCTTTCTCCCTTTGCAAAGAAGAGCGCGCAAACGCTCGGGAGAAAGTTCCCTATACGGCGCGACCCGTTCCGCCTGGAGTTCGCGCGCGACGAGACGCGCATCCTGCACAGCCCGCCCTTCCGGCGGCTCAAGCACAAGACGCAGGTGTTTTTGTCGCCCGATAACGACCATATCTGCACGCGCATGGAGCACGTGCTCCATGTTTCGAGCATCGCCTCGGTGATCGGCCGCTGCCTCAACCTCAACATCGATCTCATCAACGCCATCGCCAAGGGGCACGACCTGGGCCACCCGCCGTTCGGCCACGCGGGCGAGCGCGAGCTTGACAAACTCCTCAGGGCCCACGGCGTGGCGCAGGGCTTCAAACACGAAATCCACGGGCTCCGTGTGGTCGACAAGCTCACCAACTATGGCGCGGGGCTCAACCTCACCTACGAGGTGCGCGACGGGATCATCACGCACTGCGGGGAAAGCTTCGACCGGGAAGTGGTGCCCGACCGGGGCCGCGACCTCACCAGGCTGGAGGACATTCACGAACGCAACGCTCTGCCCTCCACGCTTGAAGGGTGCCTCGTGAGAATGGTTGACCGCAGCGCGTATCTGGGCCGCGACCTCGAGGACGGAATCAAGGCCGGGCTCGTCCGCAAGTCCGATATTCCCGCCGCGGTCGTCCGCGGGCTGGGCGACGACAATGGCGCCATCATCGGCCGTTTTGTCAACGACATCATCGCCAACAGCATCGACCGGGACGCCATTGCCATGAGCAGGGAAGCGCTCGACCTGATGGAGCGGCTCAAGGACTTCAACTACGAGCGCATCTACGACCATCCGGAGGTGGCGGGCAAGGCGAGGAAATCCGGACATATTCTGGGACTGCTGTTCGAGGAACTCATGAGCATTCTCAAGAGGTCGGACCGCGGCAAAGACCTTTCGGCGGTCCACGCCATTGTGCGCGACGCGCCGACCATGGAGGTTTTTTTCCATTTTATCAAGAACACGAACTACGTCGATGCAACGCCCGCCTGGCGCATCGCGGCCGACTATATTGCGGGAATGACCGATCATTTCGCGGAAAGGACGTATATCCAGCTCTTCGTGCCCACGCCCATGATTTAACGGGGAAGGACGCGGCCTGCGCCGTCGCGCCGCTGGAACATCGCCATGGCATCCAACCGTATTAAGCTTTCGAACGGCAAACAGGAATACCAGTCCTTTTTCGAGGAGTTGTGGAATTCCTTCTGGTATCCTCCGCGCATCAATTGCCCAAAGTGCGGGAGCGTCAACGTGGAGTACTACGATCCCTTCTTTTTTTCGCCCGTCCGCACCCTTAAGGGACACCGCCGCGTGAAGTGCCCGGCGTGCAAGTTCATCTGGAGACCGAGCAGGCGGCGCAAGCCGTTCTGGCAGGGACGCGGGCCGTTGTGATGTATATTTTGACCGAAGTTCGTGGGGCAAGAGAGAATCGCCGGTTCCGTGATTCCAAGGGGCGGACGTGACATGATGCCGCTGCCCGCGGTCTAACGAATAACGGAGGGAGTTATGCGGAACACCGGTGCCGTAATCGTGTTGCTGTTTGTTTGCCTGGCGGGAGGCCAGGACGCGCAGTCTTATAAGTCAACAGGTGATTCCCTCAAAGGCAGTCTCCTGGACGCGTCGAGATTCTCCATTCATAACAGCCTTAGTTTCGGCATGGCCTCGGCAAGCGGTTACTCGCTGCAATCCCAGGGCCTGTACAGCACCATGCTCAGCTACAGGGTTTCGCAGCCGATCACGCTCAACCTGAATTTCGGGTTCCCGCTTTTTTCCACGTTCAGCGCGGGCCAGAACCTCACGTCGCAGAACATAACATCGGCAGAATACTTCCGGAACATGCCGCTGGCCGCGTCGCTTTCCTGGAAAGCTACCGACAACATGTTTTTCCTTCTGAGCGTTGAACATGTGCCGGAAGGATACTATTCCGATTTCAATTCCCCGCTGTACTACCTTCCCGTCAACAGGGGCGCGGCCGCCGCCATCGCGCCGTTGTCGGGCGGCCGCTGACGCGCCTACAGGTTCAGTCCCTTCAACTTTTTTTCGATGCGAAGACCCACCTTCTGCCACAGCTCGGGCATCTTGATGGGCTGGCCCTTACGGAGCTTGAATGATTTCATCGCCTCGGCGATTTCAGCCTCGACCAATCTTGTCCCAAGCCCGTGACGGATGCTGAAGTAATTGCACAGTTCCTGCTTTGAGCGCCACCGGAACGAGTCGCTCCGGGGCACAAGCTTCTTTTCGTGCATGTTCATCCCTCCCGCCGGATGTCCGGCTTATTTTCGGGACAGGTGGAAACCAGCACCGACGCGTGACCAACGCGTTCTTTGATACGATCGAAGTCGGCAGGCGAATCGAGCATGCCGACCACCGTGGAACCCGAACCGCTCAATACCGCACTTTCGCATCCCGCGTCAAGGAGACGCCGCTTGATGTCCAAAAGAACCGGGTACCGTGGAAATACGAAAAGCTCGAAGTCGTTGTGCATGGCGGCGCAAACGCCCGGCCGGTCGCCCTTGAGCAGACATTCCCTCATAGCAAGCGTTTGGGACTTGTCGCGCCCGATGCGGGAATAGTCGATGTGCCGGTACGCCTCGGCGGTGGAAACGCCGAAGTCGGGCGTGACGAGGATCGCGTCGAAACGAAGCGGGGTAGGCACGGGTTCGACGGTTCCGCCCGCCTCGGTGTCGAGCGCCGTGCCTCCGGTAAAATAGTAGGGAACGTCCATGCCCGCTCTGCACGCCAGATCAATGAGTCTGATTTTGTCAATATCGAGGCCCCAAAGCTCCGGCAGAAGCAGAAACATAACGGCGGCATCGGCGCTCCCGCCTGCCAGCCCGCCCTGCACGGGAATGCGCTTCTCGATGGTGACCTTGACATTGCGGGAAATGCGGCATTCGCTTTTGAGAATGTCGGCGACCTTCCAGCAGATGTTCGAGGCGTCGAGGGGCACAAGCGGGTTGTCGCAGACGATGCGCATCTGCGGCGAGTCTTCGACGGTGATTGTGTCGTGAAGGCTTATGGCGTGTTTTATCGCCGAAAGCTCGTGGAAGCCTGCGAAGGGACCGGAACGGACTTTTCCGATGATGTCAAGCGCAAGCGTAATGCGGGTGTAACAGCGGGCCGAAACGCTCTTCATGGCAACCAAAATATATCACTGCGCGACCCGGTTACCGTGCCAGACGAAACCGGCGACCTGGTTGGCCACCGACTGCGGGTCGAGCCTTATTGTTTCGAGAATGCGGGCGCTGGCGCCGTGTTCGAGGAAACAGTCCGGATAGCCCAGCCTCAGGATACGGGAGACGGGGACGCCCGCGCCTGCGGCGAATTCCAGCACCGCCGAACCGAACCCGGCTGCAAGCGTGTTGCTCTCCAGCGTGACCACCTGCACATGCTCGGCGAAAAGCCGCGCGTAGAATTCCGCGGAAAGCGGCTTCACGAAGCGCGCGTTCACCAGGGTGGGGCAAAGACCTTGCTTTTCGAGAATTGCGCGGACGGCGCGGCCGGTCGAAAGCGTGTCGCCGGCGCACACGATTGCGCATCCGGTCCCGCGCTCGGCAACCTCGGGTTCGGGGATTGAAAGAACGGCGACGTCGCCGGCAACGTCGTCGGGTACGCACCCGCGCGGATAGCGGATGAACACCGGTCCCTTGACATAGGCCATGGCCGTGTGCAGCATGCGCCGGAGCTCGGTGCCGTTTGCGGGCGCCATAATAACTGCGCCGGGCACGGTCCGGAGAAAGGACAGGTCGAGCGTGCCGTGATGAGTGGGACCGTCCTCTCCCACGAGCCCGGCGCGGTCGATGCAGAACGTCACGTTGAGGCTGTCGAGCGCGACGTCGTGGATCACCTGGTCAAAGGCGCGCTGAAGAAACGTTGAATACACGGCCACCACCGGCTTGAGTCCCGAAAGGGCAAGTCCCGCGGCAAACGTCACCGCATGACCTTCCGCGATGCCCACGTCGAAGAACCGCGCGGGAAACGCTTCGGAGAATTGCGTAAGCCCGGTGCCGTCGGGCATCGCCGCGGTAATCGCCACGACATCGCTGCGCGCAGCGCCGATTTCGACCATGGTTTTTCCGAACACGTCGCTGTACGACGGTTTTCCCCCGGACGAGCACACCGGGTCGCCGGTGTCGATTGAAAACCTGGAGACCCCGTGGTACTTGGTGGCGTTGTCCTCCGCGAAGCGGTAGCCCTTGCCCTTGGTGGTGAGCGTGTGCACCAGCACCGGGCCTTCGGTGTGGTCTTTGACAAAGCGGAATATCTCAACGAGTTCGCCGGTGTTGTGGCCGTCCACCGGCCCGAAGTAGCGGAGGCCCATGTCCTCGAACAGCTTGCCCGGAATCACCACGTGCTTGACCGTTTCGTCTATATTGTGAAGCAGTGTTCGGATCCGGCTGCCGAACCCGGCGAGGCGCCCGGTGAGCTCCCACACTTCGTCCTTGAGCTTCTTGTACCGTTTGTCGGTGATCACCCTCGTAAGGTACCGCGACAGCGCACCCACGTTTCTGGAGATCGACATCTTGTTGTCGTTCACCACGATGATCATGTTCGTCGACAGCGAGCCCAGGTTGTTGAGACCCTCAAAGGAAAGGCCGCCCGAAAGCGAGCCGTCGCCGATGATCGCGACGACCGCGTGGTTCTCCTTTTTCAAGTCGCGGCCGATGGCAAGGCCCAAAGCGGCGGAAATCGAGGTTGACGCGTGACCGACGCTCACCGCGTCGTATTCGCTTTCGGAGGTCCTGGGAAATCCGCTGATGCCGCCGAATTGCCTGAGGTTTTTAAACTGGTCTCTCCTGCCGGTGAGAATTTTGTGCGCATAGGCCTGGTGGCCCACGTCCCATACCAGCTTGTCGGTAGGCGTGTCGAAGCAGTAATGGAGCGCAACGGCCAGTTCCACCGCGCCCAGGCTTGACGCGAGGTGGCCGCCGCTCTGGCTCACGTGCTCGAGCATGAAGCCGCGGATCTCCTCCGCCACCGCAGGGAGTTTGTCAAGCGGAAGTTTTCTCAGGTCGGCGGGGCTGTTAATTGAGGCTATGAGGCCCATGTGGTGAAACGTATTTTAAGAATTGTCTTTGTGGTGATTTGATAAACGGCGTTACGTAAAAGATACCTGAAAGCGAAATCGATATCAACAATTACGTCTGCGGATCACCGGTTATTTGTTATGAGTGACGGAGAGGAAAAGAAGTTTTTCGAGCTTGTGGGTGCCGATGCCGCTTCCGGGGCGCGTGCCGGCGTGCTGCGCACCGCGCATTCCGTTGTCGAAACGCCGGTCTTTATGCCGGTGGGCACGCAGGCAACCGTCAAGGCGCTGTCGCCGGCCGACCTTGACGAGTGCGGATGTTCCATCATTCTCGCCAACACCTACCATCTGCACCTGAGGCCCGGCGACGCGCTGGTCGCGGAGGCGGGCGGGCTGCATTCGTTCGAACACTGGAACAAGTCGATCCTCACCGACAGCGGCGGGTTTCAGGTGTTCAGCCTCCGCGACATATCGAAGATCACCGACGACGGCGTGTGGTTCCAGTCGTACATCGACGGGTCGAAGCATTTTTTCTCGCCCGAGCGCTCGGTTGAGATCCAGCGCAATCTCGGCGCCGACGTCATCATGATGTTCGACGAGTGTCCACCCGCCAACGCGGGCGAAAAGGCCATTGCGTCCGCGGTGGACCGGACGCTGCAGTGGGCACGGCGGTGCTGTCAAGCGCATCTGTCAATGCCGTTGCGCCATGCGACCCCCCAGGCGCTTTTTGCCATTGTCCAGGGAGGGACAAACAGGGAGCAGCGCCGCCGCTGCGCGGAAGAACTCGGCGCGCTTGCCGTGCCGGGCTACGCGCTGGGCGGGCTTGCGGTGGGGGAATCGGCCGCCGAAATGTACGATACCGCCGAGTATACGTGCGGTCTTTTGCCGCGCGACAAGCCGCGGTATCTGATGGGCGTGGGCACGCCGGAAAACATTCTCGAATGCATCGGCCGTGGCGTGGACATGTTCGACTGCGTGCTTCCTACGAGAAACGCGCGCAATGGGACAGCGTTTTCCTGGAACGGCACGGTCCACATCCGCAACGCCTGCAATACCCGCGACTTCAGCCGCGGGATCGACCGTTCGTGCGGGTGTTATGCGTGCCGCAATTTTTCACGAGCATACCTGCGGCACCTGTTCTGTGCGGGCGAAATCCTGTCGCTGCGCCTGCTCACGCTGCACAACGTGTATTTCTACATGGAGCTTGCGCGCCGGGCGCGCGAAAGCATTCTTGCCGGCACTTTTGCTTCGTTTCGCGTGGAAGCGCTGCGGAGCATGAACCCGGTGCCGGATGAAGAAGAAACGGAAGCAAAGGAGTCGCATGACCAATCCGCTTGAAGAATGCGCGCGCATCGCGCTGTCGGAATGTCTTGGCCTTGGACGGAGGGAGCGGCTTCTTGTCGTATGCGACCCGCCGTGCTCAGAAATAGGGGACGCGTTCTGGAGCGTAGGGTCCGCCCTGTGCCGCGAGGCCGTGATGGTGAGAATTGCGCCCCGCAAGCAGAACGGGAACGAACCGCCGCAGCCCGTGGGCGGGTGGTTCGGCCAGTTCGACGTTGCAGTGATGCCCACCTCTCGCTCACTGTCGCACACGCAGGCGCGAAGAAAGGCGAGCGAGGGGGGAACGCGCATCGCCACTCTGCCCGGCATCACCGCCGACATTTTCACGCGCACCATGCGTGCCGACTGGAAGAAACTCGGCATTGTCACGCGCCGGGTGGCGGCGCAGCTCTCGGGCGCTTCGCGGATAAGGATCACAACGCAGGCAGGCACCGACCTTTCGTTCGATACGGGCGGCCGGTCTGCAAAACCGGACGACGGGAGGCTCATTTACAAAGGCGCGTTCGGCAACTTCCTTCCGGGGAGGCGTACCTGGCGCCGCTGGAAGGGACCGCAGAGGGAACGCTCGCCGTCGACGGCTCGTTTCCGCTCGGTGGCCTTTTGTCAACGCCGCTCGTTGTTCGCGTTCGCAACGGAAAGGTCGAAGAGGTTGGCGATCATCCGTGCAGGGCCGAGCTTGAGCAGCTCTTCAGGAAATATGGTTCGCCCGCCAGGAATATTGCGGAATTCGGCGTGGGCACGCTTGACAGCGCAAGAATATCCGGCAACACGCTTGAAGACGAGAAGGTGAAGGGCACCTGCCACATTGCTTTGGGCGACAACGCGTCCATGGGCGGGGCCGTGCGGGTTCAGATGCATCTGGATGGGATACTAAGACGTCCGACGGTTTGGTTGGATGAGAAATTGTGGATGAAAGATGGTGTAATAATATGAGACAAAATGAGATCTCGTATGGGCGCCCCGCCGCTTTGCGGCGGCGGCCGTCCTTTCGGTCTCGGCCGGTGGCCTCGGGCCACCGTGGCCCTATGCCGCTACGCGGCGGGTCCGGGTGGCACCGCGCTCTAGCGCGGCCTTCAGTCCTGCCTGGCGCGCGGCAAGGGGGATACTATCAGTCAATTGAATTTTCTGCGCCATCCGAAGTCTCCGCAAAGAACATCAAAGAATTTTCTTAAACTATTCAACGTTTCAACTTTTCAACTCTTCAACTTCTTAACATTTCCATCATTCTCGCCGCCATCTCCGGTTCTACTCTATACGGGCTTCCTCTTCCCTGAAAAAAGCCGTGTTTGTCAATAAGATGCAGTGAAAGCGGCGAGACGGAAAACGACTCGCCTGTTTCATCATCCGAGAATATGGTTTCGCCTTTTGGAAAGGTCCCTTCTCCCGGGAACGGCGACGGTATCCTGCCGCGCCAATCGCGGCTTATCGCAGAAACGCCGCCTGTGAGGCGGACAGGCGCGCCAAGGGCGCGTTCCGCGGCGGCGCAAGCGCTGCGCAATGCGTCAACGAGTTTGGATTTGTCGATTCCAAGCCGCGCGAGCGTGGCGAGGTCATCATGAATGATGTCTTCCGGACTCCGTTTATCTGATCCTAGAAAACCATCTGCGGAAAACATGGAAGGACCGAGAAGTTTTCTGAGATCGGTTGCTTGAACAGGCAATTTCATAGACAAAACCTTTGTTTATGCAAACTTGTCAAAAAAGATTTTATCGGCAGGCATGCCGCACTGTGTGAGCATTGCGACGCAGGCGTTGATCATGCCGGGTGAGCCGCACAGGTATGCTTCGAACCGCGAGCAGTCCGGCACACGGCGACGCACGACGTCGGTGATGAGACCGCGTTCGGCGGTCCAGCCGCTTCCTTCAGCCTCGTTTGACAAGGCGGGGATAAACTTGAAGTCCGGCAACACGGTTTCCAGTTTGCGGAGTTCGTCAAGCATGAAAAGATCCTTTTGCGTGAGCGCTCCGAAAAAGCACCGGATCGTGCGGCGGCAGTTCTTCTTGACAAGGTCCTGTAAAATAGACCAGATCGGAGCCAGACCGGTTGAACCGCACACCATAAGCATCGGCGTGTCGGTTTCCGAGGCGCGGAAGGTGCCGTACGGACCGGAAAAAGAGACGATGTCGCCCTCCTTGAGATGGTCGAACGCCCAGCCGGTGAAAATGCCGTTTTTCGTCCGTCGTATCATGAGGTCGACAAAGGATGTTTCGAACGGCGGTGAAGCAATCGAAAAATCGCGCAGCACCGCGTCTCTGCCTTGGTAGGGCATGGACTTCATCTGCACATATTGGCCCGCGGTAAATTCGATGGATTTCGGATTTGTCAATTCTATCTTGAGGCCCAGAGTGTCATAGGTGAGAAGCGCCTTTCCGGTCACCCTTCCTGAGAAACGCTTGATGGAAAAGATCTCGGGCGGAATTTCGATTGCGATATCGTCGAGGGGTTTGGTCTGACACCCAAGCCGCATACCCGTGTTTTTTTCGCTTTCGGAAAGCAGGGGAAACTCAAGGTCGGATGGCGGCGTTGAGGGATCGATCACCTTTATTTTGCAGTAGCCGCACCGTGCGTTGCCGCCGCACGCCGAAGGCAGAAACAGTCCGCTTCTGGCAAGACCGGCAAGCAGGGACGTTCCGCGTCTGATCTGAATTTTTGCGCGGCCGTTGTTGATGTCCACGGTAACGGTTGTGGCCTGAGCAGAATCCATTGTTTTATTTATTCCTGAGTTGCCCGGGATTGAAGTGATGGCGAAATTTAAAATTATGTGATGAAGCGAAACAATCCAAGAGCTAATGCCTGTGGTTTTGTTCCGGAAGGTTTGCGGGAGTCTTCGTTTTGATACAACGGTAAATCCACGGAAGGTGTAATTTGTCATTCATGAATCCGTATTCCATTTAGATGATATGAAGATGCGGTACGTATATGCAGGATGATTGAAGTGCCTGAACGTTGGGAACGTGTGAGTACCAGGGAGAGGTGAATAAGAGTGCGAATACCGGAACTGATACGAAAACTCGATAAAGTATACGCGAAGTATCATCGCCCCGCCTTTCTTCGCATGGATCCTCTTGAGTATGTGCGCCGGTTGCAAGGAAAGAAAAACCGCGAGATTGCCGGGCTTGCTTTCTCGTCGCTTTCCTACGGCCGCGTCGAGCAGATTCGCTCGACCATCGAAGAAATACTGGCAAGGACCGGCGCCGACCTGTACGGGTTTGCAGCGGGGACCACGCTTGCCGAAAAGAAGAAAACATTATCTAACGTCAAGCACCGATTCAATGCCGGCGACGATGTTGCGGTTCTCATGGAGTGCGCAGTGATGGCCATGGAACGCAGCGAATCCCTTGAGGATTATTTTTGCAAAGGGCTTGACAAATCGCACAAAACCGTGCGCGAGGCGCTCGATAGATTCTCGTTTGGGCTGCGGGGCATCGCACAGACTTCATGCGGCAGGCCATCACGCCATTTTGCCTTTCTTCTGCCTGCGCCCGGGTCCGGCAGCGCGTGCAAGCGGCTTGCCATGTTTCTCCGCTGGATGGTCCGCGACGACGACGGCATAGACCTGGGTGAATGGAATCGCGTGCCGTCTTCCATGCTGGTGATGCCGGTGGACACGCATATTGCCACAGTGTCAAGATGCCTGGGGCTCACGAGGCGGAAAACGCCGGACTGGACCATGGTCGAGGAAGTGACCGCCGCTATGAGAAACGTGTCTCCCTGCGATCCGGCGCGGTACGATTTTTCTCTGTGCCGGGCCGGCATGATTGATTTTAGGGGCGTGGAAGGCGCAGCCTGACGTCTATTGAGCAAACTGTTTTAAGGAACGAGCATGAAGGAATTCGAAGGACTCGCAATCAACCCGGGCAAGGTGATGGCGCCCGCATGCCTGTATTCCGCGGAGCTTCACAAGTCAATTGCCGAGTACGACATACCCGAGGCGCAGATCGAGGACGAACTGCTCAGGTTCGAAGACGCCCTCAAGGAAAGCTCCCGCGAGCTGGAGTCGATTTCAACGCGGGTCGCCGACAGGGTGGGGAACGTGGAGTCCGAGATTTTCATGGCGCAGAAGCACATCATGAACGACGATGCCGTGGTGCGGCAGATCAGGGAGGGGATACGGACGAGGAAGAAGAACGTGGAAGCCGTGATTTTCCAGGTGTACGGCGCGTTCGAGGACAAATTCAAGGCAATGGACAACCTGTATCTCCGCGAACGGGGGTCCGACATCCGTGAAATCCGCCGCAGGCTGCTTGACAACCTGAAAAAGGAAAAAGGCGGCTTCAAGTGCGAAGGGCAGGCGCATTGCCAGCGCGGCGCGAACAGGATCATCGTGGCCGAGGATTTCACAGCCGACATGATGGCGCACATGAATTTCGATCGCGTGCGCGGGTTCGTGACCGAACACGGAGGCGTGACGTCGCACGCGGCGATCATCGCGCGGTCCCTCGGAATACCGGCCGTCACGGGCGTGCGCGGCATCACCGACCACGTAAAATGCAGCGACATCGTGCTTGTCGACGGCGACAAGGGCAAAGTGTACCACATGCCTTCCGAGGAGATCATCAGGAAGTTGATGGCCTCCGCCGAAGTGCAGGAACGCGCGCGGAGTATGCCAGCATCGCCGCCCGGCACCGAGGTGCTGGCCAACGCAAGCATGCTCGAAGATGTGCGCCAGGCGCGCGCACTAAGGGCCGACGGCATCGGTCTTTACAGGACGGAAATCATGTTCATCCGCGAGGACCGCCTTCTGTCCGAGGACGAACAGTTCGACCGCTACAAGGGCGTTGTCGACGAGATGGGGAACAAGCCGGTAACCTTCCGTCTTCTCGATGTGGGCGGCGACAAACCGCTCCCGTTTCTCAGAATTCAGAAGGAATCGAACCCGTACCTCGGATGGCGCGGCGCGCGGTTTTTGCTCGGCAACCCGGACATATTCGCCGGCCAGGTGCGCGCGCTCGCACGGCTGGCAAAAACCAACAGGATACGGATCCTTTTCCCCATGGTGATCGACGAACGCCAGCAGAAGGAGCTTGTTGACGGCGTACGGGGAATCTTGCAGGGAGTCCCGGGCGCAGCGGAGAACGTGGAACTCGGTGCCATGTTCGAGGTGCCGAGCGCGTGCATGCAGGCGAAACAGATCTTTAAGCATGTCGATTTCGGCAGCATCGGTTCGAACGACCTCATCCAGTACCTCTTCGCGGTGGACCGGAGCAACGAGCAGGTCTCCTCGGATTACAATCCGGAACATCCTATATTATGGAAACTTCTTGAAGACCTCGTTTCGGCCTCCAAGGAAACGGCCAGGCCGCTGTCGATATGCGGTGAAATGGCGGGCAGGGCGGGTTTCGCAGGGAAACTGCTTGACATAGGGATAACGTCGCTGAGCGTGAGCCCGCGTCTCATTCCGCAAGTAAGGATGGAAATGACCGAACACCGCGCGGCCGCGACGCACCCGGACAGACACGTCAAGCGCCGCCGGGAACCGGGCGCGCAGCCTCAGGCGGCAGCCGCAGGCGTCCTGCCTCCGGCCTGAGCGGATGCGAACACCGCAAAGGTGGCTGAGCGCCGCTCCATAGTTTATTTTGTTTGACCGGACGGTCCTGTCTGCAGAACCAAGAACTATTCATTCTGAAGCTGCGCCGCTTGCAAGGACTATCTTGAAGGAGCGATTGTATGCCAAAACAAAGGAGAATTCTCAGAGTGCTGGGCGTTTCGCTGGCAATGGCCCTTTCGTTTGTGGTGACCACTGCTGCCTCTGACGCCGACAGGATTCAGCAGCTTATCGACGTCATCAAAAACGGTCCATCCCTGTACCGGTCGCCCGAGGCCGCGTCGGCCTATGCGAAATTCAATCAGCAGGGCGGCATCCCCGCGGTTTCCACGGCCGACGGCCTCGTTGCCATCAAGCAGAGCCTTCGCGCGGCAATCAGCCTGGGTGATTTCGGCGACAAGGCACGCTCGGCGATTCCGACGCTTGTCGAGGTGTTCCCGCAGGCCGAATACGAATCGGTGATCACCAATGCGCAGTTCTCGCCGGGCATGGGACCTTTCGACGACTGGGTGCAGACTTATGTGATCAGCGCGAAGAGCAAGTTTCTGCTTGCCGCGCCGTTCGTCGATTATCAGACGCTTTCCAGATGCGAACAGTTTGTAGAGGCGTCCGGCACCACCGATATTCACCAGAAACGCATGGCCGGCAGCAAGATGGTGGAGGCCACCCTCGACATTTACGTGACCATACGCGTGAATGCCGCGGCATGCGCGCTTTCCAAAATTACCGGCGCCGACGCAGGAACGACGCGCGACTCGTGGCGCGCCTGGTACTCGCGCTCCAGCGACGTTTCGGCACAGGCAACGGGCCAGCCGGTTCAGGTTAGGGTGACGGTTGTCAACACGCCCGCGAATCCTCCCGCCGATTACGTGCCGGGTGCGCGCTATCAGATTTCACTCACCACCGGCGACGTTATCACCGGGGTCGTGGAATCTTCGGACGAAACGTCGTTCACCTTGCGGGTTGACGGCGGCGCGCGGTACAGCTACGAAAAGAACTTTGTAAAGAACCGGGTCATGCTTTCCGCCGCGCCTTACCAGTATGCGCCGGCGCCCGCCGTGGCCGCTCCGGTGACTCCAGCGTCGGCAGGCTCGGTCCCGTACGAAGATCTCATGAATTTCTCCTATTCGGGCAGGACCATGGAAGTGGTGATGCTCAACGGAACGGTGATGAGGGGCGCGCTCGGGGTTGTCGACGCGAGCATCCTGCATCTGACCGTTGACGGAACGGAAATGCCTATCTCGCGCAGCCTCATCCTGAGGGTCTCGGTCGTCCCGGACCCGGCTGCCGCGCGACCGGCCGACAAGCCCGCGGCAAGCCAGTCGCCGTCGCCGTGGTAGCAATAAGGATTTCTTGCGCATGAAACTTGTCGTCGCCATAATCCGTCCGGGCAAACTTCCTGATGTCAAGGATGCTCTTCTCGACGACGACATCGAGGGATTTTCGGCGACCGAAGTCATGGGCTGCGGCAACCAGTGGGGCCACACCGAAAGCGAAAAGAACTCCACCGTTGAGTCGAATCTCATGAAGAAAGCCAAGATCGAGCTCGAGGTGCCGGACGCAAGCGTGAAAAAGGTGGTCGAGCGGATAACCGGCGTGTGCCGTTCTGGCCGCATCGGCGACGGCAAGATATTCGTGCTCAACCTTGCGCAAACCATGGCGCTGTGACATCCTTATGAAACTCATCACCGCAATAATACAGCCGTCCAAACTCTCCGATGTCAAGCAGGCGCTGTTCGACGCCGGTCTGGGAAAAATGACGGTCTCCAACGTGAGCGGTTCGAGTCAGGTCACGCATAATCCGGACATCCACCAAGCCAACGACTACGAGCCGAACCTTATCGGCAAGGTGAAACTGGAACTCGCGGCCAACGACGATGCGGTGCAAAAGATGGTCGACATCATCAAGAAGCACGCGACAACCGGCACCGTCACCGGCGGCGGCAAGATTTTCGTGCTCGATATAGAACAGTGCATCAGGATTCGCACCGGCGAAGAGGGCCCCGCCGCCATCTAGCCCCGCGCGGTTTCCTGCATCGCAAGAGAACATCCTCATGAAGAACCCCGTCTTTTTTCTCCCCGTTTCATTGGCCGAAAAGACTCCCGCGATCGAGGCCGGCCTGGCAAGGCTTCTTTCGGAAAGTGCCGTTTTGGGATGCGTTGACAAAGGCGATGTCGCGGTAATCAAGATGCATTTCGGCGAAGAGGGGAACACGGGGCATGTGGCGCCCGGCCATGTCGGCGTGATAAGCGGGCTTCTGCGGCGCACCGCCTCCGACGTGATCGTCGCGGACACCAACACGTTGTACAAGGGAAGAAGGACCTCCTCCGCAGAGCACGAGAAGCTCGCAATGGAGCACGGGTTTGTTGCCGAGCGCACCGGAGCGAGGCTCGTAGTGCCCGACGAGCGGAACCCGGACAACTGTCACACGATCGAGGCGGCCGGGAAGTACGTGAAGAAGGCCAAGGTTTTGCGGCTGTACAGGGAGGCTCAGGCGCTTATCGGCGTCGCGCATTTCAAGGGTCATTTAATGACCGGCTTCGGCGGCGCGATCAAGAACATCGGCATGGGGTGCGCGTCGCGCGAGGGCAAGCTGGCGCAGCACAGCACCGTGTGCCCGGTCGTGCGTAGCAAGAAATGCACCGGCTGCGGCGCATGCGAGGCCGTGTGCCCGGCGGACGCGGTTGCGGTTGTCAACGGTAAATCGAAAATCAACCCTGCGAAATGCATCGGCTGCGCGAGCTGCATCGCGGCATGCACCTACGGCGCCATGGACGTCAACTGGGGCGCGGGAAGCGGCACCATGACGGAGCGCATGGTCGAATACGCCGCGGCTGTTTTGCGCGGCAGGAAGAAAGCCGCGTATGTCAACTTCGCGCTGAAGATAACGGCCGAGTGCGACTGCCTCGCCAAGGACGATCCGCGCATCGTGGACGACGTCGGCATCTTCGCGTCGGCAGACCCGGTTGCGCTCGATCAGGCCTGTTTCGAGATGGTGAAGGAAAAAGCCGGGGGTATAGACGTCTTCAAGAAAGCTCACCCGGAACGGGACAGCCTCCAGCAGCTTGCGTATGCGGAAAAGCTTGGGCTCGGGTCTCGGTCGTACGAACTCGTAAGGGTGACACCGGCAAGTTGACAAGAAAGATGTAGGACCCCATTATTTGATTTCGAAATATCAGCTTACCGTTTGACCAAAAACGTCTTGAGAAACAGCGCCTCGCAGCAATCGAGATAATCCTGGTTCGCCTTCCGCCGCATGCCGTGGCCCTCGTTGCGCGCTACAATCGACCACACCGTTCCGTTGTTCGCGCGCACCGCAGCCGCCATCCGTTCCGATTCACTGAGAGGAACCCGCGGGTCGTTTGCCCCCTGAAATATCAAAAGCGGGCGCGTGATGCGGGAGGCGTTTGTCAAAGGGGAAATACGCAGAAGGAACGCGCGCATGTCCGGATCGCGTTCGTCGCCGTACTCCACGCGGCGCAGGTCGCGGCGGTAGGCCGACGTGCGCTCGAGGAACGTAACGAAATTGCATATTCCGTACAAATCGATCCCGGCCCGCAGGCTTTCGCCGTACCGGACAAGGGAGGCGAGCGCGACGTAGCCGCCGTACGATCCGCCCGACACAGCCGCGGCCGACGCGTCCATGTCCGGCCTGTTCTTAACCCACCCAAGCAGCGCGCCGATGTCCTTCACCGCGTCCTCGCGCATGTACCCGTTGTCAAGCGACAGCCAGGCTTTGCCGTAGCCGCCCGAGCCGCGGATATTGGGAGCGAGTACGCACAGACCCAGCTCGCAAACGTCGAACTGGATCTCGGGCCGGAAATAGGGCCAGAACTGGCTTTCCGGCCCTCCGTGAATGTCCACGAGCACTGCGAAGGGCCCCGGCCTGTTTTTTGGTTTGTAAACGAAACAGGGAACCAAACGCGGTTGCCCGCCGGCGCTGTCGAAAGTGGAATAACGGACGACCTCCGGCGTCACCAATGCGTTCGAGTCGAGACCGCCGAGTCCGCTTGCGGTCCAGCGGACAAGGGAGAAATCGGAAAGCCTCAGGGAGTACGCCTCCTCCGGCTGCACGGCAGTGGTGAGGGTCATGCCCAGGCGTTCTCCCGAAGGATCCAACCGCAGTCCGTTGATGCCGCCTTTGGGCAATCCGGGTATTTCCCTGAACCGGAACGTGGCGGTATTCATGATAAACACATGCGAATATCCATGCTGGTTCGTCTGGAATGCCAGACATGAGCGGTCGCGGGACATGTCGATCTCGCGCACGTCCCAATGAATGTCCGCGGTGAGCACGGTCTCGCGCCGTGAGGCCAGGTCGAAGTAGCGGAGCGTACGGAAATCCGTGGCTTTGTCGGAGGTGAGAAAGATGCCACGTCCGCCCGGGCCCCAGGCGCCGACCTCCTGCGACACTGTGTCGAGGGTGTCGTGCAGGGGCGTGCATTCGCCCGTGCGCCAGTTGCACACGTAAAGATACGAGGCGGTCCGGGAAAGGTAGTGTGAGACAAGCAGAAGGCTGTCCCCAGGTGACCAGTCTTCGACCGACCACGATCCGGTCCTCGCAAGTACGGGCCCGGCGAGCGCGGGGTTGCGGACATCGCACACGTAAACGTCGAAATCGACCCCGTTGCGCCTGTTGCTCTGGAACGCGAATCGGTCGCCGGCATTCGACCACACGATGCCCTCGTTCTGCCATTTTCCGTCGGTGATGCGCACCGGCGCGGCTGAGTCGAGGAACAAAGAGTAAATCTGGAAATTTTCGTCGCCGGCGCTGTCTTTTGTAAACAGCAACGTCCGGCGCAGGGGATCGGGACACACTGCAACGGTCGTGACCGGCTCGTTGAGAAAGGTGAGCTGCCGCAGCGGCGCTCCCGGCGCAGGAGCGAAATGGATCTGGTTTATCTCCCCAACGCGCGAAACAACGATCATCCCGTCTCCCCCCGACGCCCATCCGGCAAAGGTGGCGAAATTCCAATTCCGGTAGCGCGAGACGGCCCGGGCAATCGAATCAGGAATGGGGGGGATGCTGCGCACAACGAGCGAGGGTGGCGGTGTAACGGAACTGGTGGAATTGACGCAGGAGAACAGTACATGCGTCGAAACTGCGGCAAGCGCAAAAAGAACGGCGCAACGGGTTAAGAGTAAAATTCGGTGAAGGTGCATGAGAGGAAAAATAGCGTCCGGCAGGCCTATTGGGCGAAGCAGTTTCGGCGGAGAGGAGGGAGGTCAGAGATCAGCAACGTGTGCGGTCGTACGGTAGCGTACGGTGAGAATTGACCACAACGTGCGCCGCATTGCACAAAGACGCGGCCTATCAATACATTCAACAATCCGACAGGTCAGCCGCGCTTTTGTGCTGCGGCTGTTGTGTTCCCCGTCTTGCGGTACATTGCGGTGAGGCAAAGGGCGGGGCCAAATTCGGCCCCGAGTTGCCGTTTGTTTCTTATTCCTTAACCGTTTCGCGCACAGTTATTACATCCTCAATTAATTCTATTTTAGCAATTATATTTCAGCCATTTTAACCCGCATGGCGTTGTTCCATTGAGCAATGGAATGACGGCCATGTGCAGGTTGGGCGCAGTTCGCGGATGCGAATTGCGCTGGGTGTTTAGATTTGTTTTATTGCCTTTCGCACCGCCAGCATGGCGGTGCTTTCATGCGCAAAACGGATTTAATTCATTCGCGAGCGGCTATAAGTTTAGACATTCAATCCTAAATCTCGTCTTTTCCCGCTCGTGAATATAATTATTAGTCAGTTAACAAACGGCAATTGAACACGAACTACATCATGCCTGCCACTCAAACACAAATTGCCCGATAGCGGACAATCAACCATTCCGAACCCGTTTTCTGGCCTTTTCATGGCATACAACGCTCCTTTAGTCTGCCCATCTCTTCAGGAAACGTTCAAGGAGGCAAGCGGACTTCTGATTTTTGCAATCTCCTCTCTGCTGACATGCGTGTAAATTTGGGTGGTCTTGATGCTCGAATGGCCGAGCAGCACCTGTATTTGACGGAGATCAACGCCTTGCTCAAGAAGGTGCGTGGCGTAACTGTGCCGTAAGGAATGAATACCTCCTCGGCGCTGGATACCGGCCTTCTTGCACGCATTGTCATAAATCTTTTCTACGGTTCGTGAAGGATAGGGTCGTCCTTTTTCCGAGCCTTCAAAGAAATAAACCAGATCGGAGTTTCTTGCCAGGTATCGCCGGATCGGCAGTACCATGCATTGATCGAGCGGCATGTCGCGCTCCTTTGATCCCTTGCCATGAATTCGTATGACTGCGCGGTCCCAGTTGATATCGTTTGGCTTCAACATGACGATTTCATTCAATCGCAGGCCGCAGCCATAGGCCAGCACAAGGACCAACTTATGTTTGGGATTGGATGCAGCCTCAAGGAGCTTTTGCACATCTCCTTGTCCGTAAACCTTTGGAAGACTCTTGCCAACCTTCATGCGAGGTAATCCGGAAACAGCTTCCGCGTTGCCGACAACTTTGCTGTAAAAAAAAGAAATCGCGGCTGCGGCGAGGTTTACCGTTCGGGGAGCCAACCCTCTGTCCGATTTGAGGTGCAGCAAATGGGTCTTTATCCTATCATCGTCTGTGGGTGCAGGGTGTCTGCCTAGGACTTCAAGATACCGCCTTACCGCGTTGCTGTAAATGGCCAGGGTTCTTTGACTGAAATTTTGTACCTTCAATTCTTTGGACAGGCGAGAGATCCATTGGTCCAGTTCGGGCTTCCAGTTTGTCGTGGGATTGCAATAGATAGTCTTCTTTGTTTCAGGCAAGGCAGCCGGAATTTGCGGTACTGTATCGCTCGAATTGATGGGAGTTTCAATCCGATTCTTACGTGTGGGGACCTCTGATGGCTGTCCGGATGGCTTACTCAGCGCCGCCAGGTGCTTTTCCGACCGCGCCACGGTCTCGTAAAACATCACCAGGGGCTGCCGGACGTCGTTCTGTTGCCTCCCGATGAACGAAAGCAACTTGTCGACGTCGATGTCCCTCGGGTTCCCCGGATTTTCCGATAGAAACTTATTGACAATGGCATAATGGAACCGCGAAAGGTTCTGACCGATCCCGCGCGCGGTCAATTCGCGTGACAACTTCTTGAGCCAGACTTCTCGCCATTCGTCATTTGTGGTAGGGCTGGTCGTTTCCATTCGGGGCCTGATCTCCCGCGGGTTGGAGTGGGGCGTGTCGCGGGGACTGGTTAAAAAACAATTCATGCGGTGTATGGATGCAAGGATAATTGCAAAAGCGGAAATGGACATATCAATCAATCCGGAGATTGCTTCGTCGCCTGCAGTTCCTCGCAATTACACCTCTTCGTGATTAGCCGAAAGAAAATTTGCCATCCGATATTCCGCAACAACAGCTCTCCGCGGGTGCCCCCACAACATAGGTTGATACTTGCCAGTTTACTACCTCGGGGTGCACCCAAGAGGGGGTAGCGCAGGACACCGCAGGCCGAAGGCCGAGGAGTCCGGAGCGAGGGGGATACTTCCCCCCTTGAAATCCGCTTTTCTCTTAGCCTTCAACAACCTCTCTTCAGATAGTATTTTATCTCTGCTCATGAAAAACTCTCCATTTTTTCGTCAGAAAACAGGCGCATCGATCCGTCCAGTCCATGCATTTGTGCTTGTTGCCGCGTGGTCTGCTGCCAGCATGTTCCTTCTTTCCGGCGGCTGCGGAAACCCGGTTGCCGATAAGCGCATTGCGCCTCGCTTTGCCGCGCCTGCCGACACCGCTGTGTTTGTGAAGGACTCCGTTGTTGTCAAGGCGCACCCGCTCAATGCCGGGACCGGCGGCATGGATTTCGTGTGGTACCTTGACGGAAGCAAGCTGCCCGGCCGCTCGAAGACCGACAGCGCGTGCGGGCTGTACTTCGGCATCCGCGACACCGGCGGCCACAGGCTGGTGGTGTTTGCAGAGGGGAACAACGGTTTATGGTCGGGTCCGGAAACTTCGACTGTTTACGTGCGTCTCGGCAGGCCTGTTTTGCATCTTTCCGTGCGCGACACGATGGTTTTCCCCGGCGAAACTCTTGCGGTTTTCCCGAAGGCGTTCGATACCAACGGGACAATCGCCGGGTTCTCCTGGCGCGTTGATTCCGGCGGCCCGGTGTTGTTCGGCCCGCAGGACACCCTTCGTTTCGTGTTTTCGAAACCGGGGAGCGCTCATCGCATTGTGGTGACCGCAATGGACGACGACAGCCTGGTGTCCGCTCCGGAAAGCCTTGCGGTGGGCATTCTGTTCGATCCTCCTTCGGTTGCGATCTCATGCGCCGGATCCGTGGCAATTCACGACACCCTCATGCTGCACGCAGCCCGGCGCGACGCCTTCGGCACCACGGTACGATGGCTGTGGGCAAAGGGCCTCAGGGCGTTTACCGACACGACGCTGGCGGATTCCTTCGGGGTTGTCTTCAACCGCTCCGATTCCGGTCTGCGGCACGTGTACGTGAAGGCCGTGGATACGCACGGTCAGGAATCGAATGTCGACTCCGCGGCCGTTGTGGTGAGGCTCATGGGGCCGGTGGTCGCCATCACGCAGGATACCATGGTGTTCGTAAACGACACGGTCACCATAGCCGCGCGCGGCGCTGACACAAACGGCTGGGTAGCCCGCTATGTGTGGGCGTTCGACTCCTTGTTTTCCGACACCACCACCGTGCCGTTCGTGCGGCACGCATGGCCGCTGGCCGACACTGGCCGGGTGAATCTTGTCCGCGTGAAGGCCATCGACAACGATTCCATCGAATCGCGGCCCGACACCATGAGGGTCACCTTGACATATGGGTTTCCTTACATTGGACGTCCCATACCGGACACGGCCATGCGCTGGACCGACACCATCACCGAACGGTGCATTGCCAACAGCACCGGCGGCAGAATAGAAAAGTACCTGTGGAATGTCGGCGGCGCGGGCTGGACCGACAGCTCGGAGTCCGATTCAATACGCATCACGGGAAAGCGGCACGGCCTTCTCACGGTGGTCGCAGGCGCGCGCGATGTCTCCGGGATTGTCGCGGTCGACACGTTTGTCATCAACTGCACTGCGGTGGTATGCTCGGTGTTTGTCATCAATCCCGGGCAGGCGGATACCCTGTACGTGCCGCTGTGCGGTCTTGGAAAGGGGAAAGTCCGGTTCATGTTCCTGGCCCAGCGCGCGGACCAGGTCGAAGACGCATTTGTCTACAAGGTTTTCACGGGCACGTCGCCGTCGAGCATGAGCGCGCAGTTCAGCGGCACGGCCAATGCCACGATTCTTTCCGTGCTTGACACGGGGACATGCTTCTGGAAGGTGCTCGCCGTGGATTCGCATAACGACAGCGGGTGGACCGCCGGCAGCCAGGTGTGCCGCCTCCAGAAACGCATGTGCTTTGTCGGCCATTCCATCGTGACCGGGCTCGGCGGCGATGCGGGGCGCGGCGGCTTCCGAAGGTCCGTGATCGACAGTCTGCGCGCGCGCGCAGGATACCCGCATGGAATAGGCTGCGAGGGCGCGCTGACAACAGGCCAGCTCAAACCCGATGATGACGATTCATGCATGGCAAGGATCGGCGCGATGGCGTTTGACATTTATGATTCGCTTGCCATGTATCCCGATGTCAACGCGGATATTTGGGTGTTCATGAACGGCGTCAACGACGGATACACCAGGTTTCCCGGCTTTTTCTACTGCCAGAACACGATCGACATGATGCATTCACGGAACCCGAACAGCGAGATCTACGTCATCAACGGCCTGCCGCTGCCTCACGACACCATGGATGCGCTGTACGTCATCGATTCCACCGACAGAAAAAACCTCTACACCTTCAACCGGGCGCTCGATTCCCTTGCAATCCAGCGATGCGCGTCCTGGGAGTCGCAGAAGCAGAACGGCGTATGGCTCGTGGACGCGTTTTCGCCCCTGTCGCTGCCGGACAGTTCGTACAACCCAGCCTACTTCTACGACTTCGTGCATCCGAACCAGTCCGGTTACGAGCTCATGGCGCAACGTATTCAAAGTACGATGAAATCCGCGAACAGCGCTTATTTCCGGTAGACAGGGATGATTATTTGCATGATGTCAAGAGCAATGGATTAGTCATGCGATGAAGGGGTTAGCCATCCGCATTCCACAATCCGCAATCTGCAATAGAAAGGGCCCCGCGGCATTGCCGCAGGGCCCTTTCAGTCTGTTAATGCTACGCGTCCGCTCAGTGCGTGAGCACGATCTTCTTCGCGGGGCACGCTTCGCCGTTGACGGCAACCGTGACAAAGTAGACGCCGGCGGCGCGGATTCCCGCCTCAGCCCTTGGAGCGATTGAGACAGAATGCCATCCGGCGGGCTGGCGCAAGGCCGGAATTCGGCTCACCACCTGCCCGTGGGCGTTGAGGATGTCGATCACAACGTCCAAACGCCGGGCAGGTAGTACTTGACAAGATGGCCGGCCGTGTAGACCCGCGCGCCCATCGCCCCGCCCGAAAGCGCATTCGGCAGCGCCGGATTT
>CAVWBU010000016.1:0-261149 GCA_963753345.1 uncultured Fibrobacterota bacterium
GCGCCCCGCCCTTTGAGAAGGTGAGCAGCTGCTGCGTAAGGGATTTTGCCTGACCGAACACCGTCATGGCCTTGTCGAGGCAATTCTTCACCTTTTCATCGTGCTTCCCGAGCTCCCTGGCAAGCCCCACGTAGCCGAAAATGCCCGCAAGCAGGTTGTTGAAATCGTGGGCGATGCCGCCCGCGAGAATGCCGAGAGATTCGAGGTGCTCGGCCCTTCGGATTTCGGCCTCAGTCTTTTCCTTTTCGGTAATATCCTCGGCGTGAACCATCACCACGTCGGGCTCTACGAACACGTAGGTGAGCGCAAGGTACTTTTCGTCCCTTGACACGGGGAAACGGACCATCGCGCGTTTACGGACAACGGTCCTTTCCCTCCAGCACCGCTCCAGATCCTCCGCAACAGAGGGTTGGTCCAAAAAGACCTCCGGAAGGGTCTTGCCAAGAACTTTCGAAACCGCCCCCGACGCCAGCGTGCGCGCTGCATCGTTGTAGTCCACAAAGACAAATTCGTCGCCTTTTCGCTGCCAGGTGTACGTGGGGATGGGAAAGCTCTTGTATTGCGTCCGGGCCTTCTTGTCGCTTTCCCGCATCGCCAGCTCGGCGTGCCTTCGTTCGGTGACATCCCTGAAAATAGCGACAACCTGGAACACCTCGCCGGGCCGCAGGTACACAGGGAAAATAGTTGCATCAAGGATGAGCACGTCGGACGGTTTAACGCCCGGTCCCAGTGCAATTTGACCGATGGGAACCACCAGCTCGGGAAATTTGACCACGGTGCCGGAAAATGCCCTTGAAACATTCTGGAAATCCCCGAGGTTCTTGACAATCGGTTCCTTAAGCACATTGACCTTGCCGACGATGGCATCGGCGGGCGGGCCCTTCAACACCTGGTGAAAAGCGGAATTGGTCATGACGATCACCCCGTTGGGCGCCATCACGAGCACCGGGTCGGGCATCTGCTCCACGATCTGGCGGAACCGTTCCTCGCTCTCCTTGAGAGCGCTTTCCACAAGTTTTTGCTCGGTGATGTCGCGGATGGTGATGAACACCGACTCGATTGCGGTATCGGAACTGCGCATCGGGAAGAAAAAGGTCTCGACCCACAGGTGCTTTGGAGGGAGAAGAAAGGGCGGCGAATCGATGACGGGGTCGCCGCCTGCGAACACCTGCCTTGCCCTTTTGTTGATGTGCCGTGCCACGTCGTTGGGGAACACGTCGGCAAACGTCTTTCCTGCGGCGTCGCCGGGAAGCAGGCCGACGTAGGCAGCGGCGGACTGATTAACAAATTGGAATTTCAGTTCCTTGTCCAGGATAAAAACCTGGTCGGGGGACATGTCGAGGATGAGCCGGTTGCGGCGCTGCATGTGCGCGAGCTCGGATTGCAGCCCCGCAATTATCTCATGCAGCCTGTCGGCATTTTCGGCCTGATGCTCGGCCATGGAGCGCTCCCCGGCAACAAAGAACAGCCGGTTCACTTAACAAAGGTTATGCGCTTTAATTTGTCAACAAATCTCCACGGAACTCACTGAACATCCTCTTGAAACAGAAAGACCTGAACTGTCCGGGAAAAGGAAACAGAATAAATATAGGTTTGGACAAGGAGAAAGTAAAAACTCATCGTTCAACGGTTCATCGAAGAACCCCGCAGCACCGCGACTTTGACTACATCTCGAAAGTTCGACAACTCAAACTGGCCATTTCCAAAGTGTATCAAATGAACTTCACTTCATGATTTGACGACTATACCAGTAGCACTTGCTGAAAAGAGCTTTAATTGGATGACCGAAACGAGAAGGTTGCTTTTTTCAGTTGAATTTCATTGAAGGCGAATGATATAATTAAATCAGGAGAAAGAAAAATGGGCGTCTTAAATTTTAAGCGATTAAATCCGGTGAAGCCCATTTAATGCATCTCCTGTCGTGGAGGATTGTTTATGAAGAACAAAATCTGCAATCCGATACGATACTCCAGCGCCGCCCTCCTTTTCATCATATTGCTTGCTGCTCAAAGTCCCGCGGTTCACTATCCCGATACGATCTGGGTGGAAGTCACCTACTACGATTTCAAGGCAAACGGCACCAATCCCAACTTTGAAGCCTGTATCTCCGGCCTTCAGAAGGGCATGATACAGAACTATCTTGACGCGTGGAGAAAACCGGTTTTTAAGGCAAACCTGGCGTGCAACAACAGGATCGGAGAATGGTTCAGGGCAAGCGGCCAGAACGGGCCGGACACGCCTGCCACGCAATTTGTGTTCGATCCGGTACCAAAGGTGTGGAAATGGACCGGACTTGTCAATTACAAGCCACCGGTCGGCAACGTGCGTCCGAGTGAATGGGTGGGACCCCATTATGACTCCACCTACGCCATGGCGGACATCATTATGTACGATTCCCTGCCGTTTGTTCTCATCGATTCGGTCCGCGGAATGTACCAATACAACAATCAGACCTTTTTCCCGCTCGACGGAAAAGGATTCGGCACTCAGCCGGCAGGGTCCGGCCATAATTTCAGTTTCACTATGGAAGTGCACACCTTTTTTACCTACAGCGGCGGAGAGGTGTTCCAATTCACCGGGGACGACGACGTGTGGGCGTTCATCAACGGTCAATTGGCCATGGACATCGGCGGTGTGCATAGCCAGCTCAGCGACCAAATTATACTCGACAATGTCGCCTCCCAGCTCAACATTCAAAAAGGACAGAAATATCCGTTCGACTTTTTTTATACGGAGCGCCACACCACCCAGGCAGACATAAAAATCACCACCGACCTGTTCAAGCCGCAACCGGCCGAAATAATCGTGAGGCCCGATACGCTGCCCGTGAACCCACACGACACCACGATCAACCTGAAAGACACCACGCTTACGGCTGGCCAGTGCATACAGTTCCAGCTGCACGTGGTGGACGACACGCTCGGACTGCGGCCCGAATACGATTCGCTGGTGCAGTGGCAGATACTTGACACCATGGGCAACGTTATAACCTTCGACACCGTAGCCGGCGAAAACCGGATCTGCGTCACCAAGGCGTACGGCTGCATCAAGATCCTGCTCACCTTCCGCGACCCGCAGGATGCCACCGTCGTGCTCCGCGACTCGATCCAGTTGTGCGTGCAGCACGGGTCGGCCAATCATCTGCGCATTGAGAGCAGCCCGTATGTAAACGCCAGCCCCCGCAACGACAACCCGCTGAGGAACCTTACGATCCCGGCCACGGCAAGCCAGGACACGGTGTTTGCCGTGCTGCGCGACGCCTACGGCAACTTCGTCTCGCCTTCGCAGCACACGCAGTGGTCGGTGATTGCGGGCGACTCGATCGTGTCGGTGACAAACGGGAATACGGCGCTGGGCGCGGGCATCATCAGCAAGCTGGGACCGAGCGGCAGCGCGGTGGTCGTGGCGACCAACACCGACTACACCGGAGGCCAGTTCAGCGACACGCTCCACGTCGTCGTGTCGAACATCGCCTACGACTCTTTACGGATAGTAACCGGCGCGGGCGGACAAAAGGTGAAGCTTGCCGGCCTTACCATCAGCATCGGCCAGGACACCCTGCTCAAAGTGGAAGGCCATCGCCTCGACGGGCTCGGCGATCACGGTTGGATGACGGTCGGCGGAACATGGACCATGTCGGACAGCATCCATACTGTTCTCGCTCCGCCGGCCTCGGACAGCGTATGGAATTTTGCGCCTTCGGACACCGGCCACGGCACCATAACCGTGCGCTGGGGAACGCTTGCCTACACTATTCCCGTGTGGGTCAAATCCGGCGCTGCCGCCAGCATCGTGATATATCCGAACGAAGGCCCTCCGGGCGCCCAATTCGGAAACGCGCCATACCTTTCGACCGTCACCTACCGCTATGCCGCCGGAACGGCTGTTCCGCTGGACGCGAAATTGTTCGACGCGATCAACGACTGGCTCAGCGCGTTTGAGACCGATTCCGTCCTTTCGGGCCAGATAACGTGGAATGTGCAGGACTCGGCAACAGGCGCCTTTACTTCCGCAATGGGAACCATGAGCGCGCTTGCGGGCCACAGGATCGTGTTCACGCCGACCATGGCGTTCAGAACATTTCTGGTGACGGCAACCTACAGCCAGGGCACCATCAGGCTTCAATACACCGTGCGGTTGACCATTACGGCAAGCGCCCCTGCGCATCTTGTCATAGAGCCGAGTCCGGACAGCATGGCCAGCCCCAACACGAACAATCCCGTCGGCCAGTTGGAGCTGCAGTCGACGCAAACAAGCCAGGCAGTCTACGCGATCATCCGCGACGCCTACGGCAATTTCGTGGGCCGCGCCGATTCCGCTTCATGGTTGACAAGAGACACTCAGGTCGTGACGGTGACGCGCGGTCCTCTTTCCGGACTCGGCCAGGCGACCATTGCGCGCGTGGCGTCTGCGGCCAGCCGAACCTGGGTTGTGGCCAGGCTCGGCTCGCTCGCCGACTCGGTTGACGTACGCGTTACCGACATTACCTACAACGCGCTGCGCATCGTGGTGAACAACAACGGGCTCAAGGATGTGGACACGCTGGTGCTTCGCACCGATCAGGACACGACCCTGTATGCGCTTGGCCAGCGTTCCGACAACGGCAACTGGGCAGCGGTGAGCGTTGCATGGCACGACACCGGCATCGTGACCAACCCCCTTGCCCCGAACCCTGCCGCGACCTTCCATTTTGGACCCGTTTCTCCTGGGACCGGAACAATAGCAATCAGCATGACCGGAACGGGCGGGATTGTCATCCGCGACTCGGTCATCGTTATTTTCCAGCCGGGCCTTGCGCAAAAGCTCGAACTCTACTCCAATGCGGGCGCTCCCGTGGCCGCCGACAAATACCCGGACCCGACCGTCAACGATACGGTCGTCGCGGGAACTTCCCTACCGTTGTATGCCAAGATCTTCGACCAGAACAACGTGTGGCTCAGCGCATATGAACAAAATCCGAGCAGCATCACGTGGCGGATTCAGGAACTGGCAGGCAACCCGCCCACGGGAAATCTTCAAACAAGCCAGGGGTACACCACCACCTTCACCCCGACCAGGGCCTACAATACGGCATACGTGATTGCAGAACTGGGCATAAACGGAGGGCTCATTTCCGATATGGTAAAGATCTATGTGAAGCCGGCTTCCGCGAATCACATTGTTATTGAGGCGAGCCCGAACGGCTCCGCGAGCCCGAATGCCGACAATCCAATCGGCCTTATTACGTTCGGTCCAACCGACACGGTGCGCTACGCCTACGCGGTGCTGCGTGACCCGTTCGGCAACTTCGTGAGCAGCTACACCGCCGGCGTGTGGCAGAGCCTCGATACCTCGCTGGTGATTGCTTCCCCTGGTTTCGCGGCCAACGGCGAAGGCGTTGTCACAAGAAAAGGCAATGCCGGCGACACGCGCATCGTTGTCCATTCACCGGATTTTTCACTGCATGATACGGCCAATGTCCGGTTGAACATCATCACCTACGATTCGTTGCGCGTCGTGGCGAGCGACACGACGGCCATTGGATCGCTCGTGATGCGCACCGACCAGGACACGACCCTCCTGGTGCAAGGCAAGCGGTCCGACAACCATACCTGGGAGTATGTGGCGGCCGACTGGGCGCTTATCGGCAACGCCGCTGCCAATCCCGCTGCGCCGAAATCGGCGGTGAGCTGGACATTCTCGCCCACCGACACCGGAACCGGCGCGATCGTGGTGACCATGGGCGCTTCCCCTCCCGACACCGTGAGTGTCGCATTTGTCCACGGACTTGCGTTCGAGCTCGTTCTGTACCCCGGCGCCGCCCAGCCCAACAGTCATACGCCCCTGCCGGGCCCCGTAACGCCCATCGTGGTGGCGGCAGGCGACACGCTTCAAATGACCGCGCGCGTCCTTGACGAAAGCAACGCATGGCTTTCCGAATACGCAACGGTTTCGGCGCCCATTTCCTGGAGCATAGAACAGCTGCAGGGCGAACCGGCCACCGACTCTCTCATCGGAACCGCGGGCTACCAAAGTGCGTTCACGTCGACGCGCGCGTACAACCGGGTGTATGTGATCGCCACGTTTGCGCTGGGCTCGAAAACCCTGCACGACACGGTGCAGATTTCCGTGGGGCCGGGCGCGGCAAACCATCTTGTGCTTGAGCCCAACCCCAACTGGCAAAACAGCCCCAACCGCGACAACCCGGTGGACAGCGTCACCATCCTCAGCAACCAGAAAACCGTCAAAGTGTACGCCGTCATACGGGACAAAAACGGCAATTTCGTGGCCTACTCCACGCACACCTCCTGGCTGTCGCGGGATTCGCTTGTGGCAACTGTTGAAAACGGGGTCCCGGATATCGGCGAAGGGGTGATAAGCCGCAGCACCGGTCCGGGAACCCGGACCGTTGTGGCGGCAACCGACCGCGACAACCCTGCCCTCACCGACACCGTTGCGGTCATTCTTGTCAATTACTATTACACCAGGCTGCGGATCGTTTCCCGCGACTCGACCGACATCGACTCGCTTTTTATGTCCACCAATGACGATACAACGCTGCGCGTGATGGGACTCAGGTCCGACGCAGGCACATGGGAATACACCGTTGCCCAGTGGAAAACGGCAGGCACGCTTGCCATGACGCCCACAGCTCCGGAAATGGCAAGCTCCTGGACGTTCTACCCCGCTGCGGCCGGGAAGGGAATTATTTGGGTCACTCTCGGAACCGATTCGATGACCCTCCCCGACACCGCGCGTGCGGTGTTTGTCAACGGCCCGCCCACGAGCCTGCGTTTCGAACTGCTCACGCCGCCGGAAGACCGGATCGCGGGCGACACGCTTGTCGCCGTGGTGAGAATAATGAACCGCACCGGTCTCATTGGCGGACAGTACTGCCTGTCAACGGACTCGACACGCGGTCCTGTGGTGTATCAGACCCTTGATCGGAAGCGGCAGCCGGTCAGCCCGCGCCGGTTATCACGGTGGATGGAATTACCGATACGCTCAACCGCTTTCCGTCACGCCTTGTGCCGACCGCCGAATGCTTCGACAATGGTCTTGACACAGTGAAGATCGTACTTTACAACGCGCCGTACACAAAAGACAGCGTGCAGCAACTGTTCGTAAACGCCGCGGGCCTCACCTCCGCGACCGAGACCTTCAACCTGCTGCCCGGAGCGCTTCACACGGTCGCCCTCCAGGACAACGCCGGCAACGACATCGGCGACACCATTACGCTGCGCTCTCCTTCGGGTTCCAAAGTGATCGTATGCGTGGGATTCGACGCCTATGGAAACAAAATCGGTTCCGAGAACGGAACATGGACAGCGACCGGATCGCTGCACGCAATTACGAACAACGCGAACGTCTCCCGCATCTACTACGACGCGGCGAACGCCAGGTCGGGCGAGCAGGGTTTTATCTCGGCAACGGCCCAAGACACCGTCGGCGGCATCCACCGGGACAGCGTGTACGTGAGAATCCTCGGACCTTCCCCGAAGCTTGTGTCCGCGTCCACGCGCGACGCATCGGGCGACGGCTATCTCGACGAAATAGTGCTAGTCTTCAGCGCCAAGGTGACCTTTCCCGCAGCAGCCGGAATGACGGCTTCCTTTTCAGGCGTCACGTTCTCTGTTGACAGCGTGCGCGGCATGCACGCCGATTCCGATTCGGTGTTTATCGCGTATCTCGCCGAGCAGATAACCGCCGAACCGCAGACCGCATGGAGGCCGCTGGTGTCTGTGCACGGCGTCCCCAACGTGAATGATGTCGACAGCTTGACCTGCGCCGACGGTGCCGGACCGGTCGTGTGGAGCGTTGTCAAGTCAATCAGCTCAATCGGCGACAGGAGGCAGGACCTTGTCACCGTGGAATTTTCCGAGCCCGTCCACACCGCCGGCGGCAACGCGCTCCCGCTGTCGCTGGCTCCCTCGAAAATCTTCGACGCGTGGGTGGTCACCGGCAACGGCGACACGGTCCTCGTCGACGGGATGCTCACCGGCATACCGTACCTGTTTAAGATCGTCGACGCAAGCACCATCCAGTTCTACATGACAAACGGCAACGACCTCAACGACAGAAACCTCCTGAGCCTGCGCGCCGACACCCCGGGGGTCGCCGACGCTACGCAATGGAACAACCTTCCCGTGCCCGGCAACCGTCGCGCACCCGTAAAGGTCGAAACATCGCAGCCCAACGTCCTTGTGATCGTGCCGAACCCCTCCATGCCCACCCTGCACGAGGAAGCCGCCGGCGTTCTGAATTGCAGCCACAATCCGCTCGCGCGCTCCTGGGTGCGCCAGGATCAGGCGGGCGTCGTCATGACCTTCAAGCTCATGCCGCCTACCGACCCGACCGCGCCGGTAAAGGTGCGGCTCTTTATCTACGACAACATCGGCAACCCTGTGCAATCCGCGGAGACTTCGGACATTTTCCCTGCGGCATGGCGCTCGGGCCCAACCACCGTGCACGACATCGACATATACTGGAACGGCACGAACAAGGTCAAGATGTCGGTCGCGGCGGGCGTATATCGGGTGTATTTGTTCGTCGATTCGGAACAGTGGCATAAGAAGTTTATCGGGACGATTGGGATAAGGTGATAAAAGAGCTGAGAAGTTGAGGAGTTGAGAGGTTGAGGAGCTAAATAGAAATCAAATACAAGATCAAGAGTTGGAAAGGGCTCTGCCCTTTAGATCCCGCTGGGAAAATGCTTATTGTAGCCCACCCTCCAAACCTCCCCCGCCGGGGAGGCTTTCGTCACAAAGAACCTGCACTGCGTTTGATTTCAGTTTCCTTTCAGGAGAAACCATGACAACAAAATCCGAAGCGATTCAGCAAATTGACCGTGCCATAAATCTATACCAAGAATATCGTTCCCGTGCTGAATATGATGACCTTTCCGATCTTGGACATCAAATATATAGTGAAGTTAAAACTATAGTCACGGCTACTCTTGATCGAGTCGCTCCGCCGGGTTCAACATACCGTCCAGCAATTACCGAACACATTAGTTTTCAAATTGGAGCATTAAAGGCACTCAAACGAGATTATGCCGAAGGGTACCTCGCTACTATTCAAGGTCTTGTTAGAGCAGAAGTTTTCAGTGATTTTCTGGAAATGGCTGAACATCTTATAGAACAAGGATATAAAGATCCGGCAGCAGTTTTAATTGGAGGCGTGCTTGAGGAACATCTTAGAAATCTTTGTGCAGCGAAGTCGGTCCCTATTCAAGTATCAGGCCATTCTAAAAAGGCCGATGCTATGAATTCAGACCTTGCTCAGCGCTCAAGTTTACAACAAATTGGATCAAAAAAATGTAACAGCATGGTTAGATTTGCGAAATAAGGCAGCACATGCAAAATATAGTGAATACACTCTAGACCAAGTTGTCATAATGTTAAGGGCGGTACGAGAATTTGCTGCAAGGATTTCGACAAGCTAATGAAAGTACATTGCTTGCTTTCTACATTCGCCCGTGCAAATAAAAACACCCGCCCAGTCACGACCGCCCAACAACCCCATGCAGGCTGGGCAGGAATGCGGTCTGAGATGTCCGCCCAAATTGCCGCGCTTCTGGCGGTAGAAGCCGCCCGTCATGTCATGTCGCAAAGACTCCGTCGTAGCTTCCGCGTGCGGCGAGATAAAAGGCGGGCATAGCGGGCGATGCGTGGAACGTTGGTGTGCAAAAGGCAGAGCTTCAAAATTTCAGGTGCCTCAGTATTGAATAAGCTATTTTAGGCATGTTCACCTTCTTCTGGATTGGGATGTATCGGAATGAAAGATTTGATTATCCATAAGGTCAATATTGCTCACTATCGCTTAGTTGAACTCGCCAAACTTGCTGATCAGGCCAAACCCTTTTATGATTGGATTGAAAAGCACGCAAAACTTATTACTGGCTCACACAAGTCCTTAAATGACATTCTATTATCGAGTTCAAAGCCTCAAATCAAGGGAATCATCGGAGCTTGCTACTCAGACCCGACCGATGAAAAACCACTTCTATTTGACGGTATTGGCCGGGTATATCCTCATTTGAAAGCGTGCTTCTATTTCTTTGCTTGGGTCATACGGGATGCACCTCAACAAAGGCTATCTCCGCTGATTTCGAGAATGCAAAAAGCAGATACTGTAGAGAAACTGGTAGCCGAGATAGACTCATTGTCTGCGCTTATTCATGAATACCGCTCCACTGTAAAACATTTCGAGTGGAATACGGTTCGCGAAGTTGTCTTGGACCGACTTGAAGGTTCGAGGCGAAGCATTAGCGGTCACCACCTTGAAACAAATGTGCGAACCGGGCTGATAACTGCAATCCAGAATTATTTCTCTATTCATGGGAATTATGGCAACTTCAAGAAAGTGGAAATTGCAGATAAACAGATAAGAGTTGGAAAACACACAATAGACGTTTCTGCCAAACTATTTCCCAAGAAGGGAAATTCCTTCGTAAGCCTTCTCGTTCCAGTCAAAACCAGAGAGACAGAAGGCGGGGGCCATTCACACATATTTACTCGTGACATTACCGCTGCTATTACCGATGTAAAGAAAGAACTAGACAATTACCATATTGTAGTGATAATTGTAGCGGAGAATTGGTCAATTTCGGAAATAAAGGCCATTGATAACCAGATAGATTTGATATTTCATTTCAACATGTCACCCAACAAATTCCTTGGGTTTGATGAAGATTCTCAAATTAAGTTGAACAAGTACATTGAAAGAGTGCTGGGTGGGAAATATGCAAAATAGCATTGAAAACAAAATTCTCCTAGGCGACATAAGAGAAATTGCCGCTCAATTGCCAGCATCTTTTTTCCAAGCAATAATAACAAGTCCACCCTATTTTGGTCATAGAAATTACTCCGGTCAAGGCAATTGTTGTGAAATTGGCCAAGAAAAAACCGCAGAGGAATACATAGAACATCTTGTTGACGTATTTAGTAAAATACGCAAAAATCTAAGAATTGATGGTCTGCTTTGGCTAAATCTTGGAGACACCTATCGCGGCAAATCACTTCTCGGCATTCCTTGGCGTGTTGCACTTGGGCTACAATCAGATGGTTGGATTCTGAGGAGTGACATCATTTGGCATAAGCCCAATGCGATGCCTTCTTCTATTAAGGATCGGCCGACAACTGACCACGAGTACATTTTCATGTTCGCCAAAGACCAGGACTACTACTATGATGCCGACGCGATCCGAGAGCCCCACGTAACCTTCTCTGAAAAATCAAGAATGAAAGGTGGCCGCAATCATTTTGGCAAAGTAAACGGTACACCTGAAAATGGCAAGAATTCTGGAAATAATAATCTTCACGATGGTAGATGGGACCAAGCCTTCCATCCAAACGGAAGGAACAAGCGAACTGTATGGGAAATACCTCTGGGAAAGTTTAGAGATACGCATTTTGCGGTATATCCCGAAAAGCTCGTAGAAAATTGCCTTCTTGCCTCAACAAGATTCAATGACTTTGTGCTAGATCCTTTTGCTGGTTCGGGAACGACTGGCGTCGTAGCATGCAAACATAATCGTAAATTTGTTGGGGTTGAACTGCTCAAAAAATACCAGACCATGGCGCAAATGCGTATCGAGGAAATGACCATCCAGAGCAACCTCTTCACTCTGCCAACGTCCCTAATCCACGAAAACACTACTGTGTAGATAGCTCAAAAGCAGAACCTTAATAAACTTTAGGCTCTGCCCATCACACAACACACGCAGCCGCGCCATGCCCGCTTGACATGACGGTTTCGCCACCCGTCATGGTTCGACAGGCTCACCACGGGTGCCAGCCAGTCATGTCGAAGACTCCGTCGTGGCTTCCGTCGGGTGGCGAGATTGTAGGCAGGCACGGCGGGCAATGCGTGGAACGTTGTCAATGTTTGCGCTGAATGAAATTATAGGTTTGCGCCGAAGACAGGAAAGGCAAATACCATTTTAAAACGTAAGAGCCGCGCACCCCTGCGGGTACTTCGCAGCGTCGCCCCTCGACGAAGCCGCATAAATGCGGCGTAAGAAATGAAATCAAAGCAAAATCATTGTTGAACTGCAATAATATTTGGCCTTTTTGCGTCTTATCATATTGTGCATGAGAATATTAGTAACTATATAGAAAATATCTACGCGGAACGCGTAGATATAATCTCGGCTAAAACTATCCAGTTGCGAAGCAACGGATGAGCGAGGATGCAAAAGGAGTACGCTATGGATCAAAACGAGAAAACTGCCCCACCGGACTATGGCGTTGACGGTTCACCTTTCAGGGTTCCTTTGATTTGTGTCGGGCTTTGGGTTTTCACTATCGTTCTCTTCATTTTTCCCAACCCAATTCTTAAAATCCTGAGCGCCTTATTCCTTGTTAGTTCTCTGTTGTTCACCGTCCTCACCGTTAAATTCATCTATTACATTAAGGCCGGTAAGTTTCGCCTACGAGACAGGCTTCTTTCCATGGTGGATTGGAAGGGAAACGAAACAGTCCTTGACATCGGCACCGGAAGAGGCTTACTGATGATCGGAGCGGCCAGGAGGTTAACCGGAGGCAAGAGCATTGGAATCGATATTTGGAGCCAAGTGGACATGCATAAAAACAATCCTCAAGACACCCTCAAAAACGCCCGAATAGAAGGGGTTAGTGACAAGGTAGAGGTAAAAAACGAAGACGCTCAAAAGATGCCCTTTCCCGATTTATGCTTTGACGTTGTTCTTTCCAACCTCTGTATCCACAACATCCCAACCAAGGAAGGCAGAGAAAAAGCTTGCCGGGAAATCGCAAGGGTGTTAAAGCCGGGAGGGAAAGTAATAATCTCGGACATCCTCCGGCTGAAGGACTACGCCCAAGTCTTCCGTAGCGAGGGAATGTCGACGGAGATTCTTGGTGGCCATTTTCTTGAAACCGTGACTCCCTGGCACAGAATCCTGAAAGCCTCAAAATAGGCTAGGGAACCCCACTACCCGAAGGGTGTCATTTTTAATTTCAATAAATAATTGAGAATTAACGCCGGCGCAGTTCCGTGCGGCGGCGGTAAACATGAGAGGGCGCGGCAAGACAAAGACAAAAGAGAATCCCGATAAAATCCGGGACGTCGAAGACTCCGGAGTCGGCGCAAACAAAACATTATACTACGGTAGCAGCGCAAACACAGCCGCCAACAGCCCCTTTGATGCTGCGGGCGCAAAGCCGCCCTTGGTGCTTCGACAGGCTCAGCACAAATTGCCAGCGTCTGAATCCAGCGCGTCATTTCGTGAGTGAGCTCACTCCGTCACGTTGCCTAACGCTGGCCACGTCGTAACACGGCAAACGTTGGGCATTCACATTTTTACCGTATGGTACGCAACTGCTGGCCCTTCCAATCCGCTCCCCATTGTCATCTGATTCTTGCGACTCACTCTTTTCGCCGGATTACCGCAAACCACATCTTCACCTCCGCATACTCCCCGGCGTATGCCGGATTCACCTCGCCCCCCACCAACTGCAACGATTCGATGTCCCAGCCATCGGCGAAGACGTCATACAACTCCTGTCGAGACACCCCTCCCCCAGGCACGGATGCCGGCACCTCGTCGCTGAAAGAAAACAGGAAAAGCCGTCCGCCGGACTTGAGTACATGTGCCAGCCCCCGTACGTAGCGTCGCTGGTCGTCTCCGCGGTAGATGTGAAACAGACCGCTGTCGATCACGCTTGTGAAGCGCTTGTTCCAGTCGCCCAGCGTCATGGCATTCTTGACCAGGAATTCCGCAGAAAGACCACGCTCTGCGGCCTTGGCCCGGGCTCGCCGGATCGCTTCTTTCACAAAATCAATGCCCGTCACCCGCAGGCCTCGGGATGCGAAGAAAAGAGCAGTGTTGCCCGTTCCGCACCCCGCATCAAGCACCGGACCCGTCACCTGGTCTGCGACCGCCACGAACGATGGCTGCGGTTTGCCGATCTCCCACGGCGGGTCGCCTTCGGCGTAAATCTTTGCAAAGCCGACATTGGCTGATGGTTGGTTCTCCAGCGATTCTTTGTTCTGCATCTTCTTTGCCCCTTTCTTGATGTATTGGTTATCGAGACGTTTTGACGCGCAGGTGCCTGTTATTTCTTGTGTTTATTGTTTACGGAGCGCACAAGCCAGTACCAATGGGACCGAACCAGGCGCCGCCTTCTGCGCATTCTGGAGACGGAATCAGCAAGTTCTGTCTATTCAAGACGCATTATTTACAGGATTATTGCATCAAAATAGGCGGATTGGTGGGGGACGTTGACATTCACACCACTTCCATTTCCTAAACTATGCATTTCGTCATCCAACCCTCTCGGCCCATCCCTCTTGTCATCTTGCCTTTATCCTGCCCTCCGGCACGCACTATTTTCCCCTCATGCACATAAACGACATCTTCAAGCGCGACAAGCTAACGTTCAGCTTCGAGTTCTCCCCTCCAAGGGACGCGCCGGCCGCGGACCAGTTGTACCGGACCATCCGCGACCTTGCGCCCCTGGGCCCGTCCTACGTGAGCGTGACGTACGGCGCGGGCGGGTCCACGCGCTTGCTCACGCACGAGCTGGTCGTTCGCATCCGCAAAGAGACCGGGCTTACCGTGGTGTCACACCTCACTTGCTCCGGCTCAACGCGCGACGAAACCGTGGCGATCCTTGAGACGTACCGGAAGAGCGGCATAGAAAACATCATGGCCCTGCGCGGCGATCCGCCCGCGGGAACCGGCGCGTTCGTTCCGGCCAAGGGCGGGTGCGGCCATGCGGTCGAGCTTGTCGGATTGATAAAGCGGCAGTTTCCCGAAATGGGCATCGGCGTGGCAGGCTATCCCGAGGGACACCCCGAGACGCCCAACCGTTTGCGCGAGATGGATTATCTCAAGGCAAAGGTGGACGCGGGCGCGGATTTCGTGTGCACGCAGTTCTTCTTTGACAACCACGACTTCTACGATTTCTGCGAGCGAAGCAGGATCGCGGGAATCACGATTCCCATTCTGGCCGGCATCATGCCGGTGACGTCCCTCAAGGGCATGACGCGCATGGCCGACCTTGCCGCGGGCACGCATTTCCCTGCGCGGCTGCTCAAGGCGCTGTCGCGCGCGGAAGACGACGAGCATGTCGAGAAGGTGGGTGTGCACTGGGCCACCGAGCAGGTGTCGGACCTCATCGACAACGGCGTGAAAGGCGTGCATTTCTACACGTTGAACAAATCCAAGGCCACGCTCAGGATTTATGATTCGCTGGGGGTTACGAGTTCGGCGAGGCTGAAACAATAGATACCAAAAAATAAATACAAATAAAAAATAGATAGTTGGAAGGGCCTGGCCGGCCCTTAAACCCGCCAAGGAAAATGCTTATTATATCGCCCCACCAAACCTCCCCCCGGGGAGGCTTTCAACGGTGCGCATTCAAAGTGTTTCGATTGAATCCCACAGCGAGCGCATTCCTCGAAGCTTGTTTCGGGGTTCTTCAATTTGTAAATGGAGCAATCATGAAGATACCAACCAGTGCTGTTTCTAGAGGCGCACTTCTCCTCGGTGGTCTTCGATTCGTTACGGTGATGGTATTCATTTGACACCCAAAAATGCTGTGGGCTTGAACGGATACAACGTTTTTCCTTCACAGCTGCTGCTACAAGGGTGCGCGCTTGTGTAAATCCATTTCCATATTTTCTCCCTCTCCCCGGGGGAGAGGGCGGGGTGAGGTTGTTACGGTCTTGCCACAGCCCCAACCACGCTGCACCCCGCGAAGCTCCCAAATACATCCTAATTTTTTTGTTAATTGTTGAGGTTAATTGTCTTGTGAATAGCACAGCCCGCGCATTCCCCGCGACTTGGCGCGGGGTTAGCGGGCGAATATTTGTTATTCTATTTCCTTAGCTATGGAAGAATCCCCGCCACTTGGGGCGGGGTTCTTCAATAACATATCAATACAACCATAGCAAGAAATTCCGCAAATTTCACCCCGCCGTTCTTATATTATCATCAAGTGCTCTTTAATTCTCCCCACCCCCCAATAGGAGCCGTCATGTCAATCAGGAACTTGTCCGCAGCTCTTCTTGCTTTGGCGATCTCATTCTCCCTTGACGCCGCCGTTGCGATCACCGGGACCGTTAGAGACCAGGCAGGATCGCCGGTCCAGGGCGCCATTGTGAGCCTCGCCGGCGCAGGGCTTTCCACCACATCCGACACAAACGGCGCTTATTCGCTCGGCGGAACTGTGTCGGTGGAACGTGCAGCTCCGGCGATACAAGGAAGAACAATGCCGTTTGTTGTCGGCAATGCGCTTGTCTTCTCCGTTTCGGACCCAAACACCCGCGCGCGCATCGACGTGTACGACGTTGCAGGCAGGCATTTGTCAACTGCCCTCGACAGGACTTTGACAAAGGGTGATTACCGGATCGCGCTCCTTCCCGCCCCTGCCGCCTCGCAGATAAGCATCGTGAAGTTCTCTTTCGGCGCAGCCACGAACATTCTGGCGGTTCCGTCGATGCTCGGAGACCACGCCCGCTTCGGAGAGGCTGTCCGGGAAGAGAAAAACGCCGAACCGCCGGCATTGGCCAGGAAACTTGCCGCGGTCGATTCCCTTATCGCCTGGGCCGTGGGATATAACGTCACCACGCTCGGCATCGACAACACAACCGGCGCCTACGACTTGACATTGCAGAAGAGCGTCTCGACGGGCCAGGTGCAGGTGATCCAGACGGATTCGGCGGGCGACAGGCTCGCCGTTCAGCCGGCGCTCACGTTCGCGGCCGACGACGGCTCAACGCTTCCCACAGCCGCCATCACCCCGGCGACCACCTATCAGTCCATCGTGGGATTCGGGGCTGCATTCACCGAATGCGCGGTATCGAACCTGTGCAAAATCCCGGCCGCGAAGAAGGCCGAGGTGCTCAACGCGTTCTTCAATCCGTTCACCGGGTCCGGCTATACGCTGTGCCGCGCGACCATCAACAGCTGCGACTTCTCGATAGCTTCCTACAACTACGACAACACGTCCGGCGATTATAATCTTGACAATTTCAGCATGCAGCACGACATGCCGTGGATGATACCATCCATCAAGGCGGCCATGGCCGTGCCGGGCTCCCTGTTCAAACTGTTCGGCTCGCCCTGGTCGCCGCCGGGCTGGATGAAGACCACGGGCCAGATGCTCGGCGGCGGCGACCTCCTCGCAACCTGTTTCTCGGCATGGGCTCTTTACTTTGTCAAGTACATCACCACCATGGCATACAACGGCATCCCGGTGTGGGGCGTTACGGTGCAGAACGAGCCCGAGTATTCGCCCACCTGGGAGGGCTGCCGCTACACGCCGGAACAGGAACGGGACTTTGTAAAGAACTATCTCGGCCCCGCGTTTGCGAGCAACAACGTCGCCACCAAGATCATGATCTGGGACCACAACAAGGACGACATTGTCACCTGGGCGCGGGTCATTCTGGGAGACGCGGCGGCCGCCAAATACGTCTGGGGAACGGCCTACCACCGGTACGCGGGTGACCTGTTCGACAGCCTCTCGGCCACGCACGATCTGTTTCCGCAATCTCCCATGGTGGCCACCGAATGCAGCGTCCGCGACACATGGACCGAAGCGGAGCGCATGGCGCATGAGATCATCGGGGACCTCAACCACTGGTCGGGCGGCTATCTCACGTGGAACCTCCTCACCGATTTTAACGGCGGACCGTATCACGACAGAACCGGCGGCTGCGTGGGACCCATCGTGGTCGACACCTCAAGCGGCGCCGTCAAGTACAACAGCAATTACTACTATATGACGCATTTCAGCAGATATTTCCGGCCCGGCGCGGTGAGGATAGGCTGCGCGTACAGCGGGACGGGCCTGGAAATCACGGCGTGCCGGAACACCGACGGGACCACGGTGATCGCGGCGCTCAACACAACGGCCAATCCTATAAGCTTCAAAGTAAAGCAGGGTACGCAGATGGTGAAGCCGACGGTGTCGGCGCATGGTCTTGTTGATTTGATATATTGACAAAAGATTCTTGGTGGGGGCACCGCTTCGCGTTTCCCCCTCGCTCCGGCCTCCTCGGCCTTCGGCCTGCGGTGTCCTGTGCTACCCCCTCCAGCAAAAGGGCGCGCCTGGTGCGCTCGCGCGGCGTCGCCCCTTCGCAACGCAACCTCTGCGGAATGCCGCTTCGCGGCGATGAAAATAAACAAAATCACAAAGCAAGGAACAAATCCGCCATTGCTCTGGGTATCACTTGAAACTTCTCTTCTGGATTCACTTTCAACTTCCTTGCGATTGCACCTCTCTCATCACAACACCTATTTTTTTAAATCCAAAAATATCATGAACAAATCTTGTATAATCACCTACCTTACTCTTCTATTTGCCTCTCTTGACCTCTGCGCCTGGTGCGGCGACGCGGTGCCGCAGATGTCAAGCGGCTACGGCGCGGACGGGACTTCGACCGTGGCTACCGACAGCGTGCGCGGCCGCTTTATGGTGCACGATGCGTACTTTCTGTTCCGTCCCAAGGATGCAAACCGGCCCCTCCCCGTGATTTTCTTCTTCCCCGGCATGGGCAAGGGCGGCGACAAACCAATCACCTACGGCAGGCTGCTTTGCCACCTTGCGAGCAGAGGGTATTGCGTGGTTCTCATCACCTACCGCATGGTCTCCTTTCCCTACCAGGGCATGACGTATCACCGCATGTACCGGGGCATACAGCATGCCGTCCGGACGTGGTCGGCGTTTATCGACACGACGCGCATCGGCATGGCGGGGCATTCGTTCGGCGCGAGCTGCATTCCGTATCACCTCTCCCGGGCAATCATCCGGCAGCACTGGGGATCGAACGGCGCATTCATGTATCTGATGGCGCCGCACTACGTGTTTGAAATCACGCAGGACCAGATCGTGCATTTTCCGGCGGGCGTAAAACTCATTGCCGAGGTGTTCCAGGACGACGACTGCAACGACCACCGTATGGCAAAGGACATTTTCGAAACCATCGGCATCCCGGACTCGGAGAAGAATTTTGTCGTGCTGCTGAGCGATTCCAATGCGTCAAGCGGGTGCAAACTGGAAGCCGACCACTCCACGCCCACCACCTTCGACCGGGGACGCGACGCGGCCGACGCTCTCGATTTCTACGGCATTTTCAGGTACCTCGACGCCCTGGCAGACTACACGTTTACCGGCAATCTTGCGGCAAAAGCCCTCGCGCTCGGCCCGGGAACCGATGCGCAGCGCTTTATGGGAACCTGGCCCGACGGCACGCCCGTAAAGCAGGCCATTATTGCAAGAGCCGCTCCCCTGGTGCGGCCGCGCACGTTCTATTACTTTCACTGGATGCATCCCTGGAACGTGCGCAGGAAGACTTACCATCTGTGGATGCCCGACAGCGCAACGCTGAAACCGTCTAGAATCGCAAAGACAATGGGAAAGGCCTCACGGCCTTTCCCATTGTCTTGTTTACCCTTCCACCCTGTTCTTTGCGCAGGGCAGGACATTTCTTCCTGTGCCGGACTTACTGCGCGCTCCAGGGTACTTTCTTCACAACGACGCTGTCGGGCGTGTAGTCGGTGTAGATCACCGATACGGTGTCACCCGCGGTCAGCACGCCGATCGTTTTGGTTGCCTGCGAAGAAGCGGTGGTTGAAAATCCCGCGCTTCCCGTGAACACCCGTGACGCGCTCGCGCTGGAGAACTTGAGCGTGTCGACTATTCCGGTGGCGTCTTTCTTGCTTTTCACATTGACAACAACGATACTGTCGGCAATGTCGTCGTCGTACACGGTGATGCCCATTTTATTCGGCGTGCCGTGGTAGGCCAGGGAGTCAAGCGCGATCACCCCTACCATGGGCCTCCACGTGCAGATGCTTCCAATCTGGCGAGACGGAGGCGTGAGATCGTTGTAGATGAGCGTAATGTTTTCGCCCGCAAGAACGTTCTGCGCTTTCACCTTGATAATTGCATTGGCCTGATTGGAGGCCACCGTCGAGAAACCGAGCAGGCCGGTGTAGCTTCCGCCTGAGCCGGGCACAGGATGCAGGGTCATCACAATGCCGGCCGTGTCCGCGGAGTCGTTCTTGGCGGTAACGAAGGCAACGGAATCCGTGAGATCGGCGTCACTGAGGTTGACGGTCGCCTTGACCGTCAATCCCGCGTAGATGGAGGCGCCCGGGCCGACCTGGCCGGTGGTGCCGTTCCAGGTGATCCCGGTCATGCTGAGCATGGTGTCGGGAGAGAGGTCGTGGTACACAACGGTGAGCACGTCGCCGGTCCCTTTGTCCTGAACCTTGAGAAGCCGCTTCGTGGAGTCGGATTTGACAATGGAAAATGCCAGCGAATCGGCGTACTGGCAGAATGTGGTAGGATCCTTCCTGAGGCTCAACATAAAACCGACCGAATCGGCATTGCTCTTAACATGCACGGAAACCGTCGCTGTCGCACCAGTCAAGTCGGTGTCATTAACAATAATGACGGCCTTGGTCTGGCAACCGCTGTACGAAGCATTGTCGAACGTAACGAAGCCGATTGCCGGACCCACGCGCGGAAGAATGATGTCATTGCTTCCCGCGTAGGAACTTATCGTCGTTTTCGTCTGCTTATAGCCTGCTGCCCTTACGACAATCGTGTCGATGACGGCAGCCGTTTTCGCCAGGGATCCGTTTCCAGCCTCGCCCGTTCTCCTTAAGATGCCGCCCGATGCCGCCGCAAGTTTATTTGAAAGCGGCATGGTGAACATCGAACTCTGGGAGCCGATCTGGATCTTCACAAAGTAGATCTGGCTTGCCAGGGCGGCAAGGTAGGGGTTGATCTGATAATTCCCCGAACCGATTTCCCTGTCAAGCAAGCTTGCCACACGTTGACCGGAAACATTGTACACATCGATCCTTACCCGTTCGCTCACGGACGCCACGCCAAACTTTAGCGCGTTCTGCGTAAATATCGGCGCATGTAAAAGCCCATTTTGCACACCGCCAGATAAGCGTACGCCAGTGGTCCCTGTCAAGGTGTACGCGCCGTTAGCGTCAGTTGTGTCATAAACTTTTTGTTTCGGAAGGCTGACTATTGCCCCGCTGATCCCCTGTAGGGTTCCTGAATCTTTGACCGTGCCGGTAAGGTTGATTGGATCGGCATTGCTGGAAAACACAAGGAAGCCAGCGGCCATCAATGCGACGACTGCCTTTGAACATCGAACCATGGGAAAACCCTCCATTCAGAAAAAGTAAAGTGGTTAATCGATTACGATACGTTTACCGGAGCCGCAAAGTGCACAAAGAGAGGCGGAATTTCTTTTATTCGGACGCGGTAACGCGTGAATACACGGCACTATGGGCAGTGCAGAGATTCCGATTGGTGGAAAAGAATCCCCCCTCTTCCTTACAAGGTAAAATATATAAAGGAATAAGGAAAAAATCTCAAATTATTCGCCACACTTTTGTTCTTTTATCTGTTCGATTCTTGTCATAGCTTCCGCATTTTCACTTGTCCCACCCGGAATGCTCATGACAATAGTATATTCTGTGAAGCCAAAAACGCCGCCGTATCGATTGCGGAGCCTTGCAAGTAGGAAAAGGAAATGCCGAAAAACCCGCCCGCTATGTTCATCGTCCTTCTCTTTTTTCTTTCGGGTTCCTGCAATCTGGTGTACGAAGTGGTATGGACCCGCATGTTCAGCCTGGTGTTCGGGGTGACGGTGTTCGCGGTGAGCGCTGTGCTCGCGGCGTTCATGCTGGGCATGGCCGCCGGAGGCGTCTTTTTCGGCAGGCTCGCCGACACCGCAAGGAACAATTGCATCGTGTTCTCGTTTGTCCACATCGGCATAGCCGTTTCGACGATACTGCTCCTGCTCGCGTTCCCGCTGCTAGGACCCGTGTACCTTTCGATTAACAACGTGTTCGGACAGAGTTTCCTGCCGTTAAGAATTATCATTTTTCTTTTTGCGCTCGCCCTCATGATCGTCCCGACCACGCTGATGGGCGCGACCTTTCCCGTTGCCGTGCGGATGCTTGCCTCGCGCAAGGACCGGATGGCGCGGGACATCGGAGCTTTGTATTCTGTCAACACCCTCGGAAGCGTTGTCGGCTGCCTCACCGGGGTGTTCGTCCTGCTGGGACCGCTGGGGATGACGGGGACGGTGCTCATCGCAGCCGGCGCCGATTGCGCCATCGGTTTCGCGGCGCTCGCGGTCTTCCGGTCGTTCGAAACAGGAATCAGGACCTGATGAAAACCTCACCCACGAACGGCAACGCGATAAAAACCGGGGCGGCGATTGTGCTCCTCACGGCCGCTGTGGCGGGATTCTGCACCATGGCCTACGAAGTGGTGTGGTTCAGGGTCCTCAAATATTTCGTTGACAACAGCATTCACTCGTTCGCAATCATGCTCACCACGTTCCTTTTCGGCATCACGGCAGGGGCAATTCTTGTTCCCCGCTTTGCCGACAGGCGGAAAGACCAATTCCTGTTTCTGGGGTGCATCGAAATCCTCGTGGGAATCCTGTGCATCCTTTCGATCCCGCTGATTGCCGGCATGAACCCGCTCATTGCCGGCCTCAACAAAGTGTTCGGCACAGGCTGGGGCGGTGAAATAGGAATCCGGTTTCTGGTGTTTTCGCTGGCCCTGTTCCCGCCCACCGCGCTCATGGGCGCGGCGTTTCCCCTTTTCACCGGAATGTATTCCGGACGGCAGGGCGCATTCGGAAGGTCCGTCGGAGAAGTGTATTCCGTCAATACCATCGGCGGGGTCGTAGGATCATTTTGCGGAGGGTTTGTCCTTATTCCTCTTCTCGGCGTGCAGAACAGCATCACGGCCCTGGCCTGTGCAAACGCGGGCGTCGGTCTTATCTGCCTGGCGGCAGGCTCCGGCCTCGGAACAAAATTAAAGGCCGCGCTTGCCGCATGCGTCATTTTCGTCGTCACGCTCTGCATTCTCGGAGTCCCCCAAAACGCTTTTCTCACGGTTTACAGCAACAAGTATCCCGCACCCGCCAACCGGCTTCTGTACTGCAGGGAAAACCTGAGCGGCACGACCGCCGTGTTCCAGGATGTCCGGAACACCGGCCAGAAGTACCTTCTCATCGACGGCACGGGCGAGGTGAGCACCGACTATTTCAGCATGCGGGCGTTCAGGTTCCTCGGCATCCTGCCGGCGCTGTACTCGCCAAAGCCGAAAAACGCGCTCATCGTAACGTTCGGCAGCGGCATCGTGGCGGGCTTTGTGGCGAGGCTGCCCGGCATCGACCACGTCGACTGCGTGGAAATCTGCAGGCAGGCGTTCGACGCCTCCCGCTGCTTCACCGAGGAAAACCACGACGCGGTCCATAACCCGCGGGTGCGCCTTATCGTCAACGACGGCCGCAACTACGTGTTCACCGCCCGCGCCAAATACGACATCATCAGCGCCGACGCCACGCACCCCACGAGCAGCGACAGCTGGATACTTTACACAAAGGAATTCTACGGGCTATGCCGCGACAGGCTCACCGATCGGGGCGTCATGTGCCAGTGGATTCCCCTCCACGGCATCCTCGAACGGGATTACCGGGTGATCCTCGCCACCTTCCACACGGCGTTTCCCTACGTCGCGGTGTACTACTCGGGCGGATACAAGACCATGGGGCACACCGTGCTCATCGGTTCGAAATCACCGCTCAGGGTGGATTACGGCAAGGCGAAGGCGCTGCTCGCCGACAGTCTGGTGCGCGAAGACCTCGGCCGGGTGAACGTCGCGGGCGTCTACGATCTGCTGAGCGGTTTCGTTCTCGACCAGGACGCCATCGACGAATTCAAGGCAGGCGTCCCGCTCAACACCGATGACAGGCCCTGCATCATCTTCTCCAAATTCCGGCTGCTCGATAGGCCGTTTATGGGGCTCTCCCCGCTCATGACGTACCGGAAAAACGTTTTTCCCCAGTTGTGCGGCATCGACGAGGATTCGGTCGCAGCGGTCAAGGATGCCGTCGACAGGAATTTCGAGGCCGCGGGGTACACCCTGGGCGGCCAGATCCTTGAATTCAAGGAATACAACCTGCGACAGTCGCAGAATTTCAATCAGTCAACACAGGTCATCATGCAGAACCTTCTCGAGAGCAGGGCGATGTTCGAACAGGTGATTGCGGATTACAATACCGCGCTACGCCTCAACGGCGCCGACCGCAACACGCGCTACCTTCTCGACCGCGCGTCGGCGGAGCTCGATTACCTCAACTCGTTTCTTGATGCGGCGAACCCACCGCGCTGACCCCGCCCGTCCGCAGCCGCCGGTGGGCCGCGGCGATGACCGCAAAGTTCACATAGATAAACCAGAATTCCCACAAGGCAAAACCGAAGCTGAAGATAATGAGCGGGGCCACCTGCGCCCACACCGCCATCCTTGAAAGCGACGGCGCGTTTATGGTATTCACGTAAAACACGGTGATGATCATGCCGAACAGCAGCGGCAGAAAAAAGACCCCGAACGCGCCGAAATCCTTGTAAAAATGCCATGGGAAGACAATGGTGTTGAGGCCCTTGAGCATGCTCACGGACTCGTTCATGATGGAATCAAAGCCGTAGCTTTGCGCAAACGGTGTTGCGAGAAACAGGAGACCGAACACGGGACGGGTCAGGCCGAAGCCCCATTGCCGGGGATAGCTGTAGACGCCTTCGACGTACCTGCGGATGGCATAGTCGAAATTCCATAAGTTGTTCACCACATAGGTGTACATGTTTGCACACCAGAGAAATTCCTTTGGAATATGAACCTTCTGCGCCTCCACCCACATGCCGAAGGTATCGTACTGAACCCTCAGGAAAAAGAACAGGAGAAATGCGACCAGAAAAAGCGCTCCGGCAATGGCAAGGTGCCGGGGCATCAGCCTTTTTTTGCCGTAATGGTACATGATTACGCCGAACAGAACGGCCCTGAACAGGTCAAGTCTTGTGATGATTGTTATGTACAATAGCAGGGTCACGATGGAAATTGCGATCACAACGGCGATGCGACGCTTCGACGCGCCTGAAAAAAGCACGAACTCCGATCCAAGGATGAGGGTGATGGGGCCGCAAAACAGCCCGTAGTTGGTGGGAAGAGAAGCGTTGAAGAACGCTATGCGGGCTTTGTCGGCAGACAGCGCATTTGACAAAATCGGAATGACACCGCTGATAAGGTACGATCCGAAATAACTGGCGATAAAGATTGCCGCACAGATGAAAAAAACCCGGGAAAACCAAGTCCAGTCGATTGCAAGCGCGCTGTTCTTAAGGGAAACCCTTATCGAATCGAAGTCGAGCTTGACAAGCGGGTTTCGAATGCCGTTTACCGTTTTGATGATGCACGCCCCGGCAACAAAGCACAGCAGCGCGCCCCACCACAAGCAGTGGGTTGTTAGGGCCCATGGCCTCTGATAGCCGCTCAGATGCAGCGCATTCACGGCAAGCACCAGAGCATAAACGCAGATAAACATCCGTGCGGGGGAAAAGATGTCCCTGTTGAAATAATAGGCCGATACAAGGGCGCAAAAGAAAATGCCAAGGAAAAGGAACGTCATTGAAGCACCTCCCCGGCATTGTCCGGCGGCGGAACCACGTCCGGCCCGGCACAAAGCGAACGCAGACGCAGTATCTTGGCGTACGATAGTGTCCCGTGGCGCCGCTGGACTTCCCGCCATCGCGCCAGAAGAATCCAGAACGACGCCAGGATACATCCTCCAAAAAAGAACATGAGCGGGATGAGCGCCGGTTGCGGTTGGGTTTTCTTTTCGGGCACCTGCGCGTAGTCGAGCATCGTCAGCCTGGGGACATTATCGGCCTCCGCAAATTTGGCCTGTTCACGGAACTTGAGCACGAACTCGTACAGCGATTCCTGAACTCTTGCGTTTCGCAGCAATTGGCCGAACATCACCGCCTGCTCGGGCAGCGTATGCAGCGCCACCATAAGATCGCCGCCGCCACGGTTGACATAGTCGCCGATTTTCCGCTGTAACACCAGTTCACGTTCCTCCTGCTCGCTACCGCGGAGGTTGCCGGGACCGAATTGATTCTTAAGCCAGGCAATCTGTATGCCGACAGCCATCTTCTCGCCTTCCAGATCGGCAAGCGAAGTGATGGCGTTCTTCGTCTGCCGGTCAAGGTCGATGTAGTTGTTTTCGGCCTGAAAGCGTGCGAGCAGGTTTGTCGCCGTTGCCAGATCACGCTTGATGCTCGCCAGCCTTTCCTCAAAGAAAATGCGGGAATCCCGGGCGCGCTCCCGCGAAAGCCGCAGAGCAATGGAATCCATTTCGCTTGCAAGAAAATTGGCCATGGCTGCCGCGATCACGGGGTCTTTGTCGGACACCGACACCACGATGTTGCCGAGTCCGTCTTCCACTCCGTCAACATTCCTGAAGTACCGTTTCATCACGTCTTCGATGCAATATCCCCGGCGTCTGTCGAACCCATAATGATGAACAAGGCTAAAACGGTAAATGGCCTTTTCGGCGAGTCTCCTGCTCGACAGAAACCCCAGACAGCGTTCCGCCCCGTTCCCGCCCAGCGTTGCAACGGAGTTGATGATCCCGGAAACGCGACTGTTCGTTCCGGCAAGCAAACTCATGTTGACCTGTTTACCGGACGGTTTTTCGATAACCGCGCTTGCGACAAATCGGCCGGGAAGCAGATTGGTGAGGGCGAACCCGGCCGCCAGGCAGAAAACCGTGCAAATAAGAAACAGCCATCTGCGTTCGAGGATGAGAATGACGAAATCGGACAGTCCGATTTTCTCGACATCCACCTTGGTAGAATTGGTCATTGGGCTTTCGCAATGTGCGGATGGTCAGACAGAATGATGTGCTGCCGATACGTCAACCGACGGCCGCGCCGCATCGCGCACGTGCAGTTGTCCGCTCTTAAAATATCTCACAACAGGTTTCAATTGAAGAACCCCGCCCAAAGTGGCGGGATTCTTCCATAGCTGAGGAAATAAAATAATTCATATTCGCCCGCTAACCCCGCGCCAAGTCGCGGGGAAGGCGCGGGCTGTGCTATTCAACCGCGTTGGCGGCGCGCCTGACGATTCTTGGCTTTTCCTTGCCCGCCGACAAAATGCAATCTATTTTGAGACGCATCGCCGAGCCGCCCTTCTTGCGGTTCACGAATATATCGCGCAACCGTCATTGAAACGGCAGATACCGCATGGAACTTTCGGTAGTGATCCCCATTTACAACGAGGAAGCCGTCATTCCGGAGCTCAATACGCGGCTCGCCGGACTTCCGGAAATCCTGCAAAGCAGGTGCGGTCTGGGAGAGCGCGACGTCGAATTTATTCTTGTCAACGACGGTTCCCGCGACGGGAGCCTTGCCCTTCTTCTCAGCCATTTCCAGGGCGTCCCGCAGTTCCGAATTGTCAACCTTTCGCGCAATTTCGGCCACCAGATTGCCCTGAGCGCCGGCATGGATGTCGCACAGGGAAATTCGATTGTCCTCATGGACGCCGATCTGCAGGACCCGCCCGAATTTATCGCAGACCTCTACAACAAGCACCGCGAAGGGTTCGATGTCGTGTATGCGGTCCGGGCGGATCGCAGGGGCGAAAGCCTTTTCAAGCGCCTCACGGCCGCGTTCTTCTACCGGCTGTTGCGCCGCATGATCAGGATTTCGATGCCGGTGGACACCGGGGATTTTCGCATTATGAGCCGGCGCACCGTGGACGCGCTCAAGAGCATGCCGGAGCGGCATCGATTTCTCCGCGGCATGGTGGCCTGGGTCGGCTTCAATCAGACCGGCATTCCCTACGAGCGCCAGAAGCGATTCGCGGGCGACACGAAATACCCGTTTCATAAAATGCTCCGTTTCGCCGTTGACGCCATCACGTCGTTTTCCACCGTTCCGCTGCGGATTGTGATGTGGTTCGGATTCGTGTCGGCCCTGGCCGGCTTGGTGTACACGGTACATGTTATTTACATAAAGGTATTTACCGCAAAAACCGTTCCCGGATGGTCTTCGCTCATGGTGGCGGTGTTGATCATGTCGGGAATTCAGATGATTACCCTCGGCGTGATCGGCGAATACGTTGGAAGAATAACCGAAGAAACAAAGAAAAGACCGTTGTACATCATCGACAAGATTTTCAAATAACACAGACATGCGCCGCGGCTTTGATGAGGAGACGTAACACCCGGCATCAAACAAAACGGACGGCGCTGCATCGTAATCTATGGAAGCCCAAACCATACCAATCGCCGACTCGAAAATGCGCTGGGCAGGAATTCTGGAAGTGCCGATCATTTCCAGAGTGCAACGCGCCCTCCTTGACGGAGGAAGACTCGGCAAGCTTGCCTCGGTGCTGCGAACCCGTCATTACGAATACGAAACAGTGCTGGATGTCGGCTGCGGCCTGGGCGAATACGCGCGGCTTTCCCATCGGCTGTACACGGGCATCGACGACAGTTTCAGACGAATCCGGTACGCGTGCACGCACCACCCGCGGGAAACCTATGTGCACGGGGATGCGGTGAAGCTGCCGTTTTCGTCCTACGCATTCGATCTGGTGATGCTCATTGACACATCGCACCACCTTTCGGACGCCGCCTTCCGGCAGGTGCTTGGAGAGTTGAGCCGCGTCAGCAGAAACTACGTGGTTGTGGCCGATCCGGTTATCGCGCAACGACAGAACCGGATCAGCGCTCTGTTTTACAGCTGGGATCGCGGAAATTCCTTTCGCCAGGTGCATCAGGTGGAAGAAATCCTTAGGACGCAACAGGGGCTTGCGCTCCGGGATACGGTTCTGTTCCGGACATTTCCGGGCATCTATTACCGGGCCGTTTTCATCCTGCAAAAAGAACCGCTCGCCGTAGCAGCGTCATAAAAACCGTTTCCGCCTGTTCCTTCACAAAACAACACCTGCCGCCCGCTATTTCTTCTTCATCAACAGCACGGAGAATGTTTCGTTATTGACGGAAACGGTCGTAAGCACGGTGCGGGAATAACGTGGTTCGATGCAATCCCTGAAAAGAACTTTGGGGTGCGCTCCCGGAATGCCGTTATGGTAATCGTTTCCCGCGATGAGATAGAATTCCGGCGCCGTTGAATCATAGAGAAAGGTGCATACCGCAGGATAAAACCTTCTGTCCTTGAAAGCAAACCACTCGTTGGGGCTTCCCACCACGGGAAGCGAGTCCGCAGGCACACTCGCCTGGATCTGCCGCACATACTCGCCAAAATCGTAGTGGCGTTTCCGGAAAAACACCGACGCGTTGTAGGCAAGGAAGATCAGAAACAGAAAGGTCACGGCCCATTCGAGCCGTTTGTTTCTTTCAAATACATACAATGCCGTCAGGAGCAGGGCGGGATAATAATAGAGCGCATAATGGTGGTTTGCATGCGGATTGACAAAGTTCACCGCCACAATGATGCACAGAAACACGAATACGAATCTGTTTTCCCGGTAATACCCTTTGAGAAAGTAAACAATGATGCATCCGGCAAAAAAGACGAAATCGAGCAGGTGCCGGTAATAATTGACGGAAACGAAAAAGTACTGCGATAAAACCGTTCCCTCCAGCATGCCGACCCCTTTTGCGACCAGCTGCAGGGTGTGGGCAAGGCTCTGATAATGCAGGGCCAGAAAATACGCAGCGCCGCACAGAAGGCCCGCGGTGAATTTAAGGCCGTTTCGCGCCGCCAGCCGCCGGTCCAGGCTTGCGCGCGGCCGCCAGACCGACGCAACCCAGGCAAGCGCATACACGAAAAACATTACTCCCATGGGATGGTTTTCAACCGCAATGACGCCAAGCAGGGCTGCGGCAAAATACCACTGGCGCACCAAGGAAGAAGAACCCGGCGCTCACCAGAAAGAACGTCATGGATTCCGGTCTCGACAAGACGGCTTCCCGGAAAAACGGCTCGCACCACAACACCAGCAGGGCAAAAAAGAACGACAGTTTTCTGGAGAACCGCAGTCGCGTGAGGATGCCGTACCATGCCAACGCGGAAAGAACCATGAACAGCGCGGAAAGAAGATGGGCATTGTACTTTGTCCATCCGAAGAGGTCAAGGAAACCGGCATACACATACGCCTGCGTTGTGCCGAAGAACCGGAGGTCGGCCAGCCCGCCGCCGAAACTGGCATCGGGCGGCAGATGTCGAACCAGGGCATTGTAGATAAAGGAGAGGCTCCAGGCGTCGTCGACGTCTTCCACATTGTAAATGAGATTGAGCCTCAAATAGGAGACGATGATGGAAACAATAATTGCAGCGGCGAGCAGCGTCGCACCGTTGAGACGAAATGACCGTCCGTTCTCCTCATTCATTGCAACGCTCCCGCGTTTTCATCAGCATACAACGCACTGCTATTGCCTCGTGCTCGGGAACCTTGCCAGGTCGGTGTGCGGCAAAAACAGCGCGGCAACGTACGCGTCCATATAGCGGCTGTCGGACGAGAGGTCGATATAGGTCATGCGCTTGGCAAGCGCCGTGAGCTGATCGCGCCGTGCCTTTGACAGGAGCGCAAGCGTGGCGCCGGTGAGGGAAGAATTGCCGAGGTACGAAAACCGGTTGCGGGGAATGTCGGGCAGCATGCCGATGCGCACGGCCTTCTCGACGTCGATGAACCGCCCGAATCCGCCCGCGATGTACACGTGCGCGATGCTGTCAAAGGTGAGCCCGATGTTCGACAGCATGAGATCGCAGGCCGCGTAGATCGCGGCCTTGGTGCGCACGAGGTTCTCGATGTCGGCCTCGGTGATCACGATCTCGCTTCCGCCGTGCCCGCCTGCAGACTTGACAAGAACGAGTCCCTTGGTGCCGCCTATCTTTTTGACGCGCGACGCCGGAACGCCGTCCGCTATTCTGCCGCTTCTGTCGATAAGACCTTTTGAATACAATTCGCCAAGCAGAGAGATGAGGCCCGATCCGCAGATGCCCTTCGGCTTTCCGCCGCCGATCACTCTGTACCCGACCTTCTTCATTTCGAAATCCGTCTCAAACGATTCCATGGCCCCGGTTGCGGCGCGCATGCCGCACTTGATTCCCGATCCCTCAAACGACGGCCCGGCAGAGCACGCGGCGGCCAGGAGGAATTCGGCGTTGCCGATCACAATTTCTCCGTTTGTGCCGATGTCCATGAACAGGCTCACCGACGTTTCGTCGTTTATCATCGGCGTGACGAGCAGGCCGGAGGTGATGTCGCCGCCCACATAGCTGCCGACGCCCGGCGCGATTGAAACCGCCGCGGCCGGGTTTGCATGGATCCCCGCCTCCGCGGCGGTCAGGATCCCGGGTGCATTGACAACCGGGACATACGGACTTTCGCGTATGCCCTGCGCGGGCAGACCGAGCAGCAGATGCACCATGGTGGTGTTGCCCGCGATCGCGACGTTGAAGACATTGTCGGCCGGTATTCCCAATTCGTCAAGCGCAGAACCGATGAGACCGTTAACCGTCGAAAGCGCGAGCGAGCGCATCTCCCCGCGCCGCTTCTCATCTTTCGCGTATTCGATCCTGGTTATCACGTCCGCGCCCCGCCTGATCTGCGCGTTGTAATCGGACCTGCTGGCAAGAACCGCGCCGTTTGCAAGGTCGACGCAGTGCAGGGAAATTGTCGTGGTGCCGACGTCGCAGGCGATGCCGATCTGCTTTTCCGCGGCGGCCCCGGCTTCTGCGGAGACTATCTCCGTGCGGCCCGGTTCTCTCCTGACACAGACGGTAACGAGTCCGTCCTTTGCCCGCAACGCGCCAGGCAGAGAACAAAGCACGTCGCGCCCGCACCGGAGCTGTTCGGACCCGCACGTTTCGGAAAACGCCTTTTCCAGACGCAAAAAATCGGAATCGCCCGCCCCGGCGGAAGGTTCCTTGACACGCAGCGAAACGGTTTGGATAACCGGAGAAATGTCCTTTGCGGAAGGAAGCAGCGCGGGATCGATTGCAGCGATGTCCTTTCCCAGCGACAGACTGCGCGCCTCGCCGGCCCTGTCGGGCACCACCGAAAATACGGCGTTGCCGGTTACGATGCATTGACACGCGAGAAGCCGCACCTGATTGCCGTCCCGGCCCGGCGACATCACCTTCCCGTCTTTTTTGACGCTGCCGCTCACGAGGTCGATCTCGCACCTGCCGCATGTGCCCTTGCCTCCGCATTCGAGGTGGAGCTCGGTCTCGTTGAGCAAGGCAGCGGCGTCGGAAACGCGGGTGCCGGCCGGGACCGGCCCCGACCTGTTGGAAGGGAGAAAGGTGACAATATAGACCATGAAAGAAAAATACAAGCCGCCGTGCCAGGCTGTGGCCGGTTGGCGATTGTTACTCGGTGTCTTGTTTTGTCCCTACGGCAAACAGATCCCGATCCTCTCCAGCCGTAGTTCCATTTTGTCACCTAGTGAAAAGTAAACCAACCGCGCCTTGCCGAGCATATCGGAGAGAGGAACAGGACCATAATGCCGCGAATCGTCGGAGTGTTCAGAATTGTCTCCCAGCACAAACACATGGCCATGCGGAACGACCACATCGCCTGACGAAATTCTCATCGTGTCGCCGGGCAGCCCGGCAATGCGTTTGATGTAGAGCTTGCTTCTATCGTCGGGGTCGCGGTAGAGGATGACCTCCCCCTTATTAGGGGGATTGTGCCGATAATACGTTTTATCAACTACCACGTAATCGCCCGGAAGCACGGCAGGCTTCATGGACCCTGTGACCACATGGCAGAACTGCATGATGTTGTCAGACGTGTACGAATATGCCGCGCCCATGAGAAAAACCGAGCACAGCATGAACAGCGCGGCATACACGTACCAGCGGTTGTACCACTTGAGCATGTAGCCTTTGCCCCGCGACGACGCCGCTTTCCATGCCTCAATGCCGAAGCAGATGTAGAATGTCATGGCCGCAACCGACACAAGGCCTGTTCCCAGAAGAAGCGCCGGCGTGGGCAGCAAAACCGTGATGCGCATTCCGGCCACAAGGGCCATAATGAATATGGCGAAGAAACAGAGACCCTTTGTTAATTCTCCGTTGTAAATCTGTCCAAGGCCGGGCTGAACAAGTCCGGCAATGAGCGCGTAGGTCCTATTCCTGTCCTTGATCCGAACCGGCGGTTCCATGATGCTTCCCCTTTCCTGTTGTTTTTCTACTGCGAAATGATCGGCGCGAAAACCGCGTAGTACAGCCGGATCGCCTGGACTATCGTACTATAAAATACGCAGAAGCAGGCAAAAGGTTCCCGTACATCCGCTTAATGTCATATCTTTTTTCAAACGCTCGATGTTTCGCATGTGGGACGCCGCGAAATTTATGTATTTTAGTTGCACACCAAGCAGACCAAGAAATCATCGATAAAAGGATGCTCGTAGCATGATCGGATGTCATTTCGGCCGTTTCTTCCAGGTGACCGTTGCCGGCGGATCCTACCAGGAAGGGCTTACCGCAGTTGTACAGGGCGTTCCGCCCGGGCTGCTGCTTTCCGAAGAGGAAATCTATGCCGATCTGCTCCTGCGCAAACCAGGCACCGACGAACTTTCGTCCCCGCGCAAGGAACCCGACCTTCCTATAATATATTCGGGCGTCAATCCGGCCGACACGATTGAGAACGCGGGCAACCGGAACCATACCAACGGCACGCCGGTCACGGTTCTCATCCCCAACCTCGACCGCCACTTTGTTCACGTCAAACAGTATCAGGACACCAACCGGACGCCGAGGCCGGGGCACGCTTCGTATGCGTCGTTTATCAAGTACGGCCCGGACGACGACGCGGTCGGCGCGGGCATTTTTTCCGGCCGCTACACCTCGACCATCGTCGCGGCGGGGTCCATCGCCAGAAAGGTGCTTGCGAAATGCGGCATCAAGGTGTTCGCTTATGTAAAGGAAGCGGCCGGCGTCCGCTGCCCCGAACTTCCGCTCGACGCCATCGAGCGCCGCACAAACTCCTACAAGGCCATGCGGCGCGATTTCGATCCGTTCTACCGCGAAGTGTATATCAACCGCCGCATCACGCCGGAAATGCGGTTCCTCGAAAAGGCTGCGGTGTTCGCTGAAATCGAGAATGAGATAGACGCGATACGCGAGCGCGGCCCCGTCATGAAAGCCGGCGACATACGCAAAAAGTACGATGTTCACCCGGTACTCAATTGTCCGGACGTCGGCGCCGCCGATGCAATGGTCAAGGCCATCAACGCGATCACGGCCAGCGGCGATTCCAGCGGCGGCGTAGTTGAAATCGTTGCCACCGGCCTTCCCGCAGGACTCGGCGAACCGGTGTTCGACAAGCTCGACGCCGAGCTCGGCAGGATGCTCGGCATCGGCGCGGTAAAAGCGGTGGAGGTCGGCGCAGGCATGGCGGTCAAGGACATGACCGGCATCCAGAGCAACGATCAGATGCATTCCGAGAACGGCAAAGTTATGTTTGATTCGAACAACGCCGGCGGCGTTACCGGCGGCCTTGCCACCGGTGCTCCTCTCATTGTCCGGCTCGCGGTAAAACCGACACCCACCATCGCCAAGAAACAGCATACCGTCGACAAGTACACGCTCGAAAACAAGGAACTCGCCGCCATCACGCGCCGCGATCCTACCATTGTGGCCCGTGTGTGGCCGGTTGCCGAGAACTTCACCGCAATGGTGCTGCTCGACCACCTTCTTCTGCACTACGGCTACCAGACATTAAGGAAAATTGTGGAAAAGGCATCATAGCCGCCACCGTGGAGAACCTCATGCACAAATTGAGAATTGCGTTTTTTGCCGTTGCGCTTGCCTCGCTCGCCGCTTCGGCGTACGACATCAACGTGCCGGTCACCTACGACACGCTGAAAAACGGGCTCCGCATCATCGTCGTGCCGGACACGAACGTCGCCGTGGTCTCGTGCCGGCTGTACTACTTTGTGGGATCGATGTACGAGCAGTTCAGCAGGTCGGGCCTGTCCCACATGTACGAGCACATGATGTTCAAGGGGACCCACCGGCTCAACACTTCCGATTTCGCCAAGGAATCGGTGTGGCTCGCAAAGATCGACTCGGTTGACAAAATCATATTCGCCATGAAGAACCGGGGCATACCGGACACGGCCGTCTCCTGCGTTCGGCTGCGCGCGGAAATACTCGGATACATTGAGAAGGAACGTGTCTACATCAAGAAAGACGAGATCTGGAAACTGTACATGGACAACGGCGGGACCCACCTCAATGCCTGGACCGGCGAGGACATGACCGCCTATATCGTCACCCTGCCGAAAAACAAGGTGGAGCTTTTTTACTGGATAGAATCCGACAGGATGGCGAACCCGGTGTTCCGCGAGTTTTACAGCGAGCGCGACGTGGTACTCGAAGAGCGCAGAATGCGCTGGGAAAACCAGCCCGCCAACCGTTTCTACGAATATCTCAACTCGCTTTTCTATCTGGCGCACCCCTACCGTCTTCCCACCATCGGGTGGAAATCGGACATCGAGAACTACACCATACAGGACCTTGCCCGTCATGTCAAGCAATACTACACGCCCGACAACGCGGTGCTCGTGCTCGTGGGCAACATAGCTCCCGCAAAGGCCGTTGCCGACATCAAACGCTATTTCGGCGCCATCCCGCGGGCGGCCGCGCCCAAGCAGGAAGTGGTGACGCGCGAGCCGCAGGCCATCGGCGAGACGCGCTTTACCGTTCGCGACGACGCCACGCCCCAGATCGACATCATGTTCCACACGCCCGGGTACGACAACGAGGATCTTTACAAGCTGGACGTGCTCGAATCCATCCTTTCGGGTCGCAGTGGGCGTTTGTACGACCGGCTTGTCAACCGCGAAGACATCTGCACGGACGCCGAGGCAAGCAACGCGTTCAAGCTTCAGGACGGGTATTTCGAGGTGGCGGCGACGCTCAAGAAGGACACCGACCCGGCCCGGGTCGAAAAAATCATCAGGGAGGAAATTGCCTCCCTTGCCGCAAGGCCCCCGTCCCCGAGGGAGATGCAACGGATCAAGAATTCGCTCCGCATGTCGTTCGTATCCAATCTGAGAAGTCTGGAGGGGCTTTCGGACCGGCTGGCGTGGTTCGAGCGGCTTGGTTCCTGGAAAGCCATGCTATCGTACCCGGACCGGATCGACGCAGTTCGGCCCGAAGACGTTTCGGCCGTCGTGAAGAAGTATTTCGATTTCGACAGGGCGACGGTTGGCATTCTTCTGCAGAAGCAGTAAGCAGCCATCCCGGCGTCATTACCCGCGGAGAAAAGGAAACCTGACAAATGCAAATGAAAGCGATCCATCGGTTTATTCTCCTTGCGGCGCTTGCGGTCGGCACCTGCGGCGCGCAGGTGCCTTCCCATCCGTCAAAGATCACCTACCCGCCGCTTGGCTGGAAGGTTCCGCTCGGAGGGCCCTACCGCCAGGTGCTCGACAACGGCCTTGTCGCCTATATCGCCGAGGACCATTCCCTGCCGTATTTCCAGCTTTCCGGCATCATACGCTACGGCTCGATCTGCGATCCCGCCGGCAAGGACGGCATTTCCTCGCTCATGACCTCTCTCATGCGGCTCGGAGGGACCTCGACCTACAACGCCGACACGCTTGACGCCATTATCGACCTTTATGCGCTGCACGTCTCGGTGTCGGCCTCCGACACGCGCGTGTCCTTTTCGTGCGCGTGCCTGTCCGAATACATGGACACGTGCCTGTACATTCTGTCGCAGGTGCTTTTTCATCCTGTGTTCGAGGAAAAAAAGGTGAAAAAGCAGACGTCGATTTTCCTTGAATCGATTGCCCACCGATTCGACAACCCGGACCCCGTTCTCGACGCCGCCTACGAAAAGGCCATGTACAAAGACGGCCAGAACAGCCGCATACCCTTTCCCGAAACCATCGGCAAAATAACCAGGAAAGACCTTGTCGAGCTTCACAAAAAGGTATTCAGGACCGAGAACATGATCGTGGCCGCGGCGGGCAAATTCGACCGAGCGGCGCTGTCGCGCAGGCTGGCCGCGCTCTTTCCGAAGGCGGCGGCGCCGGCGGATACCGGCTATCCGGTCATTGCCGTAAAGCCTCTCGCAAAATGCGTGCTTGTCAACAAGCCGATAAGCCAGAGCTACATCCGGATGGGGCTGCCGCTCTTCAAGCGGCCCAACGACGATTTCTACGCCGTCCAGCTCCTCAACATGATCCTCGGCGGCGAGGGGTTCACCTCACGCCTCGGCACCAAGGTCAGGTCCGACGCGGGGCTCGCCTACGTCGTCTACTCCAGCGCGGGATCGAATTACTTCTACCCCGCCACACTCTTCATAGAATTCCACACCAAGAACGAGACCGCAAGCCGCGCCATGGCGATTTCGCTTGAGGAAGTCAAACGGCTCCGTGATGCCGGAGTGACCGACGAGGAACTCGCCCATGCCAAGAAGGAGCTCATCGACGGCCTGCCGTCAATGTTCCGCTCGCCTGCCGACATCGTGGACAACTACGCCGACAACGAATACCTCAGGCGGCCGGCCGACCATTTCGCAAAGTACCCCGACCGGATAAATGCCTTGACAAAAGCAGACGTCCTTGCGGCGGCAAAGAAATACCTGGACCTCGCGAACATCACCGTTACGGTCGTCGGGGACACCGCGGCCGTTTTCAAGGCCGATACCGTTGCGGGTTTTTCGCTGCGCGCGCAGAAACCCCGCGTGGCGGTCGGCGTCGCGGATTCCCTGTTCCGCCTGAAGTGAGCGAGGGGAAAGGTCATGAAAATCGGCGTATTTGTCCATTCACAGACGGGAAATACGGCCAAGCTCGGTCTTGCCGTCGTTCATGCGCTCCGGGAAAAGGGGCACGATGTCGCCATTGAACTCCTGCGGCCTGCGGGGAGAGTGAATCCCGGTTCGAAAAATATCGAGTTCAGAAACCTCCCGGACGCCGCGAGGTTTGAGGCCGTCCTGTTCGGCGGGCCCATCTGGGCGCACAACGTTTCTCCGGTCATCACTTCGGCGATCACACAGTTAGCCGGTCTCAAGGGGAAGAAAACGCTTTTCTTCCTCACCTCATTTTTTCCCCCGTCGCTGTCGGGATGCAAACGGTCACAGGCCGCGGTTCGAAGCCTGCTGGAAGAAACCGGCGCATCGGTTCTTACGGGTGAATCGCTGTCGTGGGGATTCTGGTGCGGCAAGAAAAGGCTCGAATCGGCAGCGGCCAGGATCTGTGAACGGGTACTGGACACCGCTCATTGACGCATGGTGAGGGACGCCTACAAAATATTCGCTGCCAACTCCGATAAAAGCGACCGTTCCCCTTTGGTAAGCGTCACGTGCGCCGCGATTTCCTGCGCCTTGAACTTCTCCACCACATAGGTAAGGCCGTTGCTCGACGAGTCTATGTACGGATTGTCAATCTGATACGGGTCGCCGGTGAGCACGATCTTTGTCCCGTCGCCCACCCGCGTAATGATGGTTTTTATCTCGTGGGGCGTGAGGTTCTGCGCCTCGTCCACGATCAGATACTGGTTGTGGATGGACCTTCCCCGGATGTACGTGAGCGGCTCGATGATCAGGATGCCCGTGTCCATGAGCTCCTTGAACCCCCGGATATGCCGCCTCGCCTTGGCCTCGCTCCGCAGGAGCAGGTCCACGTTGTCGATAATGGGATACATCCACGGCGTGAGCTTTTCTTCCACGGTCCCCGGCAGAAACCCGATGTCCTTGCCCATGGGAAGCGTGGGACGTGACACAAGGATCCGCGAAAACAGGTTTTCGTCGATCGTCTTGTTGAGGCTTGCCGCAACCGCAAGCAGTGTCTTGCCGGTGCCCGCCTTTCCCACCAGCGTCACGAGCTGAATGGCGTCGTTGAGAAGGGCGTCCATGGTGAACAGCTGTTCGCTGTTGCGCGGTTTGATCCGGAACATGCCTTCCCTGCCCTCGGAAATGAGCCGGACGATCTTCCTCTCCTTTGCGTCGAATCGGCCCATTGCGAAATGAGAAGGGTCCGCGCCGTCCGCGAGCGTGACGTACTGGTTCGGAAAGAAATCGCCCTGCACCTCGCAAACGCCCTTCTCGCGAAGCGCGTCCACGGTTGCCGCGTCGGCGGCCACGCGGGTGTAGCCGGAGTAAAGTTCCTCTATGTCAACCTTGTCGGACTCATAGTCCTCGACCACCACGCCGAGCGCGTCCGCCTTGATCCGGAGGTTGATGTCCTTGCTCACGAACACGGTCGGCGTGGCGCCCGCTCTTTCTTTCACCGCAAGGGTGATGGCGAGAATGAAATTGTCGCGGGGCTTTTCCTGAAACTCTCGGGGAATCCGGCGCACCGCCTCGGCATCGCTGAGCGTGACGAAAAGGGTGCCGCCGTTCTCAAGCTTCACCCCCTTCGTAAGTGACCCGCGTTTACGAAGCGCATCGAGGTAACGCGATGTCTGGCGGGCATTTCTGCCCGTCTCGCTAACGTCTTTCTTGAAGTGGTCGATGTCTTCGATCACGGTGATCGGTATAATCACATTGTTGTCTTCAAAATTGAACAGCGCGTGAGCGTCGTAAAGAAGGACGGTGGTGTCAAGAATGAAGTTTTTCATGGCGATTTCTTCCCGCAAAAGTTGCGCAAAACGTTTGGAGACAAAATTAATGACGTGATACCTGATACGCCAATCTTTTCAGACCGTCATTGAGGCATTGACATTGCCATGGTGACCAAAAAATATGCAATATCTTCAGACGTAGTAAGTTTAGGGCAGTTTTGTTGACGCTGATGAGTCAAGCATTTTTTCCGGGATCAAGTATATTTTGCGATAGGAACGATTGCGGGCATGCTGTCCCTGAGATGCTCCCATGAGACCACTCCATATGATAGATATAAGAACACGGGCGGCTCAATCATTCGTCATTATTATAATGGAATAAGCATGAGTAACCTCATCCTTCGCACATCCCTTTGTCTTACGGCTGAGGCGCTTTGGCTCCTGCTTGCAGGATGCACTCCGCACACCAACTCCCCTGACCAGGCTGGCTATTTCACCGTCCTCGTCACCGTCGTCGGCAGCGGCAAGGTCACGAGTTCCGGGCAATTGACGCACGTCAAGGGAGGCTCCGCCGTGGTGATGACCGCCGTCCCGGATTCGGGGGCCACGTTCGCCTGCTGGAACGGCGATCTTAGGTCCACGGCGAATCCGCTTTCCGTTACGGTTTCCAAGAATCTGTCCCTCACCTGTGAATTCGGAAAACGCCCCGCATCAATGGTCAAAATTCTCTCCTCGGGCCAAACGTTCGTCATGGGCTCGGCGGGCGCCCTTTCGTCCCCCTGCGAACGGCCGCCGCATCCGGTAATGTTCACCTACGATTACTTTATTGACGCATGCGAAGTGACTCAGGGCGAGTACAGTCGCATCATGGGCGTTAACCCCGCGTCGGCCAACGCCACCATGGGAACGGCGGGAATCGGCGACAGTTTTCCCGTGTACTATGTCCGCTGGTACGACGCAGTCCTTTTCTGCAACGCAAAAAGCAAGCTGTACGGTTTCGATACCGTGTACAGCTATACCGCGGTGTGCAACACCGGACAGATCTGTCCCTACGTTCTGGAAAACCTCGCTGCGCACTACGACAGGCTCGGATACCGCCTGCCGACGGAAGCGGAATGGGAATATGCCTGCCGGGCCGGATCGACAACGGAATATTTCTGGGGCGCGGACACGACGCAGGCCGCTTCCTATGCATGGTATGGTGCGGCCCAGAGCCAGCCCGTTGGGCAGAAAAAGCCGAACGCATTCGGGCTTTACGACATGGCCGGTAATGTGGCCGAATGGGTGAACGACTGGCTCGGCGCGTACTCCGATTCCCTGAATGTAAACCCTATCGGCCCGACCGGCCTGCCCCTGGAAAAATACGAAGACAGTTTGGACCGGCCGATACGCGGCGGCTGCTATTCGCTCGGGACATCGTTCCTTCGGTCGGCCGATCGTACCGGCCCTTACGCCGTGACGGCGGCGACGCTCAACAAATACACCGGCTTCCGTACTGCGATGGGAGCGTTTTTCCCAGACACCTCATCAAAGCCCTCTTCCCAACCTCAGGAATCATTGTCGGTGACCATCGACGCGCAGAAATCGGACATCCTTTCCTTCATTGGTACGTGGCGCATCAAGCTGGTCTTTACCGTTGTTTCCGCAAACGGCACGGGGCGGTTGTGCTACGTCGACTATACTGACCCGAACCTTACCATCCGCCAGCTGCCCGATTCAACTTCCGTCAACAGACCGACCATTTCTCCAAACGGCGTCTACGTCGCCTACAGTTCCAAGCGCGAAGGATTCACGGGGCAATCCACTATTACGGTGCGCCCGCTCGATTACACCTCGAATGCAAAATTCCGCACACCGGTTTCCCAACCGGCGTTTCTTCCCCGGTGGTTTATCGATCCCGCCGCTCTCGACACGTTTCTCGTCTATGTGAACAGCGCGTCCATGAACGATCTTTCCGCCTGGCAAAGCGAGCAGACCCTGCGCCAGAAGGTAAGCGGGTTGTCTTTCTCGGGACAACCCGAAATCCTCACTTCGCAGGGATCGTTCCACGGCGGGCTCTCGCGCGACGGCGAGTTTCTCGCCACGGGATACCCGCGCGCCCTCGTGAATGACCTCAAGGGGAATCGCGTGATCCGGTATTTTCTCCCGCCGTACAACGGGTTCACCGACCTGACCGACACGGTTCAGGTGTGCAATGTCACCATCAGCCCCAGCCTTGCAAAACCCGACGAAATCATGTTTCTTGATTTCGGCGACCCGTCAACGAATACGATTGTCGGAAAATCCTACGGCTTTCATTCAGTCATTTTCATCGCCAACTCAAACACTCAGGCGTATCATCACGTGACCAACTGGTTCGCAGTGCCCTCGGGTTTTTCATCCTGGGATGACGTTGCCTGGTCCAACCATCCGAATTTCGCGGCCGCCGTTGGAAATTCAAGTTCGTCGGGGAGCTTCGGGTCGGTGTTCCTCATCAACATTGCGTCCTCGGCCTACCTTCAGGTGCTCTCGGGCCAGGGACTCGCCGACCCGATGCTGTGGATCGACCCGCACGACCTCAGCGAAGCGCCGGACCCCTACGTCGATTTCGGGATGTACAACATTCCTTCATACGGCATCGCGCAACTCTACCTGGGAGAAGAGCTCTCGTATTTCTGGTCGCACAGCAGAGGTCTGGCATGCTGCTTCGTTGGGAGTTCGCATGTAATGATGGATGTCGACCCTTCACGTCTTGTTCATACGCCGGCATCGATTATCGGCGTGCCGGGGCTCGAGGTGGTGACCGGACGCAACTTGACAAGAAACTATCTTCTTCCGCAGGCGCCCAATCTCAAGGTGATCGGCATGAGTCTTGATCCGGGATGGATACCTCTCGATTATTCGCTGCCCGACCCGCACGGCATCGGGTGGGTAAACAGCAGGGGCTACATTTTCGACAACAGCAACAATTTCTGGAAAAGCGGGGTCCCTGCCGGAGTGCAGACAAAGATTGGGCAGTTCAATTCGTCCACGTGGCCGGATTTCGATACCTCCTGTGCGCTGATCTGCCTTCCTGCGGGAACAGGATGGGGACCACCGCTCTATGACGGAGGCGACTTTGCGTTCACCGACACGTCGGTTCAGACATACTTGTCTCTGATCAAGACACTTACCGACTCGCTGGCAACGCTGGGCATTCATTTCCTTCTTGTTAAGTTTCCGGAAAACCCCGCCTACGTCACCACGGGCTATGTCAGCAGATACGGACCTAACTACAATACCTACGACCAGATTGCGGCCTGGTTTCGCAGCCTGGAACTTCAAAATCAGTTCTTCCATTTCTATGACGCAAACATGGACGGCGCGCACGACTATACCGACGCCGAGGCGCACGATTGCAACCATTTGAATGCGCTGGGAAGAGCAAAAATGAGCACGCGGTTGGACAGCGTTATAGCAACATTTGTGCAGTAGCATCAGGGACAAGCGCGTTCGGCGAGGATTTGAGATCCGCTATCGCAGCGAGACGCGATATTTCCGGATCATTTTCTCGGGGTGGTAGGAGGACTTTGCACGTCGAAGTGATTCAATACCAAGGTCCTGTTCAAAATTGAAGGACGTGTACCGCGAGGGCATCACCGTTGCAAACTGACTGTACATGAATTGATATATACCCGAAAATTTCCGCCTCCCCTTTGCAAAATGCAAGGCGAATGTCGTATCGTTGATCTCTTCGCCTATCACAAACCCGACCGGTTCCGAATCGGCATAGTAGATTGCCCCGCACAGAACCAGATCATCATATAAAGCAATTGCTTCCCTGCATGCATCGTAGTCGGTCTCATTACGCAACGCGCCAGCCTCATCCTGCCATGCTTCAAGGATCTGGCGTGCATGCGGAAGGCGTTCTGCGGTCAGAGGAAGCGCGTTCGAACCATAGCGTCTGAGAAATTGGTTCATCAGGTTCCTCTCGCCATGCAGTTTGTTTCCCGCATAGGTTGCCAGCTTTGCAATGTCGTGGATATAGTCGCTGTCGGAGTCGCTGTAAGAGATCACGTACTCCCGCAAGTCAAAAACCGTAAGCCATTCTTCGAGAACCGGGAACATCATGCCGTAGTTTTCAATGGCCTTCTTGAGCGTTGACGCGGGAATATGCCGGACGTCGCGAAGTGGCATCACATACTTCGTTTTATCCCGCATCGTCCCGCAGACAAACAGTTCGTCGCCAGTCACGACCTCATAGTCGTGCTCCCTTCGAAACAAGTACAGGTTTGCAAAACTGTGCTCGGAAACCTGAGAACCAAGGGCTCGAAGGGGGGTGAACAGAATCTTTCGGTGGTCAAGGGTTAGCGGTGTCTCGTCCATGGTGAATTTGAAAATATATGATCCGCCGACGCTTGAAAAAGGGAGCCGGGTTGTATCTTCTGATACTATTGACGAGGAATTTTCCACAGAAGAATGCATCGTCAACCTGCCCACTCGGCAAAAAGTCGCTCGAACGCTTTCTTCGGATTGGCCGGTCGTGAGATCGCAACCTTCCATTTTCTGCATTTGCTCGTGAAATTCGCCGCAATGCGTTGATCTATCGGGCCGCGGTTGGGAAACATTTCTTTGGCACACAAGTTGTTGTAAAAAGAAATTGAACACACAACCCGGGGAACAAGCTTGAGTGTGTTCGTACCTGATACACTGTTTTCTTTACAACCATCAAAACCAAAGGAGTAGTCACATGAGTTCCGCTATCTTCACAAACGGTACCAATGCATATCAGGTTGCCAGGATCATCTATGCAGGTTCGGTTGCCGAAATACCCGAGAACCGGCGCCAGAACGGAAGCACGCATTCATTCAAGATCACCACGGGCATCGGCTCGGTCTTTTGCTACTACAAAGACGAAGACTCGGCAAAGAAATCCCGTGGTGCATTGGCTGGAATGCTTGATGCGGTAAGGTCCAACGCGTTCAAACACGGGTTTGAATACCTGGACCCTTCACGCGTCATTTCTTTCAGCAGCGTTTTCCAGTTCAAGAAACCGCAGGGCGTGTACACCCACGGTTTTGTCGTGACGCTGGAGACGGCAAACGAAAAAAGCCAGGAGGTGTGGTTTAGGTACAAATCGGAAGACAATGCTCAGAAAGCCAGAAAGGCCCTGTGGGCGACTCTGCACAATGTAAACGGCCAGCATGCCGCCCCTGCGGAAAAAGCACCCGCGGCGGAGCAGGCAGTTTCCACCGGTTTGCCATTCTAGTCTGACAACGACATCTCCGGGGTTCCCCGGCAAGAAAGAAATGCCGCCTTTCCATGGAAGGCGGCATTCTTGTTATGTGTTACTTTCTCGCTCTGTTGACCAATACTGCCTGCCGTTTTCCCGCTTGAGGGCCTAGACGCGCCTGCCGAATCTCTGCAAATTCGAAAAAGTAAGTAGTGGCTCGGGGCGCAATAGAAATTATATACTATGTCCATGCCAGAAAGACAACACGCAATCCGGCTGTACCCCTGGTACGTCCATGCAGTCTTGGGTTTTCTCCTGAGCCCGCTTGTTCCATGGATTCTTGTGATTCATGCACTGTGGATGTCGTCGAAGCGGAAGACCGCCGTTACTGCAGCAGGCCTCAACATACTGGCAGGTTCTTTGGTTTTTTTCCTCTGCCAGTTATGCAGCTTTGAATGGTGGATATTCTTTTTAATGCTTGCAGCCGTGAACCTCGGGTGGTCCATTCTTGCGGGAGCATACCAGCATGTCTATCTGGGCTCTGCCGCCCCATTCCTCGGGCGCGCATCTTAACCGTCACTTGGCCGGTCATGCTCTGTTCTCAATTCTCTTCGCCTGCTGCGTCGGTTTTACCATCATGCTTTTTTCAATGCTCGTCAGCAGCACTGCAATGAAACACGCTTTGGGACTGGACAGAACATCCATTCTCTGGGGCGCATTCCGCGGCGCTGTTTATGCGCTGCCTTTCGGTTTCCTCGCCGCCATCGGTCTGGCGGGAATCGGGGAAAAGCTGAAGCCTGCAGGGCTTGTCGCAGCAGTTGCAGGATTCGGTTTTTCCGCGGCAGGCATCTTCCTGGCAGGCATGGGCATCGGCGCAATGATTTCCGGGGATCTCTCCCCGGTACGGGGCGGGCTCGAAAGTATGATACCCCTTGGCAATGCCTCGCCAATGCGATGGCTCCTCGATTCGGGGCCGGTGGAAATATGCGGCGCTTTTTCTGCGCTGGCTCTCTTCTTCTCCACTGTCCGGACATTCGGAGGCTTTTTCCTTCGGCTGGGGATCATACTTGCGAGCCTGCTCTGGGTGCTTCCCGAATTGCCCGGCGACTGTTCCTTTGCCCCCAATTATCAGAAACGCATTCTTTCCGACTTGTCAAATCCGAGCGGGAACATTCGCGCCCGCGCCAACCGCGAGCTCACCCGTTTTCTTTCGTTGTATCCGGCGCATGTCGCGTGGCCGGTTCTGGCGTTGCGCAACGCGGATTACTGGTACGAGAACGGCCATCCCGATAAGGCACGGCGTTTGTGGAACCTTGTCGTTTCAAAAGGGGCCGCTTCGGCGCGGGACGCAAGGCCCGTCGCTCTCGCGCGCGAATCGCTTGCCCGCCTTGCCTCCGGCGGCAGCGGCGATTCCGCGACAATTCGCCTGCCGCTCATCGACTACGAATCCTACCTCGACGAAACGTGGATGGCATTCCTCACCGTCATCAACTACTGGGAATATGCCTCGGTCAACGACGCACGAATCAAGATGCGGCTAAAACCATTTTCGGAGAAATCAGGGTCCTTGTCACTTGCGAAAATGCCGTCCGCATTTATCCTTGACGATATTGCACGCTCATGGGGATACAGGGTAGCCTACGCTCCCGCCTCTTCGAGCGTGATGAAATCATTCATCCGGTCGAAAATCCCCGTCATCTACCCTGTTTTCGTGTCTCCGTCGGTGTGTTGCGGGTTCAACGAACGCAGCGGACGGCTCAATACGTATTGGTTTTCCCGGTTGTCCATGAAGACCCGCGCAAAGGAACCTTCCGCTCGCGACATCCTTCCTTCGAAGCTGCCTAGCGAAAAACCATCCGACCGTCTGGTGAGAATGGCTTTGGAGTGCCGCTTTGACCGCAGCCTTTCTCAGCTGGATTCCCTTGATGCCGTCAGCGCAGAGCCGGTGCTGATGGTGATCTATCCGGACTCCTTACACACGGCCGTTTCCCGCTGCACGGGAATCGCCCCCGCAAAACTGGATTCTTTATCTGATGGCTGGCGGAGTATACTTATGGGGCTCGACTACGTCGACCGCAAAAACCCCGCCGAAGCTCTCTTGAGATTTGAACGCGCCCGCTTGCTGGGTGTTTCACCCTTTGCCGCGTTGGCGGAACACCTTGCTTTCTACCAGTGGAAACAGCAGCGCGCAGCCGCGCCGCTCGGTTCCCTTCCGCTGGCCGCGAACCTCGCACCGCTTGCACGGTACGACGGAGCATTTACCTCAAAAACCGGAAGGCACCGCCTTGATTCATGCGGACTGCTGTTTGAAAATGCTTGCCGCTCGGAGTATCTGCCCGCCGCCATAAGCCTTCGGTATCTCGACCTTGTTCCGCTCAGCTCGGCATCCGAGCGCCGCAAAGGGATCGCGCTTGCTTTCCGCGAACTTCGTCTTCACCCTGAAAGCGGCGTTCGCTGGCATTGGCTGTGCGACGCCGCCGCCTGGGAGGGAAGCGCTTCCCTCCAGACGTCGGCATGCAGCGCCTATGTGGACCTCAATCCCTACCTGTTCAGGCCCAGGCTCATTCTCGCCAGACTGCTCGTTGAACAGGGCAGGTTCGACGTTGCTTCCAGAGTTCTTTCCGCCATTCAGGGCGACTCGGTGGTGACGGAACCGGACTATTTCTATTGTCTGGGCGCGCAGGCGGAACATGATGGCAGGTTTGCAGAAGCGGAGCGCTGCTATAAGACATGCTGCTCGATCCGCCGGTACGATGCGGCATACTTCAACGCAGATGCCCGGGTTCTGGTCAAACTCCGGAAACGGTCCGAAGCGGCAAAGGCGCAGGCATGGGCGGCGGCCATCAGTGTTTCCCCTGTGTCAACTCATGATTGGATGCACGATGAACACCCGGGAAAATAGCGGCCTGTTTCATCCGGGCTGGATCATTCCCATCTCGCTGCTTTCGGGAGCCGCGTGCGGCGGCGGCTGCGCGCTCTTCTTCCTTTTGCGGTGTTCCCATAAAGCAAGAGGTTGGCTCGTCGCAACCGTGTCGCTGCTTGGGGAAGCGGCGGTTCTGTGCTGGGCGCTTGTGTGGCCCGTCAAATGGTATTGGATCACGCTGAGCGTGTTCGCAGCCCATGCCCTTGCGGGCGTGCTGCTGTATGCCGCAGTGCGGTCATGGTGCGGGCCCGCGGCAAACGCGCTCAGGATGCACCCTTTTGCCAAGCTAGGCCTGCGAAAAGAAGTCGCGTCGGCGATTGGCGGCGCCGTGGGCGTGCTGTGCGTCGCACCGAGCCTTGCAGCCGCGTACATGCTCCTTTCGAACCATCTGTTTTCGGCGCTCCTTCCGGTGGGAATCGACAATGCCGATACGCTTTCGTGGACGCTCTTTCTTACGGCCTGCGCCGTGATCGGCGGATCGGTGGGCGGCATAGTCTTTGTCCGGGTGAGGCCGGACGTGTCCCTGCGTTCAATGTTCGGCGCCATCCTCGCCTACCTTTTTTCCTTTTTCACGTTCTGGTTTTGGCTCGAACTGTTCATGGCGATTCCTTCGTTTCAGGCAGCGTCGTGCCAGGGCCGCGAATTCTCCTCCGTCCTGTGGCCGGTGACCGTCCTCCAGTTCACCGTGGGATCGTGGTGGTCGGTTGCAGTCGCTGTTTACCTGTGCGCCCCCAGGCGCCCGGCCGATAAAGCGCTCCGCTGGGCGCAGGTCTTTGTTCTGCACATGTCAACAATACTTGTCATGAGCCTTTCATGGGGATATTCGGCGGACCTCTTTCTCGCGGCCGGAAAGTACCTCGAACGCCACGCACGGGTGAGCCAGGCGCTGGCCTGCTATGAACGGGGACTCACCAAGAAACCGGAAAAGGAAACCGCATGCTGGCTGCAGTACCGCGTCGCTCTGCTGTACCGGAAGCAGGGAAATATCGACAGGGCGCAGGAGGGCTTCAGACGGGTCGTGGCAACCTACAACGCCGACGATGAACTTGTCAAGCAGGCCGGGTACTTTCTCAAGCGCCTTGACGACTTCGGCAACCTGCCCCGCGTGGTGCTGCCCGGCGTGGAGACGCGCACGGTGTACCGCGGCAGCTATTGCGTGCCGAACTCGATGGCGCTCGTGATGCGGTACTGGGGGCGCCGCATTGACGCGGCGAGAATCGGTGCCGCCATCACGGGGCTCAGCACCGGCACCTACGCGGTGGACCAAGCCTGGTTCGCTCACGATTGCGGAATGAGACACGATTTTCTGACGCTCGCAACCCTCGGCGACATCAAACGGTGCATCGACGCCGGCTTTCCCGTCCTCGTGTACGTTCCCGCGCACGCGCTCGTCCTCTTCGGCTACGACGAGGCGCTTTCGACATTTGTCACATACGACGTGGCGACAAACGACATCTGGACCGACTACATCCAGCGCGACTTCGTGCGGGCCTGGAAACGGCAGGCGGCGACGCTGGTGCTCGTTTACCCGCCGGAAAAGGCGCGTCTGTTGCCGGCCGACATCCGTGAACGCTGCAGGAAATCCACAACCGAATACCTCCACTATCAAATCCAATTCTTCGACACGCTTCGGCCGCCGCAGATGATTGAACACCTGAAACTGGCGGCGGGGAACAAGGGCGAATTCTTTCTGCCCGCCGCCACCCTCTACATGGACTATCCGGGGCTGCGTGACTCGGTGGCCGCGTGGTTTGATTCCGCGGTCGTGGCCGATAACATCGTGCGGTTTTTCGGCCGTGATTACGACGAGGGAGTCCATCTGTGGGGCCACATTCACTACGAAGAGTGGGCGCTGCCGGACTGGGACCTGCGCTACGGCATACGGTATTGCCTCGCCCACGGAATGTACGCACGTGCGGAAAGCCTCGTCACTGCCATTGAAAACAAGGGAACCGTGAGCGATCTTATGATCGCCTCAGCCGCTCTTTCGGAGCTGGCGCGCGGGAACCTCAGGCGCGGGGTCGCCATTCTTGACAGATGCAATATACCGGATTACGACCTGTATTACGGGCTGGCCTGCGAAAAACTCGGGAAGATAACCGAGGCCGTCAAATCCCTGCGGTTCGTGGTGCAGCAGTCGTTCGGAGGCCGCTTTTACAAAGGCGAAGACGAGGAATACGAAGGGGACTATGCCGACGAGAGGACCTCGAAAGCAATCGACGAAATGGGGTACCCCGCCGTGTTCATCGCCAACGAGAGGCTGTGTTCGCTTGCGAAGCGCGAGGACGTTTCCGAAGGGCTCGTCAAGGCCTGGGAAGCATGGAGCCGCGCAATGCCGGGCGACACGCAGGTTGCGGAAAGCCTCATTCGCGCCTACGACCGGCGCATCGCCAATCTCGCAAAGACCGACGAACCGTACGTGTATGCCAACCTTGTGGAGAAACGGGACGTTATGCGGGGCCGCCTGGAACGGAACCGAATCAGGGTCACCGGGGCGAAGGCTTTGCAGAAGCGTCCCGGCGCCCGTTAGCCCCCGCACCCGTCTCGGACGGTTGTTTCGCGGCCGGTGCGGTCCTCACGAACCGATATTCAAGCGGATCGACACGATCCTCCTGCACCCGGATCGCAAACGAACGGGCGCTGCCCGCGCTGTCAAAAGAGAATACGGGATAGCTTTTTCCGAAATACCTGTCGCGCCAAATGCAGACCATGGTATCGCCGTTCACATGCCACAGCACGCCGGCAAGCCCCGGATGCGCCGTGAGGTGCAGCACGCAGTCCCTGCCGGACCGGAAAATACTGGCAACGCCGTACAGGTCGCTGGTGTAGGTACCGAGAACTGCATCAGGTTTGGCGATCCCGAGCATGGTTCTTGAAGGAACCGCGTGCGCCGCGCGCTGCCCGGTCTCCCATTGCTGCAGGAGAATCCCGCTCCAGTCGCGCGAAGGAATCCCGAGATAGCCGTCGAGGACCTCGAAGAAGACAGCGTCGTGCAGACGGTGATTGTCGCAGTTGGTGAGCACCGCGATGCCGAGCCGTTCGTCCGGCACGAAACCCACGCGGCACATCATGCCGTCGACGCCGCCGGTGTTGTACACCAGCATGCGGCCGTAGTAGTCGCACAGCATCCAGCCGAGGCCCGCCGCGTTGAAATTGGTGGCCGGAAACAGCGCTCGCGACCCCGAATCGGCCGGAGCGACCATGTGCGGCGTGCGCGTTTCCCTCAAAACGCCGGAATCCACCACGACTGCGCCGTTGAATTTACCGTTGTCAAGCTGCAGAAGCAGCCACCTGGCAAGGTCCTCCGCCGACGAATGCATGGCGCCCGCGGCTCCCATGTTGTCGAGCATGCGGTAGGTGATGGGCGTCACCTTGCCGTCGACAATGGTGTGCGGTTCCGCAACGTTGTTGAACTTGAACAGCTCCCGCACCGACGTTCCGGTGCGCGTCATGGCGAGCGGATCGAGCAGCCGTTTCTTGACAAGTGCGTTCCATGGCATTCCCGAGGCCGCGGCGGCGACCCTGCCTGCCACGAGGTACATCAGGTTCGAATACCCGAACCTGCTCCTGAGCGCGAAATCCGGTTTGAGGAACCGGAGCCGGGAAAAAATCGTGTCTTCGGTGTTGAGGGAGCCGTACCACAGCAGGTCCCCGCTGTGGGTGGCAAGGCCGGTGCGGTGCGACAGGAGGTCGCGCACCGTGAGGCCCGCGGTGCCGCATTCATCGAGGAGCCGGAACCACGGCAGGCGCCGCGAAACCGTGTCGTCCCACGAGAGGATTCCGTCCTTGACAAGCAGCCCGACGGCCGTCGCCGTGAAAGGGGTCGAAGCAGGGCCGATGGCAAACACCGTTTTGCCGTCCACCCGGCTGCCCTCTCCCCTCCTGCACACGCCGTATCCCCGGCACGCGACAACGGAATCGTCCTTCACGATCGCGACCGCCGCGCCGGGCACGCGCCAGGCCGATAGGCACGTTCTTACGCATGAGTCAAGCGACACCGCCGAAGCGAAGCCCGCTGCCGGCACCGAGAGGCCCAGCAACACCAGCGGCAGGATCGGCGGCACCTTCATCATGGTATCCTTGACAGGTTGGACTCCGGCAACCGCACGGGGACAGGAATGACCCGCTGCGGCATCACCCGCCCTTTTTGCGCACCTTGTAGGCGTTTTCCACCATCGACTTGAAGAGCTTGAAGTCATTTGCCGGCATGAAGCGCTTGAGCGGCCGTTCCGCGCGCTTGAACTCGGCATAGGCCGCTTCAATCTTGTTGTCCCGCATGAGCCCGTTGATCTTGTCTATCGCCTCCTGCTCCTTCGATTCGGCCGGCGCGGTCTGGCCGGCTGCAACAGCCGGCGCGGCCTGCTTCTGCTGCACCTCGACCGCAAGCTGCATCACGGCCTGTTCGAGGGTGTTGAACACCTGCACGTCCACGAATTGGGCAATGAATTTCCTCTCGTCTTTGAATTTGTCAAGCGCTTCCGCCGCCTGTTTCCGGTCAAGCATGTCGTACAACTCCATCACCTCGTCCTGCGCCTTCTTCTGGTTTTCCCTGAGGCCGGCAAGCGACACCTGCACCGATGCCGGCGGCGGCGGGGCTTTCTCCTTCTCTTGAGGGGCAACGGCCGGCGGCGGAACGACCGGTTGCGGCGCCGGCTGGGATTGCGCTTTCGCCTGCGCAGAGGCCCTTTTCTGCGCTTCGATTTCGTCCCTGCGCTCCTTCTCCGCCTGTGCGACGAGTTGCTGCTGCCGCTCCTGTTCGGTGCGGGCAGCGCGGTCCTTCTCCATCTGCTGGGCCTGCTCCCTGATCCTGCGATCTTCGTCGGCCTTTGCCTGCGCCTGCTGCTTTGTTGCCGCGTCGATGCTGTCCCTGCGTGCCTTCTCCTGCTGGGCAGCGAGCTGTTTTTTACGGTCCTGCTCCTGCTTTAATGCATTGATGCTGTCTCTGCGCGCCTGTTCCTGCCGGGCGGCAAACTGCTTTTTGCGGTCCTGTTCCTGCTTTGCCGCGTCGAGGCTGTCCTTGCGCGCCTTCTCCTCCTGCGCAGCGAGCAGCTTTTTGCGGTCCCGCTCTTCCCGTGCGACACGCTCCTGCTGCTGCTGCACCGTCTCCTGCTGACGCCGCAGTTCCTCTTCCCCTTTTGCCATGCTGTTCCTGTCTGCTCCTGGCCGCCTCTACGCTGTCCTTCTTCGCATTCTCCTGCTGTAAAGCAGCCTCGCGGCGGCGTTCCTCCTCTGCGCGTGCGACGCGGTCCTTCTCCTGCTGCAATTCCTCCTGCTGATGCCTGCGCTGCTCCTCGACCTTTGCCTGTACCTCCTGCTTGCCCTTTATTGCATCGAGGCTGTCCTTGCGCACCTTTTCCTGCTGGGCCGCAAGCTCCTTCTGGCGTTCCTGCTCGGCGCGGGCGGCACGGTCCTTTTCCATCTGCTGCGCCTGCTGCTGGCGCCTGCGTTCTTCATCAACCTTGCCCTGCTGTTCCTGCTGTTGCTTCTTGACCGCATCAAGGCTGTCCTTGTGAGCCTTTTCCTGGCGGGCAAGCTCCTGTCTTCGCCTGTCTTCTTCCTGTTTCGCCTGCAGATCCTGTTGTCGCTTCTGCGTTTCGAGGCTGTCCTTATGCGCCTTTTCCTTCATGGCCGATTCCAGTTTGAGGCGATCTTCTTCGGCCTTGCGTTTTTTTTCCTCCTCGGCCTTGACTTTTGCCAAACGTTCTTCTTCCTTCTTCTTTTCCTTCTGTTCCTTCTCCAGCCTCGCCCGATCGGCCTTTTCCTTCTGCTCCAGCTCTTTTTTCGCCTTTGCCTCCTGAACGTTCTTGATGCTGTCCGCATGGGACTGAACGATTCTCTGCGCCGTCCTGAGGATGTAGGGATCGGTGGACGGGTCAGGCTGCTGTCCGCTCTCCAGGGCCTTCAGCGTGCGCGCCAGCGCGTCCCGCTCCCGCGCCTGCTGAATTGCGGGCGCTTCCAGGAGGATCTTCTTCTCCACGGCTTCGATCTTGACTTCAGAAACGCCGAAGCCGCGAAGATCGTTTTTTGTGTACTGCAGCGCCGAATCGACGCCCTGCGACTGGAGAATATCGAGGCTGATCTTGACAAGAGAGTCTTCCCTGGACCCCAGGGCGGCCTTCACCTTGTCGATCCTGGATTTGAGGGCAACCGCCTCTTCCTGCGACATGCCGCTCTTGATCTGCTTGAACTGGTAGTCGAGCAAGTCGATCTCGCTCCGCGCACTCTGCAGCTTGTTCTGGTCGAGATACCCGTTCGCATCGGCGAAGTTCTTCTCTATTTTCGCCTTCTGCTTGTTCGCGTCCGACTTGAACAGCTCCTTCTGTTCCGCGGCCTGGCACGATCCCGACGATAAAACTTGCGTTGCAAGAAATCCGACGGGCGCCGCGCAGAGACACAGGAAAAACAAGGCGAAGGCTGAAAATCCCGTCTTCTTCCCGCCCGCACCATGGTGGGTTTTCATGGATGTAACCTCCATTGATGTCTTGTACGTCAACTGCCGTCCCTTATCCCGCGGTTGTTCGGTTCCGAGTCAGGTTGATCAGGCCGCCGGCCAGAAGAATCGTCTTCTGCCTCGACGACAATTCGACATTGAGCGTGATATTCGCGCCGGTTGCCGTGTTTACGAGCGCGACCTGCCCCGCCTCAATGCCCGAATACGCGTCCTTCACTTCAAGCGTGTCTCCCGGATTCAGGGCGTCATAGTCGGCCGGATTGACAAATACCGCCGGTACAATGCCGAAATTTACCAGGTTCGCCTTGTGAATCCGCTCGATGGACTTCGCCACCACCATCTTGACGCCGAGGTACATGGGGCATATCGCCGCGTGCTCGCGCGAGGAGCCCTGGCCGTACGATTCTCCGGCGACAACCACGTTGTGGAGTCCCTTTTTCCTGTTTTCCATGGCGCGCGAGGCGAATGTCTTGTCCTGCCTTTCAAAAACAAACTCCGCATATTTCGGAATATTCGACCGGTATTTCATGCGGCTCCCGGCGGGCATGATGTCGTCGGTGGTAACCTTGTCGCCGAGACGGATCGCAACCACGCCGGAAAGCGCCATGGGATATTCCTCGCCTGCGGGCGGCGCGCCGATGTTGGGCCCGCGTGCGATTTCAACTTTCGAGGTCTTTTCCGGCGGACGCACTATCATGCTGTCGTCGACAAGAAACTTGTCGGGCATGTCGATCGACGGATATTTCTGGCCGTCGAAGTACTTGACAGGATCAACTATCTCTCCCGCAAGCGCGCATGCAGCGGCAGCCTCCGGGGAGACAAGATACACCTGCGCGCTTTCGGTGCCGCTGCGGCCGAAGAAATTCCTGTTGTTTGTCCGGATCGAAACGCCGCCCGACGCGGGCGCCAGCGAATTGCCGATGCAGAAGCCGCACGCGTTTTCCATGACGCGCGCCCCGGCGGAAATGATGTCGCCGAGAGCGCCGTTGCGGCTTATCATTTCCAGAACCTGGCGCGAGCCGCACGAGAGCGCCAGCGACACATGCTGGGCGATTTTCCTCCCGCGCAGGACGCCGGCCACCAGCATCAGGTCGCGATACGATGAATTGGTGCACGACCCGATGCACACCTGCTGCACCTTCGTCCCCGCGATGTCGGAGAGCCGTTTCACGTTGCCGGGCGAATGCGGCGTGGCGGCAAGCGGTTCCAGCGTGGAAAGGTCGAGATGAATGACGCGGTCGTAGCCCGCGTCGTCGTCGGCCGCCATGGCATGGAAACAGTCCTCCCTGTCCTGGGCGCGCAGAAACGCCCGGGTGACATTGTCGGACGGAAAAACCGACGTGGTGACCCCGAGCTCGGCGCCCATGTTCGCGATGGTGGCGCGCTCTGGCACGGTGAGCGTCTCAACGCCACGACCGCCGTACTCAATGACGACGCCAACGTTCCCCTTTGTCGAGAGGATCTCAATCACCTTGAGGATCACGTCTTTTGCCGACACCCACGGCGACAGTTTTCCCTGCAGGTCAACCTTGATCACCTTCGGATAGGTCAGGTAGAACGGCCCGCCGCCCATGGCCACGGCAACGTCGAGTCCGCCCGCGCCGATGGCGATCATGCCGATGCCGCCGCACATCGGGGTGTGCGAATCGCTGCCCAGCAGGGTCTTGCCCGGACACCCGAAGCGTTCCAGATGCACCTGGTGGCAGATTCCATTTCCGGGACGCGAGAAAAGAATGCCGTATTTCTGCGCAACAGTCTCAAGGTATTTATGGTCGTCCGCGTTTTCAAACCCGTCCTGCACCGTGTTGTGGTCCACGTAGGAGACCGAGACCTCAGTCTTGACTTTTTCAAACCCGAGCGCCTCGAACTGCAGGTATGCCATGGTGCCGGTGGCGTCCTGGGTGAGGGTCTGGTCTATTTTGATCCCGACCTCGGTTCCGGCAACAGGCTTGCCTTCCACTATGCGTTCATCGAGGATTTTCTGGACGAGGTTCTGGGACATGATGAGTTTGGCCTTTGAAAAATTCTATTTCTATCTCTATGTGTTTAAGAAACAAAGCTGGGCGCCCTGAGGCTTTGCCGCGGCGGCCAGCCCCTACCAGCATTTCAATCTATTTTCCTGCGGGGGAAAATCCTATTTCTCTCTCAACTTCTTCAGCACCTTTACAACCGCACCTTTGTTCAATAAATCCCTCATGATTATCGGATGGTACGGATCGTCGCCGGGGAACACGGCAAGGAACGGCACGCTTCGCGAGCCCAGGGCGTGCAGCAGCGACTCGGCCTGCGGATTCGCCCAGGTGAGGTCGGCCCTCAGGGCCAAAACGTCCTTCTTTGCCATAAGGCCGGTCACCTCCCTTGCGGAAAGCACGGTGATCGCGTTATACTGGCAGTTGAGGCACCAGTTGGCCGTGAAATCGACGATGACGTGCCGCCCGGTGGCGTGAGCGTCAAGGAGCAGCTTGGGCGAGAAATCTTCCCACTGCACCTGGTTTCGCTCGGCCGCAAGCGCGGTCTGGTACGAGGTGTTCCTGTAGATGACGCCGAACGTAAGGTAATACCCGAATCCCGCAATGGCCAGCGCTGCGATTGCCGCAACGGCCTTTTTTGACATAGGCGAATTCCACGGCGCATAGCGGAAGAAAAACACCACGGCGAACGCGATCGCCACGCTGAACCCCACCGCGCTCACCACCATGTCTTTGGGCAGGCCGAGGAGGAAGTACACGGCGGCGCCGAGCAGCAGTATCCCCATGAGGTGCTTGAAGTCCTCCATCCATTTGCCCGGTTTGGGGATAAGTCTTACCAGCGTCTTGCTGAACGAAAAAAGCACGTAGGGAAACGCCATGCCCGCTCCTATGGACGCGAACACGAGGAAGATGATGACGGTGGATTGGGTAAGCGTCCAAGCGAGGGTGGCGCCAAGAAACGGCCCGCTGCACGGCGTGGCAAGCAGGGTGGCGAACATGCCCCGCAGATACTCGCCCAGGAATCCCTTTCCGCTTTTCCGTTCGAGGTTGGCAATGTTGGACGGAACCACCAGAACATACACGTCGAAAAGCCCGAGCGCGAACACAACCGTGAAAACGATGAGCGAAACGAGAAACCACGGGCTCTGGAACTGCTGTCCCCACGAAAGCTGGGCAAACGAGGCAAAAGCCGCCAGCGCCATGAACACGGTCATGATACCGCCGGAAAAAACGAGGCTGCGCGCCAGCACCGTGCGGCGGGAGGCGCCCCCGGCCTTTGCAAGCGACAAAATTTTTATCCCGAGGACCGGCAGCACGCACGGCATCACATTAAGAATGATTCCCGCAAGGAATCCGAAAATGATGGCAAGAAGAAAATTCATGGAGATTTTCTTCTCGACCGGTTCATATTCCCATGCACGGGGTTTCACTTCCGGAACCTCCTGCAAGGCCGAAAACGAAAGTTGCCCCGGCGGAGCAGCAGCGGAAAGCCGTGCCGCGAGCACCTGGAAATCCATGGGTTCGGCGTCCCCAAGCAGTGCGCGCAGATACGGCGCGGTATCGAACGGAGCGCCGCCGGCCTTGCCGGACGTCTCGATCCTGAATTCGGTCTCCGTGCTTACCGGCACGCACGACGACGCGCATACAAGGCCGTCAAAGAATATCGTTCCGTCAATCGCGCCTGCGCCCGTGCTGTCGATAACGCCTTCAAGAAAGAAGTATGCGTCCTTTTCATACGCCCACACCCAGTCGCCGATTTCCGGGTAGAAGCGCCTGGGTTTGGTCTTGAGAAGTCCGTGCCAGGTAACGCCAGGGTCGCTGTACACGCGGAGTTTTGAAGGCTTGCCGATCCCCGGGCCGAGGGGATTGCCGTATAAATGGTATTTGTCCGGGATCGAGACGTGCAGCGCGGCGATCACCGTGTCGCCGGCGGCATAGGAATGTTTGTCGAGTGTGATGGAGGAGGTGAGGTCCTGCGCCCAAAGGTTCCCGCTATGAAAAGTGACAAATGCGAGAAGGGCAAGCGGAAAGGTAATTAGTTTCTTCAGGTGACAGGCATATCCCATAGCATCCAAAAATATAACGCGCGATTGATGTGAGTTGTTATTGATGGCGATAAATAACCTCTAAGGGGGAAGTTCAGCCCGTCTCAAAACTCAAGAGAAGATTTGGGCGCCCCGCCGAAGACGGCGGCGGTTCTCCTTCCGGTCTCGGCCAAGGCCTCGGGCTGCCACGGCCCTATTCCTTTTGTAGAGACGCAGCGGCGCTGCGTCTCTACAAAAGGCGGGTCCGGGCAGCATCGTGCTCCAGCACGACCTCCAGTCGCCCCTGGCGCGTGGCATCAGGATTGTTTCACAATCAATACATACCTGACCAATAAGAATTCATTGCGCTACTTTATTATTATTCGGGAGGGCGCAAAAAATAATTCTTGACAGAATATATTTCTGTTGCCGCGCGTTAGGTGGACCGGAGGGTGAGCTAGAGCGAATTGCCGACTGACCGCGGCCCGAAGGGCCCTCGCGGCAGGCGGCAACGAGGCGGACAGCCGAGCCCGCAGGGACGACGCCTCGAAGCACCCGAAGGGGTGGACCGACCCTCGCCTTTGTCTTGACAAAGGCGAGGGGGACGCCCAAGCGTTTTTTCTCTTTTATGAGGTCTGCCAACATATCCACGAAATCAATTATTTTTATCTTCATGTTCGACTATAACAAGAACGAATTTCTGCGGGAAATCTTCTTCAAGACCAACGTCCTGCGGAAACCCATTTCCGGCATTGTGTCGGGATACCACGAACTCCCCTACATCCTTGTCGCGCCCGACGAGGCCAACGAATCGGCTTCAATCGAAATCAACGGCAAGATCAATGTCTCGCCGAAATTCATCGTCACGCCGGGGATGCTGGGAGAAACCTTCGGCGAGGTGTTCGACCCGGAAACCTTTGACAAGGAACTGCAAGGCAGGCTGTTCTCGTTTGCCTACGGCAGCAAAAAAAACGTGAAGGTCGAAAGCGAGTATTTCAACATAAAAAACGTGGAGGAAAAACCCGAGGATCACCTGACCAGGGTCAACGACCGGCTTGCCGTCCAGGAGAACATCAGGACCGGCCTCATCTTCGGCCCGCGGTTCAAGTATTACCCGGTTTCGATTGACAAATTCATCAATGAGATCGTTGACAGAGAATTCAGGGTGTAATCCGACAAGTCAATAAAAGGATTTCAAGCGGGGGAAGTATCCCCCTCACTCCGGCCCGGCCGCGCCACTTCACAAATCAGTATCCTGAATTGCGCGTCCGGTCCTCCGCTACCCCCTCCAGGGTGACCCCCAAGTGGAAGCAGCTGCCGAATCAAACACCTGTGCGGGGGCACCCGAGAAAAGCGTTGAACCGGTTTCCACCATTACTCTATTTCACTTTATAATTTCACAAGGGAATTAACGATGTGGCTTTTCGGATTCTACCGTTTGTACATTTCCCTCTGCGCCGGCATCGCATGCTGGTTCCTTATCGCACGATCAATCTGGCTTTCGATGCTTGCCGCGCTGGCGGTGCGAGCCGTCTGGTTCGCGGTCGAAATGATTGTTGAGAGAATGGCGGTTGAAAACGACTTCAAACGCCATGTTTACTCATTCAAACAGCAGCTCGGCCCCTACGGCATCCGCGTTGCCAACCAGGCGGAAAAGGATTTCAGGACAAAAAAAAGCCTCGCTGAAGTCTTTGTCTCGGATTCCGCGAGGCTTGCGAAAAACATCGACCAGCTCAGGATGCTGGATACTCTGTTCAAAGCGGGAATGCGCCCCGATAATGACGCATGGCTGCTTCACGACTGCAAACTCAAGTACGGAACGTACCGCATTGAGCAGGACAAGGGCGGCCGCTAAAAGCTATTTCGAAAACATCGAAAGGTTTTCTTTGTACGACGTATCCGCGTACACGATCTTCGAAACCGACATCAGGCTGTCCACGAAGTGCTTCACCACGTCGTTCTGTTTCCTGAGCGTGAGCACTTTCCGTATCTGGTCCCTTGCCTTTTCGAAGGGCTGCGGCGGCAGCATCTCCTCCCCCGTCTTCTTTGCAATGTGAAACCCCGCCTCGGTCTCGAAGACGGCGCTCACCTCGTTCGGCTTGAGGGACGTGGCGACCACGTCGAATTCCTTCTTGAGATCCCCCTTCTTGAACCATCCGATGTCGCCGCCCGCCTGCGCCGTTGACGGGTCCTGCGAGTACTTCTTCGCGGCGGCGGCAAAATCCTTCCCGGCCTTGACTTCCGCAAGTACCTGAGCCGCCTTGTCGGCCGCAGCCTTCTTCTGCGCCGGCGTGGCGTCCTTCTTGACGGTAATAAGAATCTGGCTCACCCTGAACCGCTTTTCCGATGCGAATTGCGCCTGGTTCGCGTCGTAATATTCCTTGCATGACTTGTCGGGCACAGTGTCCGAAGACCTGCCGAGCGACTTGATGAGGGTGTCGATAAGCAGCCCGTCACGCACCTGGTTGCGCATGTCCTGCCTGGTTTGTCCCATTTTGGCAAGTTCCCTGTCCAGCGTTGCGGAATCGGGAAACTGTTTCTTGATGCCGTCGAGCGTCTGCTCCAACCGCGCCGGGTCGCAGGCGACTTTGCGCTTCTTGGCTTCCTGAAGCACCACTTCGTTGGCGACAAGCTGGCGCGCGACGTTTTTCTTTATCTCCGGCGGGATCCCTTCCAAGGCTTTCTGGGGGAAGGCAGCGGCCATCTGCTGCTTGTACAGCTCGACGACTTTGTCGATGTTATCTTTCTTCAGCCAGACGCCGTTCACGCATATCACGCCGTCCTTGGGCTTGTTTTCACCGGCGCAGCAAACGAGGAGCGCAAGCAGCAGCAGGGGCAGAGACTTTTTCATGGGAAAACCTTTCGGGATGAACGTTGATTTTGCAGGATGTAAAGGAAAATGAGAGTAAGGAGAGAAAATATATAATGGATGATTGGGGGATTTGTCTAAAATGAAAAGCAAGAGCAAGAAATTTATCTATAGGGGGAAGTTTCCCCCTCGCTTCAGCCCGGCGCGCTTCCATATATTTTTGCTTATTGTCAACCGCGCCCCAGTCTTTCGCTACCCCCTCCTGGGTGCACCCCAAGTGGGGCCGGTTGCAAGAATCAAACACCCGTGTGGGGGCACCCGAGTAGAGTAGTTGAAGAGTTGAAACGTTGAATAGTTTCAAGAAGGAAAATTGATCCTTTAAATGAGGTTTCGAGCCAGCGCAATAGTCAACTTGACCGAATAGATTTCTTTTGCCGCGCGTTAGGCAGGACTGGAGGTCCCGCTATAGCGGGATGCCGCCCGGACCCGGCCCTGTGGGCCATAGGGCCGTGGCGGCCCGAGGCCGAAGGCCGACGACCCTTGGAAGCACCCGAAGGGGTGGACCGGAAGGACGGCCGACCCAAAAAGAAAGGCGCAAAATCATGCGCCTTTCTTTTTGGGGAACGCCCAATTCTCTTCTTCTTATTTTCTATACTAAGTCCTCATCTTCCACCCACTTCTTCTTCTTCGCAACTCTCAAGAACGCCTCGACCACGTCCGGGTCGAATTCCGCGTTGATGCCGTCCTTGAGCCGCTTCACCGCTTCTTTCTTTCCGAGACTGGTCCGGTAGGGCCGGTTGGAGGTCATCGCCTCGAACGCGTCCGCGACGCGGATGATGCGTGCGCCGAGGGGAATCATTTCTCCCTTGAGACCGTCGGGATAACCGGTGCCGTCGAAGTTCTCGTGGTGGTAGAGAATCAGGCGGTGAAGATCCTGGAGAAACGGCACATCCTTGACGATGTTCGCGCCCAGCGACGAATGGGTCTTCATGATGCCGTTGAATTCCTCGTAGGTGAGCGATCCGTGTTTGTTAAGGATGTACCCGGGGATGCCGATCTTGCCGATGTCGTGGAGCAGGCCGGCGTCGCGGATGCTGTTCGCCTTCCTGCTCTCCAGACCCATCTCATGCGCTATTTCCTCGGCGATGTTCATCACGTTTTCCGAGTGGCCGTGGGTGTACGTGTCCTTTGCGTCGACCGCAATGGCAAGAGCCTTGATGGTGCGTATGTAATTTTCCTTCATGTCGTTGTAGAGCTTCGAATTGGTGAGCGCGATGCGCGTCTGGCTCACGATGCTCGAAAGCAGGGTGAGCTGCTCGTGTTTGTCCTGGATGTCCTTCATGGCGCCGAAGAACAGCCCGCCGTAATCGAACTGCTCCCCCACGATGGGGACCGCGTACTTGAACGCGAGCGGCATCACGATGTTCGGCGCGAATTCCATGGGCGGAACAAGCTGGCGGTACGTCACGCGCTTCTGCTGGACCCTGCTGTGGGTGGCGCGGTTAAACTCAAGGATGATTTCCGCGCAGACCTTTTCGGTGTCCTGCTGGCTGAGCGCGCCCCTCGACCAGTAGAGAAACTCGTGCGTGCGCTTCTGGACAATAAGGAATGCGATGACGTCGATGGGGAAATGCTTCTGGACCGTGGTGAACAGACACTTGATGACGTCGTTCTCGTCGACCAGCCCCATGAGCTGTTCCGAAAACGTGCTGATGAGCGACAGTTCGTCGAGTTTCTGCCGGATGGACGAGAGGAGATTGGCGTTGTTGATGGCGATGCTCGCCTGCGCGGCAAGCATGTTGATGAGATTGAGCTCAACCATGGAGAACTGCTCTTTGTTCCTCCCGCGGTTGAGGTTGACGACGCCGATCACATCATCGGACACCTTGAGCGGCACCGAAAGCGACGAACCGATGTCCTGTCGGTTGAGCGAGAGCGACTCGTCCGGCAGCTTTTCATTTTCCGAAAGGAGGAGCGAGCGTCCGTGTTTGAGCACCCATTTCGATATCGCCCATTCGTCCGCCTTGTCAAGTGACGACCGCACCTGGGTGAGCTGGATGCCTTTCTGGCGCACGATGACGATCTCGTTTGCCTCCTTGGACACCAGCTGTATGGATCCGGTCTCGGCCTTCGAGACGCTCAGACAGTAATGAAACGTGATGTCGAGCAGCTCTTCCAGATCGTGGGTGCCGGTGAGCTTGTTTGTTATTTCGTGCAGCGACACGAGCTGCGAAAGGAGCGTGTTCTCGTGCACGAGTTTCGTCGTCTGCAGCGCGCGCGTCACCTTCTGCCGCAGCGTGTCCAGCTCGAACGGCTTTATGATGTAATCGAACGCGCCGCTCTGAATGGCCTCGATCGCGGTGTTGATGTCGGGATGCGCGGTGGTGACGATGACCGGAACGTTGGCCCCGTTTTTCCGCGTCCTGCTGAGGAACTGCATGCCGTCCATGACCGGCATGTGGATGTCGAGGATCACGAGATGCGGTCTGAGTTCTTCGTAGATCTCAACGGCCTGAAGACCGTTGAAGGCCAGCACCGTCTTGTAGCCGAGCCCGGAAAAAAATTTGGAAAGCGCGTTGCAGAGCGTGTGGTCGTCGTCGACTATCAGAATCAGGTATTCTTCACCGGTGTCCATGGGTAACGGCTCTTTGTCAAGCTTCATCATCAAGGGTGCCGCAGGATCCGGGCGAAAAGACCGCGAACACCGGGGTGACCTGAAAAACGGAATCGCTGCATTTCAGTATACAATCTTAGTGCCGATATGTCACGCTCAATTGATACGTGGGCGCGAGTTCGTGAGTGAGACATGCAAAGTCGAGCGCCACCTGTTTCTTGAACAGGGCGATTCCGCACCCGAACGTCCACGCATTGACCATGCTGTGGCCCACGCGCACGGCGACAACATCCATGATCCGGTATTCGAGCCCCACGTTCCCGCTTAAGAGAAACCACCACGGATCGTTCTGGAGTTTGGGTACATCGGGTTCGTCGGTGGGCACCGGCAGGTTCTGCTCCGAAGCGGTTGCGCTGTCCAGCCCTCCGAAAACGGAAGACGAGTTTATCGACGTGGCGCCCTGGTTCGAAAGCATATCGAGGGTCTTGTAGTTGATCTTTATGTGGCCGTATATGTAGGGTATGTCCTTTTCCCATCCGAGACCCAGAAAGAGATGAGGATAGGCTTTTTCGGAATAGGCGGCGCTCCACCTCGTGTACTGGGAGGTGATGTTCTCACAAAGCAAGCCGAGCCTGATCTCCGGACGCGGGAAATCGAGCAGCATCCCCGCATCGAGGCCCATGCCGTAACCCCGGTATTCCCCGAAGGGAAGGGCGTGGCGCACCGCGTTGAGCGCCGCCCCGAGTCCTAGTTCGAAACGGCGTGAGAAAGGGAACGCGCGGCCGTAGGCGGCGTGAAACGCGAGGATCGACTCGGTTGAATACGTAAAGCGCGTCGGGTCCCACACCGGCGTGCCGTCGGAAGCCACGTCGAGGTTCTGCGTTCCGGGTATTCCCGGATCGTAAAGGTAGCTCAGCGAAACGCCGAATCCCGATACGCGATCGATGACGCCGGCGTACGAGAGGATCGATGTGCTGAACGTGTTCTGATAGTAGGATGCGTACGAGAGCGTGAGGTCGTTCGCGGAATCGAACGGGGCGGCGGCCGCATTCGACTCGCTTGCGCCGTCCCTTGTAAACACAATGTCCGACGCGCCCAAAGAAGCCCCCCGCGGAAGAACGAACATTTCCCGCGTATTGTCGGAATAGTAGTTCCAGTCGGCCCCTAAAACGGACGTGACCCCAAGAATCATAACCATGATGAGGTTAAGCGCCAATCTGCTGTAATTCATATGATATTTACGGATAGACACTAACGATTATTTTCGTTTGCCAAAAGAAAACCTCGCGCAGGGACCGCGTTTTTTCGCGTTTCTTTGCGGATGAAAATAGTTTATTCGTCACGGGTTGTGGGCGCAGTAATTATGCGGAACGCCAAACGCGCGGCGGAAAACAGCAGGCGGGAACCAAACTCCTTGAATTGAACGCTTTCACTCTTCTATATTCTATGCTCGATGGGCGTATGGCTCAGCTGGTTAAAGCGCTGCGTTCACATCGCAGAGATCCCTGGTTCGAATCCAGGTGCGCCCACGTTCGTTTTGTGCCGCCCGTTGCGGCCCGTCACGTGCCACCTCCTCGAATGCAGACCGGCAACATCATACCATGATACGCATTTTTTCCGCACTCGTCTGCATCCTCGCCGCCGGTTTTTTCCTGCACGTCAACTCCGCCGCCGATTCTTCGTGCATCACCATCGACTCGCCGCGCCAGGGCATGGTCATCACAACCCCCCTGTGCACCGTTGCGGTCACGGCCTGCGACCGGGTGAGCGCCATCAGCTTCGCCGCGCATTTCCTCGCCGCCGGCGGCGCGGGCGACACGTCCCTCTTTCTCGGGCGGATCACCCACCCTCCGTTCAAGCTCATCTGGAACACCGACGCCGTGCCCAACCAGCTTTACAAAGGAATGTCGTTTTCCGTAGACGCCGTTCTCCGGGGCGGCGAGCGGATTTCCCCTACGGTAAGCGGCGTGTTTCTCGCCAACAAACCGGCCGTCACACCCCTCGCCACCATACCTTGGTCGTCAAGCGACGGATACCCGCTGTTCGCCAGGACCATGTCCGACGGCCGCGGTCCTCTCGGCATCCACGTGTCCGCCTGGTGGAACCGCGACGGCATCCGGTTTATCGCACGGGCCGAGGCGCCTGCCGTTTTCAAGCCCGGCATGAAGGAGAAACTCGGCGACGCAGGGATTGAAATCTGCATCGACCCGCGACTTTCGCGCAACCCCTTTCCCCCGCCGGATGCGTTTTCGCTGGTGTTTCCGCTGGCCGGGAAACCCTTTACAACACGCTATCGTCCCCTGCAGGGACCCCAAGGTTCCTTCGACATCGCAACAACCAAAGAACCGTGCGAATGTCCGTTCGAAATCACCATGGACAACCGCAAGGGATTCACCGCCTCCGTCCTGGTCCCGGCATCGCTGTTCGGTTCGTATCTTCCCGATTCCTTCGGGTGCAACGTGATCGCCCGTCTGCCCGGCGACAACGACCAGATCGTGCGGCTCTCCTGGATTGACGCGCCGTCATTCATGGCGTTCAGCCCGTTTGTGTGGGCATCCGTGGTACGACTCGAGGGGCCTTTATACGGCGACATTCCCGTGCTCGGGCTTCTGTCCTTTGGCGCGGGGCTCGCTCTGGCGCTTGTGGTGGGGCTTGTGGTGCGGTTCATGCGGAGACGGTCGCTGTCCTTTGCCGAATTCGAGCAGTCGGAGGAAGAGAAGACCATGTCAGACCAGATCTACCAGGTGATTGACGAAACGGTGACAACCAGCGGCCTCACCCTTGCACAGGTTGCGGAAAAACTCGGCATGCCGCCCCGCAGGGTGGAGAAGCTCATTCGGAAACACAAGGGCAAAACGTTCAGGGAATTCATCCTGTTTCTTCGCACGGAGATCGCCAAGGAGCGCCTCCGCTCGTCACATTCGAATGCGCCCTCGATAGCCGAATCGTGCGGGTTCAAGAACGTTGCGGAGATGGAGAAATGCTTCAAGAAATTCTGCCGGACCACGCCGGCCCGCTTCCGGAGGGAAAACCAGGTGACGTGACGCCTGCGGCGCCTACTCGATGCGCTGTTTGCGGGAAACGGGGCCTTTTTTCGAAGAGTAAAGGGCTTTCTGAATTTCGAGATCGAGCTGGTTTTTGTCGTACGGTTTTGTGATCCACTTCCAGATCTTGAGCTCCTCCACGGCCTTCTCTTCGGCCGGATACCCCGACACCACGATTACAATAAGCGCCGGTTTGATTCCGCGCAGCCGGCCGATAGCCTCGTGAGGATCGTCGGTGCCCAGCTTCCAGTCCATCACGACGACTTCGCATTCGTCAATATGCTTCTGCAGTTCGCGCGCCCCTTCGTCGAGCGTCGACGCCTCGCACACCGAATACTTGAACTCTTTCATGAAGAACCTGAGGATGGCGCGTATCTTGGGATCGTCGTCGAGCAACAGCACCATGGTGGGCGTGCGGTTGAGCATCACCACGGTGGTGTCGTGGTCCACGGCGCCGCCTTCGCTTTCCGGTATTTCGATCCTGAACGTCGTGCCGTGGCTGTCGGTCTTCTCGACGGCTATCCGGCCGTTGTGGAGCGACACGATCCGCTGGACAAGCGCGAGCCCCAGACCGGTGCCCTTGCCGGGTTTCTTTGTTGTAAAGAACGGGTCGAACACCTTCTCGATGATGTCGTGCGGGATGCCGGTGCCGGTGTCGGCGACCCGGATGACGGCCGTGCCGAGTGTGCCGTCGGCGCCCTCGCGAAAGCATTCGACGGTGATGGTGCCGCCTTCGGGCATGGCGTCGCGCGAATTGCCGATAAGGTTCTGGAATATCCGTTTGAAGTAGCCGGCGTCCCCCTGGATCCACAGCGGTTCGTCGGGCACCTTGAGCGCGACCTCAAACTGCGCACCGAGCTGCGCGCCGTACAGGGGAATTATTTCCTCGAAAAATTTCTGCAGGTGTATCGACTGGTAGTCGAGGAGCTTTTTCTTGCCGAGCGCCAGCAGCTCGGAGATAAGGATTCTCGCTTCGACAAGCGTCTCCGAGACCACCTCCATTCGCGTCTTCGTTTCGGCCTCGTCCGTGTCCTTTTCCACCAGCTGCGTGATGTCGCCGATGGTCTGAAGGATGTTGTTGAAGTCGTGCGCCATGCCGCTTGCCAGCGTTCCCAGCGATTCCATCTTCTGGTACTGGTGGAGGCGGCTCACCATTTCTTCGCGCTGGGCAAGCGCGAGTTCGCGGTCGCTCACGTCGGCCATGATGCCCTCGTACACAATCCCCTTGTCGTCTTCCTCGCGCGGCTGAAGAACGCAGTCAACATACTTTGTCCGGCCGTTAAAGTCCTTTATCTGCATGGTGCTCTTGAACTCCGTCTTGTCAAGTTTGAGATTTTCCGGCTTCACGCAATAGTCGAAGATGCTCCTTCCGGGCACCACCTTGGCCGGCAGCCCGAGCAAGGCGTAGGCGGTGTTGTTTGCCCACAAAAACCGTCCCCGTTCGTCGACGGTGAAGAGCATTTCCGGAAGCCGGTGCACGAGGTTCTGGTACCGAAGCTCGGAAGTGATCACCTTGCTGATGGTGGTGAAGTTCTTGCGGGAAGTGATCCCCGCAACCGTTGCGACGGCAAGCAGAAGCGCAACGCGGACCGTCATGTCGGAAATCCATGAATCCTGCGGCATGGCCTTGTGGTAAACCGCGAACACATAATAAGCGGCATAGCATGCGGCGGACAACATGCCGCTGAAGATGGAGAGGCTCAGCTTGTTGTGAAGAGCGGTGAATATGATCGCGATGAAATACACGCCGAACAGGGAACTCCGGTACGCAAGCGACTGCATCCCCATGAACGAATACGCCCACAGCGACGCGGTCAGAACGGCAACGTCGAGGCCGACCAGGATGAACGACGAGAACGTGCGCGCCCGCGCCGTGCTGTACCGGGTGAGGTAGAACCCGCTGTAGCCGAGCAGCACAAGCACGGCCGCCATCTGCACCGTGAACGCCTTTACCGAAAGTTCGTCAATGGTGTAGCAGTACAAGGCAAGGAACGAGTAGCCCAGCGCTATGGCGAGCCGGATCCACGAACTCCATCGCTCGGACTCTATCTCCGCCATGAGAATCGTCTGGGTCTTGCCGAGAAAATTCTTCTGGGTTTCTATTGCCATGCGTCAACTCCACGGATGCGTGCCGGCACGCAGGAGAGGTTTGTCCGAATCAAGTATATTCGGATCAGGCCGTTGTGTTACATTTTACTATCAGGAGACGGGGAATTCCACACTTTTTGCGGCAGCGCGGCCGACCGCTTTTGGTCCCCGGAACGCTTACCGCGGAACACTATGTCCTTTCGTGCGCTCGTCATTAATCCGTGGGTCGTCGATTTCAAGCTGTACGACGAATGGATGCATCCCGTCGGGCTGTATTTCCTCATCGCCCTGCTCAGGCGCGGCGGCGCCGATGTCCGGTATGTAAACTGCCTTGACCGCCCGGGGAACGCGGGCGCGCGGCCCAACGGCACGGGGAGTTTCCCCGCCCGCACCTTTCCGAAACCGGCGCTTTACAAAAATGTAAAGCGCCGCTACAAGCTGTACGGCATTCCGGAAGACGAACTGACCTCACGGCTCGCCTCACTTGCGGCGCCCGACGCCGTGTTCGTGGGCAGTTCCATGACGTACTGGCTGCCGGGCCTTGCGGAGACCGTCCGGTTGGTGAAGAGCGTGTATCCGCGGGCGCCGGTTGTTGTGGGCGGAACCTCGGCGCAGCTGATCCCCGCCGCGGTTCACAACGCCTGTCCCGGCGCTCACCTCTTTCGCGGCACGCTGTTCGATCGACCGGCTATAAGGGCATCCGGAATTCCCCTTTTGTCATCCCTTCCGGCGCTCACGCCCGCCGATTCTCTGGTTCCGGCTTTTGAACTCCTCGCGCATCCTTGCCACGGCCCGGCGCTCGCTTCCCTGGGCTGCCCGTATTCCTGTTCCTACTGCGCCTCCCCTCTTCTGCACCGTGGCTATGTTTCCCGGCCTGAAGCGGTTGTTACGGAAGAGCTTGCGTTTTTGCAGGAACGCTTCGGCGTGGAAAATTTCGCGTGGTACGACGATGCGCTTTTGTACGACAGGGGCCGGCATTTTCTCGGCCTTTCTCACGCAATGGAACGAGCCGGCATCCACGCTTCATTTCACGCACCGAACGGCCTGCACGTCCGGTGGATCACGCCCGAGGTGCTTGACGCAATGAAACACGCGGGTTTCCGGACCCTGCGGTTCGGCTACGAAAGCGGCGCCGCGGCGTTTCGCCGTGACACGGGCGGAAAAACCACCGCCAGTGATCTGGCCGCCGCGGTGCTGCTCGCACGCAGAGCGGGCTTTGCGGGAACCGACGTCGGCGTCTACCTCATGGCGGGACTTCCCGGCCAGACTCCCGCCGACGTCGCGTCCGAGATCAAATTCGTCGCGTCTCTTTCTGTGAAGGCAAAGCCGGTGTTCCTCTCCCCCGTGCCCGGCACGCCGCTGTTCGAGCGCCATGCCGCGACGTTTCCGATTCTGCGACAGACGCCGCTCTCCCAGAACGACACGTTCTTCATCACGCTGCTTCCGGGCTGGGACGCGGAATCGGTGCAGCGGATAATGGACTTGGCAAAGGCTGAAAACGCCGCGGTGGCCTGACCGCGCGGCTGCGCAACGCCGGTTCGGGGATATCAATTATTTTGCGCGTACCCATGGTCTGCAGAACACACCACCTTCTTATCGTGCTGCTTGCGCTTTCGGCGGCGGAAGGCACGGTGCGCCCGCCGGGCCGCCTCCCTGCCTTCGACTACGGATTCGTGGAATCTCTCGTGCACACCGGCGCGGCCAATCATGTGGAATTCCAGCAGCTGTCGGACACGCCCGTGGTGTACCGCGCCTGGGGCGTCTGGAACCTTGCGCATCCTGCAAAGGCGGTCGCCGCCGTGGCACTCGACTTCGGACGCTACGACCAGGTATTCCGCTATGTCTACCGGTGCGCCCGCATTGCCGACCCCCGAGGCCGGGTCCGCGGCGGCTTGGGTACCTGGTACGTGGAGGGAAGGGCCGCCATTGCGCGCGTGTGGAGCATCGGCGCCATCGACACCATTGCCTGGCCCGACTCCTCACATCTCCGGTTTTTTGCAAGCCAGAATGAAGACGATGCGCTCGAAATCAAATGGGCACGGCAGCTTCCGGGGTGGATCAACTACAGGACCCGCGGCGTGCGTCTCGCTGCGTTCATCGCCGCGGCAGGCCCCGATTCGTGCAGGGTCGGCATCATCGCTCAGGGATGGGTGTGGCAGGCCATGCCGCAATGGCTCATCAACCTTGCTTCCGGCATCATCCTGCCGCGGCTGCTTTCCGATCTTGACAAAGAGGTAGTCCGGCAGATAGACGGGAAGCCGGCCGCCGCACCGGCGTGGTATAAATCATGGTACCGCGCAGTGCGGAGATTTTTTATTTTCTAGCGGCGGTCCGGGCTGCGTACGGTCTTGACGTGCTGCGCCCTCACTTTTTCAAGAAATTCGAGAAACGCCGGCTCCCGATAATCCGGAAACGTCCAGGAAAAAAAACGGTACTTCCCCTTCCGGTAGTGGAGCGTGACCTCCGCGAAAATCCCCTGCGACAGGTACATGCGGTGATAGAAGTCCTTGGTGCTTGCGAGCACGAGTTTGTCGGCCGCCACGTACCCGGGGTCAAGGTTCACCGTGCGCCTGCCGGACACGGCGTATTGGCGCTCCAGTTCGTTGGTGAAAACTTTGATCCCGGCCAGTGCCTCACGGTCTATCGCGGTTTCAAACGTCAAGTACGATTTGACAAGCCCCTCGCCCATTTCTTCGCGGTAATAGTCGGTGAAGCCGAAGGGAACCGGACCATAGGAGAACTCGACGGGCCCGAACGACCTCACCAGCGCGGCGGTCACGTCGCCGCTGCCGGTCTCCGGCCTGCCGGTGACCGCAACAAGCAGTCTCACCTTGTTCGGGATTGTCGGCTCCCCCACGATTTTCCCCTTATTCCGGCCGGTTCATGTCGGCGACACAGAGAATATATACGCCGGATTTCCAAAAAGGAAACCGATTTTGTTTTTTCCCGCTCTGTGCAAATACGATTTTATAACCGTGGAAAGCACGGAGGACGCCGTATGCAGTTCATTCTGACCTCGCTGGAAAAAAACGGCTGCTTCATTTTTTATCTGAGCGGCGACCTTGATTACGAAGGCGCCCACAGGCTCCGGGATGCATTCGTCGAGCGCCTCGGCCTCGGCAGGAAATGTTTCCTGCTCAACATGGAGGGCCTCAAGATCATCGCGAGCTACTCCTTGTCAACAATTCTCAAGATGTCGTATCTCGCAAAGAAGGCCGATGCGACCCTGGCGATCGTGTGCCCCGCGGGAAACGTGTGGGACGTGTTTTACGTTCTTGAAATCGGAAAAGTGATCCCGCTGTTTCCATCGGAAGATGCGTTCTGGGAAAACGCAACGTAGACGCTTCTCCACGCCGGACCGCTCGGGTTTTGTCTTGACTTCATTTTGCTCTGGACGTACTTTAAATTTTTCTAAAATTTCCGCACCGCCTGCCGCGGCGCGGGGGCTCGCATTTTCTCTCACCTCAAGGATCAAAGGACAACCGTATTGTTCCGGTCACTTGGGTTTCGCGGCGGAATCCACCCTCCACGAGACAAGAATTCCACGGCCGATTCTCCCATTGAAGTGATGCCGTTGCCCGAAAGGGCGATAGTCCCCGTGCTTCAGCACGCTGGACCTGCCGCACGCCTGGTGGTAAAACGCGGCGACAAGGTCCGCGTCGGCCAGAGTATCGCCGAGCCTTCAGGGCCCGATTCGGCGGCGGTCCACTCGCCCGTCTCAGGCACCGTTGTCAATGTCGGTGATTTCCCGCACCCGCGGGGTGGCCGCGGGCTGGCAGTGGAAATAGAAAACGACGGCGCGGACCTGGCCGTGGAAATGTCCGGCATGTACAAGCCGTGGAAGGATGCAGACCCGCTGGAAATCGTGGAGAAGATACGCGCATGCGGGGTCGTGGGAATGGGCGGCGCCGGCGTTCCCGTGCAGGCGAAGCTCCTGTTGGGCACCGGAAAACCGACGGAGACCTTGATCGTCAATTGCACGGAATGTGAACCGCTCACCACGGCTGATTTGCGCCTTGCAAAGGAGCATGCCGGGGAAATCCTGACCGGCGCGCTCATCATCAGGAAAATGCTCGGCGCACAGCGCGCACTTGTCGCCGTGGATGGCGGCCCGGGGGGTGCAATGGCCTCGCTCGCGGCCGCCTGCAAAAAACCCGAGTTCCGGGACCTGACCCTCGCACCCGTGATGCCGAAATACCCGCAGAGCGAGGAAAAAATTCTGGTGAGAACATTGACAAGACGCGAAGTGCCTTCCGGCGGGAACTGTGCCGATGCCGGCTGCGTAGTCTTCAACGCAGCCACGGTGTTTGCCGTCGCTCGGGCGGTTCTGAGCGGCATTCCCCTCTACGAGCGCATTCTCACGGCGGGCGGACCCTGTGCAGCCGCTCCGAAAAACCTGCAGGTGCGCGTGGGCACGCCGGCAAGTGCCGTGCTTGCATACTGCGGAACCGACATGAAACGGGCAAGGAAAGTGGTCATGGGCGGGCCCATGCGCGGCTTTGCCCTGGCCGAACTCGACGCGCCGGTCATCAAGACAACCTACGGCGTCTTCGCTTTCGAATCGCTGCCGCCCGCCGTGCAGCAATACAACTGCATCGGCTGCGGCCGTTGCATGCGTGCATGCCCCATGCGGCTGGTCCCGACCTATCTCCGGCGGTTTGTTGACAAAAACATGATTGACGAGGCCGCTCAATGGGGCATTGCAGACTGCATCGAATGCGGCTCCTGCGCCTATGTTTGCCCTTCAAAAATCAATCTGGTCCACTACATGATGCTGGGAAAACACCGTCTCGCGGCCGTCGCCAAAGGAGAAACGGCATGAACGTACCCGTTGGCGGTTCCTCACAGCCGCTCCTGCACGTCTCGGCACCGCCCCACATCCGGCAGAACGAGAGCGTGCCCACCATCATGCTGTCGGTGGTTATCGCGCTCGTTCCGGCGTTTGCGGCGTCGATTGTCTTTTTCGGCGTCCGCGCCCTTGCGCTTGTCCTCGTATGCGTCGCTTCAACCATTGGAACCGAGGCTGCTCTGTGCCGCCTTTTTCGCAGACCTCTGTCCATAGGTGACCTGAGTGCCGTGGTGACCGGGCTTCTTCTTGCGTTCATGCTTCCGCCCGGACTGTCCTACTGGATGGCGGCGTCGGGCGGCGTCTTCGCCATCGCCGTTGTCAAAATGGCCTTCGGCGGGCTGGGCGGCAACCTGGTGAATCCCGCGGCAGCGGCGCGGGCGTTTCTGATGGTGTCGTTCCCTGCGGCAATGACCGCGTTCACTCCGCCGGTCAACGGCACGCTGTTCGGCTTGTCAAGGGCTCTTGACGGCGTGACTTCCGCAACCCCGCTCGTGTACTTCAAGAACGCCATGGCAACGGGCAATTTTCATCCTCTTGACCTTCAGGATGCCATCGGCAGCATGTTTCTCGGCAACACAGGCGGGTGCCTCGGCGCGACGTCCGGGCTTGCTATATTCATCGGCGCGATTTTTCTTTTGTACAGGGGCATAATCCGATTCAGGACCCCGATTTCGTTTATCGGCAGCATGCTCGTTTTGAACTGGGTTTTCAACGGCACAGGCGACATCTTTTCCACGGAAGCGTTCATCATCCCGCTGTACCAGGTGCTTGGAGGAGGGGTGATGCTTGGCGCGTTTTTTCTCGCGGCCGACCCTGTGACCTCGCCCATGACCCCTATCGGACGGGTCCTGTTCGGAACCGGGTGCGGCATAATCACTTTCTTTATCAGAAAATTCGGCGGCTACCCGGACGGCGTGTGCTGGGCCATCCTTCTGATGAACTTCTGCGTGCCGCTTCTCGACCGCAACCTGAGGCCGCGGCGCTTCGGAGAAAGGAAACGACGTGAATGAAATGGTGAAATCGGCCCTTGCCATGATGAGCGTCGCGCTCCTGGGGGGACTTATCGTTATATTGACGCACGCGTGTGCCGGCGAGAGCCGGGCGAATTCCGGAGCCGGCTGGGCATTCTCGGCCGAAGCAGCCGCCCCGGCCGCAGGCACGGCGCAGAACCCGTCGGGGGCGCGGTGAACCAGAATGTCCAGACCGCCGGCGTTTTTGCACGCAACCCCGCGTTCCGGCTGGCGCTCGGCGCGTGCCCCGCGCTCGCGGTGACCGCCACTGCGGCCGACGCTCTTGCAATGGGCGCGCTCACAGCCGCGGTTCTTGTTGCGTCAAGCCTTGCCGTATCGGTCACAAGAAGCCTTTTTCCGCAGAGCGTAAAGATTCCCTGCCATGTCATCATTGTTGCGGCTTTTGCCTCCGTGGCCGCCATTCTACTCGCGGCCATTGCTCCAACAACATCCTCGAGCCTGGGAATCTATGTTCCTCTCATCGCGGTCAACTGTCTTATCCTTAACAGAGTGGATATCTTTGCATCAAGAAATAAACCATTCGCCTCGCTTGCCGACGGCTTGGTCACGGGGATTGGATTCGCCATCCTGCTGCTGGCATGCGGCGCGGTGCGCGAGCTGCTGGGCAATTTCTCCCTCCTGGGATTTGCCGTGATCCCCGGCCGCCGGCCGTTTGTCGCATTTACAAGTGCGAGCGGCGGTTTTATCAGCATCGCAATCGTGCTCGGCATTTACAACTATGCAATTTCAAGGAAGGAAACTCCGGCGAAACCATGAACGCGGGTGCGCTTCTCGAGCTTTCTGTCGCTTCGATTCTCGCGAACAACATCGTGCTTTCGCGCTGCATCGGCGTTTGTCCCCTGTGCGGCGCGACCGGCAGGCTGCGGGGGACGCTCGGCATGGGGCTGTCGGCCATCGCGGTGATGTCCGTTTCGTCGGCCCTGGGCTGGGCAATCGACCGCGCCGTCCTTGGCCCGCTTGACGCACGGTACCTGCAGACGTTCGTGTTTGTCATTTCGATCATGTCCCTCACGCTCGTGGCCGACTTTGCGCTGCGCGGCCTGCTCCCCTCTCTGCACCGATTGGCCGGACCGCACCTGCCCGCGCTGGCGTCAAACTGCGCAATAATCGCCGCAGCGCTTCTCTCGGTTCAGCCGGATCCTGTCACGCATGGGCCGATGGGGTTCACTGCGGCGGTCGTCACGGGCTTTGCCACCGGAATCGGATTTGCTCTGGCGACCGTGCTTATGGCTTCGATACAGCAGAGGCTTGAGTTTTCCGTTGTGCCGAAATCCCTGAAGGGACTGCCCGCGAGCTTCCTGAGCGTCGGCCTGTTGTCGCTTGCCTTCATGGGATTCCGCAACCTTCACCTTTTCCGCGGCTTTGGATGGTGACCGTGGCTGTCGCGCTTGTTCTTCTATTGCTCGGTCTTATCGGACTCCTGGCCGGCGCAGCGCTCGGCGCGGGTTCGGCGCTGTTCCTCAAACGCGACGATGCCGTTGCCGGCAAAATCCGGCTCGTTCTTCCGGAGGTGGACTGCGGCGCGTGCGGGTTTGAAACCTGCGAAGAATTCGCAAAGGCCGTCGCAGGAAGAAAGGCTGAACCGGCGGGCTGTGTGCCTGGCGGGCCAAAGGTCGCACATGAGCTCGGCGACATCATGGGAATTCCAGTGACCACGCCGGACCCGGTGATGGCGGTGGTACATTGCAAGGGCGGCATCAAGGAAGCGTCAAACCGCTGCGTGTATGACGGAATGCCGGATTGCCATGCCGCCATCCTGGCCGGCAACGGCCACAAGACCTGTTTCGACGGCTGCCTCGGACTCGGCAGTTGCGCGGCCGCATGCCCCTTCGGCGCAATCCGCATAAACGATAACGGAATCGCCGCAGCCGACCCGGATGCCTGCACCGGGTGCGGCCTGTGCGTACGCGCATGCCCCCGCGGTATCATAGAGCTTATCCCCCGTGTCCACAAGATATTCATCGCGTGCGTCAACCACGACCGGGGCGCACGCGTCGGCGCTTACTGCACCGTGGGCTGCACCGCGTGCACCCTGTGTGCCAAAGCGACGCCATCGGGCGCCATTACGATGGAAGATAATCTGCCGGTGCTCAACTACTTGTCCGGCGAGAACTTCGTGGTTGCTGCGCACTCGTGTCCTTCGGAATGCTTTGTGGACCTTGTAAAATTCCGGCCCAAGGTGAACATCGACGCCAAATGCACCGGCTGCGGCGAATGCGTTCCTTCCTGTCCAACTGACGCGATCTCGGGCGAAAAAGGTCGCCGCCATGTCGTTTCAAAGGAAAAGTGCATCGGCTGCGGCATGTGTCTCACCACCTGCCCGGTCCATGCAATTGCGATGTGGGGAGGTCTCGGATATGTTGAAGACATCAGGCGAAGGGTAACAAGGGCATAGCGCAGCCTCGTTCATGCCACCGCGATTCCGGCTTTCAAAATCGGTATTCTTGGCCAGAGAACATGGCATGAATAACAGCGGAATGCTCTTGACTTTAGCCCGGAATTCATGTAATATATAGGTGAGTCCTGAACTCCAGCGGAGCTGTGATGCTCAGGAAAGGGGGTTATCCGAGTTACATGATTATTTGAATTATGTAACCGATTGGTGATAAAGCAAGTTTCCAGAACGAAAATCCAACTATTGAGGAGCAGACTATGAGAAAGCTTTTGCAGAAAACCAAAGGATTCACCCTTGTCGAATTGATGGTCGTGATTGTCATTATCGGTATTCTTGCTGCGGTTGCCATTCCAAAGTTCCTTGATGCCTCACAGAAGGCAAAGGCGTCGGAATTCCCCACGCAGCTGACAGCGATCTACACGGGCCAGCTTGCATTCCAGGCCGAACGCGGCTCCTACGTGACAGTCTTTCAGTACCTGAAAGACTCCGCAGGTGTTGATGTTCCGTCCTCGAGCAGATGGTTCAACTACACCATGACCGCTCCCAATTCCACCTCATTCACGGGAAAGGCGACCGTGGGGACTGCATTCGGAGATGCGCAACACCCCGACTACGGGCAGATAGACCAGACAAATTCAAAGTACTGCACATCCGTGCTGGCAAGATATTGCCCGAGCTGGAGGTAGTATCGTAGCAATTGGTATAGGTTAGGAAGCCCCGGTACCAATATACCGGGGCTTTCTTTTTTGCAAAAAAACCAAGCCCTTACTCGTGTCAAGGCCTTGCCCGATCCCGCAAAAAGCAGTGATCATTCCGTACCCCGTGAATGGAAATACCTAACCCTGCCGCAGAGCATCGGCAAAAAAAACGCAAAGTAGTTGGCTCGGGAATGCAGGATATATATATTGTCAATGGACAATGGCCCCCAGGCCAATCCGCCTCATTTGAATTTGAAAACCCCCGGCAAAAGGAGGCACGCATGATGTCTAAATCAGTTTCCCGAGCAGTTATTGCATTGCTGTGCGCTGCGGCTGCGGTCGCGGCCCAGGCAGGCGATTGGACGCCCATGCCCACGACCACAGCATTCGGCACGCGGGGCCTTTCGCAGACCGCATCGGCCCAGGCGCTCGGCGCAGGACGCCTCAACCTGACCGTTCAGGGCGCCTGGTACCAGCAGAAGGACAATTTTCCTGGTGCGCCAAACTCCGGCACAAACATCGCCACAGGCGTTGGGGCCCTTGCATTCGGCGTCAGCAATTATTTCGACGTGTTCGGCGGCGCAGATGGCTTCAAACTCACAAAGTATACCGCGGGCAGCACCGCATCCGGTCTGGGCACGGTCACCGGCGGAGTGCAGGCATCGCTGCCGCTCCCCCAGGGTGTTCCCATCTTTCTTGCCGTACAAGGCGCGGTGCTGGCAGGCCAGTCCAAGAACCAGATCGACTCGAACCGCGCCGATGGATACAATTACTTTGAAACGCGGACCGGCTATGATGTCATGGGCAAACTGCTTCAGTCGCTGGTGCTCGGCAGCGACAGCCGGGGATTCGCGCTGCACCTCAATGAGGGCGCTGTGAAATCGACCCAGGCCGGTAAGGATATCATCATGGTGTTCGCAGGCGGCGTTCAAGCCAACATCATTCCTTACTTGTCCATTGGCGTGGAAGCAAACTCACGCACGTTTGCCAAGAACACCGCCTTCAAAACCGATCCTGTCTGGATCACTCCCACGGTGATAGTGAGGACGCCGGCGCTTCTCTCCTTTACGGTCGGCTGCGACGTGGCCGCTTCCCAGAAACGCACGAGCGATCCGGCGCAAAAGTCGCTTGAACCTTACCGCATCTTCGGCAGCATGCAGCTGTCAATTGACTGTCTTGCCGGAAAGAGGCGCGCCATTGCCGAGAAAGCCAAGGCCGACTCTATGGAACACGCCCAGCTTGCAGAGTGCCAGACAAGCGTCCAGCGTGTCACCCTGTCCCGCGAGGCTGCCTTGAACCAGATGAAACTCGATTCGATCCAATGCAAACGGACAGCCGACTCGCTTGCCGCCGTTAGCGGCGCTCTCTTGCGCAAGATTCAATTGGATTCCGCGGCGCTTCTTGCGGCGCAACTTGAATACAAGCGCCTGCTGGAAATCGAGAAGGACCGGCGCTCCGACATCGAGAAGAAACTGCTGACCACGGGCATGCTGATTCTTGATGCCGTTTACTTTGAGTCGGGCAAGACCGAAATTTCCATGAATTCAAAGCCCTATCTCAAGATCATCGGCAAGATGCTTGAACGGTATCCAAAACTGGAACTCGAGGTGGGCGGCCATACCGACAACCTCGGGTCGGCGGACAAGAACCAGCAGCTCAGCCAGCTCCGGGCCGAGGCTGTGCGCAGTTACCTGATGCAGGTTGCGCCGGGTCTCACCGACAGGCTGTCGGCAATGGGCTACGGGGCGTCCGTACCGAAGGCGGACAACAGGAAGGCGGCCGGCCGCAAGGTCAACCGCAGGGTTGAGCTCAAGGTGCTCAATCCGGATGTGTTGAAGGAATACAATTAAGAATAATAATGTTCTTGGTGGGGGCACCGCCTCGCGGCGGTTCCCCCTGGCCCCAAGCCTCCTCGTCCCGCAAATAGCGGGACTGCGGGGTCTCGGGGCACACCCCCTCCTGCGAATGGGCGCGCCAAAGTCGCTCGCTTGACGCTCGCGAGGCGTCGCCCCTTCGCAACGCAACCTCAGTGGAATGCCGCTTCGCGGCTGTAAAGACGAAGTCACCGAATCAACAACAAATCACCCATCTCTTTTATGTTAGGTTTTAAACAGCCCACTCTCCCCCACCTATTCTTGCTCTTTGTATGATCAATACCCATTCCAATTTGCATTTCCTCTAAGTATTACGTAGTTTCCAAGTGTGGGGACAATCCTTTCTTAAAGGGGACACAATGAACAGGCTCATGCTCGTTTCTCTCGCGGCACTCTCCTTTGTCATCTTGCCCGCCAACGCACGGACGATTCTCGTAGGTCCTTCCCGCACTTACAAAACTCCCTGCGATGCTTCAAGCGCGGTGCAGACCGGGGATACCGTTCAAATCGACACCGGCACCTACCTTGACCAGGCCTGCATCTGGGCAATGAGCAACACGGTCATCCGCGGGGCAACGGAATTCGCGCACCTCAAGGCGCCCGCCGTCATTCCAAACCAGAAGGCGATCCTTGTTATAAGCGGCAGCAACACCACCGTGGAGAACATCGAGTTTTCCAACGCGAGCGTTCCCGACCAGAACGGCGCGGGCATACGCCAGGAAGGCAGCAACGTGACCATCCGCCACTGCTACTTTCACAATTGCGAAGACGGCATTCTCGGCGGCAGCGGCAACGTGCTCATCGAATATTCGGAGTTTGACTCCTGCGGCTTCGGCGACGGGTACAGCCACAACATGTACATTTCGGCCTGCGACACCTTCACGCTCAGGTTTTGCTACACCCACCGAGCGGATGAAGGGCACACAGTCAAGAGCAGAGCATTTCGCAATTACATTTTGTACAACCGCATCGCCTCGGAAAACAGCACCACCAGCTACGAAATCAATCTTCCCAATGCGGGAACTTCATTTATAATAGGCAACCTGATACAGCAGGGACCGAACTCCGACAACTCGGCCATTATCGACTACGGCTCCGAAGGCCTTGCAAGCCACGACACCGCGCTCTACGTTGTCAACAACACCATCGTGAACGACCGCGGCTCGGGAACGTTCATCTCCATTTCCAATACCTCCAACCAGCCGAAGGTGTACAACAATTTCTTCGTGGGCGGCGGCACGGTGTGCACCCGGCAGATGGATTCGGCCGCGAACATCGTCACCAACACGCCGGCGTTCGTCGACAGGGCGAATTACGATTACCACCTCACCTCGGCTTCGCCCGGGATCGACAAGGGAGCGAATCCGGGGAGTGTGGGAAGTTTCTCACTTGCGCCCGTGTTCCAATACGTTTACAATTGTTCAGGAGAGGCGCGGACGGTTGATTGGCAGCGCGCTTGACGTGGGGGCATTGGAGTTCGGAAGCGCGAGCACGTTGACATTTCGGCAACCGGTGATGATGACCAAGGGCCGAAAGGCATTCACGCTTGGAACTGATCCGGTGTATGATGTTCTTGGGAGGAGCATGCCGAAGGATATTGGACACGGTCATGAAATTGCGAGGCAGATTGGGGTTGTGGAGGAGAATAAGTAGAGCAGGAGCATGCAGGCGTGAGGATATGATACAAAGGAAATACAAGAGTAAATCAAAACCAAAATCAAGATATGGAAAGGGCTCTGCCCTTTAGATCCCGCTGGGAAAATGCTTATCAGGATCCCCCACCCACCTCCCCCGGGGGAGGCTTTGACGGGTACAGCTTCCAGGACAACAATATAGGGAGCGGGATGATTGTGGATCAACCAATGCCAAGACGAGTATTCTCAAACCACACTCCTTGTTCGGATTCAACCAGGTCAAACATTCGAGACCAATAAAGAAAAGGTAGAAACGTGAGACGGATGAGATACCTTATTGGGGTGAAAAGTTTATCCTGCGCCTAGTTCGTGTTCAATTGCCGTTTGTTAACTGACTAATAATTATATTCACGAGCGGGAAAAGACGAGATTTAGGATTGAATGTCTAAACTTATAGCCGCTCGCGAATGAATTAAATCCGTTTTGCGCATGAAAGCACCGCCATGCTGGCGGTGCGAAAGGCAATAAAACAAATCTAAACACCCAGCGCAATTCGCATCCGCGAACTGCGCCCAACCTGCACATGGCCGTCATTCCATTGCTCAATGGAACAACGCCATCCGGGTTAAAATGGCTGAAATATAATTGCTAAAATAGAATTAATTGAGGATGTAATAACTGTGCGCAAAACGGTTAAGGAATAAGAAACAAACGGCAACTCGGGGCCGAATTTGGCCCCGCCCTTTGCCTCACCGCAATGTACCGCAAGACGGGGAACACAACAGCCGCAGCACAAAAGCGCGGCTGACCTGTCGGATTGTTGAATGTATTGATAGGCCGCGTCTTTGTGCAATGCGGCGCACGTTCGTGCAAAATTGCTGGCTTGCCCAGAATCTATTCTTGCGTTTTTCATTTCTTGTACTCATCAATACCGAATAAATATTTAACATCTCAAAACAAATCTCATTTGAGAAGTCGTATCTCACTTTAATTCAATATGTTATAAATACACAGAAACAATGTTGATAGAATAATAGTTTATCATGAAAAAGGAATGTGCCGAAAAATAGCTGTAAAATGCGATATTCTTCAACTTCTCATAAATAATTCTTGCAACTTTTCTATTTTGAGATTATATTATTCAAGGAAGGATAAATTTAAATAATCATCTTAGGAGGCAAGATGGCCAAGATACCTCAAATCCCATCATATCCATTGGGACAGTGTTTTGAAGATGTAAGAAAGATTTATGACCAATATTCACATGCCACTTTTAGCAGAGCAGAAGTAGCGAATGCGTTGGGATATTCAGCTAGTTCGGGTCCTTTTGGAAGCAGGATGGCATCATTTAGGGTCTACAACTTGCTAGAAGAGAAGGATGGTGGTTATAAAGCAACAGATTTGTTCAAAGCCCTGAAAATCACTCAGAAAGGCACTCCAGAATTTAGTCAGTATTCCATTCAAGCCATTAAGAGCTCAGCCCTTTTCGAAGAAATTTTAAGCGAATTCCGCCATAAAATTCCAGAAATGAAGATCTTGTCCCAGAGACTTGAAATCCAGAAAAAGTTTTCTGCTGAAAAGGCGAGGGATATCGCCTCCGTTTTCATAGAGTCTCTCAACTTTGCTGGTGTTCTGGATTCAAACAATAATTTCCTTGAGCCTAAAAAAACTGACCCTGCAAACGCAAGTCCCTCAATAAGTATCTCAAGCCGGAGAGCCAACGATACTCAGGGTGGTTTAGATTCAAGCGTTACTGCTGGAAATAGCCTGCAAATTGAAATTGCACTGGCTAACAACAGAATAGCAAGGGTGGTCTATCCAAGAGACATTTCAAAAGATGATGCTGCTAAAATCGGAAATGTGTTAGGCGCAATAGCGGGATAGGGAGCAAAAATGGAAAAAGTAAATTTTGCATTCATTGATGGTCAAAACCTGAATCTTGGAATTCAACGCCTTGGTTGGAAACTGGATCTAAAAAGGTTCCGTATATATTTGAAAGAAAAATATGGGATTTCAAAGGCTTACTATTTTATTGGCTATCTCCCTGAAAACCAAAATCTTTATAAATCCCTTCAGGAATTCGGATACGTTTTGATTTTCAAGCCTACAATGAAAACCCCTGACGGGAAAATCAAAGGGAACTGTGATGCCGAACTTGTTCTTCAGGCTATGATTGATTTTCCACATTATGACAAAGCCGTAATTGTGACCAGTGACGGAGATTTCAGTTGTTTAGTTGAATATTTCTATAGACAAAACAAACTGGAAGTAATCTTGTCTCCCGGCAGGGAGCACTGCTCAAGCTTGCTAAGAAAAGCGGGGAGAGAAAAGATTCAATTTTTGGACGATTTGAGGAATAAACTCGAGTTTCTAAAAGAAAAAGCACCGCTATAGGACGAAACCTATAGAAGTGCCTTTTCATCGTAATCTTACTTTTAATATACGCCTTTCTTCGCCAAAATTCAAGCTCTTTCATTGCCATTGATGTCCTGAGCCAGCAACAATGCACAACAGCCACGTTACGCAAGGCCCTTCGGGCACATGGCCAGCGTTTGAATAAGACGTGTCATGTCGCTTTGCTCCGTCACGTTTTCTAACGCTGGCCACGTCGTAACACGGCAAACGTTGAGCTTTTCATTCACTCACATGCCATCCAGATCCGTAATAATGAACTACAATGAGCAATAAAGGAGTCCCCATGCTTCATCACCCTCTACCTTTTATCAACAACCTGATCCCCTAACGCTCCCATGAGACTTCTCTTCCTCCTGATCCCGCTTTCCTTTCTTTATTCAATATGCTGGCCCCAGGAACCTGCTGCTGTTTCTCGGAACAGCGTTTTCCCGGTAGTGATCATTGTTTCCACAACCGGAACATCGATCTCATGGTTCTCGGCACCATTGGCGCCGCCCACGCGCGCAATCCCCATTTCACCTGGGCGCATCTCGATTCCCTGCTGCAGCGAATCGCCCCGGAGCTGCTTCTGGTGCAGATCCGTCCCGACCATTGTGACAAACAGGAATTCTTCGACGGCGCGCCCGACATGGCGTATCTGGCGCACGCCGCTCAGAAAATGAAGATTGAATGCCGCGGCATCGACTGGTGGCTCGACATGCAGATCGTGAATTGGGACAAGGTGGACCCAAAAGAGCGGATCGGACATATCAATGAGAACATACGCAACGTCCTCGGTTCAACGCGCGCCCAAATGATCCTTATCGCCGTCGACCTGTCGTTCGTGGATTCGGTCCGCAACTGCCTGATCCTCGACAGCCTCAGGGAATGGACCTGTCCGCAGACCCGGTTCGCCCTTGCGAAGCCCTCCGACCTCCCGCCCGAAACGATCGACTTCTTCAGGGACGGAATGGTGTACCTGTCGTATTTGCCCTATGCCAGTGCCGCACCAGTGCAAAAGAAAATCAATGATCTGCGCGAGATTGTAAAAGGCAAGGGATATTGTTTCGAGCGTTGACTAAGCGGAAAAGACGGCACCGGACGGAAATTAATACTTTGTCCCATACACCACCTGCAGCCGGACATCGGGCAGGCTGAGCATGGTAAAAGAAGTGTTGTCAGTCAAAAACCCCGCTACACCCATTGAAACAAGGTTTGTCGCAAGAACCACGGTGACTGGGCCTATCTCTTTGAACACTCCCGCCGATAGGGAAGCCCAGAGGAGCCTCACGTCAATATCCTCCTGATATCGGTACATCCAATAGAAGTACTGAACGTTCGGCGCCAGGAAATACTTGAGCCCCCCGTATTCCTTCATCGTGTTTATGGTCCCGTTGAATCCGATGGAAGGGCAGAACGACCCGCCATTGTCGCGTATCAGACTGTCGGTACTATTGCCGGAATAGAAAATAAGGGCGCGGTAGTCCGAGTTCCTGGTGCCGAACGTGAAATACAGTCTGGCGCCGATGACCGGATTCGAAAGGTGCGCGCCGACCCCGAGCATAACGTCATAGTACAAATTCCGGTTGTAATACGAGCCGTTGACGTTTGCCGTGAATGAAAAAGGCACTTTCGAATTGAAGGTGAGGAAAAGACCGGCCTTGGTTTCAGGCACCGACCAGTTTACGTTGTTCGGGACCACGAGTGTATCGGCGGGATCGGTTGCCGCCGACTGCGGCCCGTCCTGGTAGTGGAGCCCGTAACCGCCGTTGTATCCCAGAAAGCCGCCGACCTCAAAACTCTTGGAGGAATTCGGCCGTTCAACGTTGACCGGAGTGACCGGGGAGGTTGCGGTGAGTTCCAGATCCCGCAGGGAATACACCACGCAGCCGTCAAAAAACACTATCGCAATTGACGACAGAACAGTGCCGCAGATTGTTTTCGAAGGGTATTTCATGGTTGCACCTTGACCTTTCGGAAACCTTTCGCAGACGCTTTTGCTCCAATGGTAATATAAATCCTCGCCGCTCCCGTTCCGCAAGTTGTGCCACCGTGATCTCCTTGCCCCTTTCACTTTCTCAGCATGTCTCCCACCGCGAGCGCCTTTTCCGCATTCGCTATCACCAGCCTGTTTGTCAACGCCCTGTCCAGCCTGTTGCCTTCAAGATCGGTTATTTCCCGGATTGCAGTCGCAAACGGCATTTTCTCCTTTCTCACCGGCAGGACGTTGAGAACGTCGCCTACACAGAACGGATTTTTCACGTCGACTACCGCGCCCCTGCCCGCGAGGATTTCACGCACCACCCCGACGATCCTCATTGTCGGGAGCGGCCTGCTGTCGGTCACGTCCTGAAGCGCGTATTCGCCCATATAGAACCCGGTGGTGTACGGCCGGTGGTCGAGCCGTTCGATCTCCTCGCGCCATTCCTGCCTCACCGCATACGCGCCGCCCGCGGCGACGGCGTCGAGCGCGGCGCGGTACACCTTGACAACCGACGAGACGTAATGCGCGCTCCGGTTGCGGCCCTCTATCTTCACCGATGCGACTCCCGTCCCGACGATGCGGTCGAGGATGGGCAGGCAGCACAGGTCCTTTGAATTGAACAGGAACGCTTTCGCAGGCGCGTTGCCGTCTTCCTCCTCCACCGTGAACCACTCCCCTGTTTCCGTTTCGTTGTCGTACATGGGCGACACGCGGTACCGGAACCGGCACGGCTGGCGGCAGTCGCCCTGGTTGGGGTGCCGCCTGCCCGTATACACGCCGAGCAGGCACCTGCCGGACACCGACATGCACATGGCGCCGTGAACAAACGCTTCCATTTCTATTGGTGAGGAACGGCACATCTCTTCTATTTGCGCGAGCGTGAGTTCCCGCGGAAGCACGATGCGCGTTATCCCCTGGCCCGCCCAGAATGCAGCGGCTGCGCTGTTGAAAGTGCCGGTCTGGGTGCTCAGGTGAAGGGCGGTCGAAGGCGCGTACCTGCGGCACAGGGAAACAACACCCGGATCGCTCACGATGAACGCATGCGGCATTATTTCTTTTTTCGCAAGCCCTGCGAGAAGAGACTCGATGCCGGGCATGGTTTCGTCGACAGGCATGGTGTTGAGAGCGACGTAAACCTTGCTTCGCTTTTCATGTGCGAACGCCAGGAGTTCTCCAAGTTCCGAAGGCGCGGCGTTTTTCGATCGGGCGCGGAGGTTGTACGGACCCACGCCGATGTAGACCGCATCGGCGCCATGGCGCAACGCCGCGCGGGCGCATTCGGCGTCCGCGGCAGGCGCAAGAAGTTCCGGTAAATGGATCATATTCTAAGGTGGGCTGCGCCACGAAGCGATGATCATTTCATTGCTGTTTTTCGGCCTTTGCGCCTCTGTGCTGGTCGGCCGAGTCGTTGCCGGTCCCGGCGGACGAAGAAGACGGCTCCTGACGCTTTTTCTGCGCGGCGGTGTCGGACTGCGCCGGCTTCATGGTAAGCACCTGTTGTATCGCCGATTCGTAGTCTTCCTTCGGCCTCAGGCCCTGCAGATACAAGACCACGGCCCTATCCTTTACAAAAAACACCGCGGGAATCGCAGACACGTGGAAATAGGCCGATACCTTCACATTCACGTCAACGTTTACCTTCATCACCTTTATTCGGCCGGCATATTTCTTCCTGATGTCCTCCAGGGTGGGACTCAGCATCCTGCACGGCATGCACCAGGTTGCCCAGAAGTCAATAAGCACCGGCACCTTTGACTTGAGGAGCTGGTCGACGATGATGTCCGACGAGTCGAAGGGCGCCTTGCTTTCCATAACGGGAGGAGGAAACTGCCCGAACGCAAGGACGTACAGAAATAGGACGACAGCAAGGGGTTTGAACGTCATTTTTCTCCAATGGTGATGTACGTTTACGCGGCGGCTACTTCGGTTTCCTCGCGGCCTCCGCCTTCCGCGCCTCGTTCATACGCCGTATCTGCATCTTTTTCTTTTCGTGCTCTTCGCCGGTCATTGAGAAATCGTGCGCGCCCGACCCGTCCCATTTTGCCACAAAGTAAAGCTCCTTCGTCTGCGCCGGCGACAGCGCCGCGCGCAGCGACGCAAGCCCTGGCGAACAGATGGGGCCGGGAGGCAGTCCCGCGTACCGCCGGGTGTTGTACGGGGAATTCACGGCAAGGTCCGAAGCGAGCAGCGGGCCTGAGAACTTCCGCAGCACATACCGCACCGTGGGATCGGCGCCGAGCGGTATCCTCTTTACAAGCCGGTTGCAAAACACACCCGCCACAAGAGGACGCTCGGAATCGAGCGTGGCCTCTTTTTCCACGATCGAGGCGAGAATGATTACCTCGTGCCGCGAACGCGCGGGCGCGGAAGAATCGCGCGTGATGGAGGCGTACTGTTCGGCGCCGTGATCCACCATGCGCTTTACAATATCGAAAACCGTGACGTCGGGGGCAAACCGGTAGGTATCGGGGAACAGGTATCCCTCGGCGGACTGCGCGGGAATGCCGAGCCGCCGCAGCGTCTCCTGGTCCCCGCAGACGCGCACGAATTCCGAGGAATCAACCGCAAGCGAGCGGCCGATTATCCCGGCGGTCTGTTCTATGGTGAGTCCCTCCGGAACGGTGACGATATGCTCTATCGGCTCGGCATGGAGCAGCTTTTGCGCCGCGGAAACCATTCCTTCGCCTTTGTAAAGCGACACCTTTCCGGCTTGGACCTTTTTTTCCATTCCCAGCAGTCTCACCCAGAAAACAAACGCAGTCGACGACGGTATCACCCGTTCTGCCTTGAGCTTCCGGGCCACACTATGGATTGAGGCGCCTTTTTCAACCACGATTTCAACGGGGACAGCTTTATCCAAGCGAGGCACGAACAGGTACACCGCCGCCCCCGCGATGAAGATCGCGACCAGCGCCAGAGAGAGAAAAAGGATCTTCAATTTCTGCATTAATCGGATCGACCACAGCACGCCGTAAAAAAGATATCCCAGCGCCGCAAGAAAATAAAGAGCGCCGGTGCACCACGTGCGGACAAGCGCTCTCAAAAAGCTGTTTTTCATGGTGCATGAACTGCGACAGTATGAGGAAGCCGGCGCGCCGCCCGCGGTTCCCGCGTCGTCCTTACCAGTCGGTGTTGGCGTCCTGCTTTCCGGTTGTCGTCTTGCCGCCCGAGGCCTTCTGCAAAACGAAATTGTAAAGACTCTTGATCTTTTCGTCGTCCTGCTTGAGCTTTTCCGCTTTTTCAAGCAGCGGCAGCGCATCCGTGAGCCTGTCGGTCTTGACGTATCCCCTGGCCAGCTGGTACATGTAATCGGGCGTATTGGCCTTCAGCGCGTTGGCCATCTCCAGAAACACCATCGCGTCATTGAAGAGACGCCTGTTGAGCAGGGTGATGCCGATGTCCTCGCACGCGTCGGGATTGGTGGCGTCGTGTTGGATGTACGTCTGATACGCTTCCGTCTCAAGCTTCGGTTTCCCGAGTTTCCCGTATATCTTGCCGATCTCGATCCACATGAGCGGGAGCGTGTCCTTGAGCGAGAGCCCTTTCTTGAGCAACATCGCCGCTTTTTCGAGATTCGCGGGCTGTTTCGCATAAAGCAAGCCGGCGCCGAGGTAATTCCGGTAGTCCTTCGGATTCTTCGCCAGGTTCTCCTCGTAAATCCTGGCCGCGGAGGCCGGGTTGAGCGATTCCTCGATCTGGGCCCTTCGATAGGAAGCCTCGGGGTCGTTCACGTCCGGCAGCTTGACATAGGCTGCGTAGGCGCTTGCGGCGTTTGCATTGTCCCCTGTCTTTTCGTAGGAATCGGCGAGCATCCGAAGCGTCACGGCGTTGTGCGGGTTCTTCGCCTTGCCGCTCTTGCTCAGGCCATGCAGCCTCTCAAAAATGTCCGCGCTTTTCCTGTAGTCCTTGGCATAGTAGTAGGCGCGCCCGTAAAGGAAAAGAAATTCCACGTCCTCACCCTTCTCCTTCACCGCCTTGTTAAGCAGCTTGATCGTCTCTTCGTAGTTCTTCTTCTTGAACTCGTCTTCGGCCACCAGCAGCGCGATATCGGGGTCGTTGGTGGTGGATTTGGCAAGGTATTTCTTGTATGCCTCGATCGCGTCATCCCGCTTTTGCTCTTTCATGTAAAGATCGCCAAGGACCTTGCATTCCTGGGTCGCGTCCGGGTTTATGGCGACCACCTGCTGATATGAAACGATGGCGTCGGCGGTGTTGCCGCTCCTCAGCTGGCAGCGCGCAAGCGACGACAGGAGGGCGGTGTTCTTCTGGTCGAGCGACAGCGCCTTATTGTAGCTGGCCATCGCCTTGGGGTAGAGCATCTTCTTCTCGTAGATCGAACCGAGCGTCGCATAGGTGGACGCATCGGCCTCGCCCGAGGCCACCATCTTGGTGAGCACCGCGACCACCTCTTCGGGAGTTCCCCGGGCCACCACAAGCTCGGCATACCTTTTGTAAACTCCCTTGACGGACGGGTCTATCGACAGGGCCGTGCGGTACGCGAGGAAGGCGCCGCTCAGATCCTTCTGGTCGTAGAGATAGTCGCCCAGGTCCTTCTGGGCGTCCGCGTCGTGCGGGTTGATGGCGATGTACTTCTTGAGGTAGGCTATCGCGGCTTCTTTTTCGTTGTTGTGCATGGCGATGTCGTACAGGCTCTTGTACGCGTCCGCGTTGGCGGGTTCAATGGCCGCGACCTGCCGCAGCAGTTCCTTTGCCTTGTCGTAATCCTTTTTCTGGAGACAGGCCTGCGCATAGGCGTTAAGGAAGGAAACCTTTCTCGCATCTTCGCCCGCGACCATGCCGAAATACCGCACCGCATCGTCGTAGTTCTTGTTTTTAAACGCGTCCTGGCCCACAAAGACGGCGATCGCATAGTCTTTGGGCTGTTTTTCCAGGTACTTTTTGTAAACGGTCACCGCCTGGTCCTGTTTCTTCTGCTGCAGGTACATCTCGCCGAGCAGTTTGTACACCCGCATCTCCTGCGGATTGACGGCAATGACCTGCTCGTACGTGACGGCCGCCTCCGTGGTGTTGCCGGTCTTCACCTGGCAGGCGCCGAGCGCCATGAGCAGTGCGGTGTTCTTCGGATCGGACGCAAGCGCCTTCTGGAACATCTGGATGGCCTGCGGGTACAGACCCTGCTTCTCGTAGACAATGCCCTGAGCGTTGTACATGGCGGCATCGGCCTCGCCCGCGGCAATCGCCCCCTTGACGGCTGCGGAAACCTCCGCGGAAAGCCCCTGCTCCGTGGCCATTTCAAAGTATCGTTTGTAAATTCCCTTGATGGTCGGATCGAGCGCCAGCGCCTTCTTGTAGGCGGCGAGCGCACCGGGGAATTCCTTCCTCTCGTACAGAAGATCGCCCAGGTTCTTCTGCGCCGTTGCATCCGACGGCTTGAGAGCAAGGTATTTCCTGAGGTATCCCGCAGCGGCGGTTCTCTGGCTCGAGTCCTGCCACGCGATGGTGTACAGGATCCTGTAAACGTCCGGATTGTTCGGGGTGAGGATGGCGAGCTGGGCATACAGGTCTTTCGCCTTGTCGTAGTCCTTTTTCTGGTAGCACGAATACGCGTACATGGAAAGATAGGCGGACGTCTTTGTTTCGGTGCCCGCCACCATGCCGAGATATTTCGCGGCCTCGTCGTAGTTCTTGTTCGTGTACGCGTACTCGCCGATGGTGTACGCCACGGCATAGTCCTTAGGCTGTTTGTCAAGATATTTCTTGTACGTGGCGATCGCGAGGTCCTTCTTGTTCTGCGCAAGGTACATGTCGCCGAGCAACTTGTTCACGCGGGCGTCCTGGGGGCTTAGCGCGAGCACCTGTTCGTAGGTGACCGATGCCTCGGCGGAATTGCCGGCTTTCACCTGGCACGAAGCAAGCGCCATCAAAACCGCCGTGTTCTTGGGGTCCGTCGCAAGCGATTTCTGGAACATCTGGATGGCCTTGGCATACTGGGCTTCACGCTGGTAGGTGTTTCCCTGCGACGCGTACATCCCCGCGTCGGCCTCGCCCGCGTTGATCGCGCCGGAAAGCGCCGCGCTGATGTCGGTCTGCACGCCGAGGGCGGTCGCGAGCTCGAAATACCTTTTGTAAATTCCTTTGATGGACGGGTCGAGCGCCAGCGCCTTGCGGTATGCCGCAAGCGCGCCGGAATTTTCCTTCTGCGCATAGAGAAGGTCGCCCAGGCTTTTCTGTGCCGATGCATCGGACGGCTTGAGCGCAAGATATTTGCGCAGATACCCCGACGCCTCGGCGCCCTGCGAGGAGTCCTGCTGCGCAATGGTGTACAGGAGCTTGAACACTTCCGGATTGCCCGGCGTGAGGACAGCGAGCTGGTTGAGCGTGGCGGAGGCTTTCTTGTAGTTCTTTGCGAAGTAGCACGCCTGACCATACTGCATGAGAAAACCCGTACGCTTGGTGTCTTCGCCGCTCACCATGGCAAAGTACTTTGCGGCCTCGTCGTAATTCTTCTGCTTGAAGGCGTACGATCCCACGGCCAGCGCCACCTTGGAATCGTCTTTCCGCTTGTCAAGATACCTCTTGTAAATGGCCGCCGCCTCGGCCTCCTTGTTCTGCCTGGTGTACAGGTCGCCGAGAGCCTTGAGCTCGTCGACGGCCGCGGGATTGAGCGCGACCACCTGCTCGTAGGTGACCACCGCCGCGTCAATGGCGCCCGTTTTCGCCTGGCACTGCGCCAGACCGGCAAGCACCGGAACGTCCTTGGGATTCTTTGCAATGGCGCTCTGAAACAGATCTATCGCCTTGGTGCAGTTCCCCTGCCGCTGGTACGAAAGCGCGAGCGTCGCATACATGTTCGCATCGGCCTCGCCGGCGGCAACGGCACCGGCAAGGGCGGCGGTGAGCTCTTCACGCGGACCGCGCGTCATGATGATTTCGGCGTACTGTTTGTAAAACCCCTTGATCGTCGGATCAAGCTTGATGGCGGCGTGGAACGCTGCGAGCGCCGCGTCGAAGTTCTTGACATCGTAGTACAGGAGCCCGAGGTTCCGCTGCGCCACCGGGTCTGCGGCATTGAACGTGATGTACTTCTTGAGATACGTCGCCGCCGAGGCCTTGTCGCCGCTGTTGAGCGTTATCTCGTACAGGCTCTTGAACACCTCGGGGTTCTGCGGGGTGAGCGCGGAAAGCTCCTTGTAAATGTCGAACGCCGCCTTGTAGTCCCGCTGGGAAAGTTCGTACGCGCCCAGGCGCAGGCGCGACTCAACGTTGGTCTTGTCGAGCTCGATCACTTTCTTGTCGGCATAGGCCATATTGACCATGTCGTTGAGCTTTTTATAGCAGTAGGCAAGCTGTTTCCAGTACTCGACCTCGAACGGCTTTTTTCCCACGAGGACATCAAGCTGTTCCTTTGCCTCCTTGTATTTGTCGCTTCTCAGGTACCCCTTCGAAAGCACCATCCGCGGCTCCATGAGCGTGGGGTCGAGCCTGACTGCGGATTCCGCCGCGTCAATGGCCTTGTCCCACTGTTCGAGCGCGGACGCGGCCTGGGCGATGCCCGCCGCAGCCTTCACGTTTCTGTCGATGAGATAGCTCTTTTCGTAGTATTTCAGCGCGTCCGCGTACTTCTTCGCCTTGAGGTTGTAGTCGCCGAGCGTGATGAATATCTTGGGATCGTTGGGACTTATCGCAATTATTTTTTCGTACACTTTATTCGCCTTGTCGGGCATGCCGCTCTTCGTGTAGAAATCGGCAAGGTGCGCATATGCCTCGACGTTCTTGGTGTCGGTCGCGACGACCTTTTCCATGCACGCAATGGCCCTGGCGAAGTTGCCCGTACCGCTGTACGCATCTGCGAGCAGAAACTGAATGTCGGGAACCCGTGTTCCATCGGAATCCGCCGCTGCGATAAAGCGAAAATGGACAAGCGCGGACTCGAAGTTTTTCTTTCCAAGGTCGTAGTTTCCCGCCTTGAGGTGCGACGTGATGGCCTCCGGGGACTTGTCACCCGCAAAGGCGTCCGCGGCCGCACGGTAGGCAGTAAGCGCGCTTTCTGCGCTGCCGGTTTTTTCCTGCGAAACCGCGCGGTAATACTGGTCCATCGCTTCAAGTTTTATCTTGCTGGCGATTTTCTCAAATTCATTCGCCGCGGCGAGGAACTTGTCCTTGAGGTAATATGCGCGCGCAAGCGCAAGGTTGGCGGCATACAGATTCGGGTTCCGGGCAATGGCGTCCTTGAGGTAGTAAATGGCCGAATCGAGCCGGTTCGCTTCAACGAGCGACCTGCCGATTCTGTATGCGTCGTCGGCGTTGGGCTGGGAAGCATAGGCAACCTTGAGCAGCGGTATTGCCTTCTTGTATTCCTGTTGCTGCCAGTAAATCTTGGCCAGTCCCCTGCTCGCGGCCGCGTTTGACGGATCTGATTGGATCACTCGTTCGAGCGCTTCCTTAGCCTCGTCCGTTTTCTTGAGCGCTATGCATGCCTTGGCGTATTCCCAGCTTGCCTCACCCGTGGCCTGAAGGTCCATGGCCTTTTTCGCGAACATCGCGGCGTTGTCGGGCTGGTTCAAATTATTGTAGACACGCGCCACGCCAAGCTGGGCGTCGTAGCTCTTGACGTCCATGCGCGACGCGACCAGAAAACAGGCGAGCGCCTTTTCGGTGGTCCCGAGTTCCTCGTTGGCGATGCCGACCTTTACCCACACGTCTGCGGTGCGCACGTTGGACGGCAGCTTCGAGTCTGCATAGGCAATGGCGTCCTGGTACTTCTTCGACCGCACGAGCTGGTCGAGCGTAGAATCCGCAAATGCGGCAAACGCGACCGCCCCGATTCCGAATGAAAGGAAAAAAACGCGAATACTCCCCCGGCGTATCTTCATGGCTCTCCCCTTATGTATAACTGCTGGAAGCTGACATCACCCATTGCACGGCGCAAAACGGAAAGAAACTCAGAAAAGGCATTACCTGTAAAATTACTTTTTATACCGCTTAACTCCCACTGGAAAATAACGGAAAGGCAAAATTGCATGTTTTGCAATATTTCCAAGCCGCATGACGTATGTATCGTGGACACCAGCAAAGATTATTTTAGGTCGGGAAAGAAGGTCGGGCAATCGCTCCTATTCATCGGAGAGGAAAGTCCGGGCACCACAGGACAGGATACCTTGCGTCAAGCAAGGGACTCCGGGAAACCGGGGTACGGAAAGTGTCACAGAGACCAGACCGCCCTTCGCGCGGAGCAATCCGTGCGGGGAGTGAGATGTGAAAAGGCGGGGTAAGAGCCCACCGCGCTTCCTGGTAACAGGGAGCGGCTGAAAAACCCTATCCGGTGCAAGACCAAGCATGAAGGAGGCGCCCGTAAGGGCGCGGAAGCTGTCCGTTTCCAATTCCTTCGGGTAGGTCGCTCAATGCCCAGGTGAAAGCCCGGGCCAGACAAATGATTGCTAAAACAGAACCCGGCTTACGGACCTTCTTTCCTTTTTTTTCCGGCCGGCAGCGCCCGCAGAGCTCGTTTTCGATGACATCTTTTTTTCACGGCGGCCGCCCAATCACCCAATGAACCATCTCCCCGCGAAAATCCTCCTCCTGTGCCTCGCGATGCCGCCATGCGCGTTCTTCTCCGTCAAGGCGGATACGCTCGAGCTGCTCGAACCGGCCGTGCCGGCCGATTCCATGCTCTCTTTTCCCAAGAAAATCGTGGAAATCAATTACTGCGGCAACCGCGTCACCAATCCCCGGATGCTGCGGCTGTACCTCGGCATCGACACGGGCATGGTCTACGACTCCGTCCTCATCGCGGCGGGAAAAAAGCGGCTCATGGACACCTACCTTTTCTCAAAAGTCGAGGTTCTCCGCCTGCAGAATGCCGACGGCGTGCATGTGTGGATTCTCGTGACCGAATTCTTCTACTGGGTTCCCACCGGCGGCGGCGAAATAATTTCGGGAAGGTACGGCGATTCAAGCCAGGTCTGGTACCGGCTGCGCCTCGGCGTGAGCCTGCTGAACTTCCGGGGGCTTTTCGAAACATTTACGGTAAGCGGTTCGGTATGGGACGACAAGGCGCTCTCCCTGTCATGGAGCAAGCCGTTGGTCCCCTCCCCGTACAATTTCAGCATCGGCGCCGCGGTGGAAGAATACCCCGACGTGAGTTTTCCACGGAGAAGGTTCGTGGCAAACAGCAGGGTGTCGTTCGGACGAAGGTTCTTCTCGAATTCGAGATCGTATTTGTCAATAGCACCCACCTACAACAAGATCACCCGCATCGACTCGACCGACGTTTCGAACAGCCGGGTGAGCTACGAGGAAGTTGTTACGCAGTGGGGATGGGTGACGGACAGGAGAAACACCTCCTTTGACCCCACCGCGGGCTGGTCCATCCATACCGCGCTCAACACGAACGCTGTCTACGCCGGACTCAACAACCCCTATCTTCAATGGATGAACGACCTGAAACTGTACCACGGCGGTTTTTTCTCTGCAGACCGTTTTGCATGCCGTCTCACCTTGACGCTCCGGACCAACGACGCCGGACCGTACCGGGCCCTGTACATCGGCGGCGACGGGTCGGTGCGCGGGTGGGCGCGCGACGAACTCGGGCGGTCCGCCGTCATGAACGACTTCGCTGTTGCGTCGGGCGAATACCGCTTCCCGATCTGGCGACCCACACCGTCCTTCGACGTGCCGATGCTCTGCGACTACGCCCCGAGTCTCAGGGGCTTCTATCTCCGCGCGGACGGGGCGGTCATCCTTGACGGAGGCAGCATCTGGAGGGACATTGAACACCCCTTTGACGTCCACGAAAACGGCGAAGGCGTGGGGTTCGGGCTCAGAATCATGGCGCCAACGCTCCTCCGCTGTGCATGCTTCGACGTTGTCTGGCCATTGCAGGGAAGCGAAAATCCCCTGCACATCCGGTATTCCCTCACCCCCGCCTTGTACTTGTATCTTGACATGTACTATTAAAGTTGAGAAGTTGATGAGGGAATCCGTGTATGCGTTGATGCGTAAATGCGTGAATAAAGTGAGGGAGCGGCGAGTTGATGGTTATAAAAGCGATACCAACGGTTTGACATGCTGCTCCGGAAACTGTATTTTCTTGAGGCTCCTACGGAGGCTCCTTAATGAAATTCTCGGTTGCGTGCAACTTCGATGTCGCCCTGCTGGAAGGCCTGAGGCCCTATCCTGTCTACGAACTTTTCGGCAAGTTGACCGTCGATCACTTCGGCGGTGGGCGGCCGTCATTCTATCTTCCGGCGGTGAATTCCAACAGGCTGAAGGCATACGTCGACGCCTGCCATTGCCAAAAAATCGCCTTCAATTATCTGCTCAACGCGTCAACCATGGGCAACGTGGAATTTACGCGACAGGGGCAGCGAAAGTTTACCGAGATGCTCGAGTGGCTCGACGCCATGGGCGTCGACTCGATAACCGTATCGAGCCTGTTCTTCCTCAAGATCATCAAGAAGCGGTGCCCGCGGATCAAGGTGCGAATAAGTTCTCACAGCTTCACGGACACGCCGCGGAAGATACGGTTCTGGGCAGACTCGGGCGCGGACTACATCGTGATTTCCGAAGTGGGCATCTACCGTGAATTCAAGGTGCTCGAGGCCATGCGGAAAGCTGCGGGCGACGCGGTCGAACTGCAGCTCATCGTCAACAACTGGTGCAGGCAGGACTGCGCCATTGCCGGCATTCACGCGGCCGCTCTCAACGCCGCCTCGCAGAAGAATTCGCGCGGATTCCCGCTTGACTACTGCTTCATCTACTGCAATTATCTTCGTTTCACCGAGCCGGTCAATTTTGTGCGCGCCAACTGGATACGCCCCGAAGACCTTCATTATTACGAGGACATCGGATACGAGAATTTCAAAATCGTCGAGCGCAACACCCCCACCAAGATCCTTGTGGAGCGCGTCAAGGCCTACTACAACCGGCGCTACGACGGGAACCTTCTCGATATGCTCCAGAACTACGCCTACCCCCACGAGAAGTTCTCGGAACGCGAGCTGGAATACTTTTCGACCTGGCGCCTGATCAAATATTTCCTGAAGCCGGCGGCCGTAAACCTTTTCAAGTTCATAAAGGTGATCAAGATCGGAAAGACCGCCAGCATTCTGTATCCGCTGCATGGCCCGAACCCCGTTTTCATTGACAACCGGAAGCTCGACGGTTTTCTGGAGCGGTTCCAAGCAAGCGGCTGCGCGTCCCGCGATTGCAACGAGTGCCGGCACTGCCATTCGTGGGCCGACAAGGCGGTGGCCATCGACCCGCAGTGGAATTCCGCACTCAAGGAAGTTTTCGACGAACTCCTGGGCGAATTGCACTCCGGCGCGTTCTGGGAACCGTATTACAAGTCGGCCGTCGGGTTCACCAAGAAGATGTCCAAGAATCTGCTGCGGCGCGCCGTGCGTTCCGCGTGATGAAAAGCGACATCCCGATTTGCGTCATAGGCGCCGGGCCGTGCGGCTCGACAGCGGCACGGTTGCTCTCGGAGAACGGCTGCCGATGTGTCAAGCTCCTTGAAAAGAAGTCCTGGCCAAGGCCCAAGACGTGCGCCGGCGGTATCGGCCCCCGCGCACGTGCGTGGCTTTCCCGGCAGGGTCTGCTCGCGGATCTCACGCCCATGGCAGCGAGAATTTCGAGTCTCTATTTCACGGCGCCGTCGGGCAGGAGCGCCCGCCTCGTCTCCCCGGGCGAGATGGCGCTGGTGGTTCCCCGTGACCGTTTCGACGACTTCCTGGTACAGCGAGCCGTACATGCCGGCGTCGATTTCAGGCCGTCCGTGAAAGTTACGGCAATTACTCGCCGCAAGGACGGCGTCGTTCTTTCGACTTCAGAGGGCGACATCGAAGCCGCCGCGGTCGTTGTTGCCGCCGGTGCGATAAGCGGCATTCCTGGAGCGAGCCCTTCCGACGGCCGCACCCTCTCCTCGATCATGGTGCGCTATGCCGATTTTCCGCACAATCCTTCCGAGATGGAGATGATCTTTCCCTCAATTATTTCGCCGTTCTATGCATGGCTTTTCCCCGAGCCGGGCGGCAGCGTTAACATTGGAATGATCACGCGTGGTACGTTAGGGGCCTCGTCGCTGCATGAGGTGTTCGACGGTATCCTCGAACGGTATTTCGGTTCCCGTATTTCTAACGCCCGGCTGGTGGGCCATCGGACAGGCGCGCCGGTCCGATGCTCTGGCCGTGTTGGACCGATGGTTGACGGCCGCGTATTGTGGGCGGGCGAAAACGCGGGGCTCGTTAACGGCGCGACCTGCGAGGGAATTCCCTATGCCCTGGAAAGCGGTGAGCTTGCCGCTGCCGCGATCGCCAGGGCGGCACCCGGGAACCTTTTCGACCAGAAATCCCTATGCTCCTACCAACGCGCGGCGCAACGCCGATTTTCCATGCCGCTTGGTCTTGCCGCGGCCTTCAGGGCCTTTATTGGAAGCGCGGCGTTTCCTCCGGCCGCCGACCTGGGCACACTTCCCCTATTCCAACGCCTCTCGGCTTTCGTGCTTGCAAAGGTATAGAACATGCCTTCAACCGTCGCAACGGCCCGCGCAGCAATCGATCGCTCCCTGCGCCGTTTGGCCGAAATTCAAACCAGCCGGGGAGCGTGGGAAGGCGAGGTGGTGTGGTCTCCCGTTGTGTTGGCTCAATACCTCATCACGCGCACCATTGTTGGAAAACCGGCCCCGGCCGACTTGCACGCGGAATACCTGCGCCACTTTACAGCATGGCAAACGCCGGACGGCGGATGGGGCTTGCATGCCGAGTCGCCGGCGTACCTATTCGTCACCACGCTCGCCTATGTTGCGCTGCGCATGATCGGCGTTCCGTCGGATGATGCTCGCCTCGTGAGGGCCAGAACTCTAGTCCGCGCGCTCGGTACGCCGCTTGCCATTCCAACATGGGGCAAGGTCTGGCTCGCATTCTGCAATTTGTATGAATATGGGGGCATATATCCTCTTCCGCCCGAGCTGTGGCTGTTCCCCCGATTTTTTCCCGTTCATCCATCGCGTTTGTACTGCCACACGCGGCTCATCTACCTGGGCATGAGTTACCTCTACGCTAAGCGGTTTCGTCGTCCCGCCGACCCGCTCTGCTACGCATTGCGCGATGAGCTTTACGGCCGGCCCTATGAGAGCATCGACTTTCGCACAGAAGGAAGACGGCTGTCGCAGCGCGACCTTTTCAAGGCGCCGTCCCGATCGCTCGCCGCGGGTTATGCGGTTTTGCGATGTGTGGAGCGATGGAGCCCGGCTGCTCTACGGAAGCGCGCTTGTGCGGTGGCGCTCTCAAGAATCGAATACGAGCAGCGGTCGACCAACTATGCAGCGCTATCCCCTGTCAACGGTCTGCTCAACATCCTCGCTCTGTATGCGGCCGACGCGCGCCACCCCGATCTCGAGCCGTCGCTCGACGGAATGGAGCATTGGAAGTGGAGCGATGAAAAGGAAGGCGTGCGGTACAACGGGGCACGCAGCCAGACATGGGACACCGCATTCGTGGTGCAGGCGGTCGCGGCGGCAAACGCGGACGATTCTTTTTCTCCTGCGCTCTCCAGGGCCGGAGCCTTTCTTCGCGAAAATCAATTGCGCGACGAGATCCCTAATGGACCGGCCTTCTACCGTGATACGTGTGCAGGCGGCTGGTGCTTTTCCGATGCGCGTCACGGGTGGCCGGTAAGTGACACCACCGCCGAAGCGCTGTGCGCGGCCCTTGCGCTGCGCGAGCGCGGGTTGGAAACCCTCGACGAACCCGCTCTAAAAGACGCGGTGCGGTTCATCCTCTCCCGCCAGAATCCCGGGGGCGGCTGGGGATCATACGAACGAAAACGCGCCGGCCTTGCGCTCGAACGCATTAATCCCTCCGAGATGTTCGGCAATTGCATGGTTGAGCATTCGTACGTCGAATGCAGCGCATCGGCCCTCGATGCGCTCGCCCGGTTTCGACGGGCATTCCCCTCGACGGAATTGACAAAAGCGATTAGCGCTTCAATGAAACGCGGCGAGCGCTTCCTTGTAAGGGCGCAGATGTCCGACGGATCGTGGCCTGGATTCTGGGGCCTCAATTACACGTATGGCACGTTCTTCGCCGTGCGCGGCCTCCTGGCCTGCGGACGTCAGTCGAGCGACGGCGCGATCCGCCGCGCCTGCGACTGGCTCATTGCGCACCAGAAGTCCGACGGCGGCTGGGGGGAGCACTGGACCAGTACTGTTCAGGGACGCTATATAGAGCACCCGCAAAGTCAGGTGATAATGACCGCTTGGGCGCTTTTGACCTTGCTTCTCGCAAAGGACCCGCGTCGCGCCGCAATCAATCGCGGTGCCGACCTGCTTATTGCGCGACAACTGCACAACGGCTCCTGGCCCAAGGAAGGCGTCGCCGGCGTCTTTTTCAACACCGCCATGCTTCATTACGAGCTATACCGCGATTATTTCCCTCTCTGGGCGCTCGGTCTTTTCGAAAGGGAATGAAATGACAATGCGCTCGCTTTGGGATTCACTCACCTACCGGCATCCGGTACCCGACGCCGGATTCGGTAATAAACAATTTCGGCCGGGCAGGATCGGTTTCCAACTTCTTGCGGAGCTGAGCGATGTATACGCGAAGGTACTGGGTTTCTTCTGCACGGAATGGCCCCCAGATTTCCTTCATGAGGTGCCGATGCGTCAGGACCTTTCCGGCATTCTTGACGAATTGGATTAAAAGAGAATATTCCGTGGCGGTCAGCTTTGCAGGCGAACCGCCGACCTTTACCGTCCGGTTGACAAGATCTACAAACAAATCACCGTTTTTGAATTCCTTGACCTCATCGGCGCCCTCGCGGCCGCGCCGCAGGGCGACCCGGAGCCTCGCAATCAGCTCGTTGACGCCGAACGGCTTGACGACATAATCGTCAGCGCCCGCATCGAGCGCCGCAACCTTGCCTTTTTCATCGTCCCGTACGGAAAGTATGATGACGGGCACCATGCTCCATTCCCGTACCTGCTTGAGAACGGCGCCGCCGTCCATGTCCGGCAGGCCGAGATCGAGAACAATGGCATCCGGGCGGTCGGTTGCCGCTTTGTAAATCCCTTCCTTGGCGGTCGGCGCCTCAAGGATCTGGTATCCGTTTGCCTCAAGCGCGACCCTGAGAAAACGCCGGATCTGGAGTTCGTCATCAATGATGAGTATTTTCTTTCCTTCAGCCATCACGGCGCCTCTTCCGCTGAGAGCGGTTTGTGCTCGACGGGCAGCCGGATCAGGAACTGCGCCCCTTTGCCCGGCCGGTTCGCGGCCTCGACCGACCCGCCGTGCAATTCGACGAATCCTTTGACAATAGATAATCCGAGCCCAGTGCCGCCGGCCCTGGTGCCCGGGACCCGGAAGAATTTGTCGAAAATCCGGTGAATCGATTCTTCCGGCAGGCCCGGGCCTTCATCTTCAATGGCAAACACCAGCGTCCCGGAGTCGTAAAAAGCTCTCATGTGGATCGATGTCCCCGGCTGCGTGTACTGCGCGGCATTAAGCACGATGTTGGAAAGAACCTGTTCCATGATAATGCCGTCGAGTTTTACGAGCGGCACATCATCGGCAACCGTCACGCGAACCGTGTGCCCTGCGAGCTCCTCGGCAAGGTCGCCCAGGACCGCATTGATGATGTCATGAACATCGCACCAATCCTTCGCAATCGTCAATCCGCCGGATTCGATCCGGGTCATGTCGAGCAGGTTTTCAACGAGCCTGTTCAATCGCGAAGAGGCAACCCTGATGTCTCCGACAAGAACGTTGCGCGATCGTTCGTCTTGGGCGACCGCAGCCTCCAGGAGGCTGCTTGACGCACCGGTAATTGCGGCAAGAGGAGTGCGCAATTCGTGGGAAATCGAATTGAGCAGGGTCTTGTTCAGACGTTCGGATTCCTCAAGCAGCCTCGTTTTTGCAGCCTGTTCCCTAAGAACCGCCCGGTCCAGTGCGAAGGCCCACTGGTGCAGGAACATCATCAACAGGCCCTCCTGCTCTACGGGCATTTCCTTTGCGCCGGACGAAACAAGTCCGACAACGCCCCTGCACGCCCCGTGCATCAGCAACGGATAGTATGCAGCCGTAGCGAACGGAAGGGTCGCCATGGCGTGCCCGGCCGGTTTCTTATTGGAAAAGACCCATTTTGCGACACTCCACTCCTTGTCGTTGTCCGGGGCGAACGTACTCAAGTGATGCGGTTTTCGTCCCATCGATTCGGCCGTTTCGGGAAGAAACAACGCGGCGCGCGCGCCAAAAACCGATGTCATGTTCTCCATGCCCGCCCGTGCAATGTCGTCGGTCGTTTCGGCGGCCGCGAGCTCTTTGACAAATGAATAAAGCGCGGCGGTGAGACGCTCGCGGCGCCGGACGACCGTCTCCTTGGTCCGTACCCGTGAGGTGAGCGTGCCGCTCACGAGCGCAACAATAAAATAGAGCGACACCAACAGAACATCGGACGCATGCGAAATCGAAAACGTGAAGACCGGAGGGATAAAGAAGAAATCCCAGAAAACCGCGCTTAAGCCCGCGGCAGCGAAAAGCGGTCCAAGTCCGGCGATAAGCGAAAGAAGCGAAATAATAAAGAGGAGAAACATGCCGACCGACCGGTAATCGATGTACGGTGAGGCCAGAAAACAGGCTGCGGTGGCGACGCAAACGGCAAGACAGGAGACCACATAGTCGCGCAACGGGGACGCGATCCCCGAAAGCATACCCAACCGGAAGGGCCTTTTCGGCGGAGCTCCGGCATCGCTCTTTACAACGTAGATATCGATCGCTCCGCTATCACGGATAAGTTTATTGACCAGGGACCCGCCATGCACAAGGTCGAGCACGGGGTTTGGCATCGATTTACCAATGACAATTTGCGTTGCATTGTTCTGGCGCGCGGCCCTCAGAAGGGCCCGCGCAATATCGTCGTCCGCGGTGGTGACCAGGGTCGCGCCGAGTTCCTGGGCGAGTTCGATGTTTTTCTTGAGTCGCTTTTCAGCCGTTGCGGACAGCGGCCGCGATGCCTGCACGTACACCGCAGTCCACGGCGCCTCCATGGTGGCGGCGATGCGACGCGTCCATCGGATGAGCTGTTCGGAATACGGGCTGGGCCCGATGGCCACCATGAGCCTCTCCTTGGTTTTCCATGGCCCGCTGATCCGGTTTTCCTCCATGTAATCCTTGAGTTGGAGGTTTACCCGGTCCGCGGTCTTGCGAAGCGCGATCTCCCGGAGCGCGGTGAGATTGCCTTTCTGGAAGAAATGCTGTGCCGCGGCTTCGGAACGCTCCGCGGTATATACTTTGCCTTCCCTGAGGCGGGCCAAAAGGTCGTCCGGCGGCAGGTCGACAAGCTCGATTTCATCCGCCATGTCAAGAACACTGTCGGGCACCGTCTCGCGAACCGTGACACCGGTGATCTGGCGGACCGAGTCCACAAGACTTTCCACATGCTGCACATTGAGGGTGGTGAGGACATTTATCCCATTGTCAAGCAATTCGAGCGTGTCCTGATATCTCTTGGTGTGGCGCATGCCTTCGGCATTGGTATGCGCAAGCTCGTCGACAAGCACATACGCCGGCCTTGCGGACAGTACTGCGTCCAGGTCCAGGTCCGAAAGTCCTTTACCTTTGTAGGTTGTCTGCAAGCGTGGAAAAACGTTCAGTCCTGAGAGCAGGGCTTCAGTTTCTTCCCGGCCATGGGTCTCGACAATCCCGACGCAAACAGAAATGCCTCGTGCCTTTAAAGCCTGCGCGGCCTTGAGCATGGCATAGGTCTTTCCCACGCCGGCGCACATGCCGAAGAAGACTTTCAGCGTGCCCCGCAGTTTCGCCTGTTCGCTTTTTTGCATGGAAGCGAGCAGAACATCGGGATTTGGTCGATCAGGTCCGCTCATTTTTTGCAGATCCATTGCGACATGATAATGATGCAGGCGATTGATCCTTTTTTTGCGATATCACCCGCATTAATTTCCCCGCTCAGTATCTTTCCTGATAAATAGTATCTTCCACCGAACGAAACCACTTCAATTCTTCCGGCTTCCTCCAATTCGCAGGATTGTCCCGACCGAAATACGGTAAGGGTGTCGTGAATGGAAATTTCCTTTCTGATTTCTTGAGTGCCGCTCTGAAATAAGTGAACAACGCTGCCAAGGGGAAGATACCCGCTTTCCGCAAAATAGGACGTTGCGGCAATAGAGAAGAAAACGGCAAGAACCAATAGCATTACTATTGCTGACAAAATCTTTTTCATAGCCACCCTCCTACCGGTGATGTGCTACACTGTCTACCATACGGTTCAGCCTGAGAACATTGACCCGCGGCATTCCCAATATTCCCAACTGGGGTTGTTCAATCGCTCTTTCGACCATTGCCGAAAGAGCCTCTTTCTGCAGCAGGGTCATGTGCCGCTGCTCTGCGACTCTGTTTATCTGCAAACGTGCGGCTTCGGGGCTGCTATGAGGATCCAATCCGCTGGCCGAAGAAAAGAGCATGTCGGGCGGCACGGCGGAATCCAACGCAATGCCGAACGTGTTCCGGAATTCTTTGCGCCGCGCCGCAACCGAATCTCTAAGCTGGAGACTTACCGAGCCCAGGTTGCTGGCGCCAGAAGGAAGCGGATCATACGAAATCGATGACGGACGGGATCTGAAGTATTTGGGTGTTGCAAAGGTCTGTCCAAGCAATTCCGATCCGACAATCTTTTCCCCAGCGGTAACAAGGCTCCCATTTGCCCGGAACGGAAAAAGACATTGGGCAAGAGCCGTAACCGTCACCGTGTAGAGCACACCGCACGCCACGGTAAAAACAACATACATCCGTACCGCACCAATCAGATTTTTCATCATGCTTCCTGTCATACAAGGCGAATGGCAGTAATCACCATATCGAGAAGTTTAATTCCCGCAAACGGCGCAATAAGACCTCCGCATCCGTACAGCCAGAGGTTGCGCGTAAGGATTTTCGCCGCAGCCATGGGCTTGTATCCGACACCCTTTACGGCAAGTGGAATGAGCGCAACAATGATGAGCGCATTGAAGATCACTGCGCTCAGTATCGCACTGTGAGGCGACGAAAGCCTCATGATATTCAAGACCGAAAGCGGTCCCGTGTGACCGCCCATCGCGAACAATCCCGAAAACATCGCAGGAAGTATCGCAAAATATTTTGCAACATCGTTTGCAATGCTGAACGTCGTGAGCGACCCGCGGGTCATGAGAAGCTGTTTGCCGATTTCGACCACTTCGAGGAGTTTCGTCGGATTGCTGTCGAGGTCGACCATGTTTCCGGCTTCGCGGGCAGCCTGCGTTCCGGAGTTCATGGCAACTCCCACATCGGCCTGTGCCAGGGCAGGCGCATCGTTGGTGCCGTCGCCAATCATGGCAACAAGGTGTCCCTGGGCCTGTTCTTCACGGATGCGAGCAAGCTTCGCTTCGGGTTTTGCCTCGGCAAGAAAATCGTCAACGCCCGCCTCGGCTGCGATTGCCGCGGCGGTAACAGCATTGTCACCGGTTATCATTACTGTTTTGATGCCCATGGTTCTCAGCCGTTCAAACCGTTCGCGAATGCCGCCTTTTACCGCGTCCTTAAGACGGATGACCCCGAGCGCATGATTGTTTTCGGCAACCACCAGCGGCGTGCCGCCCTGCTCGGCAACATTCTTCACAATGGAAAAAACCTGCAGCGGATACAAGCCGTCGTTTTCGAGAACGAATTTCAGTATTGATTCGGCGGAGCCCTTCCGGATCCTCCGCATGCCGCTGCCGGATGGGTCCGGAATATCCACGCCGCTCATTTGTGATTGCGCGGAAAAGGGCAGGAACTTTGCACGCGTCCCCGCTATGTCATGGCCTCGGATATTGAATTCATTCTTGACAAGAACAACAATGGAGCGGCCTTCGGGGGTTTCGTCGGCCAGCGACGCGAGCTGCGCGGCTTCCGCGAGGCGTTCGATTGTAGTGCCGGGCCCGGGGATGAGTTCGGCCGCCATCCGGTTGCCGATGGTGATCGTTCCTGTTTTATCAAGCATCAGCACATCCACGTCGCCCGCTGCCTCTATGGCCCTGCCGCTTGTGGCAAGCACGTTGTGGCGCAGAAGCCTGTTCATGCCGCTAATGCCGATGGCGCTGAGCAGCCCGCCGATGGTCGTGGGAATCAGGCACACCAGAAGCGACACGAGGACAGGGATCGACATGTCGGTTGCGCCCGTCTGACCCGTGGACTGCTCGATATAGCGGGCAAATGCCGGCAGTGTGGCCACGACGACGAGAAATACCAGTGTCAAGCTTGACAAAAGAATCGTCAGGGCTATCTCGTTGGGCGTCTTCTGGCGCACCGCCCCTTCCACCAGGGCAATCATTCTGTCAAGAAACGAGGTGCCTGCAGCGGACGTAACCCGTATCACAATGCGGTCGCTGATCACTTTGGTGCCGCCGGTCACCGCGCTGCGGTCGCCACCTGACTCCCGGATCACGGGCGCACTCTCGCCGGTCACCGCAGATTCGTCCACGCTGGCGATCCCCTCGACCACTTCCCCGTCCGCAGGAATGATATCACCGGTTTCGCACACGACAACATCACCGGGTTTAAGGTCTGCCGCACTCACGGTCGCTTCTCCGCTCCCGTCCAATTTTCGGGCCATGGTCTGCTTCCGTGTTTTTCTCAGCGCGGCAGCCTGCGCCTTGCCCCTTCCCTCTGCGACCGCTTCGGCGAAATTGGCAAACAGCACCGTGAACCAGAGCCACAGGCATATCTGGACGTCAAAAAAGATGGGCCTGCGGTGAATCATGTCCGACAGCGCCGAAAACGATGAAAGCAATGCTCCGACACCGACGATGAAAATCACGGGGTTCTTATACAGCACCCGGGGATCGCATTTTCTCAATGAGTCTGCAATCGCACCCCTGAGAATTGATGGAGAAACCGTCTTTATTTCTTGCGCCTGCTTTGTCATAGGTCACATGCCCTTACCACTAAGAAGCATCAGGTGCTCGATGACCGGCCCGAGGCACAACGCCGGGAAGAAATTAAGCGCGCCCACAATGATCACGACACCGATCAAGAGAACCACAAACAGCGCGCCGTCCGTGGGAAATGTTCCGCTTGACAATGCCATGGTTTTCTTCGAGCTCACCGAGCCTGCCACGGCGAGCATGGGGACAATCACGGAAAACCGCCCTGCAATCATAGCGAAAGCAGTTGTCAGGTTATAAAAAAGCGTGTTTGCGTTGAGACCTGCAAATGCGCTTCCGTTGTTGTTTGACGTGGAGGAAAATGCGTACAGGATTTCTCCGAACCCGTGCGTGCCGCCCGTGGAAAGCCCGGCAAGCCCTGCTTTGGTGTCACAGGCAAGTGCAGACAGCCCGAGCACCGTGATCGAAGAAAGTAACACGGCGATAACGGACATTTTTACTTCAAAGGAATCGATTTTCTTTCCGAGATATTCGGGCGTGCGGCCCACCATCAGGCCCGCGATAAACACCGCAAGAATCGCATAGGCTATCATGCCGTACATTCCCGAGCCCACGCCGCCGAAAACAACTTCACCGACCATCATGTTGAACATGGCAACCATACCGGCCACGGGGGAAAGGCTTTCGTGCATTGCATTGACCGATCCGTTTGACGCAGCCGTGGTCGCGGTTGACCAGATTACGCTGTTTGTCACGCCGAACCGCAATTCCTTTCCTTCAAGCGAGACCGTTGTCCCGAGGACCTGATTGTAATGGAATTCACCATAGAGAGACGCGGCAAGGCCCAAAATAAATATTAATAGCATTGCAGTGAAAAGCGCCCAGCCCTGCCGCTGTGAACCGACCATTGTTCCAAATGAATAAGTCAACGCTGCAGGCAGCAGAAGAATCGCAAGCATTTCAAGGAAATTGGAAAGCGGCGTCGGGTTTTCAAAGGGATGTGCGCTGTTGACATTAAAGAACCCGCCGCCGTTCGTGCCGAGTTGTTTTATTGCTATCTGTGAAGCTGCCGGTCCGCGCGGGATCGTCTGTTTCTGTCCCTCCACCGTTGTTGCCGTCGCATACGGTGCAAATGTCTGGACGACCCCCTGGCTTGCGAGCACCAGGGCCAACACGAGAGAAAGCGGCAGCAGAATGTACACGGTCGACCGCACAAGATCGGCCCAGAAATTCCCAATGGTCGACATTGACCGGCGCGACAGCCCCCGGGCCAGAGCCGCGAACACCGCCATGCCGGTCGCGGCGCTGAGAAAGTTCTGCACGGCCAGTCCCAGCATCTGCGTGCAATAGGACAAGGTCGTCTCCCCCGCGTACGCCTGCCAGTTTGTATTCGTGACAAAGCTCACGGCGGTATTCAGACTCAAAGACCATGGGACGCCGGAAAGATGTTGCGGGTTGAGCGGCAATGACTTTTGAAATACCTGCAGGAGAAAAAGCGCAAGTACCGCGATTCCGTTAAACCACAGGAGGGCCCTACAATACTGTTTCCAGGTCATCTCTTCTTGACTGTCAATTCCGCCTAGTTTATAAATGGCCTTTTCTAAATGAGAAAACGCAGGCGAAAGGAATGTCTTCTTGCCCATCAGAACCTTTGCCATAAAGGAGCCAAGGGGCGGGGTCAGAATACAGATCAATCCGATGTAAAGGGCAACCTGGATAACATCAGCAAAGTGCATTGTTGTCTCCGCTAGAATTTCTCAGGATAGAGAATGGAATAAACAAGGTACATGCCCAGCAGGAATACGACCATAATAATGAGCACCGTCCCGACCATGATGTCCTCCTGTTTATGAAAATTACGGAATAATGTATTGGGAAAATCTAAAAATGCAGGCTAAACCTATAAGGAAAACATAAGGAAGGTTGGCACAAGGACTATCGGACTACACATGTATGATCGAGGCCCTGAAAATGGCAATCGAAAAGCAGGCAGCCGCGTATGACCTGATCACAGACGGATCTTCCGCATACCGCACATTGTCGCACCGGAAATCTTGATTATGTAAACTCCCCTGGACAACGCACGCAGATCAAGCCGGGTCTGCCGTGCCGTCATCTGTTGCCGCATCAGCAAAACGCCATTCAAGGCGTAGATGGACGCCGTGCCCGGTTGATTAACGGTTATCACGCCGTTGACAGGACCGGAAAACAGTCCGGCATTATTGTATTGTTTCGCCGGTGCGGCGGTTGTCACTGCGGTGTTGTTCGTGATAATCACGCAGCCGGATGCCGGCACGGAAATCTGCGTGCCGACCGGGGTGAAGGTGATTGACTGCTGCGCAATGCTCCCACTGTTGGTGACGCTGCCGCCGCCGCTCGTATTGACCACGTTCCAGCCGGTGCCGCTCAGCGCGTAATTCATCGCCGCGCCCGATGTGTTGCACAGGACCATCCCGTTCTGATAGTCCCTCTTGAAAAGGGACGCGGAACCGGAGCCGGCCACGCGCAAGCTGTCGATGACCGACGGGACCCGGCTCTGGTCGCCGAGGTTGATTTCGTATTCCGGGAACCAGCTCGGCGCGCCCGGACCGAGAATATTGACAAAACTGTTTTCGTTCTTCACCAGCATGTACATGCCGGTGCGCCGGTATCGCTCGGCCTGTGTTGTGTCGTAAAATTGCGCAATAAGAATCTTGCCCCTGCCGGTAAGATGCTTGACGGCCCGCGAGAGGGTGAGATACATGTCCGACCCCGTGGCGTTGCCGAAGCTTTCCAGCATCGCACCGTCGATCGTTTCACCGCCCGCATCGCCTTCCATCCAGGCCGGATCGTACCAGCCGGTGGTCATCTGGTCAACGTTGGGAATGATGAGATAATCAACGGACGACGTATGAAATCTTTTGTAAATTGACTTCCAGTACCCGAGGTACTGGGCGTTCATCCAGACGGCAAAGTCGCCAAGCGAGGCAATGGTGTAACCCGCGGGCCCGAACGGGCTCAGGTACCAGTTGAAATTGTGCGGCGCCGGATCGCCCGCGGCCGGATTGTAGAGTCCGGGAACCATGGTCTCCACGCACACGTCAAAGAAGCACCCTTCGTCCTGCTCGCCGGCCATCCAGTTGATCGTGACGTCGGCAACGTACTTCTGCCAGTCCGCATTTTCCAGACACATCGTCCATTGCGGATCGGTGTGCCAGACCCGGTTGTTCGGATCCACGCTCGTGTAATGCTGGAACATCTGTTCGAACCGCGTGCTACCCTGCGCTATGCCCGCGGCCGCGAGCCAGGGCGCAAAACAGCTGTCCCATTCCGACACCCATCCTTTGGGCGTGCACGAGGTGATGAGCGCGGTGCCGTGCGGAAGCGGACAGTCATTGTCGTTCTGGGGATTGATGCCGTTTGACAGATGGTAGATCACGCAGAGAAAATTGGCATTGTACGCGCGGTAATCGGCGACCTGATTCGCCGCCATTTTCTGGCTCGCCACATAGTTCTGGGCAATGAACTGGATTTTTCCGGCAGGCTGACCGAACAGCTCATCGGCCCATACCAGGTTGTATTTCTTTGTTGACGGCACGTAACGATTTGCCGGCAGTTTCATGGCGGCGGTGATGGGAGACGCCGACGTGCCGCCCGGAGGCCAGGACTGCACCTGGGAAAAAGACGGCTTGGCAAGAGAACTCATCATCAACACCGCGGCTGCAAGAACTGCGGCTGTTTTCATGACGGTTGCCTCTTTCTATTTCACGGGCTTTGCATTGACCAGCGTTCTCAGCGTTTCCAGCGGAACAAGGCCGTCAAAACGCTTGCCATTAATATAAAGCGTCGGCGTCACCGATATACCCATTTTCCCCGCGTCCCTTACCTCACCGGCAATGGCGTCGCCATGTTTTCCGGCACGCAGACAATTTTCAAAGGATGCGGCGTCGAGACCCATCTGCCGGGCCAAAGCAACAAATGTCTCATCCGTCAAATCCGCCTTGAGTCCGAACATGGCGTCACTGTATTCCCAGAACTTTCCCTGATCTCCGGCGCACTCGGAAGCTTCAGCCGCTTTCGGAGCAAACGGGTGATTGCTGAGCGGGAAATGACGGTACACCCATCGAACGTCCGCCTCGTTGATGATCGTGCGCATGGACTGATGGAATTGCGCGCAAAAAGGGCATTGAAAATCGGCATACTCAATCACCGTGTATTTGGCGTTCGGGTTGCCGCGAACATGATCGGAGGGTACAACCTTCGGCGCCGGTGTGAACGCAAATCGAATCCCGGCGAGTGCATTCGGGTTCCGCTGCTGTATCACGAGGATGACATTGGTGAGGACACTGAAGATCAACAGGACTAAAAGGAAGTTCTTTGAGAAGATTTCTGTTTTCTTTACCTCCGGCTGTTTCACGGTTCCGCCTTGGAATCAACATCAGCTTGACAAAGGCCGACATTGGGTCACGTCAATTGCAATGGTAACACGGCGCTTTCGGCACGTATGGCATACGCTCCGGTCGGAGATATCTATGACCCGCTGCAATAGTCGTATGTCGTGCATGGAGGATTGGTCGGGAGGCTCTGATAGCATTTGCCTGAGGCGCTTCCCGAATTGCAATGATACGGGTATCCGTTGGGACAGCACTTTGACGAACCGCTGCAATACGTGTACCCTGAATTGCAGCCGGTTACGCCGGCAAGCGGGTTTGTGCAACTGATGCAGGCGATGGCAAACAGCCCCAGAACCGGTAACGCCACCACTGCGCGAACATATAACCTGATTGCAGACCTGGATTTCAAGTACGACATAACCACTGCCTCCTGTTCTTGGTGATCGAATTTGTCTATCCCTGGGACGGGCCTTCGCAGCCCCGTTCCCCGCTTACGCCGGCTTTCGAGCCGGTGTTCCCCATTGGGATTATACGGTCCATGGGGCTCGGTGTCAAATTAAAAAGAGTGACGGAACGTTTTCGGCGGATGGGGAAAAGAGGAGGAGCCTTCCAACACGGGCCATCTTGATAAATGCATCATTTTCATCACGGAAATACCACTCTCAATCCCGGCACTTTCCTCATCACCACCGTCACGGTCACGCACACCACGAGCGTGAGAACGGCGGTCATCGGAATTCCGAGTATCGGATGCACGAATGTCGCGTCAAGAGTAAAACCCGGAAGGTGTCCCTTGAGGATCTCCAGGACCAGAATGTGCATCAGGTAAACGCTGAAACTCGCGCCGCTCACCGCCGGCACAATCCCGTAGAGCCGGGGCGCGGCGCGGCGCACGGCGTCGAACGGAAGGGATTTACAGACAAGAAATATACAGGCCGCGGCGACGACAACAGTGGGGCTCAGAAAATCCTGGAACGTGGCGTCGTAGGCGCTGCGCAGTCCGTGCGAAAGCATGTAGCCGGACAGGGTCGTTGCGACAAGGCATAGCGCTGCGACGAGCGCGAGCCACGCCGCTGTTCTTTTGCCCGGCCGCAGGTCGCGCAAAAAGTTTCCAAGCAGGAACGCGCCGAGGAACCCTCCGGCGACCATGATGGGAATGCCGATTGCTATTCCCCAGAAATGGCGGACCAGCGGATACAGGCACGCGCCCGCGAACCACAGCGCAAGCAGATACGTGTAATTCGAGCGCGATGCGTGTTTCGCGTAAACGCGGAACACCGGCGTTGCAAGATAGATGCCGGCGATCGTATAGATGAACCACAGGTGATAGTAAACCGGGCCTTCGACGAACTCGCGCGCCAAGCGGGCAAACGAATGGGCCGAGACATGTCCGTGCGTCTTCCAGAAAAAGTACACGCTCCCCCACACGACAAACGGCACGACAATCCTCAGAAACCGCTTCCGGAAGAAAAGCATCATGCTTTCGTCCTTTGACGGCGACAGGAGAAGGAGCCCGCTCACCATAACAAACAGGGCAATGCTGGGACGTGCGAACGAATAGATGATGTTTGCCGTCCACCACCAGCCGAGAGAATACTCCGCCGGGTGCTGCGCGATGGGCGAAGCGACGTGCAGGAACACGATTGACACTGCGGCAAAAGCGCGGAGCGCGTCGGCAAATTCGATGCGCTTATCCACGGAGACGGCGTTCTTCTCTTGACCCGGGATGTCGGTGATGATGATGTTCATGGCTTATTATTATTATTCGTTTTTCTTCGTACAAAAATAAATATAGCTTGTGGGGGAGGTATCCCCCTGCCTGCGGCCGCCTTCGGCGTCCTCCGTCACCCCCTCCTGGGTGCACCCCAAGTGGGAGCAATGGCAGAACCAGATACCTGTGTGGGGGCACCCACGAAGAATAGTTGAGGAGTTGAGAGGAAAAAGCGTTGAAAAGTTGAAGCGTTGAAAAGCAATGCAAATGATATTGGTTGATATCTGCGAATGCGGTTTGGCGCGAGAAGAAGATTGACTTAATAGAATTCCTCTGCTGCGCGTTAGGTGGACCGCAGGGTGCGCACGAGCGCAGGGCCGGCCGACCCCGGCCGAAGGCCATAGGGGCGGACCGGCACCGAGGCCGAACGGCCGAGCCCGGAGGGAGACCGACCCACCAATGTAGCGACGTAGCGCGCTACATTGGCGGGGAACGCCCAACTCCTGTCATGACTTGTAGCGTGGCGGGGCGCCCAACTCCTTTCTCTTGTTGTGGTTATAATCCCCAGCGCATTTGATATATTTATCATTATGAAAATCGCAGTGCACCAGCCGCAGTACATGCCCGGACCCGCGTACTTCCACAAGATGGCCTCGGCCGACCTTTTCGTTTTTCTCAATGACGTGCAGTTTGAAAAGAACGGGCTGCAGAACCGCAACCGGATCCGAAACGCCGAATCTCGGCAGTGGTTCACCGTGCCCACCCTGTACCGTTTCCCGCAGAAAATAAACGAGGTCGAGGCCGATTTCACGCACAACTGGCAGAGAAACCACCTGCATTCTCTTGACGCATGCTACGGCGCCGCCCCGTTTTACCGGAACTACATTCCGCTGTTTGCCGAGTTCTTCTGCGCTCCGGCAAGCCGGATCGACAGGATCGGCATCGATTCGGTGCGGCTGCTTGCAGGCATCCTAGGCATCAAGACCGAAACCGTGCTGTCCTCCGATTACCGTTTTAAGGGAAAGGGAACGGAACGACTGGTCGCCATGTGCCGGCACTTCAAGGCCGGCACCTACCTTGCGGACCAGGACGAGGGCGATTACGTGGACATGACGCTGGTGGAAAGCGCGGGCGTCAAGGTGGAATTTCTTGATTTCAAATGCCCGGCGTATCCCCAGCACCGTTCAAAAGGGCACGAGGACTTTATGCCCGACCTGTCGGCCGTGGACCTTGTCTTCAACTGCGGCCCCAGGAGCCTCGGGATCATCATGGGCGCGCTGGGCGCGCAATCATGACAAAAGGGAAACGGCCCGTCGACATAAGGGCGGTGTTCGGCGCGGTGAAAAAGGAATTCGCGCGGCATCGCGTCCCCGTGGTCGACCTCGTGGAGATGCAGACCAAAGACCCGTTCAAGGTGCTCGTGACGACCATCCTCAGCGCGCGCACCAAGGACGAGACCACCACCCAGGCCTCCCGCAGGCTGTATTCCCGGGTTGCCGATCTTGACGAACTGGAAAAGGTCCCGCAAAGAGGGCTGGAAAAACTCATATTCCCGGTCGGGTTCTACAGGACCAAGGCGCGCCACCTTAAACAGCTGCCGGGCGCCATACGGCGCCTGTTCGGCGGCAGGATTCCGGATTCCGTGGACGAGCTTGTCCAGCTGCCGGGCGTCGGCAGGAAGACCGCCAACCTCGTGGTCGCTGTGGCGTTCGGCAAGCCGGCAATCTGCGTGGACGTCCACGTTCACAGGATATGCAACAGGCTCGGGTATCTCTCGACAAGGAACCCGTTTGAAACGGAAATGAAGCTCCGCGCAATCCTTCCGCCGGACCTGTGGATCATGTTCAACTCGTACCTTGTTTCATTCGGCCAGCACACGTGCTTTCCGGTGAACCCGCGCTGCGACCGGTGCGCCGTTGCCGCGCACTGCAACCGGGTGGGCGTGCGCACCAAATACCCTCCGAAATCCTTTGCATAGCGCTGCGGCTTTTGTATTTTGATGGTTGCGGTCCGGCCCTTGTCGGCCGCGGCGCATTTCTTCAATACTACTGGAGGACGTCATGGCAGACCTACCGAAAAAAGGATTTTCCGCTGCGGACCCGGACGACGAAATCGACCTTGAAGCGCTTGTCAAGAAAGCTCCGCCGCCGCAGGCAGCTCCCGTGAAACAGGCCGCGCCCCAAAGCATCCAGCCTCCGAGACAGGAAAAACCGCGGGCGCCCGCTCCGCAGGCGGAAGAATTCGACGTCCGGAGCTTCCCTCATGCCGCGCCCGCCGAACCGAAAAAACAACCAGGGCCTGCGCAGCCTTTGCGGATGGAACCTGAGGACTCGGCCGGCTACGACCAGGAAACCGAATTCGATCATCCGGCGCACCGGCAGAAGGTCCGAGTGCTTCCCTCTCTCCCTACTCTTATCCTCATCATCATCGTTTCGGTGGCCACCGCTTTCGTTACCGGAATCATCGTCCACCTGACAGCGCCCACGCTCGACACCAAGATGCAGGAGATCCTCTCAAACCAGGAAAACAACAGCGTCAAGGTGAACAACCTGGATCAAACAGTGTCCAGAATGGCCGACGACATTAAAGCCCTTCAGACCAAGCCCCAGCCCGCGCCCGCACCCGCCGCGCCAAAGAAGCATGCGGCCAGACCAAAGCCAGCTCCCGAGACAGCTCCTCCTGCGCCCGAACCCGCCGCAGAGACCCCGACCCCGGCGGAGTAGACTTGGGTATGCGTCTCAGCGACGGCGCTGAGACGCCATGCCATCCTGCAGAACCGTTTCGTGAAAGCCGCCGATGAAGGAAGCCGCCTACTATTCCGTGGTGTCGGCCGAGGGCAAGAAACTCCGGTGTGACCTGTGCCCCCACCGTTGTCTCTTGACAGACGGCAAGACCGGCATCTGTCTCGCCCGAAGGAACACGGGCGGCATCCTGTATTCCCTCGTGCACCTCAGGCCCGTTTCCGCCGCCATAGACCCCATCGAAAAGAAACCGCTGTACCATTTTCATCCGGGAACGCGGATTTTCTCAAGCGGGCCCAACGGCTGCACGTTTAAGTGCCGGTTCTGCCAGAACTGCGAGATTTCGCAGACCGTGCTTTCGGTGCGGGAAATCGCCGCTGCCGCATTTGTCAAATCGATCCTGGACAGCGGGACCATCGGCATCGCGTACACCTATTCGGAGCCGTTCGTATGGTTCGAAACCATCATGGAAATAGGCGCCGTTGTCCGGGAGCACGGCCTCGTTAACGTCATGGTCACCAACGGTTTCATGGAGCAGAAGCCGCTTTCGGACCTTCTCACGCTTGTTGACGCAATGAACATCGACATCAAGTCGATGAACCCGGCGTTCTACCGGCGGCTGTGCAAGGCGCGGCTCGAACCGGTTCTTGCGGCATGCGAAACAGTCAAGAAGAAATGCCATCTCGAAATCACCAACCTTCTCATCCCGGGCGAGAACGATTCCGAGAAAGACATTTGCCAGCTTGTGGACTGGGTCGCCGCCAATCTCGGGCGCGACACTCCCCTGCACTTCTCGCGGTACTTTCCGCGCTACCAAATGGATGCGCCGCCGACGCCGGCCGCAACCCTGCTGCGCGCCCACGCCATAGCGATCCGGAAGCTCGACTACGTCTACCTGGGAAACATGGATTCACAAATCGGAAGCGACACCCGCTGCCCGTCGTGCGGCACGGTACTGGTCCAAAGGAACGGATATTCCATATCTGTCAACAAGTCGCTCAGAAAAGAGACATCAACCGGGAAAGCGTCTTGCCCTTCCTGCAACCGCGCCACGAACATCATTCTCGACTGACTGCGTTCCCGTTAGCTCCCCCGCTCCGTCCACAGAATGTATTGGCGCGTCCGGCGCGTGAGCACGCTAAGCAGGGCCGCGATGCCGGCGGTAAAAACTACGGGGTGGTTCCGAGATCGAACCATTTCGCGATGACCCAGAGGGACGGGTTCTGCGGGTCCTTTTCGAGATAGAACACCTGTTCTCCTATGTCAACATAATAGTCGGCGACCGTCTGGTCTCCGGTGTTGACGCGCACCAGGAACTCGCCGTCGCGTACGATAACCTCGGCGTACTGGGTGCCGTCCGGAGCTTTGAAGTAATTGATGGCGTTGGTGTCGATGGGTTGCGGATTCACCTGCAGGCTGATATCTATCGCGTCGGCAAAGAGATTCTCGTGGATCTCAATCTCGTCATCGTAGGTCCAATAGTACATCTGCGAAATTCCCTTTACCTCCCGCACGTAACTGAACATCGAATCGATGGTCTCGAGCAGCGCGTCCCCATGCTCCTTGGCGTAATCGGCCTGGAAACTGGGGGACACGTAGAATCGGAAATCCTTCAAGGGAGAAAACAGGTCCATAAAGAGGCCGATCTGGCGGGTTTCGTACGCCGTGAAAAGCTGCTGGATCGTGCCCGCCGGTGTGCTTCTCCCGATACCGGCGGTCTGCGGTTCCCCGGTCTGCGGAAAAAACGGGTCGAAGCATCCGTGCAGGAGCAGGCACAGCGCCACCGCGGCTGCAGCCCGCCCTCCGAACGATTTCCTATGGTTCGCCTTCGCCATTTTCAATCCCGCGCTAGTATTCGGGTACAAAAAGCGGATGGAAGATGGATCTGCCCGGATACTTGTCTTTCCAATAAACGATGCACCATGTGTTCTTGCTGGCATTAAAGATGAATTTGAACGACGCGTTGTCGTCGAACGTGTATGATTTCGGCGGGATCATCAGCGTATCCCGCGCCGCGACATGATAGGCGCGGTCCACATAGAACGTGTCGCCGATGGTGAAATCGGACAGGGAATCCGGCGTCCACGATACCGCATCGATGGCAAACCTGTTCCAGACGTCATGGAGATGGTCGATGAGCATCTTCCTGTCGAAAATATTGTCGTTGATATCAACATAGATCGCCGTGTCGTAGAAAATGTCGTTGTAGTCCACCTTGGTGATCTGTTTCCCCGTGTTCCACAGGATCGAGGCGAAATTGAACGGGTCCACGATTGCTGTGCTCGAAGGGTACTCGGCCGGACGCGGATCGAATAGGCCGCAAGAGACGATTGAAAGCACGCCGGCGGCAAGGAGAAGTACGGTCTTACGCATGCTAAAAGACCCCGGTTAGAGAAACATGTATGTCCCAGATGTTTTCGTGGACGTCGAAGGTCCTTCCGAATGCGGCATGGAATTGCAGCCGGCGCTCGAGCATGTACGATACCGATGCGAACGGCGTCACGCGCGAGCCGGCAGTGGGAAGAAGCGAATAATCCCGATTGAGCACGTTGAACTCCCTCAGATCATTGTACTCATAGGAAAACCCCGCGGCCAGCTGCCCGGTGTTCTGCACGGTTGCCGCCGCCGTGAGTTTGATCCCGTGTTGCCATGACTTGTCGACAATGGCATAATAGTCCCCCTCGGTGGATGCCGCCGGTGAATTTGCAAGCACGGAGGAATCGATGTACTCCCTTGCGTTCCACCAGCCGAAGTCACAGTAGGTTTCCTTCCATTCGGCCATGAAGGTGAGCCATGAGGCGGCGGCAACATCGAACAGAAACAGCGACGTCCATTTGCGGGAGTACGGCGGCGGCGAGCCCCGTTTGGTTTCGGGAAATTCGTAACTCGTCACCTTTGCGTCCGCGCTCATGGCCTCCGAGAGCGTGCACCGCTGCGCCACAACGAAACCGGCGCTTCCGCCCACGCGGTAAAACTGGTCGATGGTGTTGTCGCCGCTCTTTTCCTTCTTAATATAGTTCGTAAGATTCTTTGAATACTCTCCAAACAGCGACGCCTTGCCCCACGACGAGGGAATCGGCACGAGCGTGAGTCTCTGCCTGTTGACAATGATGTCGTTGTCGAGCGGCGGGTCGGGACGGATGGTATCGCGGCCCGAAACGTAGAAAACCGGATAGTCTTTTGAGTACCTCGAAATGTCGAACGTGTATTCGGCGCCGATGCCGTTCTTGAAGTACTTCTGGAGCGTATGGATCATCGCGGCGCGAAATCCCGTGTAATCGTCGAGGCTGGCCAGCTGCCCTTCGAGGTTCATCAGCTGAAGCTGCGGGGTGAGCGTGGCGGACCCGCCTTCATCGGCGGTAAGCGAATGCTTTTCCTCACGTTCCCAGTCGATCTTTATCCCTCCCGCATAGGTCACCGGGAACATGGAATCCGTTCCGAGGAGAAAATTGACCGAATTATCGGTGTTCTTCTTGTCGCCCCATACGTCGCGGTACGACAGCGTGTGCTCGGCGTACGTATATACCGCTTCCGGAATAAGAAACAGCCTCGGCTTTCCCTTGATGCCGGCGCTTACCTGATACGAACGCTCGGTCTTCTCCGGATCGTCGATGAACTGCGGCTTGCCCTGGGCCTGACCGAGGAACGCGTCTCTCCCGTTTGTCAATGAGTCGGCATACGCCACGAAACAGCTGTCGCCGGTGGGAAGGGACGCGTGAAAAAAGGCGAAACCCGTTCCGGACACCAGGCGGGACGTCCCCATGGACCTGCCATAGCCGCGCACGTTTACAATGAGGGGGATTAACGGGAGCGGTTTCGTCGGAGAGCCGATTTCCCCCCCGGCATAAAACCCCTTGTCGCGGGAAATAGCGTCGTATTCGGCGGCGTTCACCACGCCGAGGCTGTCCGTCCATGCCCTCGCCGTTCCGCCGCCGTGCACGCTCACCGGTATGCCGAAGGGGTTCGCCTCAAGAACAGGCCCGGCTTCTATTGAACCGAGAATGCCCTCCCGCGACGTGCGCTGGTTCAGGATGAGCACGGGCGTCCATTCGAGCCCGGCCGACAGGCCCAGCGGAAACCGCTTTCTGACAAAGCGGCCCGAAAGGTCATAAAACTGATCCTCGGTGTTGAATCTTGAATCGTTGATCAATTCGTAATCGACGTTCTGATCCACGCCCAAGGACGCGCTGTTGCTTGTTATGGTCACCGAATCTTTCGATTTGAACGTGCGGATATACAGATTCTGGTCCGATCCGTAGGCGGTGCGGTTTGAATCGGCCTGCGGAACCGGCGTGGGAACGACCAGTATCTGCGGCCACGAATTAACCTGGCAGGGTGCGGGAAGCGCGGCAAACGCTGCACAGGCGGCGGCAGCGACAGGGATCAGGGCTTTTCGCATGACAGCCTGTACAGTTCGAGCCATTGGTCCGCACTCAGGTCTTCGGCGCGCGCGCCGGCAGGGATTCCCATGCCGCACAACAACCCTGTCCAGCGGTCGCGGCCGCCCTCCCTGCCCAGCACATTCGCGAGCATCTTTCTTCTCATTCTGAAACCGCGGTCCACAAAGGAAAAATAGTCCTGCCATCGCGACACGCGAAGTTTGGTATCCAGGTCCTTTTCGACAAGGATCTGAAAGACGGTGGAATCGACCTTCGGCTTGGGAAAAAACGCCCCGGCCGGAACATGGAACAGGATCTGCGGCTTCCCGAAAAACCGGCAGAACACCGTAAGAAACCCGTTTTCTTTGGTATGCGGGCCGGCCGCGATCCTCTGCGCAACCTCGCGCTGAACCATGAAGGTGCACGATAGAATATTGTTTCCGTGCAAAAGCGTCTTGCGGAGTATCATGGCGCCGATTGAGTACGGCAGATTCCCCACCACGTGAAGAGGGAACCCCGCGGCGCCGAAATCAAAACCAAGCACGTCGCATTGGTGGATAGTCCACGCTCCCGGCCCGAGCGCGGCGGAAAGCGCGGAGGCTGCGTCCGGATCGATTTCCACGCAATGCACACCGGGAAACCGCTTGACAAGATGGAACGTGAGCGCGCCCTTCCCCGCACCGATTTCGAGCACGTTCTCCTGCCCGGAGGCGGGAACGCTTGCGGCAATGCGCCGTGCGTGCGAGACCGACGTGAGAAAATGCTGGCCGAGGTGTTTCTTGGGACCCATGGAACATCACCCGCATCCCGATCCATCACACGCGATCAATTTGACAATGGCCGTCATACAACGTAGTTTTCAAGTACGTCATCGTTGAAGAAAAAGGAGAACCCCGTGAAGAAAACAGCATGCATTGCCGCGGTATGCGCCCTCTTGATCTGCGCCCTGTCGTGCCAGAAAAAAGAACCCGCCGCACAGACCGCCCCGGCCGCCGAGCCTTCGAAGGTCGAATTCGTGCCTCCCGCGGATTCCTCGGTGACGATCGACCAGATGAAGAAATGGATCGTGTGCAACGTATACCTCGATTCGCTCAGCCTCCTGTACAAGGATTCTTTTTCGGTAAACGACCCCGCGAAGCAGATGGCCTGTCAGGACCGCTTTGTGAAATCGGAAGACAGGATCTGCGTCCGCCTCGGCATCACCGGCGGCTACGCGGAATACCTGTGGATACTCCGGAATCTCGGCAACCCGAAAAACAAGCGGATCGTCGACTCGCTCAAACTGGCGACCTACAAATAACCTTGTCGCACGCGGTGCGCAGGCCGCTCAGAAATACACCCCGCCGTTCACCTGGACTATCGACCTGCCGTCGAATTCGTAGTCGTACCTGACATTGACGCGAAACAACCCGAACTGGTCGAAGGTCCAGAACAGCCCGAGCCGCGTGACGGCTTCGAGGCCGTCCTTCTGAAGAAACACCCTGTGCGGAGAATCCGGCGGGTTCACCGTCCCCGAGTCCTGGAACACGTCGGTGATGTTTCCGCCGCGCTGTTTGTGGTTGGTCCTCGCGTTTGTGAAGCTGATGCCGAGCGAGTTCCGCTGTGACAACCGCGTTTCGCACGAAAGCGCGAGCAGGTCGGAGTTGGGGCCGAGCGGCGCGCCGAGGCACACGTTGAAATTATCGTAGCGGTGGCTGCCGCCGTAGAAGTGCGTGTAGACCCACGGTTCCACCCGGCAGTATTCCGCGGACGCAGTCAACTCGCGCGAAAGCAGGCTCGTAAAGTACTGTCCGCCCACGTCGAACGCCCACTTGTTGCCCCAATCGTCGGAAAACAGCGTCCACGGGGCGGTCATATCGTCGATAAAAAACTCTCCGTACCATCTGAAGTCGTCCGGAAAAGCAATATTGCAGTCGAACGACAGCGCCTTGTTGTCCCTGTCGCCCAGGTAGTGCTCCGTAAAGACATAGGGAACAAACGGAATCATATAGGCGATTTCCCAGTCACGGGTCACGCCGTAATAGTCTTTTCGCAACGCATTGGGAGACGTGGAATCCTGCTGATTGGTGGTGCTTCCGTTGATCACCACTTCCGTGAGCCCGAGGGTGAGCCGGTTCTTGAGCAACGGCACGTTGATCCTGTGCGTGTAGAAAAACTTGGGTTTGTCGCTCTCGCTCTCCAGCTTCCCCACGGTCTGCGTGTAGTCCATGATGCCGAACGACAATTGACCCCGCACATACGTTTCCGGAGGCGCATACCCCGAGAACGTGAGCGGGCTCACCAGAGCGGGCCCCTGCTTTATTTTGTCAATCCCGGCGTCAAGACGGAACGGCGGAGCAATGTACACCACCCCGCCCCGCAGCATATCGGACGACCGCACCCTGCTTGAGTCGGCCCTTCCATACAGGTTGTACGGCACGCCGTCGTACGGCTCGTAGGTGCTGGGATGGTACATGGTGTCGGACCTGTAGTCGGTCCAGACCTCGACGCCCGAGTAGAACGACAGGCTTAACAGGTTCGCATTGAGCGTGGGCGCGGCCGTGCCGCGGACGTATCCGGCGTTGTTCGCTCCCACCGAAACGGCGTCGGTGTCGGTGAGGTCGAGATGCACGTTTACATGCGCGTCGGTTTTCTTCGACTTCCATTTGAGCAGCCCGCCGCCGGAAGAAATCCGCTTCCTGAGCGCCGCTGCGTCGAACGTTTCGGCCGGAAGCAGCCTGCCCGCGGCGGCAAGGGAATCTGTTTTGTCAAGAAAGGCGAGCGCGTCGCACACGGTCATGGGCTGGCAGAAGAACGACGCGGGAAGCGCCACGCCGTACCTGCTCGAAATGCGGTACATGAAGTTGTCGGCGGCGGGGTCTATCTTGAGCGCGGGACAGAACTCGGCGCGCAGCGGCAGCACGCACGCGACGACGGCAATCACGAGTGAAGGAAGCCTGGCGGTGGCCATGGTCTAAAAATACTCCCGAGAAAACCTCACCGACGCGGGAATCGCGAACCCGCGCTCAGTTCGCGTACTTCTTCTGAATGTCGGCGATATACCTGAGGTGCTTCTTCACATAGGAGATTTTCGTATACGGCTCGGGCACGGGGCTGGCAAGCGCCTTTCTGCAGTACGCAAGGCATTCGTTCCTTCTGCCTGCCGCATCGCTTCCGCCGACCAGGATCTGATACCCGGAAAGAAGGTCGGACCAGTTCACGGGAACGCGCTTCTCCGACATCGCGACAAGCTTCCTCGCCCACGTCATCGCCGCGGGATAGTCCTTCTGCCAATAGGCGATGCGCGCCTTGAGCCGTATGAAGATCGTGTTCGCCGGGAGTTCGGCAAGCACGGCGGATGCGATGGAATCCGCCGCACGATATTCGTTCCGTTCGATCAGGACCCAGCACAGCGAGTTCTTTGCAGAATAGGAATAGGGAAACTCAGCACCCGTGGCGAGGCGAATCTGTTCCAGCCCTTCTTCCCGCCGGTCCTGAAAAAAGGGCAGCCATTTGAGGTTCTGGCTGATGTAATAGTTAAAGATGCCGAGCCCCAGATAGGCCGGATAATATTCCGGCATCGCCTTGATGACGCGCTTGAACGCGCCGATCGAAGACGCGCCGCTCTTGACGGCTGCGGGCCAATTTCCCACTTTTGCCTGTATCACGCTGACGCCGCCCTGGATGTTGCCGATGTAAAAGAGGCACAGCAGGGAGTCCCGTCCGTTCTTCCCCGCCAGCAGCCCGGAAAGGTTCTTTACGGCGGCATTTGCCCTTTCCAAATAGTAATCGGCATCAATCGTGTAGGACTCGTAATCGAGTATCCTGGTCTGTTCGGCGGCCAGCAGAAGATAGGCGGCTTCGGCATTGCGGGGGTCGACCCGAAGGATTTTCTCAAGGGAGTTTTCGGCCGACGCGTACTGCTGATTCACCAGGTAGATCTTGGCGGAATCAAGAATTCGGCCGGTATTCACCGGCTGGCCCGCAACATGGAACCACGCCGCCAGGACAGCCAGGACGGCGCATGAACTCTTTCTCATCGTCTGAGCGTCGATTAGGAAGCAGCGCATGGGAATGAAAAGAAGGTTTCGGGCATGGCCCCTAAAATATGATATGCAGGCAGCGGTTGAACACAAACGCTCACCTCCAACTAATAATATTTTTATTCGGGCGGTTACAATACTATATTATTCTCAGAAGTTATCGGTTCTCTCCGAGAGCCTGGTTCATCGTTTTTCTTCGTTCCACAGGAGTTGAAACGTTAAAATAGAGGAACCATCCTTTCACCCCCATCCAAGACTCAAAAGGACCTCCCGTATGAAAATCACACCCGTATTGTCAAGACATGTGCGATCCGCGGTTCTCTCTCTTGCGGTGTTCGGATACCTGTGCCCGTTGCTCGCGCAGGGTCTGTCGGGCGAGTACCTCGTAACCCAGCGGTGGCGGGACATGTTCTCGCGGTATTCGCCGCTCACCAACCCGGCATTGTTGACGGAAGATAATTACATCGACGTGCGGGCGTGCGGCGCATTTCCGCTGCAGGGAGCCTATCAGCTCGGCGAGGTGGGCGTCACCATCCCGAGAGGTCTGTACGAATCGTGGGGCGTCACGGTGGCTGCCCTGGGATCGGGCGGCGTGCAGCAGACCCAGGCCGTGGGAAACGAGATCCAGGTGGTGGACAGCGCCCTGCTCTACGACGAAAAATTCCTTGTCATGGGCACCTATGCAAACAACATCTGGGGCGGCCTGAGCATCGGAGCGAACCTCGGATTCACCATGAGCACCAATTACGGCTCTCCGTATTACAATCTCAGCGGCGACGTGGGGCTCACCTATAGGCTCCTCAGGAGCCCCGTCTTCGGCGATCACGTGGTCGGACTCGCCCTGCAGAATATTCTGGAACCCATTCTCGACAACCTGAAAGATTCGGCGCTGAGCGAACCGAGCTACACCAACAACCTCAAGCTGACGTGGCTCGGCTATTTTCTGGAGAAGCAGATCGACGCCGGCCTTGACATAAGCGTAAAGAACATCTACAGCACCCTGGCGCACGCGAGCCAGGTCCTCCACACCGACAGCGGCGACGTGATCGGCAAGAACAGTCTGGAATACGACTACAATTTCCGGGTGGGAGGATGGATCCTGCGCATCCTCAACATCTACTTCCTCATGGGAAATATCCGCCAGCCCAACGAATACTACGGGTTTGCCGCGGGTGTCAATGTGCCCCACCTCAACCAGGGACGCGATCTCCAGTTTCTGTTCCAGTACATCGGCATGCCGTACACCGAAGACGTCTCCACCTATTCCTTCTATCTGCGCGGCGAAGTCGGCATGCACCGCGAGGAAGTGTATGCCCGCAAAATGGCGCGCGTTCTCGACCTGGCCCCCAACGAGCTTTACAACCGCGCCTGCAAGCTGTACTTCGAGGCGAAATACTGGGACGCCTTCTTCCTTTTCAGCCAGATTCTTGTCCAGTTTCCCACGTTCTTCAAGAACGACTGGGTGCAGTACTATCGCGGGGCCTGTCTGGAAAAACTTGACATGAGAGACCAATCGAGCCAGAACTATCAGGCGACCAAGAAGGACTACCCGAAAAGCTCGGTGGTCCCCTATGCCGATCTGGGGCTCATGCGTCTCGCCTACCGAGACGAGAATTCGGCCGTGGTGGGAAGCCAATTCCAGTTGCTCAGCGCGCCGGGCGTGCCCGACTCGCTCAAGTTCCACGCTTACTACCTCATGGCCGAGCAGAACATGAGAGACAAGAACTATCCGCAGGCGATCCAGATGTTTTCGCTCATTCCGGACAACCACCCGGAATATCCGTTCGCGCAGCACTCGCTCGCCATCGCCTATGTGCTCACCTACAACATGGAAGAGGCGCTCAACGCGCTCGGCAACTGCATCGAGGCCAAGGTGCAGACCAACGAGCAGCGCGAAATCGTGAACAGGTCCTACGTGTTCCTCGGTTACATGTTCTACGAGCAGCTGGCGCTGTCCAAGGCGGTCACCGCGCTCCGGTCGGTTTCAAACATGAGCTATTACTACGAGGACGCGCTGCTCGGCATGGCCTGGACCGCGCTTCGCGCGCGCCAGTGGGCCGACTGCATCTCGTACGGCCAGGCACTGCAGAAGACAAGCGCGAAGCCCACGCTCCAGTGCGAAGGCGCGCTCCTGGAGGCATACGCCCACCTCATGCAGAAGGACTACGGCCAGGCGCTCTCGGTGCTCACCGCGGCCTCGGCAAAAGCCAAGGCGCTCAGGTCGATGACGGTGGACACGCTCGAAGCAGAGCAGGTGAAATACCGGGTGAACAGGAAGACCTACGAGGTGCTCGCCTTCGACGTGAACAAGATTTCGCTGGAGCTGCCCTCGTCCACCGTACTGCACGAGGTCGACAGCCTGCACAAGGTGCAGGGAGACGGCAAGGGCAAAATCGACAAGTACATGATCTTTGCAAACGAGTATTACCGGTCTTCGTTCTTCGCCCGGAACCTCGATGTTGTCAAGAGCGACATCGAATACGCGCTCGCGATCGTGCAGAAGATTTCGCAGCAGTCGAACAAGGCCGAATCGGAGCAGAAGATGGAGCAGAAGCAGAAGGAGCTCGACAGCCAGATCAATAAGTTGAAAGAGCAAATGAAGAATCTGGAGCCGGGGAAACAGGAAAAGCCTGGGACGGAAGAGAAGAAGTAGTTCTTTTAAATCAAGACATAGAGTTGGGCGTTTCCCTCCCCCTCGACAAGCTCGGGGTCGGGCCGGTCCACCCCTTCGGGTGCTTCCAAGGGTCGTCCCTGCGGGCTCGGCTGTTCGCCTCGTTGCCGCCTGTCCTTAGTCGCCTTCGGCGAAGGATCAGGGCGGCAATTCGCTTTGGCTCACCCTCCGGTCCACCTAACGCGCGGCAGAAGAAATCCTTCCAGTCAAATTTATCTCTCGCGCCAATTCGAATCCTCAGGAAGAAATCCGCGGCATAATCATTAAACCTCACTCCTTCTCCTAGCGGAGACAGCGAAGCTGAGGCGAGTAGGACCGCATGATGAGCCGCGAGCCAACGGGACGGGGGATGAGGTCAAACAATCACAAGATAAATGGCGGCTGTCGGAACTGTTACTTCACAATAGCAACCTTCGAAGCTTCAAATTCCTTCCCCGCCTCAAGTACGCAGCAATATATTCCCAGCTTGACTTTCCTTCCGTTTTTTAATGAAATCTCCGCTTCGTAAACTCCCGCACTTTTGTATCCGTCAACAATCCGCGCCGCCATCCTTCCGCGGGCATCATACAGTGAAACCGTAATGCGGGACGGAAGCGGAACGCGGTATTGTATGATCAGGCATGACGCGTCGGACCGTGCGGAAATGGAATATCCCGCTGGAACAAGAGTCTTCCCTGCTCCCCTTAAAACAACTCCCGCTCCCGGCGGATCAAACCCGTTGACAAACCGGTATCCCGCCGGTATCCTGCTCAGGTTCGCGTTGTTGAACGCGCCGGGCGGCGACGCCGGATCAAAGGGCGGCCAGGCAAGGGTGCCGAAGAACCAGGGCTTGGACGTCCGGTAATAACTTGACGGTATCGAATGGTCGGTTATCGTGGAGTCCCACAGAATGCTCTTTGTCAAATAGTCGTAGTTGCCGTGCCGGATCATGGTGTTCTTTACATTAAGGTCGAGTTCCTGCAGCGTGTTCCCGCCGGTGCCGTGGCTGTCGCCGCCGGGCTGGTTTGCCGACTGTTTGGTGTAATCCGGCGGCGTCGTGGGCCCCCACGTCAGGGAAAAACCGTTGTTCCCCATGTTGGGGAATCCCAGTTTGTAAATGACCTGCGACGTATAATTGAACGATTGCACCGGCTGAAACAGCCCGCTCGCGCTGAATGCACTCGTTCCGAGAATATTTCCCACCAGGTTGAAGTAGTTGTTCCACCTGCCCACGTTGACCGCCATGAGGTTCGTCGTTGCAGTGGGGTGCGTGGCCGTAAACCAGTTGCGGCAGACCGTGATGTGGCTCGTTGACCCGAAATACCCGTCGCTCCCCACGCCGCCCGCAATGTTTCCCTCAACAAGGTTCATCATGTTGTGCGGGCCGTGGCTCACGCTCAGATCCATGCCCGCCATGGTGCTGTCGCCGGTGTTTGCATCGTAGACGAAATTGTAGGCGATCGCGTTTCCCGCGCACCCGCCCTTGGAGTCGCCCAGAATAATTCCGGGAAACCCGCCGTTGTAGGCTATGTTGTCTTCGATGAGGTTGAAGGAACAGTCCTGGTAGAGATCGATGCCCTCGTGATTGGGCCCGCCCCCCACCACGGCGTGCGTGTAATTGTGGCGAATTTCGCCGCCGACAAAACAGACAAGAAACATCTGCCGTCCTGTCGAATTCTTGATCTCGACGTTCTGTATCCAGCACCCCCACGACTGGTCGAACTCGATGCCCGCCCACGACACCTTGTTGCAATCCACGGTCAGGTCTTCCACGCCGGTGTTGCACAGCGGCGGTATCGAGTACTGCACGAGCACGGGCGACGCGGTGAAACTGAAGGGCAACGGCGGCGAGACCGTTACCGTGGTCGCGGTCTTGGCAGTCACCCTGAATACGGCCGACATGAGCCTGTTGTTCGTGGTGGGTGCGGTGGCGGCAATAACGTAGCTGAGGTCGTTCTGTTCCACTCTGACAAGATTGCCCACCTTGATTGCCGAAGTGTTCCCCACCGTCACCACCGAACTTCCTTCGGTGGCGCCGGCCGTGATCGCCAGGCCCGAGTCCGGCCGCGGCCAGTCTGCAGTGCCGAGCAGCAGGACCTGATTGTTCGAATCGGCCATGAGCACCGTTTTTCCCATGCCCGCGCCGCGTATCGTTATGTTCGCCGCATAGGCGCGGTACACGCGGCTGTCAAGCAGGTAGGTGCCCGACGGAATGTACACAACCTGTCCGGCCGGGCATGCGTCTATGGCAGCCCCGATCGCGGTTGATGCGTCCACTGTTCCCGTCCCGTACGCAGCCGAATCCACGGTTGCGCCGATTGCCGTGCGGTGCGGAATCCCGCCTGCAACGCCGGTGACTACGCCGGGTGTCCAATCACACGTTCGGTCCGGCGGGATAATCTGGGAAGAAACCGGGCCCGCCATCAGGACCGTAAATAAAAAACCAGTGAGAACCTTCTCGAACAAGCGCATGGGTGCCTCCGTGATTGTTTCAACCGTGCCCCATCCCCTGCCCTTTTCCCTGGAGCAAAGAAGGGTGTGTCGTTTCACTTCACACTATACCGTTAACGGCGATTTTTGTCAATGTTGACAATGCGGATGCGCAACCTGGGGGGAGGTCTGACGGGATGGAACGGGCGCGGTTCAGCGGTCAGCTTCTGAATCGTCCCGCTCCATGACGGATGATGGAGCCTTCGATCATGTAAATCACATCCTCGGCGATATTGGTGGCGTGGTCGGCGATGCGCTCGAGGTGGCGTGAAATGGTGAGCATCTGGAGGAGATTGTCCACGCTGTCGGGCGACTGCAGGATGCCGCTCTTGACTTTTTCGAACATGTCCTTGTAGAGCGCGTCGACCTCGTCGTCCGACGCGCACACCTCCAGCGCGAGCCTGGGGTCGAGGTTGACAAGCGCGTCGAGGCATTTCTTGAGCATGAGCCTCGCCTTTTCCATCATGTCGGGGAAATTCGAGGTAAAGGCGAAGTCGGGCCGCTCGGCGAGCACGAGCGACCGCTCCGCGATGTTCACGGTGAGGTCGCCGATGCGCTCGAGGTCGCTGTTGATCTTGAGCACCGCGACGATGAAGCGAAGATCGGTGGCGACCGGCTGGTGAAGCGCGAGCACCTTGAGGCACTCCTCTTCGACCTCTATTTCCATTATGTCAACAGCCTTGTCCATGTCGATCACCTTTCCGGCCAGTTCGGCGTCCCGTTTCTCAACCGCGCGCACCGCGCGCTCCACGTTCTCCTCGACCATTGCGGACAGCCGGAGGATTTTCTTCTTGAGGTTGTCGATTTCTTTCTGTAAATGTACCGCCATACATGGTTCTCCTGTTAGGTCGTCGGCTTTGCAAGCGGCAGTGCGACGGTAAACGTGCTCCCTTTTCCAACAGCGCTTTCCACGCTCACCCGCCCCTTGTGGGCCAAAACGATATGTTTGACAATAGAGAGTCCGAGGCCGGTCCCTCCCAGCTTCCTGCTCCGCGCTTTATCGACCCGGTAGAATCGCTCAAAAATCCGTTCAATGTGCTCCTGGGGAATCCCGATGCCCTCGTCGCGCACCGAAATAACAGCCTCACCGCCCGAGACTTCACCCTTGATCCACACGGTCTTTTTCTCGTCGCTGTAATTGATCGCGTTGTCGATAAGGTTCACCACCGCCTGTTCGAGAAGCGACTTTTCCATAAGCGCCGTTATTGTCTTGTCGCATGAGACTTCGAGCGTGATGTTCTTGAGCGACGCCTTGTGGCGGCAGGTGTCGGCGGCGGTCAAAACGACCTCGGAGAGCGCCCCCGGGGAAAGATCTATGGCCTGGCGTTCGGCATCCCGCTCGATGCGCGACAGCGACAGCAGGTCTTCAACGATCGAATTGATGCGGTCCACCTGGCCGGAAATGATGGAAAGAAACCGCTCCGCTTCCGCGCGGTTGTCAAGGGCCCCGGACTGCAGCGTTTCCACGTACCCCTTGATCGACGTGAGCGGCGTGCGGAGCTCGTGTGACACATTGGCGACAAAATCCTTGCGGACGTTCTCAAGCCGCTTTATCGTTGTGATGTCGTTGACCACCATGAGCGCCCCTATGGTCCTTCCCTCACCGTCGCGAAGCGCGCTGCCGTGCAGTTGAAGAAACAGCTCCAGGTCCTTTTGAGCGCCATTGCCGCGGCTGTTGCCGCGCACCGGCAGAAGCAGCTCGCATTCGGCCGGGCCTTCGGCCTTGAGCGTGGCGATCAGGAAATCCTGCACTTCGATGTTCCGGAGCGCCTCGCCGATCCACTTTCCCTTGCTGTGCTCGCGATCTATGGAAAACAGCTCGGCTGCCGCGCTGTTGATGGTGATGATCCGTTCCTCTGCGTCAATCGCCACCACGCCTTCGATCATGCTCGACAGCACGGCGTCAAGCTCGTTCTTCTGACGCGTGATGGTAGCGAGCCGGTCGCTCAGCTGCCGCGCCATTTCGTTGAGCCCGGCTGCAAGGTCTGCGGCCTCTTCGTAACCGGATACGGGAAGCTTTGTACCGAAATCGCCGCCTGCAAAACGCTGCGCGCCCCGTTTCATGGCCGTAATAGGCGCGCTGATGTTTCTTGACACAAGGTAACTCACCAGCGCCGCAAACAGCGCCATGACCAGCACCGCGACAGCGATCCGGCCGTAAAGCGCGCCCATCGCGTTTTTGATGACCGCGACCGGGAACGCAGTGCGGACCACCTGCGCCACCGCGCCGCGGTAATACACGGGCACCGCAACGTACATGAGTTCCTGCTCGAGCGTGTAACTGTAGCGGTCCGAAACGCCAGTGGCGCCTCCAAGCGCGGCCACGATTTCCCGGCGATTCGCGTGGTTTTCCATGGAATCCGGGTTTTTCTCCGAATCGCCCAGCACTTTTCCATTCGGCGCGATAATGGTGAACCGCGTATGGACTTTTTTTGCGAGCGCCTTGCACAGGGAATCGGTGTTAGCCGGGGATAAGGAGACGAGATGCTGCTCCATCTGGCTTGCAATGAGCCAGGCGCGGGCCTTGAGATCTTCAACGACCTGCTGGGTGTAGAATTTCGAATAGGAATCCGATGCATACCACGTGATGAGCGCCGCCGGAATGCCCATGATCAGCAGGTAGGTAAAAAAGAGGAGCCATACAAGTTTTCTCGGCCACATGGCGGTTACGCTTCCTCCTTGAACCGGTACCCCACGCCGCGCACGGTCTCGATATAGTCACCCGCCTCGCCGAGCTTCCTGCGCAAACCGACAATGAGAACGTCGACCGAACGGTCGGTGACCGGGTAATTGTCGCCGCGCACGCCCTCCACAATCTGATACCGCGAAAACACCCACCCCGGCCTGCCTGCAAGAAAATGCAGAACGCGGAATTCCATGTTGGTGAGTTCCACGGCCTTTCCGGCGATAAGCACCTCGCGCCGGCCCGGATGTATGGTGATGTTATGAATTGTCAAGGGCAATGAATCGTCCACGGTCTCGGCGCGCTTTCGCCGCAGCACCGTCTTGATGCGTGCGACAAGGATCTTGGGCGAAAACGGTTTTACAATGTAGTCATCGGCGCCGAGTTCGAGCCCGGACACGATGTCCGATTCCTCGCCTTTTGCCGTGAGCATCACCACCGGAATTGTCTGCGTCTTCTCACCCTTCTTGAGCGCCCTGCATACGTCAAGGCCGTCCATGCCCGGCAGCATAAGGTCGAGCAGGACAAGGTCCAGCTTCTCGGCGCGCGCTTTCTTAAGCGCATCCTCGCCCGACAGCGCGGCTATGGTCTTGAACCCTTCCTTGTTCAGGTTGTAGGCGATAAGCTCCTGGATTTCCTCTTCGTCTTCGACAACGAGGATTCGTTCACGCGCCATAGCAACTCCGTTTTCTCGCGGTTCGGCCGCCCGAAGTTTTGCGGAAAAAGCTCGGGAACAAACGCTTCCCTGTATCATAATATAATGCACGGGCCCGCACGGCGCCCCCGCCGTCCCTGCCTGCCCCTCAGTTGGAAAACGGCGGCACGGTTGTGTCGGTGTGGTGCTTCACCATCCGGGCCTGATCGTGGAAGATTTCTTCCTCTGCGATATTCGTGGAAAGGTCGGCAATCCGCTCGAGGTTCTTGCTCACGCGGATGTATTCGATGGCAGGCTCGATGAGCCCCGGGTTGGCCTTGGCGATGTCGATGGATTTGAGGATAATGGACTTGTTCATCCTGTCGATTTCATCGTCCTTGAGAAGCTGGGCCCTTGCAAGTTCTGAATCCTTTGTGAAGAAACTCTGCAGCGAATTGGCGAGCATGGTGGTCACGGTTTCGGCCATGCGGAAGAGCTCGGGAAGTTCCTCCATGGTCCCGACCGATGCGCACCGCTTCGCGGATTCCGCGATATTTACCGCGTGGTCGCCGATGCGCTCGAGCCCGTTGTTGATTTTCTGTATCGCAAGCACCAGCCTGAGGTCCACCGCAACGGGCTGCTGGAGCGCGAAGAACCTCACAATGTCGTTGTCGATGGTGATTTCAAAGGTGTTGATGGTGTTCTCATTGTCAAGCACCGATTGCGCCGCCGCGATGTCCTTGGCAAGGAACGCCTGAAGCGACGCCTTTACCGCCTTTTCCACAGCCTGGGCCATGGACTGCAGGGTGTCCATCACTTGCTGTAATTCTCTTTCAAAGTGTCGTTCCACAGTGATTCCTTTGTTTCGAAAATATCAGCCAAACCGGCCTGTTATATAATCCTCTGTGCGCTTTATTTTTGGCGAGGTGAATATGGTGTTTGTCGTGTTGAATTCAACAAGTTCCCCCAGGTAAAGAAAAGCCGTGTAATCGCTCACGCGCGAGGCCTGCTGGAGGTTGTGGGTCACCATGATGACGCAGTAGTCCCGGCGCAACTCTTCGATGAGCTCGTCGATCTGCCCCATGGAAATCGGATCGAGCGCCGATGCCGGTTCGTCAAGGAGCACGATCTCCGGCTTGATGGCGATGGTGCGCGCGATGCACAGCCGCTGCTGCTGGCCGCCCGAGAGGCTGAGGCCGCTCCGGTGGAGAATGTCCTTCACCTCGTTCCACAGCGCGGCCTTGCCCAGCACCTGCTCCACCAGTTCGTTCATTTCGTGGCGGGGCAGCCGCCGGTACAGGCGAACCGGAAACGCGATATTGTCGTAAATCGACATGGGAAAGGGCGTGGGCCGCTGGAACACCATGCCGATCTTGGCGCGAAGCGCCGACACCGTAACGCCTGGGCTTATGATGTTCTCCCCGTCGACCATCACCTTCCCTTCGGCGCGCTGGCCCGGGTAAAGGTCGTACATTCGGTTGAGCACCCGCAACAGCGTCGATTTTCCGCATCCGGAGGGGCCGATGAGCGCCGTGACGCTGCGGTCCGGAAAATCCAGGGAAATGTCCTTGAGCGCCCGGACGTCGTTGTAAAAAAAGTTGAGCCGTTGCGCGGAAACCTTTATCTGCGTGGCTGCAGAGCCGTTGTTCATGTCTTCCTCCGGACAAACAGGAAATACCGGGCGAAAATGCTGAGCGCGAGCACGGTCACGGTGATAAGCAGCGAGCCCACCCATGCGAGACGCTGCCAGTCCTGGTAGGGACTCATTGCAAACTGGAATATCACAATAGGCAGAGTTGAAATGGGCGTGTTCATGGAAAATGCGGTGAACTGATTGTTAAGCGACGTGAACAGCAATGGCGCAGTCTCCCCGCTGATGCGCGCCAGGGCGAGAATGATGCCCGTGACAATGCCCGGGCGCGCGGCCCGCCAACCGATGCTTACGATCATTTTCCAGTACGGGCAGCCCAGCGCGATGGTCGCCTCGCGGAGCGTATCGGGCACGAGCCGCAGCATGTCTTCGGTGGTGCGCACAATCACCGGCAGTGCAATAAAGCATAAGGAAAGCGCGCCGGCCCATCCGGAAAAATGACCCGCCGGAAGCACCACAATTCCGTAGACGAAGAGGCCGATGATGATGGACGGTGCGCTCAAAAGGATATCGTTGCAGAACCGCACAACCTGACCGAACCTGGAGGTTCGCCCGTATTCTGCCAGAAACGTTCCTGCCAGAACGCCGATCGGTATTGCAAACAGGATCGCAAAAAACACGACGAGAAGGCTCCCCACGATCGCGTTGAAAAGTCCGCCGTTGCTTCCGGGCGCCGGGGTGCTCATGGTGAAAATCGCAGGCGAGAGTGAGCGCACGCCATCCGCCACGAGTTTCAGGAGAATCGCCGCAAGCACGCCGATCGAAACAATCACCGCCAGGTGAAACAACCCTATCATGAGTCGGTTGACAAGGCGGCGCCTGCTCAGAATGCCGGGATCCACTTTCATACAGGTATCTTGCGGTTTACCGAGTGAAGAAGAATTCTGGTTATCACCAGCACTACGAACGTGATGGCAAACAAAATGAGACCCAGCGCAAGGAGAGAAGACAAATACATTTTACCGAACGCTTCGGTAAACTCGTTGGCCAGGGTGGCCGATATGGTGGTCCCCGGCGCAAACAGGGACAGTTGGATGCGGTGTGCGTTGCCTATGACGAACGTGACGGCCATGGTTTCACCGAGCGCACGTCCGAGTCCGAGCATTATCGCGCCGATGATGCCGGTTTTGGTATAGGGCAAAATAATGCGGTAGCAAACCTCCCACACCGACGCGCCTGTGCCGTATGCCGCTTCGCGCAACGGAACGGGTACGGTGGCAAACGCCTGAAGGCTCACGGAGGCGATGAACGGCAGGACCATGATGCTCAGAATGAGCCCTGCGGTGAGCATGCCGATGCCGAAAGGAGGGCCCGCGAAAAGCGCTCCGATTATGGGAATCGGGCCGAGCGCGTTGATGACTGCCGGCTGAATGACTTTTGACATGATCGGCACAAGAACGAACAATCCCCACATGCCGTATATAATGCTGGGGATCGCGGCAAGCAATTCAATGGTTGTGGTGAGAACGGATCGAAGTCGAAACGGGCACAGCTCGTTAAGATAGAACGCCACGCCAAGGGCCAGCGGCGCCCCGATTGCAACCGCAACTATCGATGTTATGAGTGTGCCGGTGACTGCGGGCAGGGACCCGAATTTGTCGGTGACCGGGTTCCAGGAACTGCTGAAAATAAAGGACAGACCGAAGGTCTTGAAAGCGGGAAAACTCTGATAGCAAAGGATAACGAAGATCCCAGCCATCACCAGAACAACCAAAAGTGCAGCAGCCCTGGCAATGAGGCCGAAAAACGGTTCAAACCCGCTTCCAAAGGCAACCAGCCTTGGTCTTGGAAGGGCCTTGAGCTTTGCGTGTTCGGCAGCGTTGAGAGTCTCTGACGCCATGTCGCCAGCCGTTAAGGTTTCTTCCATCATGACTTTGGCCGTTTTTCCAAAAATTTCACCCTGGTGGGCGACAAACCATGCAGACTTCGGCTTGAAAAGTGAATAAGGAAAATCTTATAATCCTGTTAGGATCTTGTTAGGAAAAGGTTACAATTCTGTTATGTGTTTCTCTTGGGTAATAGAGGCCGGCCCTGTAGGGCCGGCCTCTTGCCCGTTGGATGTTCTGCACTCAGTAGTCGAATTCACCGTTGAGAAAGACCTTGTTCGCGGTAATGCTCGCGCCCAGAACTCTGGGTTTCACGCGCTGATAGTCGAGCGCGAATTTCACGTTCTTGACCGGCGAATACTGCACACCGGCGAGCATCGTCTGGCCATCGTTGGTGCTCCAGTAATTCCTGGAAGAAGCGAGGTCAAACCTGCCAAACACCTCAAGTTCCTTTATGATGTTGTACATTGCGTACAGGGAAACGCCGTTGGCGTCGTGGAGCCTGATGCCCCCCTGGCTCACCTGGTTGTCGTATTCCAGGCCGATCTTTGCCTTGTCGAGAATGTTGTACCCGACAAACGCGGCAATGGTTTTCTGTGCAGAGTCCTGGGTATTTTTCCGTTCGGGCATCCAGTCGCCGTACACGTAGATGGTCAGGTCCTTGATGGGATTGGCCTGCACCGCACCGGCAACCTTGTAGTCACCGAATGCATCCTGATTTGCTTTGTACCCTTCGCCGTTGGTGACCCCGAGCGTGATCTTAACCAGGTCCAGGATATTGACCATTGCCTTTGCGCCCAGATCCGCGCTGGACTCCCAACTCAGCTGATCCATGAGAGTCTTATAGACATACCGATGGCCCCAAAACGACTCCATCACGTCAAAGGCGAAATAGGACATCTGTCCAGCGGTGATGGTCGTCAACGGGATCCCCTTGAATGCGACGTATGCGGTCTTCACGTATGCAATATAGGAGTCGTTAATTTTGAGCGACAACGGACCCTCCACCGACACTGTATTAAGATTGGTGGTTTTACCCGTATCCACTTTAACGGTACTACCCACGTTACTGTTGTTGGGTGCCGTATACGGATCGATGCGCTGAACATCCAACATCGCTTCCGTTGAGAATGCCTTGTTGATTTTGTAATCGTAACCAAGGTACACACGGGTCAGTTCAATCAGTGATTTTTCCGTTAGGGTGGCTGGAGCGTTCTGGGTTACATCATAGTTCCAGTCCGCATAGATCTTCCCTATGACTTTTCCCTCAGGCTTGTCTTCCGCAGGTTTCGGGGCCGGAGCCTTTGTTTCGGCCGGGGCTTCCACGGGAGCAGCCTGAACCGCCGCCTGGGTCGTATCCTGGGGCTTGTCTTGCGCCGATGATGCCATGACACCACCTGCGGCAAGCACACACGACAGAATCATTAATACGGTTGTGATGCGCATTTTCTTTCATCCTCCTATTATTGGTTATCGGAAATGTGATGGATTCGTTTGCCTTAGAAGAATCGCGTTACTTTGCGTAAACCGCTTTTCCGTCCTGCGCCTTGATCTGATCCGCCCAGGTTTTTTCCACTATGTCAATAACCGCCTGCGGAATCGGAACATAGTCGAGTTCCTCGGCCATCTTCTGGCCGTTGGCATAGCACCATGCGAAAAAGTTCAAGGCTTCGAGGGCCCTGTCGGGTTTTTCCTGGGACGTGTGCATCAGGATGAAGCTTGCGCCCGTGATGGGCCAGCTCTCTTTGCCGGGCTGATCGGTGAGCACAAGGTAGAAGCCGGGGGCGTTCTTCCAATCTGCATGAGCTGCGGCCGACTGAAACGTGCCGCTGCTGGGATTAAGGAAACCGCCCTCGTGGGAAGCCAGCATGGTGTAGGCGAGCTTGTTCTGAAGCGCATAGGCATATTCCACGTACCCGATCGCGCCCGGCGTCTGTGCGGTAAAGTTCGCCACGCCTTCGTTGCCCTTGCCGCCGATGCCCACCGGCCATTCGACAGAAGTGTTGTTGCCGACTTTGTCTGCCCAATCCTTACTCACTTTCATCAGGTAGTTCGTAAAAAGGAACGTCGTCCCCGACCCGTCAGAACGGTGCACCACGGCAATGTCCTGAGCGGGAAGTTTTACGCCTTTGTTGAGCTTTACAATCGCCTTGTCGTTCCACTTCTTTATCGTGCCGAGATAAATATCTGCCAGGACCGCACCGGTAAGTTTCACTTCGCCGGCCTTTATTCCCTGGATGTTGACAACAGGAACCACGCCGCCCATAATCATGGGCCACTGTACCAGGCCGTCCTCTTTGAGCTTGTCCGGCTTGAGCGGCATGTCGGATGCGCCGAAATCAACGGTCTTTGCCTCGATCTGCTTGATGCCGCCGCCCGAGCCGATGGACTGATAATTAAGGCTTATGTCCCTCTGCGCCTTGTAGGCCTCCGCCCACTTCGAATACACGGGATACGGAAACGTTGCGCCCGCTCCGGTGATTTCTCCCGCCGACGCGCTCAAAGGCATGGCCAGGCATGCCAGCGACAGCGCCAGACCACCAACCTTGACGATACGTGCCTTCATGGCAGACTCCTTCTGTTAATGGTGAAACGTTAAACCGAATATGAATACAAAGGGTTTCCTGCTGACAATGGGTTGTTAGCATCCCGTGAGTGATGCCGCAGCCCTGTGTGACGTTATGGCGTTCGCCGCCTAATGTGCCATTGGTTTCGCAATCATGGATTTTGCAGAACGCTAATAAAATCACTGGCAACCGTTATCGCACGATGTGGAACCGATTAGTTTTTCGTTAGCGGAATTTCCAGCCGGCAACTGCGCCACGAACGAAAGACCCTTGGTCCCTTTTCGAGTAAAGAACCACGGCCATAGGCCGTGGCTTTGATGAGGGGGTGTAACCCCCGAAATCAAAGAAAAGCGCGTAAGCGCTTTGGCGTAACATTGTGCACCACGCCCATAGGGCGTGGTCTGTTTTTGAGAAAACGCCGAAGGCTTTTCTCTACTGCTTGTCCACGCTGCACAAAATCAACAATGCACCTCTCCAGGATTTTGTGAACCGGACACCTCGGAAAGGACGATTCCCGAACCTGCGATCACTCGTAAATTGCGAAATGCTTTCCCCGGTATCTTGGCTGCCGCCATGCATTAATCCTGTCCGGAAAGTCGGAGACCACTCCGTCAATTTCCATTGCTTCCATGAGAAGAAATTCCTCTTCGCTGTTGACAACCCGCGCAACAACTTCCACGCCATGGTCGTGGCATTCCTCGACAAGTCCGGACGTCACATGGCTCTTGTCCACAAAAACGCAATGCGCCCCCATTTGCGCAGCATACTGTATCGCCACGAGGGGCGCCCCCAGAACAATGCAGCCGATGCGGATATTCGGATCGTAGCTTTGCACCGTCTTGACCATGGTGAAATCCTGGCTTGACACAATAAACTGCGCATACTTCCAGGTCCTGCGGAATATGGCATTGTGGATTTGCCGGACAACGTGTGACGCGGCCTGCGCTCCGCTTATGGTGATGTGGAGGCTTGTGCTGCCTTCCGCAATTCTTATCGCATTAGCAAGCAGGAATGTTCCGCGCAGTTCATCCGCAGGGGCCAGCAGGTGGGTATCGGGATCGACCGGCATGCAGCCTTCATCGCCCACATCCACACCCACCCAATCTGCACCCGCATGCACCGACCTGACAACGCACGCAACCATATCGCCCGCTTCGGCGCAATTTGCAAAACATTGTAGCCGCGCCATGATGCATCCCCTGTTGTCAAGCTTAACGATCCATGAAAGCGCCGGCCAGCAGCCTCGTAAGGGTCGGACCGATATTGCCGCGCGCTTCGGCGGGCATGCGGGTTCCATGGGATTTGAAGAGCTTTGTGAAAAAATCGGCGCTTAATCCTGAAAGAAAAATGGAAGGGAAGGCAAGCACGGAGGTTTTATTGCGAGAGGAAGTGCTTGCCCCCCTTCGAAGAAGACGACTGCAGAGAATGCCCTGTTCGCGCACGCGCTGAAACCGGAGCATGATCATTCCTGGAATGCGAGCGCGCCGCGCCTGCGACCCACCGTCGAACGCGCATAGTGGGGGTACATGACAAAGAGGTGTCCCGGATTGTCGCCGGCCTCGATTGGCACGTCGGTGAGCACGGACTGTGAAAACCCTTCACTTTCGGCAATGAGCGAATACACCGCAGGGGACACGTTGATGATAACAAAGTTCCCGTTCCCGTCGGTGTATGCGAACCGGCCGGTCTCGCGAATCCACACACGGCTGTGCCCGATGCCGGTTCCGTCCATGTCAAGGACCTTGCCGCGAATGTGGCCGAGCCTCGGGTCCATGCCCGATGTTCCGCTGCTCAAGTCGGCATTGAAGGTGAAGACGTAATTCATTGGTTCCTCCTTTTCTCTTTTTCCACCTATAAAAATGCCTTGCAGAAATTAGGCCGTTCTGAGGTCTTTGTTAGAAATTCGCAAGAAACCTCCACCAACCGCAACCGCTTGTGGTGCAAGCCGGTGCGTCATGGCGCGCAGGGCAAAAACCCTCTCGGGCACAAAGGCCGACCGCGCCACACCACGCACCGCAATACATTAATTCGTTTGCCCGTTTGCATGATCGGCATCCACGCGATGTTTCCCAAAAGCGGGAATCAGTTGCGAGGAAAAGAACGAAACGAGCGGCACCGTCAGAATAACGGCGATGCTGCCGCTAACGGCTTGAATGATGTAGATGGCGATCATATTGTTGTTTATCAACTGATAATACTTTACATTCCAGGAATAGAGCAGGATCAAAATATTGAGCGATGTTCCCGTGAAGGCGATAATAAGGGTATTTGCCATGGTACCCATCATGTCGCGCCCCACGTTCATGCCGGAATTGAACAACTCCTTGGCCCCCAGCCTGCTGTTACTTGCATGCACTTCACGCACCGAAGCTGCGATGGAAATGGCAATATCCATGATGGCGCCCAGCGAGGAGATAAGGATCGCCGCGAACAAAAGTTCGCCGGCCTTCATGTGCGTCTTTCCCGCAATCTGGATGAGCACGTCAGCCTCATTGGCGCTGAACCCTGAAAGGTGGGCGATTTTCAGGGCCGCCAGGAGAAAAAGCCCCGACGCCGCAACCCCGGCCATTGTGCCGAGAATGGCGGAAAAAGTCTTGGCGGTAAAACCTCCGAGCAGGACCAGCGTCACGCAAAGGCTCACCACCACCACGCCGATCGAAGCAAAGGCGGGAGAATAGCCCCGATACAGCATGGGAATAAAAAGGAAGATGATACCCGTAAAGGTGAAAATGATTCCCAGAACGGATCTGACACCCCGGCTTCCACCAATGGCGCAGAGAACCGCGAAAAACAAAAGGACCAGCGCATAGAGGTAGAATTCCCTGTCGTAACTGTAAATCCAGGCATCGTAGGTATTCTTATTGGCGGTGTCGATGCAGACGATTACCCTGGTGCCGGCCCTCGCTCTCACATTAATGGAGTAGTTGAGCGTGTTCCGGGCAGATATTACCTCGCCTTTGTGCTCGCCGGTGAGAACCTTGATTTTAAGTGCCTGAAACCCCACGTCCAGATCGGTGGTTTTATCTCTTGTCAATGCTTCTTTCTCCACCGCCATAACGCGCGCTTTTTCATACCGGACATAGGCGCCGGAAGCCGAGCTGTACAAATGAGGGATTCGCGTCTGGTGGTTAAAAAGGAATATCAGACCCAGATAAATCGCCAACGCCGCGCATCCGGCAAGCGTTCGCACAATCTTACTGTTTGTTAACTTTTTTATTGTCAGGTTGATCATTCTTCGTTCTTTGCGCCGCCATTGCGCGTCTAAGCAATAATCCACCCGCGCAGCAGGTGGATTATTGCCGAGAAATAAGTAATCAGGGCTGGATCAACGCCAACGGCAGGTTCCCTCTGTGAGGCCCACTGATCCTGAGCAGGTAAAAGCCGGAGCGCAGAGATCCCGACAAAGGAACCTGTTGTGCGCTGCCCGTAAAGACTCTTTTCCCCAGATCCATCACCTTTGCGCCAGAAGCGCTGAAGATTTCGAGGCGGGCCGTTCCCTCCAATCCCTCGACCATCAAGAATCCTTGGAACAAACGGGCAGCCAGAGACACACCGAGCCGGCCGGCCTTGGAGGTCGGCATGGCCTTGACAGAACCATTCTTGATAATGGTGTAGCTGTCGATCGGCGCTGCCTGATTGCTTGCGTTGATCGCGTAGGTGACGATGGAAAACGTATCGCTGTGGATCTTGACGCAGGAGAATGTCGGCTCGTTCTGCTGCCAGTAGAATGCAGAGTATACCGGGAGGGTTGTATCCCCGTTTACCACGAACGATGAGTTGATCGGGTAGAATTTGCTGCCGCTTCCGGAATTAAGGGTCATGTAAAGGGTACCCTGGGGATTTACGGTTTTATTTGTTTCCCCGGTTCTCGACACGGGCAGTCCTCCGAGCATCTGGTACGACCTGTTGTAGGTGTGGTCGTGACCCGACATGACAACGTCGATGCCATACTTGTCAAAAACCGGCGGATACGCGCTCCTTCTGAATAGAATATCGGCGTCCAAAGCGTGATCTGCATCGCTGTATAAAGAATGATGGAAGTTCACGATTTTCCACATGGTCTTCGGGTTGAGCGCTATGGCCTGGCCGATAAAGACATCGTGCGTCGCGGCGCTTTGGGTGTTGCTGTTGATCACCATGAACAGGGTGTTGCCATAGGTAAACCAATAGTCGCCGTCGTTTCCGTATGCGGTGGCTCCGTCCTGCGCCGACTGGTTGGGCAGGTTATAGTGGTACCCGTAATAATGGCCAAGACCGTAGTCATGGTTTCCGTCTATTGTGGCGACGGGGAGGCCAAGCAATTGCGGCGGGCTGAAGTAGCCGTTGTACTGCGGATCGTCACCCGCTTGCGACGTTGTATTATCGATCTGATCGCCGAGTGAAAGCATAAAGCTGGCATTTGAAACCGATTGCGTTGCGACGGCAACTGCATTCTGCCAGCCGAGAGTGTCGTAACCAAGAACGTCGCTCGCTTGCGCGGGGGGTTCGAGCGCACCGCCCGTTGAAGCACCGATCTGCGGATCGCCCACCGCGATGATGGTGAAGGATCCGGTGTCTCTGGTCTGGATCGTGTGAAAATCGCTCCACGTCGAGTCGTGGCCGACGCGGTACGTGTAACTGGTGGAAAGCGCAAGCCCGGTCACCGTCACCTTGTTCTGATACCATCCGGCCAAAATGACTCCCGCGGTTGAATCATAGAGCGCTTGAGACGACATGTTGCCGGTGAATTTCGCAGTATCGCCGCCGCTTGTTTTGACGATTTGAACCGCGGGCGTGTGAGGCGCAGCAGTTGCCCAGGAGAAGCAAAGCTGCGAGGCATCGCTGCCCGGAGTGATGTTGAGCCAGGAATTGGGGACGTGCACTCCATCGGGAACGCCCGCAATCGCGGGTGCTAATGAAAGCAAAACTATCGCCAGTGGCGCCAGCAGTAACTTCCTGCATTTTCCGAGTTTGATAGACATGGGTTTCTCTCCTTCATGAAATTTCTTTTTGTCCTAGGATGATTTTCGCAATACAAAATTTGTCAAATGAGCTTCAAACTATTGAAATGACCGTTTGTCTGCGAACCAGACCATTTTTTTTGCAAGACCGTATTGCTGCAACGTGCTGGAATAATTCCTCCTTTTCCTGAAACCTTGCAACGAATTTCGACTCCACATCGATGTTTCGCATCAACCACCTCCTCCTTGCTTTGTTGCCTTGCAACAAAATGTTTCGTGTTTCCCCAACATATCACCGGACCGACGATGTCGGCATTACCTCACCTTGTGCCGCGTTAAAATATCGCAGGCAGGAATTAGAACGTGGTGTCAATCCGGTTATTTGTTTGTTAGGAGACCGGCGTCGCGCTTTAGTTGTATTTGTCAATTATGATAAGAGTAGTGACGGGCTTTTGTCCGGGAAACAGGGCAAGACTATACTGAGGAAACCGGATACATTTCCTGCGAAGAATTCTGCAGCCCACGCGGCGGTTCGAGGAAACACGAGAGCTCTTTGTCCTGGATCAGAAGCATCTCCCGCGCCGCCGGCCGCTGCGACCGGCATTCAGCGTCAACAGCGGTTTCCATTTTCTTGAGGTCAACGGGGAAAAGCTCGGCGGCCAGTCGGCAGCATTGCGCCGCTGTTTCATGCCTGACGCGGGAGAAAAACGGCGTTTCGCCGGGGATAAGACACGATGAGAACCCCTCGTCGTACGGAATGGAAAAAGGCACCACCCGGCCGGGATAGCGCTTCTGCAGAGCGGCAAGCGGACCGGCCGGGTTGGGCAACTCCCGGAGGTAATTCGGGACAATCTTCCACTTCATCTTTGAACCCAGTGCCGACGAAAGTTTTTCAAGGCTTCGAAGTGACGGCATACAAAGATCGGTGGGAACGCATATTTCATCCGCGGCACGAAGCGAGATCTCCTGAACGCGGCCCATGCCCGGCGGCGTGTCGATTATCACAAAATCGTAGGCAGCTTCCAGATTGAAAAACCTGAACCGCTTCCTGAGGTGTTCCGGATCGGAAGTGCCTCTGTCGCACCAAGCCGTGGACAAAGCAGCAGCGTCGAGGTTCGGTGCCGCATTCTTTCTTATGACCCGTTCAAGGATGCCGGACGCGCAGACCTTTGAGGTCCGCAGCGACGGCTCCTCCCTTTCCGCTCCACCCATCGCATCGGACAAATGGTTCTGGCAGGAGTCCATGTCCACGGCCAAGACGCGGTATCCGGCAAGGGCCAGCAGGCGGCACATCATGAGACCCAGGGCAGTCTTTCCTGTGCCACCTTTATAATGGAATAGGGTGACGGTTTTCATGGTGCTCAATTGTTTTTACATTGCGGTGAAGAACTTTTTTCACAACGTATGGTTGCAATATAGACGAACAAAAATGTTTATCCATGAGATTCTTATTAGAATTCTGCGAGACAGGGCTACAGGGCTGTTTGGGAAGTACTTTGAGAAGCTAAAGAGGATAATTGCACCGCTCGTAACCATTATGGAGGCAAATAGAATTAATAAGGCGGCAGATTAAAATGATACCTGATTAACCTCAACCAATTTCTAACAAAACCCTTACTAAATCATCATACATCCAGGATATTTTAAAATCGCGGTACTTAAAATAAGGATTTTTCAATAAAAAATATTGAAAAATTCTGCACACAAACAATTATTCTCAAAAGAGGTACGACATGGCTACCAAACAAAGAATCAGCATTAAACTTGTTCCTTCCCGGAAGCCAGACATTTCCGGCGATCCTGACCAATTAAAAGCTGAAATTGAAAAGCGTGCCAAGGAAATTTTTCTCAAGCGTCAGAAATCACAGATGCCGGGAGATGAGCTTTCCGATTGGCTTCTGGCGGAAAAAGAGGTAGCATCGAAGGCTCTTGCATCCTGAAATAATCCGGACTTCAAAGGGATCAATAGCAGACATGCCTTTTTGTCCTATCGAAAGCGGCCCTGTAGCGCGGATGGCGCTCCACTGGACACCGGACGGGCGCATGCTTTACATTCGCCCCATACCTTACCATTTCTTCTGCTGAAAGGAAAATAGCCATGGACGAAAAAAATGCCCTTTCGTCATTCCCGTACGTAAAGCTTTCGATCCCCCATTCTCCCACATCCAACCGGTTGACCGCGTTTTTCAGGATATTCTGCGCTCTCCCGGTCATGGTCTTACTTGTCTTATTGTCCGGTTTTCACACAAAGGATGTTTCCTGGGCGGCGCCCGGCACCCTGGTTCTGCCGACCCTCCTTGTAATTTTGTTCAGAAAGAAGTATCCGCAGTGGTGGTTCGACTGGAATGTTGCATTGACAAAATTCTCAATGAGGGTCATGGCCTACCTTTTATTGCTACGCGACGAGTATCCCGCGCTGTCGGAAGAACAATCCGTCATCGTGGAATTAATGTATCCCGACGCTTCAAAAGACCTGTCCAGGGGAATGCCGCTCGTGAAATGGTTTCTTGCAATTCCCCACCTGATAATTCTGGCATTTCTGTGCATTGCCGCAATTCTCGTATCGATCATAGCCTGGTTTGCGATACTCTTTACAGGCAGGTATCCCGCCAAAATCCATGAATTCGTGGTTGGGGTTGCGAGATGGGGATTGCGGGTAAACGCATACGCTTTTTTACTTATTACGGATGAATATCCGCCATTTACGTTGTCGGAATAAATCACAAAGGTATGGCGGGCCAACTAGATATATAGGGAGAAAATGGATGGATATCGAATCACCATGGTATTTGAAGAAGTCGCCTTTGGGTGCGGCATATCAACATTTTTCAAGCGTTGCCGGGAGCGAAACAGTCCTCAATGCAAAGACGAAGGAACTGATCCGGTTGGCCATCGCGTCGGTATTTAGATGCAACCATTGCACCGAGCATCATATCAAGGATGCGCTTGAAGCTGGTGCCACAAAGGAGGAGATAGCTGAATCGTTGCTTCTCGCTTCGCTGCAATCCGCCGGAACCCAGCTCAATTGGAATAAAGAACTATTTGAAAAATATCTGGGCGATACATAAATCAACGATGACGGGGTTGGGTTCGGAACTCCACTCGTGTCCCACCGATAGTAAAACACCCGCTTTGCCGGGCGAAAAACCACCATTCTCGTTGTGACGAGCCGAATGGCAAAACCCTTTGTCCACACAAAGAACTAAACGTATTCCAACACTCGCGTAACAATCGGCGGCTATCTTTCTAGCAAGCAATTGGCAAATGGCAACGAACCGTTTATCCGCCACCGGGAGGTTGACAATGGCAAAGGCCGACTGTCATGTCCACTCAAGTTTTTCCGAGCGTCCGTCCGAATGGTTCCTGCAGCGCATCGGCACCCGTGAATCGTACATAGATCCGGCCGAAGTCTACGCCGCCGCGAAGCGCGCGGGGATGGATTTCGTGACCATCACCGATCACAACGTCGTCGAGGGCGCTTTGCGCCTGCGCGACCGGCACCCAAACGACGTTTTTACCGGCATGGAGGTTACCTCCTATTTCCCGGAAGACGGCGCGAAAATTCACGTGCTGGTGTGGGGGCTGGAACCGGAACACGTTCCGGTCATTGACAGAATACGAACCAGCATATACGACCTCAGGGGATATCTGCGGGAACAGAAGCTGGCCCACTCCGTGGCGCACCCAACGTTTTCCGTGAACGGGCTCCTCACGCTCGAACACGTGGAGCGGCTGTTTCTCCTGTTCGATCATTTCGAAAGCGCAAACGGCTCCCGAGCGCGGCTCGACGGCGAGGTACTCGCCAGGGTATTCGCGTCCCTGTCCCCGCGGCGCATCGAAGACCTGTGCGACCGCTATTGCATCGAGCAGCTCCCGGGCGAACCGTGGCGCAAAGGGCTCACCGGCGGATCGGACGATCACAGCGGACTCTTTGTCGGCTCGACCTACACGGAAGCCGACGCGCGCACGCCGCAGGAGTTTCTCTCACGCATTGCGGAAAAAAAGACGCGGGCGCAGGGCCGCCACAACGATTATCGCGGCCTGGCGTTTTCGATTTACAAAGTGGCATACGATTTCTCCAAATCGCGCGCGCCCATCGCCGGCACGCTCATGGGGTCGATCAACGCGCTCCTGTTCGACCAAAAGCCGCTCGACCTTAAGCGCCGCATCGTGTTTGACAGAATGAAATTCTCCAAGGCGGGACGCGAAGACCCGCTCCGCAGGCTTCTTTCCCGCCTGGTGGACGATCTTCAGCAGCACCGCACCGGCTCGACCGAGGAAAAACTCGAACTCATCAGCGAGGCCATCACCGAGGCGTCGGACCTTGTCTCTGCGCGGCCTGTTTGAAAAGCTGGGCGGCGACCTGACCTCGGGCGACCTCATGGGCGTACTCCGACATGTCTCGAGCACGCTCCCCGGCGTCTTCCTGTCCATTCCCTTCTTTACGTCGATGAGCGTCATCAGCGCATCGCGCGAGCTTCTCGACGCGCTCGCCGAATCGTACATCGGCGCGGAGCACCGGCGGGGCAAACGCATCCTGTGGTTTACCGACACCTTTCTGGAGCTTTCCGGCGTGTGCGCCACCTTGCAGGAAATGTCGCGCCTTGCCTGGGAGCGCGGCCTTGACTTGACGATTGCGACATGCCTGCCTCCTCCTTCCGAGCGCACGGCCGCGGTGCCTGCCAACGTGCTCGACCTGCCGTGCATCTTCTCGCACACGCCGGAATTCTTCAGCACCTACACCCTGAGGGTTCCGTCGGCGCTTGCGTCCATCCGCGCGTCGAGCGCGGCCGCTCCCGACGAAATTTACATTTCCACGCCGGGCCCGGTGGGCCTTGTGGGCCTGCTTGCATCCAAGCTGCTGCATATTCCCTGCACCGCGGTGTACCACACCGACTTCACGCGCCAGATGCGCCAGATCCTCGGCGACGCCACCATGTGCCGGATCACGGAGGAATTCGTCAACTGGTTCCATTCGGCCGCCGATTCCGTTGCGGTGTCCACCGACGAATACGCGGAGCTCATGGTGCAGCGCGGGATTCCGCGGTCGAAAATGCGGCGCTTCAAACGCGGCATCGATCCAAACACGTTTGCGCCCGACCCTTTTGGCACGGCGTACCTGGAAAAAACTTTCGGCATACGGGACGGCGTCACGCTGCTGCACGCGGGACGGGTGAGCAAGGAGAAAAACCTCGATTTCCTCGCCGACGTGTACGAAGCGGTGCTTGCAAAACGGGAGGACATCAATCTGGTGATTGCGGGCAACGGGCCCTATATTGACGAATATAAAGAACGCATGGCCGCACATAAGCGCGCGCATTTTTCCGGCCGCATCGAACGTTCAACGCTGCCCCTGCTCTATTCAGGGTCCCATCTGCTCGTGTTTCCCAGCGTGACCGAAACCTTCGGCCTCGTGGTGCTCGAAGCCCAGTCGTGCGGCCTGCCGGTTCTGGTTTCCGATTTCGGCGGCCCCAAGGAAATCATCAAGGACGGCGCCACCGGCTACATTGCCGAGGCAAACAACCTTGACGACTGGGAAAAGAAGATACTTGGCGTCGCCGCCATGATCGAATCGTATCCCGATCTGTACCGGGAAATGCGGGCTGCGGCGCGCCGTCACGTGGCGCTCACCTACGACTGGAACGTTGTATTCCAGGATATTTTCTCCGCCGGCCGCCGGCCTTCGGGCGCAGCCCCGGCGCGCGACCCGTCGGCGGCGTATGCCGACATCCTTGCCGTCGGCGAAGCGGCGGCGCGCTAGGACGCTTTCGATGCCCAATGCCCCTCCTGCGGCGGGAAAGGGCCTGCTGTACATCGCCGACTCGCTTTCGGCGTTCGCGCTTCCTTCCCGCCTGCCCCCGGGCGCAACCGTCAACTGGTCGAAAACGCCGTTTCCCCTTCTCGAACGAAACGGTCGCCTGCCGTTTACAACATGCGAAAGAATCCTGAGACGGTTCGAATCCTACTGCGGCGTGATCGCTTCGCTCGGGTTTAACGCCGTATCCGTCGACGACGTCGCGCATTTCACTGCGCAACAATGGTATCCCGACCGTCTCAAGGTAAAGATCGCCGATTACGCCGGGCTGCTCGTCCGTCTGTGTGAGGCCGCGGAACACGCCGGTCTGTCGGTGTTCGTCACGACCGACGCGAATTTTTCTTCCGGCAACAGGCGTAGGGCAGCGCCCACCGACGCCGCCTTGCTTGCCGAGGCGTGCAGAAATCTCTTTGATCGGTTTCCCGCCCTGTCTGGCGTTATTCTCCGTATCGGCGAGTGCGACGGGCTCGACGTGGACCACGAAATGCGCTCGAACCTTTCGGTCCGCACGCCTGCGCAGGCACGGTCATTCTTGCGTCATCTTTTGCCGCTCTTTGAGGAACACGGAAAAACGCTTATCGTTCGAACATGGACCGTGGGCGCGTTTCCCGTGGGCGATCTGATGTGGAACCCGGCAACCTATCACGCCGTGTTCGACGGCATGGCAAGCCCGGCGCTTGTCGTATCGCACAAGTACGGCACCACGGATTTCTTCCGTTACCTTGCGCTTAACCCGCTCATTTTCGAGGGGACGCAGCGCAAGCTGGTGGAATTCCAGGCCCGGCGGGAGTACGAGGGGTTCGGCGAATTCCCTTCCTTTGTCGGCGACTACTACGAGCGCCTCCGCCGAAAATTGACACGGTGCGAAAATTTCGCCGGGATTATGGTGTGGAGCCAGACCGGCGGGTGGTCCAGGTTCCGTTCCCTCACCTTCATGCCCGGCTCGTCGATGTACAACGAGATAAACACGGCGGTCACGGTGTCGCTGTTTGCCAACGGCGACGGCGTTGATGCCGCGATTTCCCGGTATTGCCGGCTGCGCGCGCCGCACCTGGACGCCGCGAAACTCCTGCGGCTCCTCCGTCTTTCGTCCCAAGTCATCGAGTCTCTGTGGTACATGCCGGAATTCTCAAAACGCTCCATTTTCTTCAGGCGGACCCGCGTGCCGCCGCTCTTGTGGGTTTTCTGGGACACGATTGTGATAAGCGCAACGCTGCGTTTGTTCGTGAGGCGGTTCGCGTCCGGCAATGGTGCGGCGAACCACACCGCGGACGCCCTTGTCAAAATTGACGAAATGCAATCCATAGCTGTGAAGATGAATCTCGACCAGAAACCTTTTGTTCTCATGCGACGGACAATGCAGTTGCTCGGGCTGGCGCGCGAGTATTTCCTTGGCAATCCAACCACCGTCCTTGTCGGACGGATACGGGATGAAGTTGATGCCTACAAAAGGGATTTTCCCCGGGCGCAGCGGTTCTCCGTGGTGTGTGACTTCGGTTCCCCGCATGTCGAAACGACAATGCTATGGCTGATGTTCCGCATGCTGCCGCGCACCAGCCCGCCGTACAGGCTTTCCGACAGGCTCCTTTTCAACCGGCTTGCGGCGGTGGTTGTACCATTTGTGAAGGCATGGAACAGACGCCGCCTTCCCGCCTTTGTCCGGGAAAGGGGCATGGGGTTTGAATCGCTGTTGCGATAGGAAATGGGTCTCGTTTCCAGCGATGCGGGATGATTCGCACGGTCTTACAAACCTCTTACGCAAAGCTAACACTTTTCTAACAAGCGAATTCTATATAGATTGAAACAGTCCCGCAGATGGCAAACACGCCCTATTATTACCACTCTGTATTGAAGAACCCCGCGCCAAGTCGCGGGGATTGCGCGGGCTGTGGCATTCAAGAAATAACGTTCATGAAACCAAAGTCTTTGCCCGTCCAGAACATGAAACCCGCATCGGATCCCCTTGCAGGAGCCATGACGATGGACAACCTCCTGCGTTCCCTAAGGCATATGAGGGCCGATCTCCTTTCAATCAATGACCGTTTTGCCCAGGTCGTGGAAAGGCTTCACCCTACCTACCGCGATAGCGCTAGGAACCTTCTCGGGTACCTGTCTCTTCGCCGGCACGACATCCGCGAAATCCAGGACACGCTCGCCGGACTCGGGCTTTCGTCGATGGGCCGAGCCGAAGCGCACGTGCTTGCAACCCTCAATTCGGTGATCCGCACGGTGTGCTCACTTGCCCGAAGACGGTGGACTGAGCATCCGTCACTAAAGGTGCAGATCACCCGCGAACGGGGCAGGCAGATTCTCCGCGAGCACACCGAGGCGCTGCTCGGCCCGGCGCCCACTGGACGGTCGACCAGGATCATGGTGACCATGCCGTCGGAAGCCGCCGGCGATTACGGCCTTGTCAAGAGCCTCGTGTCACACGGCATGAACTGCATGCGGATCAACTGTGCGCACGACCACGAGGCCGGCTGGCAGGCGATGATTGACAACCTCAGGCGCGCACAGCGCGAGACCGGGATGGTCTGCCGCGTGCTTATGGACCTTGCCGGTCCCAAGTTGCGCACGGGTCCGCTTGCGGCCGGGCCCAAAGTAGTCAAATGGCGGCCCAGGCGCGATGCGCTCGGAAAAGTGACGGCGCCTGCCCGCATCTGGCTCAAGACCATTGACGGACAGGAACCCTCCCTCGCCGGTCTCGATGCAGTGCTTGCCGTTAACGAAAAATGGCTTTCCCGCATCAAAAAAGGCGACACCATAGTCTTCACCGATTCGCGCAAGGCCGAGCGGCGTATGAAGGCAGTGCTCTCCGGCAACGGCGGGTGGCTTTGCGAAAGCGAACTCACGTCGTATGTCACCGAGCGGGTCGTTTTCACCATCAAGCGCGAGGCCAGGGCCGCGCAGGCCTGGACGCGCGTGGTGCTGGAGAACGTGCCCGAAAACGCGGCACCTCTTATTCTGCAACGCGGCGACACGCTCGTGGTCACTCCGGACAGCGAACCGGGCAGGCCCGCAATCACCGATGCGCGCGGCAGGGTGATCTCCCCCGCCGCCATCGGGTGCACGCTTCCCGCGGTTTTCTCAGACGTCAAGGTCGGCCACCGGATATGGTTCGACGACGGCAAGATCGGCGGCGTGGTGAAGAAGCGCGCGCCGGGCAGACTTTTTGTCGAAATCGTTCATGCGCGGCCAAAAGGGGAACGGCTGCGCAGCGAAAAGGGCATCAACCTTCCTGACACCACCCTCAGAACCTCGGCGCTCACGGGAAAAGACCTGAGCGACCTTGCCTTTGCCGCCCGCCATGCCGACATGGTGGGAATGTCGTTTGTCCAGCGAATCTCTGATGTCAAGCTGCTCCAGGAACACCTCGCCGCGGAGGGCGGCGGTCACATCGGCATGGTGCTCAAGGTGGAGACGCAGAAAGGATTCAGCCAGCTTCCCGACCTTCTGCTCGCGGCGATGCGCAGCGAAAAAGTGGGCGTGATGATCGCGCGCGGCGACCTTGCCGTGGAATGCGGCTGGGAGCGTCTCGCCGAGATACAGGAAGAGATCCTCTGGATCTGCGAGGCCGCGCACGTGCCCGTGGTGTGGGCAACGCAGGTTCTGGAGACCGTCGCAAAAGACGGAGTTCCCTCGCGCGCAGAGATCACCGATGCAGCCATGGGCCAGCGCGCCGAATGCGTCATGCTCAACAAGGGTCCGCACATCCTCGAAGCGATCCGCATCCTTGACGACATCATGCGCCGCATGCAGTCGCACCAGCGCAAGAAACGCACGCTCCTGCGCCGCCTCAGTTTCTGGTCGAGCCCCAAGCGGCACCTTGCCTCGCTCCAGTCCCTGCCGGGCGGGTATGCGTCGCCGCTGCAGTTGCATTGGTAAAGCACCACGCGAAAACGTAATCCGCAGCCTGTGGATAACTCCAACCGGAAAAACAACGGCGCCGGTGTAGCAGCCGGCGCCGTCTCCTCCGCATGTTTCCATGCGGACTAAGCCCCATCGTTTTCCCTGCTCGCCTTGGCTGGAACACTGCATCCTCGGTGGAACGGCGGCAGGAGGCGGGAAACACTAAAGAAAATGCCGCCGTTGTGTTAGGAAACAATGACTTTCGGGTTTGAATTTCATAAGACATTTGCTGAGTTCCGCCGCAAACACTTTCTTCGGCATAACGGAGATATCCACTCTTCCAATTATCCTTGCGCCCGATGCAGGCATGAATTGATTTCTGGCAGATTCTTCCCGGTTTGTCGGCCGGCGATCATTGCAACTTGTGATGGAAAACTCGTCAAAAAAAGGATCGAATCCATGAGCGTCACCGCTGCAGAAGCAGTCGGTTATATCGAGAAATCATCGTATGCGCTGCTGGTGACCGTAGGGGAAGACAACAAGCCTTCCGTACGGGAGATAGGTCCCTTTGCAAATAGCGGCCTTGACATCTATTTTGTGACGCGCATTGATTCGCAGAAAGTCAAGCATATCACCGTCAATCCCTTTATCACGCTTTACTTTCCGAATACGAATCAGGCTTACAAAGGAATTCAGGAGCATTGCCATTTCCGGAAAAGCCGCGCGTGTTCCTGAGGGAGATGAATTTAACGAAGTTCTGGATAAAATTGGTCGGAAATCGCCCGGCTATAGGAACTATATCCTCAACGGGGGATTCGGCATTTGGACGGTGTACAAAATGACAGCCCAATCGTTACAATCCACCGACTATTCAAAATCAACCAGAACGGTTAAGGAAGAGGTATAATTTTGCGCTTGGCAATGGTGAAGATTGCATAGTAGCCACCCACCGGACATTGCCTCAAGAACAATGGAGGAACATACATGAATCCATTTCCAAACTTAAAAAATGCGCTTTGGGCTGCCTTCATGGTCATGACCATCAGCATTCCGTCATCAAGCGTGATCCTGCCCTCCGACCGCGCCACTGCGTGGAATCCCGGGCTTATGTCGGTCGGCGGCATCCCGAACCGCACGGCCATTTACACGACCCTGCAGGCTTCCGCCTACGGCGATGGCGCACAGGATGCAAGTGCCGGCATTCAAGCCGCCATCGATGCCTGTCCTGCCGGTCAAGTGGTAAAACTCTCGGCAGGAACGTTTACCGTGAACAACTACCTTCTTGTCAACAAAGGCATCACACTCCGCGGGGCCGGACCCGACAGTACAATATTGCAGAAGACCAATGGTGCTAAACCGCGCACGTCACCCATGCAGCCGGTGGATCCGAGCTCTTATTCCTATGACCCACAACCTGTAATCATAATAGGCCCCAACCGTTGGCCGAAAGTTGACGAAACCACTTCGCAAAATCTTGCCGCAGACGGCAGCCAGGGCGCAAATTCCGTAACGTTGGCAAATGCCACCGGGTTCTCGGCAGGCCAATTCGTATTGCTTGACGAGCTTTCCGGCGCCTCGTGGCAAAACACTCCCACGGGTTTTCCCTCCAACGCGAAGGTTTGGCAGGGTGACCGCGTTGCCTGGAACATGCATTTGCCAATGCAGCAGTGGCAGGATGACAACAGTTATTCGGATGCAACCGGGCCTTACGACTTGAACGGAACCACCAGGACTCTGCCCAATGCAATGTCATGGTTCTCTCGGACCGACCGGCCCACGTGCGAAATAAAGGAAATTGCCTCTGTAAACGGGAACGCCGTCACCTTCACGACGCCCCTGCATATTTCCTACCGGACAAGCCATACCGCCCAGCTTACCCGGTACACCGGCGACAATGTTCATGTCAAGAATGCGGGCGTCGAAGACGTTACCGTTCTCGGCGGCGCGGACGGCCAGGTCCGGTTCGAAGCCGCCGCCTATTGCTGGGCCAGAAACATCGAGAATACGCAATGGATCGGTGAGGGTTTTGCGGTCAACAACTCATTTCGCATAGAGATTCGCGACTCCTACATTCATGACGGTTCATGGCCTGAGCCGGGAGGCGCCGGTTATGCCATCAGTTTCGCGGACGCGGCTTCCGAAATCCTTGTGGAAAACAATATCAGCATCAACACGTGTAAAGTTATGGTTGTCCGCTCCTGCGGAGCCGGCAGCGTGTTCGGCTATAATTATACCGATGACAGCCTGGGATTTCGACACCCCGACCTGGGTTGAGGTGGGCATCAATGCTTCGCATATGGCCGGACCTCACCATGTCCTCTTCGAGGGCAACTATTCCCCCAACGCCGACAACGATTACACGCATGGAAATTCCATCTATATCACCTTCTTCCGCAATTGGCTGTCCGGGCAGCGAAGGAGCTTCACCGATGCGGGGAATGTGAGGGCCGCGGGCCTTGCTTACGGATCATGGTGGTTTTCCTTTATCGCTAATGTGCTTGGACGCCAGAACCAGATGAGCGGCTGGGTGTACGAAGATCCTGCCATGACGGGGAACAATGCCGACTGGCGGGATCAGGATATATGGAAACTTGGTTATGATCCGGAACGATGGGACATGTACGCCGATCCCCTGACGCTCTCGACCGCTATCCGCCACGGCAATTTCGACTATGTCAATAACAGCATTAAATGGGATTCTTCCATTTCGGATCACACGCTGCCGAACTCGCTTTACCTTGCTGCAAAACCGGCATTTTTCGGCTGCCGCACCTGGCCGTGGGTGCAGCCGGAAGGGGCGACCAAGTTGTATTCCCTGCCTGCCAAAGACCGGTTTGAGGGATTGGACCCGTGTGGAAATCGGGTCAAACCCGACATGACCGGTGCGGCAAATAAACCGGGCCTGTCTCTCCGGTATGCACCCAATCAGTTCATGGGAACACTGTTCATCTCTTACACGCTCGACAAAACCGTGGAAGTCCGTTTGGCCATGTACGATTTGTCTGGCAAACTGGTAAGAAACCTTGCAAACGGAATGCAGGCGGCAGGCGCTCACAGCCTATTCTTTAAGCGCGGGAACTTGACAAGGGGTGTTTACCTGCTGCAACTTAAGGCCGGTGACCACATGATTGCGATAAGAACTTTGGTGTTGTAGAAAAGGAATTGAGAAATAGCCATCAGAATGATATTAAATGCGTGACAAGAAATATCTGTGGAGTAGGGACGGCATTTTGCGCTGCAAGTCGTGGTAGCGCCGGAAGTTTCCGAACAATTACACAAAATGTACCCCCTTCTCAATTCCTATCACTCCCGCTTTGAGCATTATAATACCAGAACCATCCTATTTTTGAAAAACTTTTCTCAATTCCAACAATCCACTCTCCCCTTTTTCAAGAATACCAAACCACATAATGGCCTATTCTTTGCTCTTTCTATTTCCCATCTTAGCAAAGGAGATTGCCCAATGAATATCAAAAGGTATGCAGTTGCCTGTTTCGCAGTATTTATTGTCTTAAGTCTTATTGATTTGTTATTCGATTTCCTTTTGCTTGGACCGATAAACCATTCTTTGAAGAATGTCTGGCGCCCGGACATGATACATTGGCTGGAGCCGGTCACCTATCTTTCTGGGTCAATACTGTTTGTGCTCTTATTAACGCATATACATAACGTGAAGGGTGTGTCAGGCGGCGTCCTCTACGGGCTGCTTGTCGGCCTTCTGGTAAGCGGAGTACATTCGTTCGGGCAATATGCAACCTACCCGATTCCGTTTGTCCTTGCCGTTTTGTGGTTTGTAGAGGGACTTGTTCAGTATGCAATTGCAGGGATCGTCACTGCGCTTATTTGCAGACCGAAGATACAGCACGATTCCAAAATCAAAACTTAGAAATAATGGCAACTAGCGTTCTCAACCAGTCCCATGGACGATATTTCGTCGTTGCCCTTCTCATCTGCTTTTTCCATCCTATCGCCGTCATAGCGGGACCGCCCTTTCGTACCGACGATCCGGAGCCGGTCGATTATCTTCATTGGGAGTTTTACGGTCGCTTCGCAAGTGACGAGCAATCAGGATGGAATTTCCGGAACAGCTCCTCATGTTGAAATAAACTTCGGCATTTTCAAGGAGACGCAGATTCATCTGATTGTTCCGCTCTCCTTCAACCATCCTCGCACCGGCATTTCCACGTATGGCCCCGGAGATGTTGAAATCGGGTTAAAATACCGTTTTGTCAATGAGACACCGGTCGTTCCCCAAATCGGCGCATTCCCTTTGATTGAAATCCCTACGGGAAACGCCGCAAGAGGATTGGGCGTCGGCAGCGTGCAGTTCTTTTTGCCGTTGTGGCTGCAGAAAAGCTGGGGACCCTGGACAACGTACGGCGGAGCCGGCTACCTGGCCGGCGTCACCTTACCTGCGGCAAATTCATGGTTCATCGGATGGGAAGGTCAGCGCGACATTTCGGAAATCCTCACCATTGGAGCGGAGGTCTTTACCACTCTATTTCCATTGAAAAGTTCGGAAAACGAAGTCGGCTTTGCTGTCGGCGCGATCGTGAACTTCAACGAAAACCATCACCTGCTTCTTTCTGCGGGAAGAGACATCGTTGGCACGAGCGATCTTCTTCTTTATGCCGCTTATCAGTACACCATCGGCCCGCTTCCAAAATAATCAGGATTGATATGCAAACCATCACGCGAAAAAGTCTACTTTACAGAAGCGGGCTTGGCTTTTATTGCCTGAACCATGTTCAGGGCTGCAGTCACGGGTGCCGCTATCCCTGCTACGCCTTTTCCATGGCTATGCATTATGGCCGAGCAGCGGATTACAAGGCGTGGTGCCAGCCCAAATTGGTGGCCAACGCCTTGGAGCTGTTGGATAAGGAACTGCCGAAGTTCCGGGCCAAGGCCGACAGCAGCCCTGGTGACGAAGAATTCCGGATCCACCTGTGCCTGACCACTGATCCTTTTATGGTTGGATGGCCGGAAATCCAGTCCATGAGCCTTCGGATTATTGAAAAAATCAATGCCGTCGGTCTGGACTGCGATGTCTTGACAAAGGGTGTGCTGCCTAAGGAATTGGCCGGGTCTTCTTTCAGCAGGAAAAACCGCTACGGCATCAGCATTGTTTCGCTGAACGAAGATTTCCGCAAACGCTGGGAACCGGGCACAGCTCCCTATCCGGACCGCATCAGCGCATTACGCTTCCTGCACACAAAAGGCAACTCGACCTATGCGCATGTCGAGCCATACCCCACGCCCAATATTATCCGGCAGGATTTGGATGCTTTACTGAAGGCGGTAGGTTTTGTGGATGCTGTTTATTTCGGCGGCTGGAACTACAGCACTCTGGCCGGAAAGTATCCAGATCGTTCGGGATTCTACGCGGAGCAGACGAGGAAGGTAAAAGCATTCTGTAGCAAACATGAAATTGATTGCGAGATGAAATAATCCCGCGACGCTTGCCATTCGGCAAATGCGCTATTGAACCACAACAGCCGCGTTTGCATCAAACGGATTGGTGCGGAGCGCGAACGAGAAAAGGTAGGGGTAGTTCTTCTGCAAGTGCCGCATGTAGGCGACCCATTGACAGACAAGCAAAACATAGGCGCGATTCATGTCGGCGACAAGATGGTCGAGGTCCGATTTCGGCAGGCGGGAAAAGTCCTCCCGGTAGGTCAGCTCTTCGAGCAGGTGAAAGGTCGCCCAGAGGAGCTCGGTGAACTCTTCATGCTCAAGCAGGTTCTGGTTTTCCAGCAGTCCCAGCAGAAATTCCCGTTCGGTCGCCATTGTTTCTTTCAATGCGGCAAAATCGACATTCCCGGCTTCCAATCCGCTGCGGTAGCCGGCGAGCCGAGAGGCAAGGGACCTGAATTTCTCATCGGTCCAGGTTTTCCCCACGACAAGCTCGGCACGCATGGATCCGATGAAAGGGTCCCAGGCCGAAAACCGCTTCAGGAGAGCAACGCCGAACTGGCTGAAAAATGTACCGATCACCATGTTCTGCTTGTGAATCCGCTCCTGTTTTTCCACCGAACGCAAGACCCGCTCCAGAATGAGGGTGACCAGCAGCACCTGCAAAGGCAAGAAGGCGATGTCCTGCAGCAGGTAAAAACCCATGTCACGAGTGTCGTGAAAGACAAGGTATTGAACCAGGTACAAAATGCCTGATAGAGCAATGAGGCCCGCAATAAATATGAATCTGAGAAGATTGGAATTCATGTTCGGTTTTTAGTCGGTAATTATGTTGATTGCTCAGGTGCAGCCAGGCAGCTGATTTGATGTAACGTCAGCGCATCAGCCCCTATTTCGCCGCAGGCGCAAGCGCATTCTCCACCGCCTTGCTCATCGCCTTGGTGTTGACTGTTGCGCCTGAAACAACGTCGATTTGCGGTGATTGCTTTTTGATGATTGCCGCTTCGGCCTTTTCGTTGAAGTCCTTCATGATCGCCATCCGCTTGTTGGTGTTCTTCACAGCGGTGATCGCATGAGACTTCACGGTCACCTGCACGTCGTAGGTCCAGCGGCCCTTGTGATACGACCCCTGATACACGCCGTCGGCGATTTTCGACAGGTCAACGCTGTTGACCACAAGCTTCTGCACCTCGCCCATGCCCAGGTTGAGGAAGAAGAACAGAGCGCCCATAACAACCGCGAACCCGCCGATGGCCCAGAGCACTATTCTAAATTTCTTCATGCGATTGCCTTGCCTTTCCAGAGGAAATTATTGACAAAACAGTTATTCGATTCAGGTTCTCCGCCTGTTTTCGTCATAAAACAAAATACTCACTTTGCCTGACTAATACCACCTTTGCTTGCCAAGGAATGTTTGATGTGCCGAGTCAGCCAGTCAATGTCCCTTTGGGGCGGCTTTATGCGGCACAACAAAGACAAACAACATGATTGCGATAAGAAGGATTGCCGATGCAGTGTAGCGGCTCAGCGCCAGGCCGCCGTCGCTTATTGGTTTGTCAAGGAAGTCTCCCACGGTCGCGCCAAGGGGCCGGGTAAGAATGAACGCCGTCCAAAATAGCCCTGTTCTCGATATCTTTGTCCAGAAGTTCATCGCTGCGATCACTACCAGCATGGAAATAAACACGATTGCGCCTCCGCGATACCCAAAGCCCGCAGTATCGGCGGTCCAATCACCAAGCGCTGTGCCCAGTGTCTGGGAAAACATGATCGTTACCCAGTAGAACACTTCCACTTTTCGGAGAACTCACGGTATCCACGGCGATCGAGCCGAGTGTCCTATACCAGACGAACAGTGACGTCATGAGAAGTGTGAATAAAATTGTTGTTCCGCCCGCATAGCCGATATGAAGTGAACGGTCCGCAAAATCCGCCATGGTCGTTCCGATCGTTGTCGTTGCAATAATGGTCGTCCAGTAGATAAGAGGATGAAATTTCTTTGCCGAAACTTGGACCATCACCGTAAATAAAAATACTACCCCAAATATCTCCGGTGCCCACAAGATATCCAAGATTCATTGACATCGATACCGCGTCTCCGCCGGTTTCGCCAAGGGTTGTCGCAAGTATCTTCATGATCCAGAAGAGCAGGGTAACCTCCGGTACTTTGCTGGCGGTCTCTTGCTTTGTTTCGTCCAATGCGTCCTCACCCAAGAAAGTCATTGGTCATTGGCAAAGAAAACAACACCTACTTACCGACCGGCGCGACGTCCAGTACCACAAATGTCCCCGGCACAACGGGCGGCCGCGCCCTGGGATTGTCTGCGGTCGGTGCCGGGGCGGGGCCGAACTCTGCGGTGGGAAGGTAAACATGATGCGTTTTTTGGTCGAGCGCAATCGTCTTGGCGCCCTTTTGCGTCGCCACATTTTCGAGAACCGTGAACTTGCCGCCGGCCGACTGGACAACGGTAAGCGTGCCGTCGCCGCAGGAAACGTAGGCGCGTTTGTAAAACGGGTCGAACGCAGCGCCGTCGGCGTGGTCGCCTATGGGGACCGAGCCGAGTATCCTGCCCGTTTTTGCGTCCGCCATTACCATGAGTTTGTTGCCGCACCCTATAAACAGCGTGTTTGTCGCCATGTCAAGGGCTATCGGCGATGGTCCTTCCCCCGGCGCGACGGGAAATTTCCTTGTTACCTTTGCGGACTTGGCGTCGATGACGTCCACCATGTTCTTGTCTTCGATATTGACATAGAGTAATCCGTGTTCGTCGGATGCGGGAAACTCCGGCTTGCCGTCGAGCGCGATAGTAGCGGTCACCTTGTTCGTTTTCGCGTCAATCACCGTTGCATTCGAGCTCTTACCGTTGAACACAAAGACCGCCTGGGAGAATTTGTCGTAGGCTATTGCATCCGGTCCGATCCCGGTTACCCGGACCTTCGTCACCACCGCCAGCGTGGCAAGATTGAACACGGTCACCGACGTGTCCTTTCCATTGCTGGTGAACCCCTTGCCGGCTTCCCGCGCAATGGCGGTTCCATGCACTCCTTTGGTGTCCGGAATGGTTCCCACGGTTTTCCCGGTCTTGGTGTCCACCACCTGCACCATGGTAGCGTGCGATACATACAACCTGCCCGTGGAATCGTCCATGGCGATGATGTCCCAGCCCCCGTCGCCGCCAACGTGAAACTTGTTTGCGATCTTGTAGTGCGAATCGGACACTTGGGCAAAAAGCATCGCATCCAGGCTCAAGAGAGCAAGCGCTGCTATCAAAATTCCCGCCCTGTGCATAATAATCCTCCGTTTTCAAGGTTGCGGGCGATTTGCGCCCTATTTTTCGATTTTCGTGCTGTAGATTTCTTTTCCTGCCGTGTCAATCATGCTCACCATCATTTCCGCATGGGTGAGGCGGACCTTGGTGTAGCCCGGGACCAATTTGGCGAACTTCGACGAGGGCAGAAGCTCGGCCATGGGCCTCACCTCCACGGTGCCGCAGACAAAATAGTTGACGTGACTTCCCTGGGGCTTGAGATGTTCGAAATTGTGGTCATGCCCGCAGAAATACGCGTCAACGCCTTTCTTGTCGAAAAACCCCGCAAAGCGCGCCTCCATTTCCGCGGTTTGCGTGCCGTGCGCGCTGCCGCTCGAATGCACCGGGTGGTGGCCGAATACAAGTTTCCAGCGCGACTTCGAGTTGGTGAGACAACTGTCGATCCAGCGCATCTGCTTCGCGGTGTCCTGCCCGGCAACATGCATCTCGTCGGTCTTGTAGTATTCCGACTGAAAAGGCGAAGTGTCTATGATGTAAAAATCCGCCGCAGTGCTGTCGTTGATCTTCTTGTGCACCGCAAAGTACCGGCCCGGCATGTTCCAGCGCCGGCTGATCTTCGAATAGTCGACTTCCGCCTGCGGTTCCCCTTTGTAATCGTGGTTCCCGAGCGCCACGTACCAGTCGCATTCCAAGGCAGGATCATTGTACACATTTTCAAAGTTCAACATCCACAGCGGGTCGGCAACGCTGCGGACGCCATTGACCTGAAAATTGTCTCCCACGGACATGATGAAACTGCCCACCCCTTTTGCAACCATGACTCTGGCCACTTCGGTCTGGTTTTTTTTTCCGTTCCATCCCCAGTCACCAACCAAGAACTGCAGTCCTTTCTCCTGCTTGCCCTCGTTTTCCATTTTCGAGACCGTGGCCGTGGGTTCGGTTTTCTTGGAAGTCTGTTTGACGGTTTGCGCTGACGACAATGCAGCTAAGACCGCGCACCCGGCAATTGCCAGGATAAGGGAGCGAAGACGGGTGAAATGTGACATTCCGAACTCCTTTGTTAAAATTGAAAATGTTTGGGTTTTATCAAAAGTTAAACCGGACCCCGAACTGCCCGCTCCACCCATAATATCCCATCTGCGTAGTATGCTGCAAGTTCGCACTAGATAAATCTTTTTGGGCGCGTTGGTGATATTATTGAATTCAATGACGGCGGTTATGTTTTTTGTTATCTTTTGGCTTGCGGCGCAGTCCAGTTGCAGATGGTCGTCAACGCAGGTACTGGCAAAATTATCCTTGGTGTTTATAAGTGAAACGATGCAATGACTCTGGTAGTTAAGGGCCGCTGGCGCATAGAAACCGTATTTTTCGTAAAACAAGGCCATATTGCCCACATGCTTGGCTTGCCCCGGCAAGGCGGTGCCATAAGTTGAGTCCGGGAAGCAGCGTTTTCTGGACGAAGTGTATATATGATTGGCGTTTCACCCCAGTGCCGCTTAGAAACATCAGCAAGAACAGAAGCTGTATCAGGAGCTCCACTTCAAGACCGGCCAGATTGGCTTTGTCACCGTTAAGTTTCGTGAAATATGCCCAATTGGTTTTTGCCTGGCTGAAAAAACTGTAAACGGTTTAAGAGGAAAAAATGTAGTCATGCATCTGTTTATAGAACAATCCCGCATATGCGACGTTTTTGCCTGTCCCTGGAATAATACTGGCAAGTGAGATCGAGATTATCCGATGTCGTTGGACGCAAATTTGGATTTCCAGCGATGGCCGTGTGGACGTTGTCGTCCACGTTGTAAACGATATGCGGCACTAGGTCAAACCAATCTGGGCGTGAGAACGACCTCGTATAGGATGCCCGGAGATTGGTTTCTCTGTTCAGAGATTAATTGACAATAAGATATGGCAGCGGGAAAAAGAAATTCTTGTACATATCAAACGTGCTTGTGCTCAACCATTTGTTCTCGTTATTAACAGTATCAGAATATCCGGAATAATGCATCGACGTGTATTCGCATCTGACCCCGGCGATGCCCGTCCAATTGCCCGCGTATATAACGTCCCCATGAGATGTGCCCGCGCCAGTTGAAATCCTTTGCTGTAAACGTCTCCGGATCAACGTCGAGATGGTTGCTGGTGGAGTCGAGCCACGAGTCTATTGCCCCGGATTCGCCGCGTTGTTGTAATAATGAGGAACGGAAAGATAGGCGCGAACGAGCCCGGGGTCCGGCATGGTCCTCATGTCAAAAAGACCGTTGTAGAAGTCGCTGTTCGAATACCCGCCGACAAAAGATGACAGGTTGGGCGCACTGTACCGTCCAGTGTCATAGTAGGTGATATCGTGCAGTGTCTGGTCCTTAATGTGTTCAAGAACTTTGACGCCAGCCTTGGCCTCGATCCTGCCGAAATCGAATTCGAGCGGCATTTTGGCATTGCATTGGCCGGAGACGGAGTTTTCGGTAGACTGCGTGTTCTCCATTTTTGCACTGGCCATCGGGTACTTGCTACAGATACCTGAAATTCGTCGAATCGCTGGCCAGCGAATCGTCGGTCTGATACAGGATGATCATAATAGGTTCAAAGGTCGGCCGATCTGCGTTGGAGTGATTGAAAAGGTACGACAGTTTATTTCTGGCAAACGAAACCGTCATTTCATGCGGTTCACTGCTTGTTTGCAAAGGAGTAGGCGACGTTGCCGTCAAGCGAAAGGTTGAGCAGCTTTGCCGCTCCGCCCAGGGTCGCGCTCGTAATCATCTGCTCCTTGTAGGTATCCTTGATGGAACGGGTGGTGGGCACCTCACCGACAATGTCCTTGCTGCCCACCATGGGACGCGCATCCTGGTAGACGATGTCGAGGCCCAGGGTCCTCCGGTCTTCCTGCATTCCGTAGTCGTCCTTGAAAGAGCCGACCAGGAAGAGGTTTGATTCGGGTGAAAACCGGTAGTCGATCCTGCCGTTTGCGCCGATGCGCTGGTTTTTTCTTATCATAGTCGCGGTACTGCATGGTGTTCAAATAACTTCCGGCCACACCCTTGGGATTGTAGGCCGATGTGTCCCAATCAAGCTCGATGCCTTCCGTCTGTTTCTCGTCTCTGAAATAGCTGCCGCCGACGAAGACGCCGAGCCGTCCGCCATCCAGAAAGCGTTTTTCCCCACCGAAGCGGATCCTTGCCAGATCGGAGCGTTTGAAAGTTGCATGTATCCGGGCATGAAACTTGCCTTTGCCCTCCAGTTCGCTGTAGCGCGCAATCGACGTGACCAGATTGACCGTTCCGCCGATGGCGTCGCCATCCATGTCCGGGGTGAGAAACCTGTTGACTTCGATCTTGGCAAGCTGGTCCGCCGGTTTTTTTAAGGGCCACGGCTCTGGTCTTTTTTTTTTTTTTTTTTTTTTTTTTTTTTTTTTTTTTTTTTTTTTTTTTTTTTTTTTTTTTTTTTTTTTTTTTTTTTTTTTTTTTTTTTTTTTTTTTTTTTTTTTTTTTTTTTTTTTTTTTTTTTTTTTTTTTTTTTTTTTTTTTTTTTTTTTTTTTTTTTTTTTTTTTTTTTTTTTTTTTTTTTTTTTTTTTTTTTTTTTTTTTTTTTTTTTTTTTTTTTTTTTTTTTTTTTTTTTTTTTTTTTTTTTTTTTTTTTTTTTTTTTTTTTTTTTTTTTTTTTTTTTTTTTTTTTTTTTTTTTTTTTTTTTTTTTTTTTTTTTTTTTTTTTTTTTTTTTTTTTTTTTTTTTTTTTTTTTTTTTTTTTTTTTTTTTTTTTTTTTTTTTTTTTTTTTTTTTTTTTTTTTTTTTTTTTTTTTTTTTTTTTTTTTTTTTTTTTTTTTTTTTTTTTTTTTTTTTTTTTTTTTTTTTTTTTTTTTTTTTTTTTTTTTTTTTTTTTTTTTTTTTTTTTTTTTTTTTTTTTTTTTTTTTTTTTTTTTTTTTTTTTTTTTTTTTTTTTTTTTTTTTTTTTTTTTTTTTTTTTTTTTTTTTTTTTTTTTTTTTTTTTTTTTTTTTTTTTTTTTTTTTTTTTTTTTTTTTTTTTTTTTTTTTTTTTTTTTTTTTTTTTTTTTTTTTTTTTTTTTTTTTTTTTTTTTTTTTTTTTTTTTTTTTTTTTTTTTTTTTTTTTTTTTTTTTTTTTTTTTTTTTTTTTTTTTTTTTTTTTTTTTTTTTTTTTTTTTTTTTTTTTTTTTTTTTTTTTTTTTTTTTTTTTTTTTTTTTTTTTTTTTTTTTTTTTTTTTTTTTTTTTTTTTTTTTTTTTTTTTTTTTTTTTTTTTTTTTTTTTTTTTTTTTTTTTTTTTTTTTTTTTTTTTTTTTTTTTTTTTTTTTTTTTTTTTTTTTTTTTTTTTTTTTTTTTTTTTTTTTTTTTTTTTTTTTTTTTTTTTTTTTTTTTTTTTTTTTTTTTTTTTTTTTTTTTTTTTTTTTTTTTTTTTTTTTTTTTTTTTTTTTTTTTTTTTTTTTTTTTTTTTTTTTTTTTTTTTTTTTTTTTTTTTTTTTTTTTTTTTTTTTTTTTTTTTTTTTTTTTTTTTTTTTTTTTTTTTTTTTTTTTTTTTTTTTTTTTTTTTTTTTTTTTTTTTTTTTTTTTTTTTTTTTTTTTTTTTTTTTTTTTTTTTTTTTTTTTTTTTTTTTTTTTTTTTTTTTTTTTTTTTTTTTTTTTTTTTTTTTTTTTTTTTTTTTTTTTTTTTTTTTTTTTTTTTTTTTTTTTTTTTTTTTTTTTTTTTTTTTTTTTTTTTTTTTTTTTTTTTTTTTTTTTTTTTTTTTTTTTTTTTTTTTTTTTTTTTTTTTTTTTTTTTTTTTTTTTTTTTTTTTTTTTTTTTTTTTTTTTTTTTTTTTTTTTTTTTTTTTTTTTTTTTTTTTTTTTTTTTTTTTTTTTTTTTTTTTTTTTTTTTTTTTTTTTTTTTTTTTTTTTTTTTTTTTTTTTTTTTTTTTTTTTTTTTTTTTTTTTTTTTTTTTTTTTTTTTTTTTTTTTTTTTTTTTTTTTTTTTTTTTTTTTTTTTTTTTTTTTTTTTTTTTTTTTTTTTTTTTTTTTTTTTTTTTTTTTTTTTTTTTTTTTTTTTTTTTTTTTTTTTTTTTTTTTTTTTTTTTTTTTTTTTTTTTTTTTTTTTTTTTTTTTTTTTTTTTTTTTTTTTTTTTTTTTTTTTTTTTTTTTTTTTTTTTTTTTTTTTTTTTTTTTTTTTTTTTTTTTTTTTTTTTTTTTTTTTTTTTTTTTTTTTTTTTTTTTTTTTTTTTTTTTTTTTTTTTTTTTTTTTTTTTTTTTTTTTTTTTTTTTTTTTTTTTTTTTTTTTTTTTTTTTTTTTTTTTTTTTTTTTTTTTTTTTTTTTTTTTTTTTTTTTTTTTTTTTTTTTTTTTTTTTTTTTTTTTTTTTTTTTTTTTTTTTTTTTTTTTTTTTTTTTTTTTTTTTTTTTTTTTTTTTTTTTTTTTTTTTTTTTTTTTTTTTTTTTTTTTTTTTTTTTTTTTTTTTTTTTTTTTTTTTTTTTTTTTTTTTTTTTTTTTTTTTTTTTTTTTTTTTTTTTTTTTTTTTTTTTTTTTTTTTTTAAAAAAAAAAAAAAAAAAAAAAAAAAAAAAAAAAAAAAAAAAAAAAAAAATTTTTTTTAAAAAAAAATCGTAAATGTTGATGCCGCCCCAGAGGCCGCGGTTGTTGTCGTTTATCGCCAGCGGCGCTGAGGGGTTTGTGTCTTTGTACGCGGTGAAAATGATAGAATGAGCATGCTGGTGCTGGTGGCATAGACGCGGCCGTCCCGGGCAACGATAAGCATGGTGGTGGAATCGGTGTTTGTTTCCGCCTCGCCAAGAATGGTCGTTCCGGCCTGAATATTAAGTCGCGATCCGGCCTTGACGACAACTTTTCCGTGAAGAACATAGATGTTTGATGCTACCCAGTTCTTAGTTACTCCAGCAGGAATGCTGTCGTTGGTGATGTCGATTCGCGCCGCCGAAACCTGCGCAACAAGCCCAGCCATTGCCAAGACCCCTAGAACGCTAGAACGCTTGCAAAACATAGACCCCTCCCCGGAAAATTGTGATGTTTGTTCCCACATTGACAAGTAGTATACAACGCGGGAGTTAAAGGAATTCCACATCAGTTTGTTGTTGGACAAAGTCGGGCGCTTCTGAAACGCAGGCTGCCGCAGATCCACACACCCTTCTTTTGCAATTGTCCTAAAAGATAACCGCAATGTGTTAGTTTGCTGCAAGATTTGAGATAGGATTTCGCTCAGGTCAGGGTTTTTTAACTTATTACATCTTTATTACAAACACTCGCGCTTCACTGCCCACCGATGCGCCGCTGCCAAAGGCAATCATTACACATGAATGTCTAAAGCCATAGGGCCCCAAAAGTGCGGCTCAAACCAAAACATAACGACCGCCTCGCAGTCCCCTAACCATTGCAATGCATTTTTGCCATTCACGAACCAGAGACCCCCGGTTCCGCCTTCTTTCATTCACGATTTAGGAAAGGAATTTCCGCATGCGATCCTTGATCCTCATTGTATCGGCAGTGCTTATGGCACTGCCCACGGTCGTTTTCACGGAGGAGCAGCCCGTCGCGTCCGAAGAATTGGTGCGATTCCGCAAAGAACTCACCCATATCCAATCGGAGCGCCAGAGGAACCGCGTTGAGCGCGAGGCCGAGGCAAAGGACTACCAGGCTTATCAGGGCCGCACCGCCGCCCGCATGGCCCAAGTGTGCGCCGAAACCGACTCTATCAACAGCGAAGCGGCGAAATCCCGACGCACCGGCTATTCTCTTTCTGCACTTGTCAATGCATTTACGGATAAGAAGAAGCAGGTGGAGCTGTCGAAGGACAATCTCCGTCAAAGGCTTGCGCGCTCGTGCGACGCACTCGACTCTACGGTGAGCGCATTCCCCCCGCTGGCGCGCGGACGCATCAGTTCGTCGCTGGCTCTTGTCAAAAGCGAACTGTTGGCCCGGACCATGGAAAGCGCGGAGGCGTTCGCCCGTCTGTCGCAGGCCGTGTCCCTGGCGCGTGACGCCTCCTCCTCGATAGAGGCCTCACAGGAAAACTCGCCCGTCGCGGACATTCGCGGCCAGGTGAGCCGCCTGCGTGTGGGGACCCTGTTTGAAGCTCTGGCCGACCAGAAAGCCGAAAAGTGCCTGGTGTGGCGGAGCAACGCCGAACAGCTCGAAGCCCCGTGGCTGCCGTGCGCCGACCGTTCGGCCCCGGAAAACATCGTGAAAGCCGTGGCAATCCGTGAGGGAAAAGCCTTGCCGTCCTTTGTGGTTTTGCCTCTGGCCGCTCCTGCCAAAGGGGGCCGGTAATGAAGCCATTGACCCTAACGCTCATTCTGTTCTGCGCACTGCCAGCACTCGCGGGCCACGATTCCGAAAAGACGATGCGGCTGCGGCAGGCTGCCGAAGCTTACCGCAAGAAAAGATGCGCTCGAAGCGGCGCGTGATTCTCTTGAAAACGAAACGGCGGCCCGTTATTCGCTCAAGCAGCAATGGGTGGACCAGCGCGAGGCAGACAAGCAGGAGCTCGACCGCCTCAGAGAAGTCGAGGAGCGAAGCGTCAACGATTTGGCGCGCGTCAAGGAAGAATGTCTTGCAAAGGAGGCCACGCTTTCCGAGGAACGCAAGAACGCCGAGGCGGCGGCCGAGGAGTGGAGCTACGTTCGTTCGTCTCTGTCCGATGCGCTCAAGAAAGAGGCCGACGCGATAGCCGAGGCGTTTCCGCTCGACGCGGAGCAGCGGCGCGCTGAGTTGGAAAACATCCGTGCCTCGTTTTCGCAGCGCGGCGATCCGGCGCTCTCCTGGGACGCCTTCGTCGCGTACGTGCGCGAAGACCTGCGCCGAAGCGGTTCGATATTGCTTGTCAAGCGCGACGTGCTGCTTGACCAGGGAGCGATCCACTGGCTCACCCTCGCGCGTTTCGGCAGCGTGTTCGCCCTCGGCGTGGACACCTCCGGCCAGCCTTACATGATACGCCATACCGGCCGGCTGGGCGCCGAGCGGTATTCGACGGACAGGATCGGCTCGCCGGAACTCACCTCCTTCGTGGCTAACGTGATGCCGGCGTGGATACGAGACAACGCGGTAAGCGGCACCGTGATGGCGGAGGTGCTGCAGAACGATCAGGGGCGCATGCTCGTTGCCGGCAAGAAACAGTCTTCGCTGCAGGAGCTTTTCGCGTCGTTTCGGGCCGGAGGCCTGGTGATGATTCCGCTGCTGTTCCTTCCGTTCTGGGCACTCTGGCTCACTATTGGCAAGGGCCGGCAGATCTACTCGCATCGGCGGCGCTTTGCGCGGCAATTCAAGACCGCCATGCGTTACCTTGACAACAACGACATTCCAGCGGCGCTTTCCTATGCGCACGGTGAAAAAGGTGTCATGGCGCGCATCCTCGAAACCTGCCTCGAACGCAAGGAGCATGGAAGGCACGTAAGCGAACGCGTCGTGCGGGAGCTCGATCATGCAGGAGGTCCCGGTGGTAGGCAGAGGCATCAACACCCTTGCGGTGATCGCCGGCGCCGCGCCGCTCCTCGGCCTCCTTGGGACCATCAGCGGCATGATCACGCTGTTTGCGGCGGTCACCCACTACGGCACCGGCGATCCGAAGTTTCTGGCGGGGGGCATCTCCGAGGCGCTCATCACCGCCAAGACCGGTCTGGCCATCGCCATCCCGGTGCTCTTTATCCACGACTTCGTCCGCAATGGCAAGGACAGGATGCTGTCGGAGATCGACCGCCTGTCCATTGCGGCAATGAACCGCATCTGGCCCGAGGACTTAACGGGTGTTGCACTTATTTGTCAAGCTTTTCGGCGAGGGCGGATGGGTGCTCTACCCCATTTTCGGCGTCTCCGTGCTCGCCCTGTATATCGCATTCGGAAAGGCGCTGGCCATTACGCAGCTCGAACACGCGCATCGCGCCTTTTGTGCCTCCGTGGAAGGCGCGGGGATTTTCAAGGAAACGGGCAGCCCGGCGCTCGACCGGCTGGTCCGCGAGATCAAACGGCATGCGGGCCGTGCCGACCGCATCGAGCGGGCGGCCGCCGATTGCATGGCCGAGATTGCGCCGCAGCTTGATGCGGGCATGGCCACCATCGGCGCGTGCGTGGTCATCGCGCCGTTGCTCGGCCTGCTCGGCACCATTAGCGGCATGAACCGGATGTTCGACGTGATCGGCCGGTTCGGTTTCGGCAATCCCACCATCATGTCCAACGGCATAAGTATGGCGCTGCAGGCCACGCTCACCGGGCTCACCGTTGCCGTGGCGGCACTGCTGTTTCAGGACTTTTTGTCAAACAGGAAGTCGAGAATTCTGCATCGGCTCGACAGCGACATCACAAACCTTGTGCGGCGCGCCGAAAAGGCCGCGCAAACTCTAAACCCGACTGCGCTAAAGGAGCACGCCGTGAACCCTGAGTACCGCCTCCTCCCCGACCAGCACGAGAAGCCCGAGATCAACCTCGCGCCTTTTGTGGACACGATGATGATCCTGCTGATCTTCTTTGTGGTCACGGCCAACCTGTACGTGGAAACCGGCGTCGACGTTACCAAGCCCAAGGCGCAGACTGCGCGGCCCGTGGGACAGAAATCCATCCTTGTGGGCATTACACGCGAAGGAACGGTGCACCTGTACGGCCGCCAGGTGAGTCTCGACAGGCTGAAACTGCTGATGGAGCAGGAAACGGCAAAACAGCAGGATGTATCCGTGGTCATCATCGCAGACCGCTACGTGGCCACGGGCCGCACCGTGGAAGTGATGGACCAATGCAGTCTTGGGGGCGTTCAGAAAATCTCCATTGCGGCCGGCAAGGAATAGCACAATGCCGATTTTAACTCAAGGTGCGCTTGTGATTGCCAGACTGGCCGCCGCTGTGGTGGTTAGCTTTCTGCTGTTTGTCTCGGTCTCTCTGCTGCACGGCATGTTTGGCGGGCCGCATCCAAAGGAAGAAAACCGGGCGCGCAGACAGGTGACACTTGTTGAAGTTGTCAAGAAACAGGAGCCTGAGCATGTGATGCAGAAACAGCACATCCGCGCGATAACCAGCATTGCAAAGGGGTCAAGCGGCGGCAGCGGTCAGATGGCGATGCGCATAACGCCGGACCTGAGCATCGACGCCGGGCCGGAGGGAAACGGTGGCGTTGTCCTTCAATCGCAGGAACTCGCCGCAGAAGTTTTCGAGGAAGGCCAGACCGACGAGGACCCAATGCCGATTTACAAGCCGGAAGTCCCCTAATCCCGAGCAACTGCGTGACCAGGGTGTCGAGGGCGTGCTCGAAGGGATGTATGTGATCGATCACAACTGAACGGTAATCTCGGCTGGATATTAATGCCGCGCCTCACCCCCTGCTTGCCTCAGAGGCGCGCCGGGTTGTTTCAACCTGGCGTTTTAAGCCCGCCAAAAACAAAGGGGTTCCGGTGAGCATCCGAATCCATCTTACGATTGACTTCCGGCTGGAGTGAGCGAATGGCGAAAAGAACCGTGATCGTTGCATTCGTTCTCGGCTCTTGCCGTACTCCCGATTTCGGCCGCGCCTCTCCTCGATCAAGCAAACCGGGAATATGCCGCCGGTAAGTGGACAAGTGCAGTCCGTCTGTACAAACAGGCAGCCAGAGAAGGTGAAAACCCGGCGCTCTGCTATTTCAATGCGGCTAATGCTTGGTACCAGATGGACAGCCTTGGGTAGGTTTATTGGTGTACTACCGTTCAACAATAGATTGCGCTCCATCCTTTTTCTAGGCATACCTCAACCTTGCGGCTGTTTACTATTCACTCAATGATCTAGGCAACTGTATCGCATGCATGCGTGAGGGGATCAAACTCGAACCCGCCAATCAGAAGGCCCTGCTTATCCTCGCTGCGGCCTACCGGAAATCCGGCGCACTTGCACAGAGCATCGCGGTATTTTGAGACCCTTGCACGGCTGTATCCGGACATGGAGGAACCGTGCATTGCATTGGGAAGAAATGTACCGCGACCTTGACGATCAGGACATGGCGGTGCGCTGGCTTCTGGCCTATCCCGCAGGCGGTAAAATCCTCTCCGATGTCTATTCGCTCCTGGCAGGGCTTTTTGAGGCGGACAACGACTTCAACAGGGCACTGTACTATCTCGACCTGTCATTTGCGCGAGACAACGGCAAGAAGGGGACGCTGCTTCACATCGCGCAACTCCAACGCACAACGGGAAACGATATGGTGGTGTTGGAAACCGCCCGCGACGGCATGAAGCGATTTCCGGACTTTCCCGACCTCGCCCTCCTGGCCGGGAGCATCGCATTTGAGCACGGCTGGTTCGACGAAGCCGAGCGCTGCTTTTCCGTTGCGGCCCAACACGGTAGCGCCAACGCGGTGATTGGCCTCCAGAACGTGAGAAACAGACGCACGGCGTCTGATTCTGCGAGATAAGGGGACCGCGCGGTTCTTGCATGAATAAGGTACGCTTGCCCTTTTTTTTTTTTTTTTTTTTTTTTTTTTTTTTTTTTTTTTTTTTTTTTTTTTTTTTTTTTTTTTTTTTTTTTTTTTTTTTTTTTTTTTTTTTTTTTTTTTTTTTTTTTTTTTTTTTTTTTTTTTTTTTTTTTTTTTTTTTTTTTTTTTTTTTTTTTTTTTTTTTTTTTTTTTTTTTTTTTTTTTTTTTTTTTTTTTTTTTTTTTTTTTTTTTTTTTTTTTTTTTTTTTTTTTTTTTTTTTTTTTTTTTTTTTTTTTTTTTTTTTTTTTTTTTTTTTTTTTTTTTTTTTTTTTTTTTTTTTTTTTTTTTTTTTTTTTTTTTTTTTTTTTTTTTTTTTTTTTTTTTTTTTTTTTTTTTTTTTTTTTTTTTTTTTTTTTTTTTTTTTTTTTTTTTTTTTTTTTTTTTTTTTTTTTTTTTTTTTTTTTTTTTTTTTTTTTTTTTTTTTTTTTTTTTTTTTTTTTTTTTTTTTTTTTTTTTTTTTTTTTTTTTTTTTTTTTTTTTTTTTTTTTTTTTTTTTTTTTTTTTTTTTTTTTTTTTTTTTTTTTTTTTTTTTTTTTTTTTTTTTTTTTTTTTTTTTTTTTTTTTTTTTTTTTTTTTTTTTTTTTTTTTTTTTTTTTTTTTTTTTTTTTTTTTTTTTTTTTTTTTTTTTTTTTTTTAAAAAAAAAAAAAAAAAAAAAAAAAAAAAAAAAAAAAAAAAAAAAAAAAAAAAAAAAAAAATTTTTTTTTTTTTTTTAAAAAAAAAAATACGCGGTTGATCAATGCAAGCAACCGCGCCGTGACGCCGGCCTTGATCCTGCCGGCAAGAAATAGCTCTTGACAATATCAAGGCACAGTCCGGTAGCAATCACCCCCGTCAGGTAGGCGAAAAACGGAGAACTACGGTAACCAAAATTTGCCGCGGCAAAGCTCATGAGGGTTGCCCACAACAGGAAAATAAAGGGGTTCGTTATGTTAATAAGAAAGCCAGACAGGAATCCTTTAAGCAACGGCACAGGATCGGAATATTCAGAAGCAACCATTGTCGCATTGGGCCTTGTGAGCAGCATACCTATTCCCATGCAACACAATATTGCTCCGCAGATGATTCCGGCGGCGCGTCTGTGCTGGAATGGCTGGATCAGACGGAAAACGCCGAAGTAGTTGACGGCAAGAAAGACAATGATGCCAGTGAAAAGACCAGCCACAACCGAGAGACCTGCACGGAAGCCCCGGCGCAGGCTCGTATGAAAGTTGATCAGCACCCCCGGGCCGACGCCAATGGCCATGACCAAGGCTGTCAAAATTCCTTTTGCCAAGGGGGACATTATCTATCCCTTATGATGGTCATATTCATGGGGTTCTCTTAAAGGATACCGCCTTCCCACTTCTTATGGTGACTTAAAGAATTTACCGCGCCGTCATGAGCTTTCGATGATCTCGCCGTTAGAAATTTCTAAGGACGGCAGCGGAAGTGAAACATGTGGTTGATGGAATACTTCATTACCATATCGGAAATCGCACCGGACACCGTATCCTTTTCGAACCTGATTGCAGAAATGACTTGCACCTATTCGGGTTCGAAAGGAAAGAAAACGTGCTGTTGCGGCAATTTTGCTGCATACGCAGTCCATTTCTAACAAGACCATCACACGATTCTAAAGAATGAAGTTTAGTTTTATTGAATGAACAGATATGATATCTTGATTGTCGAAGACGATCCGTTCATCAGCGAGCTTATTGTGGTCACGCTCTCATCAACGTTTTATGCCATAACCTGTGTCGACACCGGCACCAAGGCCTTTACACAACTCTCTGAACATAAACCCGACCTCGTCCTGCTCGACATACTGATTCCTAACCCGACGGCTGGGCCGTCTACAAGGCCATCCGAAAAAACCCCGAACTTTCAAATACCAAGGTAATCATTCTCACTGCCTTGCCAATAGGGCGCGAGGCACTGCGGCAGAAAAACATCCAGCCGACAGACGCGTTCATGACAAAACCGTTCGAACTGGACGAGTTACGGATGAAAGTGAATACCATGCTTTCCGGCGCAGCGGCAAACCCGGGTTGACGCCGCCGGCGATTCGGGCCGCGTTTTTTCCTGAAAAACGGTTATTTCCCCGCACTGCGACGACCGGCGTCCGTTTTATTCACGGACACCGGCTTCGTTGCCTCCCGCCGCCGAACAACGTTCTTTCCTGGTATCGGCGTCAGCGTTTGAGACCGCTCATGTTTTTCCTTCCGTATTCCGGCCGCCTCCTCATCCTGCTTGCGGCAGGCTTCCATGAGAAGCATCATCGGGTTCTCGCGGATTGTCGTTGTCACGCCGGCAGGCTCACCCGAAAAGAACGAAAATTCCCCTTTTGTAATCCTGAGCGCCTTCCAGAGAGCACTGTGGCCGCCGTCAATGCCGGTTTCCGCATGCACGATGTTGCCGCCATGCACGAATACCGTGCAGGGGACCGCGTGCGTTCCCATTCCCTCCGGGTAAAGTTCGAGCCTTCCGGTCTTCGCGGTCTGCACGAGCAGTTGCACCACGTCAAAAACACAGCATTCGTCAAGCTGTCCCTGCAAACCGGCACCCGGGCGCTGGCGCAACATCCCCTGCGGTGCAATCGACGCCACGCCGACTTTTTCTATCCAATCCGGCAAATGGTCCATATGTTTCTCCCGTATGGGTGGTTACCATAAATAAAATGTCAAGATGAAATTAGGGGATTCTGATGGTTTCGTTAGAATTCCGCGAGTAGTAATGAACTACCCCGCAGCAAGCTGCGAGGTATCCAAAACCTACAACTCGCCCCTTAATCCCCTCTCTTGTGCCCCTTCCGGCATCCCTGAAGAGGGAAAAGAGAGGGGAAACCGAGCGAAGCGAGGAGGGGTGAGTTTAAGTCGAAGCAAGCTTCGAGGAATTAGACCCACTGTGATAAAAAAGTCACCCGTGGCCGGCACCACCTTGCGTGCGCCCTCATCGCATGGTTTGCCGCGTCGGATTATAATACCCGATCTTCACATGAGGGAACCTTCGCTTCACCTCATGCACCCAGTGAATCATGCCCTTTGATGCACCCCGCATTTCCCCTAGCCCGATCGCATTTTTATACCATTCCGGATCGATGTTGAGATTTCGTGTCTGGATCATATCGATTCCTATCTTCCGGATCAGTTTTCCAAGCGCGGCAATCTCCGACGTATGGTCGGTAAAACCGGGGAAAACAAGATAGTTGATTGAAACCCAGACAGAATGTCGTTTCGCGATTATTATGGATTCTCGCACATCGCTAAACGAGTACTCTTTCGGCCGGTAATAGCCGCTGTAAAAATCAGGTTGCGCCGAATTGAGACTCACCCGCATGCTGTTGAGACCTGCTTTGCAGAGCCGTTCAATTTCAGCAGGCAGGCTTGCATTGGTATTCATGTTGATGACGCCGCGTTTTGTTCGTAGCCGGATTTTTCGGATCGACTCTTCAACAACGTCCGCGGCAAGCAGTGGCTCGCCTTCGCATCCCTGTCCAAAACTCGCAATGGGATTTGACGCATGTGCAAGGTGAGGAACAACATACTCAACGATGTCGGTGGCCGAAGGCGTGAAATCCAGCCTATGCTGGGTCGAAGGAATACAGGAGCCCCGAGGCTGATAAGAGATGCATCCGACACAGGAGGCGTTGCAGTGCCGGCTCACCGGCACAGGGCATTCCCATCTGCCAAGCACAAGGTTGCAGGCATTGGGGCAGCGATATTTCAAGACACAGTTGTTGACGAGGTGGCCGATGAGGCGGTTATTGGGAAACCGCCTGAGAAATTTCAATGCTTTTTCATCAATTATCGGGAACTTTTTGTCGGGAATGTCATGCCGCAGCTGCCGGTCCACCCTATGGCCGGCAACGTAGAATTTTCCATCGCGCCAACCTACTGCGGCATAGCAATAGAGGGGCAGCCTAGGCACATCGATACTTTCGCGGTAGGCTGCATGTGCGGTGCAGATGTATCCGGGCGGCATGAAAGCGGCAACAGCAAAAACCATTTTCCCGGCGAACCGGGGCACTTCCACGAGCATTCCTCTTTGAAAATCAAACCCTACGGAAACGCGCAAAGGCAGTGCCAACAGAATGCTTGAGTGCGGAAGTGGGATGAGGCTTTCTTCATCCGGCACCGCGGGTCCGTGCAGAGAAGAGCCGGTCATTGACAATCCGGGGACGTCAATAACTTGGCCCTTTTCGTCTGCGATTACAAGGCAAGGTGATTTCATGAAGGAGAAAATACATTTTACTGGCCAATGGCCCCAACGATGATATTCGAAGAGGATTCATGAGGGGGGAAGCTTAGCCTGTCTCGAAACCCAGTCTAAGAACTGGGCGCCTGCCTTCGGCACCGGTTCTCCTTCCGGTCTCGGCCACGGCCTCGGGCTGCCACGGCCCTATGGCCCACAGGGCCGGGTCCGGGCAGCATCCCGCTCTAGCGGGACCTCCAGTCGCCCCTGGCGCGCGGAAGAAGAATGCCTAAAAGAAAAGCAATTCCTTTTTGCGCAGCTTTAAATTCGAGGAATACTGACGGATGATTCTTGCTTCTCTACTTTTTAATATTGAAGAACCCCGCCCCGAGTGGCGGGGATTCTTCCATGCTAAGGAAAAATAATTGTAATTCGCCCGCTAACCCCGCGCCAAGTCGCGGGGATTGCGCGGGCTGTGGCATTCAACTATTCAACGTTTCAAATTTTCAACTGCTCTTCGTGGGTGCCGCCACAGCAATGAATGGTCTTGCAACTACATTGTCAAGGCGGCTACCCGAGAGGGGGTAGCGCAGGACGCCGCAGGCCGAAGGCCGAGGAGGCCGGAGCGAGGGGGAGCCTTCCCCCACAAGAAATAACTTGTGGACGAACTCGCTTTGTTCAAGAGGTATATTTTTATCTCTAAACTCAAAACCAAAGGAGATTATTGATCATGAAAATGAGAACCATTCGAGAAAACGTGTATTTCGGCGGCTCGATTGATTGGGACAGGCGCCTTTTCGACTCTCTTATTCCTCTTCCCGACGGCACGAGCTACAATTCCTATCTTGTAAAGGGCAGCGAAAAGACCGCGCTCATCGACACCGTGGACCCGGCAAAATCCGACACGCTTATGGACCAGCTTGTAGGAGTGGAAAACCTTGACTATCTGGTGGCGCACCACGCGGAGCAGGACCATGCAGGCTCAATTCCCCTCGTGTTGGCAAAGTATCCCAAGGCCAAGCTCCTGGCCTCGCCCAAGGGCAAGGGCCTGATTGTGGATCATCTGCATGTTGACGAAAACAGAATCACGGCGGTCGGCGACAACGAGACGGTCTCGCTCGGCAACCGCACGCTCCGCTTTGTCCATACGCCGTGGGTCCATTGGCCCGAGACCATGGTTACCTATCTTGCCGAGGAGAGAATCCTTTTCACCTGCGACTTCTTCGGTTCGCATCTCGCAACCACCGACATGTACGCACACGACGAAGGCCGGGTGTACGAGGCGGCAAAGCGGTACTACGCGGAAATCATGATGCCGTTTCGCCATACCATCCGCAGCAACCTGGAAAAACTCAAGGGCCTGTCCATCGACATCATCGCGCCGAGCCACGGACCCGCGTACGACAAACCGGCGTTCATCATGGACGCCTACAAGGACTGGATCGCAGACGATCCCAAGAACCAGGTTGTTATTCCCTACGTGTCAATGCACGGCAGCACCAGGCTGCTGGTTGAGCGGCTCGTCGGGTCGCTTGCGCAAAAGGGAATCGCGGTGTTCCAGTTCGATCTTGCCGACACCGACCTCGGGAAACTCGCCATTTCGCTTGTCGACGCGGCGACCATTGTAGTGGGAACGCCCACGGTGCACGTGGGGCCGCACCCTGCCGTGCTGTACGCTGCAACACTTGCCAATGCCCTGCGCCCCAAGGCGCTGTTCGCCTCGGTGGTCGGTTCATACGGATGGGCGGGAAAGGCCGCGGAGCAGATCGTTGCCGCTCTCCCCAATCTCAAGGTTGAGGTGCTTTCTCCGGTCATATGCAAGGGAATGCCGAGGGCAGCGGATTTCGAGGCGGTGGAGAAGCTGGCGGCTACAATATTTGAAAAGCATAAAGTAAGGGGCCTTGCAAGATAATAAAAGAAACGTGGGCGTTCCCCGGCCTTTGGCCGGGTCGGTCTCCCTGCGGGCTCGGCTGTTCGCCTCGTTGCCGGACCGCCCTATGCCTATCGGCCGGGTCGGCCGGCAATTCGCTCCAGCTCACCCTCCAGTCCACCTAACGCGCGACAACTGAAATGTCTTCTGCCAAGTACTATTACTTGCGCCATGTTGGATTCCCAGCAAACAGCAAAGAAGCCTCTTATTAGTCAAGGATGAGGTGATTGTGGAGATGCCCCGCTGCCAAGCGCCAGGCAGGACTGGAGGCCGCGCTGGAGCGCGGTGCTGCCTGACCACGGCCCGCAGGGCCTTTGTGGCAGGCAGCCCGAGGCCGTAGGCCGAGACCGGAAGGAGGGCCGCCGCTGCGAAGCAGCGGGGCGCCCATTTTTTTCTTGCAACCAAGTACTTTACGCGCACACTCATCTCCCCCTTTGGTTTTGCCCCACGAAAATGTATTTTAGGAAGAAGTAACCTTTCAGTTCTGTCACGTGCAATGCTTTGTGTGAGGACCCAATGAGAAAAATTGTTCTTCTGTCAATCCTCGCCGCGGCGTGCGTCGCCCCGGCGTTCGCCGAAACCCATCTGTCGGGCGACATCAAGGCCGCCGCGCTCGACTCCAGCGGCAACCCCTACATCGTGGACCAGGACGTGGTGGTGCCCGCGGGAAAGAAGCTTGTCATCAAGGAAGGCTGTGTCCTGCTGTTCAAGGGTTTTACGGGCCTCAACGTTGCCGGACAGCTCCATGTGGCGGGCACGGCAAAGCGGCCGGTGGTGTTCACCTCGGTGAACGACGGCGACTTCAACCCGAAAAGCGACCAGCTTCCCAACCCGTTCGACTGGAACGGAATCCTTGTCGCAAAGGAATCGGCCGGCGCCCTGCTCGAAAACTTCAACCTGCGGTATTCGGTATACGGTGTCAAGTCGCAGACCACCAACGTGTCGGTGCAGAACGGCGTTTTCCGCCAGAACGGCCAGTTCCATTTCACCATCAACGAGAAGATACAGTACGTTCAGGACAACATTCCCTTTACCTACACCGGTACCTCTGCCGACGTGGAAAAGCCTTCAGCGTCGGTTTCTGGTGAGAACAGCGCAAAGGCGCCAAAGAAGACGGAAAAACCGGGGCACGCCACGCTTGTCTTCCGCTACACATCCCTGTGCGTCGGGGTGGTTGGGGTTGCAGCAGGTTCAGTCATGCTTGTTCCATGGAGCAATTCGAAGAAAAACTTGGATTCTGGTTATGTGTACTCGCATTATCCCGACCAACCAACAACCAAATGGAATGAAATAAGCGCCAGCGTCAACGGCTGGGGCGCCGGCTCCGTCATTGCATACACACTCGGCCTGCTTGGCCTTGTCGGCTTCGGCGTCTCGTTCGCGTTCTAGCCACATGGACCGCTTTTCCGGCTACATAGAAGGTTTTTACGGGAGAATGCTTTCGTGGGACGAGCGGCGGCTCGTGTGCGATTGCATGGATCAGCTTTCCCTCAATACCTATGTTTACGCGCCCAAGGAAGACCCGTATCATCGGGCCGCCTGGAGAGCTCCCTACCCGTCAAGCTGGATCAGGGAATTCCGCGCCTTCAACATGCACGCCACGCGAAAAAACATCCGGGTAATTCCCTGTATCGCGCCCGGACTTTCCTTTGATTATACAAGCCGGTCGGATTACTCCACGCTCCTGAAAAAACTGTCGGCATTCGCAGACTGCGGTTGCCGGACCCTCGCGCTGCTTATGGATGATATTCCGCAAACGCTTCCGCACAAAAGCCGCGGCCGGTTTTCCTCGCTGGGCCAGGCGCACGGATTATTGGTCACGCTCCTCCTTGCGGATATCCGCAAACGCTATCCATTCGTGCAGATATGGTTCTGTCCTACAGTCTATACCGACCAATTCGCTCCCGAAGGAATACGGAACAGCGTCTACCTTAAAGACCTGAGCGCCTCGATCCCCAGGGACCTCCAGGTGTTGTGGACCGGTCAGTCGGTCATAGCAAAGACACTTGACAAAAAAGCACTCAGTGTCATTTCACACTTGTTCGGCGGCAATATCGTGGTCTGGGACAATCTGTACGCAAACGATTATTGCCCCTTTAGACTGTTTGCGGGCGCCTATGCAGGCCGGTCTCGCACCATGTTCGATGTTGTCAACGGCGTTCTGCTCAATCCTACGGGAATGCCCTATACGGATTCGCTTCTGCTTGGCGTCCTTGCCGCATTCAATAAAAGCTTTTCACCGGAAAAAGCCTGGCGCATTGCCGCGCGGAAAGCAAAGGTTGATCCGGCGTTTCACACCGTGTCCCGGTTTTTCGTACCGCCGCACTCACACGGTCGGTCGGATAAATTGACAAAGGCCAACATCACGAAGTACCGCAAGGCGCTTCATCACCTTATCTGGGAATGGAAGTCGCCGCTGCAGCGGGAATGGTATCCCTTCCTGTACATGCTCGAAACCAATCTTGCCTTGCTTGAAAAGCCTTCCGGCGCGCGCGAAACCGCGCGCGAAACGCAGAACTGGATTGCCAGGAAATATCCGCCGGTGCTGTCGACAATCCTTTCGAACGGGAAGCGGCCATGAGTATGAGCGAAATTTCCCAAGCATGCGTCCAACTCAAACTTGATTTGTTTAAGACACCCTCATTTGATGAACTCCTGTCACAAAAAGGCATTCAAAACGTAACGGTCATCATTACAAGACGCCTGCGGCGCGGATGGTACGCGAAGACGGACCGCAACACCGGCAGCCTCAGCCTGCATGTTCCGGCATATCTTGAGAACGCGCCCGAGGAAGTGAAACTGGCTCTTATCGATTGGACGCTCTTGGCGTCGCGCCGGCGAAATGTCCTGCGCAAACGGCTCGAACAGCGGATCTTCTCATATATCAAGGAGCAGGGACTCGAAACACGCAACCGTTCCTTTGCCGACCCCTCGTCGTTCCGCGCCAAAGGTCACACCTACGATTTGGCGGAGGTATTCGATTTCGTCAACAAGACCTATTTCAACGGCACGGTGGCGTCGTACGTGCGCTGGAGCGCGCACCCGCTGCGCTCGTACCAGAGCGTGCGCACCGGTTCCGACGGCGGCCGTTACAACCTGATCACCATTGCGCAAATGTACGACCGTCCCGGCGTGCCGCGCTTTGCCGTTGATGCCATTATGCACCACGAGATGCTGCACATTGCCTGCCCACCGCAGACCGGCGGCGCCAGGAACAGGATACACGGCCCGGAATTCAAGCGCAGGGAACGCATGTTTCCCCATTACCGCGACTGGGTGGAATGGGAACGGCGCTGTCTTAAACAGATGTCCCGGAGAGGTTGACTTATGCAAATACCCGCCGGCCCGAAAGGGACCCGAGATTTCTATCCCGACGACATGGCCGTGCGCGAGGCCGTCTTCTCCTCCTGGCGTTCCACGTGCGAACGGTACGGGTTCGAGCAGTTCGATGCGCCCATGTTCGAGCACCTCGATTTGTACACGCAGAAATCGGGCGACGAAATTGAAAAGCAGCTCTATGTTTTCCAGGACAAGGCCGGTCGCTCGCTTGCCCTGCGGCCCGAGCTCACGCCTTCGCTCGCGCGCATGGTGGCGGCAAAGGGCAACAACCTCAAGCGGCCTGTCCGCTGGTATTCGATCCCCAGGCTTTTCCGCTACGAGAAGATGCAGAAGGGACGGCTCAGGGAGTTTTTCCAGCTCAACATGGACATCCTCGGCATTTTTGAGACCTCGGCAGACGCGGAACTCATAGCGGCATCTGTTGACATGATGCGCGACCTCGGCTTTACCAATGCCGACTTCGGGGTCCATGTTTCGAGCCGAAGCCTGCTGGAACAGCTTTTCCTTTCCATGGGTATTCCGTCTGTCAAACTACCCGCACTGTATGCAGCCCTCGACAAGCGACACAAAGTTCCCAAAGAAGTGTTCGAGGCCGACCTTGCCGCTGCCGTTTCCCCGGAAGTAAGCCCCGCCGCGGTGAGCGAGGCACTCTCGGCGACATCCCTTGCCGACCTTGCCAGGCTCGGCGGCCCGATTCCGGCCGCAACCCAGCTCGAAGAACTGTTTACCCACATGGCCGGTTATGGTATGTCCGATTATGTTTCGTTTGATATCGGCATCGTGCGCGGGCTCGCCTATTACACGGGCATTGTGTTCGAATTGTTCGACGCGAAACGCTCGCTCCGCGCCATTGCCGGCGGCGGCCGCTACGACAAGCTCGTAAAACTCTACGGCGGGCCCGACACGCCCGCCACCGGGTTCGCCGCGGGGGACGTGGTGCTCGGCGAAATGCTTCTCGAAAAGCAATTTACCGTTCAGAACCGGCGCTCAAATGTCTTTCTCATTTCTTTCGACGAAAGCCATCCTGCCAACGCGATCCGGACCGCCACGGTCCTACGCAACGCCGGGATTTCCTGCGAATTCAGCCTTAAAAAAACCGGCGCGGGCAAGCAGATGGAACAGGCCAACGCGGCGCGTTCTTTACTTGCGGTATTTATCGGCGGCGAAGAAGAAAAGACAGGGAATGTGCGGATGCGGAATATGAAGACCGGGGAAGAAAAGCTGGTTGCGAGAGGAGAATTGGTTTCCGCACTCAAGAAAGCGCTTGAGTGATGATAGGTCTTTAATGGAACATTGCTTCACTTCGTTCGCAATGACAATGTTATTTTTGATTCCATAAGCAGCACTTGTCAATCCGCACATTGGATTATTCTTGATTTTATCGCCGCGAAGCGGCATTCCTCTGAGGTTGCGTTGCGAAGGTGCGACGACGCGCGAGCGTAGTCGAGCGCCTTGGGCGCGCACCTTCGCAGGAAGGGGTGTGCCCCGAGACCCCGCAGGCGCGCTTCGCGCCGAGGAGGCTTGGGGCCAGGGGGCACCGCGTAGCGGTGCCCCCACCAATTTATTCTACTTCTTCTTCTTTTCTTCCCACTTCTTCACCGTTGACAACTGCGACGCTCTTCCATAGAGGTCGATCGTGCTTGCGTCGAACTGCGTGGAGAAGTAGGCCAGCGACGGCAGCGAGAACAGCCACGAGCCGAGCGCCATCTTCTGGTCGAGCGCGTCTATCCTCCGCGAATATTCCTGTTTGTCGCCGATCTCGTGCGTGGACATGAAGCTGTAAATGTCGTCGAGCAGCGTCTTCGCGTCGGCCTGTTCGGGCGACTGCGCGCTCAGGTCGAGGTGGAAGAAGTTCTTGGAAGCGGTGAAACATTTCGGATCGGCAATCTCCTTGCCCTTGCTGTCGACGAGCGTCTGGAGGTTGATCCGGTACGATTCGAAGTCGGGCTCGCGCAGGAAGATCGGGTACAGGTCGAACAGGAAATTGCTCCGGTACCCGGATATCGGGACCAGCACCGCGTCGTAGTTGCCGCGACGGATTTCGTCGTTGCCCACCGCGCTCACTTTCAGCTTGCCGTGAAACATGCCGGGATCGTTGAGAATTTCCACGAGGTCGGAAAGCTCTTCGCGGAAATCGTAGTTGAGGCACGTCTGGATGCGCACCGTGTCGGGCAGCAACGACACATCGGGGCCTTCCTTGTTGACAAGCGGCGCCACCACCTTCTCTTCCACATAGTAGGACGTGGTGGGAAACACGCTGTTGTTGATATACTCGTCGTAATTGTCGCCCTCGCCCTTGTAATTGGCGATGTGGCGCTGCTGCTGCGAGCCCGTCTTGAAAAACCGGTTCATCACCATCTCGTTGTTGATCAGCTTGCGCAGCGCGAACCGCTGGTCGTGGTTGAGCTTTTCCACGTTGTAAAGGATCGCGAAGAAGCACGTGGCGATGCTCGACTTGTGGAAATACTGCATGCTGTCGCCCAGTATGGGCGACATGGCGCCGAACGGGGTGGAGAGCAGCGTGTTGATGTTGCGGTTGCGGAGTTCGGTGGTGTAGGTGCTGTTGTCGATGAACGGCTTGAGGATGAAGTTGGCGATGTGCGCAATGCCGTCGGGCATCTTGTGGAAGTAGATCACGTCCTCGTATTCGCCCGTGAGTAGGTACGGGCCCGTGCCGATGTTATACGCGGGCGCATCCATCTCCGAATTCGCGGGCAATATCTTGAACGAGAGCACCTCCTTGATGTCGTCCTCGCTCCACATGCGGTCGCCCTTGAACTGGAACTTTATTTCGTTATTGTTGTCCGGTCCGGAAAACGCGAAATCCGGGATCGCCTGCGACACCAGGATGTAATCCGGCGACAGGCTGCCGAGCTTCTGGATGCGGCGGAGCGTGAACGAGAGGTCCTGCGCCGAGAACACCACGTCCTGCTTCGGGGCGATGGTGGCCTTGTTCTTATCCATGGTCACGTTCCAGCTTGAATGCCATTTCTTCCCCTGCTTGAGCCGCACGGTCACCACGCCGGCCTTGTCGATGCCCATGTACTCGCCCAGGCCGTCCTCGTAGGTGATGCCGCTCGGGTTGGCCGACACGTTGAACAGGCCGTCGAACACCACTTCGTCAAGCTTGTCGGCGATGGGGATCGGGCTCGGCACGTGCGGGTCGATGCGCGGCTTCTGGTGCGCGATGTACGGAATCACGATGCTGTCGGCAAGGTTCTTGCGGAACACGAACCAGTACACGGCAACGCCTGCCGCGGCGACAAGGACTGCGAGGATGATGATAAGCGCTTTTTTCATGGAGCACCCTTTCTGTTTTCCATCATGAAAAGATTCACCGCAAAGATCGCAAAGCAAAAAGAATCACCACAGAGGCATAGGGGACACAGAGAAAAACACAAAAATTGACATACTTTCAACTTTCAACCTCCAACTTTCAACATCCTTTATTCGCGTCCTTTGTCAATTCTTCTTGATAATCGGCTTCTGCACCATCACGCTCACCGTGAACGGTTTGAACGCGTGATAGGTGAAGTTGACTTCCAGAATGTTGTTCTGGTCCTTGTTCATCTGCACCGGCGTGATCTGGCATTCGTAGTCGTTCGACGCGCTCGGTGCCGTGATGGAGAACCGTCCCTCGTTCTTGAGCTGCTTCTTGTTAAGCAAAATCTCGTCGTACCACTGGCTCGCGCCCGCGTTCTGTGAAATCTCCTTGGGAAGCTTGATGTTCACGTCGTACACCGGGAAATTCGCATCGGTCGGAATGTCCACGTTGAGCCGGATATAGTACTTGTTCTTTCCCTTGCGGTTGTCGGTGATGGGAAGCGCGAACACGCGGCGGTATTCCTTCGGCTTGGAGATCCTCTTGGCCGACTGCGGGTTGCATTCCGCGACACGGATCTTGAGGTCCTTGTCGTCGCCCTTGTAATGGTTGCCGTGCGTCACCACGGCGCGCGCCTTGAGCACGCCGTCGTTTTCCGGGTCCTTGATGAACTGCTCGTAGCAGAGCTTGATTGCCTTTGCCGGGAAGTCGTAGTCCTTGAGCTTGGCAAGGTCCGCAACAAGCGCGTCTTTTTTCTGGATCAGGCGGTTCTGCGATCCGGACGAGAACGTTATGTTGTACGCGGGCAGGAACACGGAATCCGAGTAGAGTGAATCCACGTTTTCCAAAACGCCGACCTTGTCCTCGCAGAACTTGTTCACTTTCGCGCGGGTCAGCCGCTCCACGCCCGAGTACAGCGAATCTTCCAAGTCGCGCACCGCCGCCTGCTTGAACGGAAGTATCGCCTGCGGATTAAGAAACGTATTGTCGGTATGCAGCGTCCGAAGTCCGCTCTCGGCCTGGCCCCAGGCATTGGCGGACAGCGACGACTTGATGGACTTCATCTGCTGCTCGATGGCCAGCCTGTCGAGATCGCGGTACTTGTCGAGCAGGAATCCGAGCTGCTTTGCCTGCGCGAGCAGGCCGACCATTGACCGGAAGTCGCCCTGGGCCTTGAACATGTTCACCTGCTGGACAAGGATTTCGGCCTGGTGGCATTCGCCGAGGTGAAGAGCGACCTCCGAGCCGAGTTTCGCAATCTCCGCGTTGAATGCCAAGGCACATTTGTATCCCGCGAACTTGCCGTACTGGTCGTCCATTTTTGCGGGAATCGCGTTCTGCACCGCGGTGAGACGCGCCACCACGCCCTTGAAGAACTCGTCGGAGGGCATCTGCGGCCCGTCCTTGACGTATTTGGCGATGCGGTCCATGGTGTCCTTGAGGGCAAGGAGCGTTTTGGCCCTCGCGTTGAAATCGGCAACGAACTTGGTCATCTGCGCAAGGTCCTGGGGCACCGCGATGTCGGCCTTTTCGTGCAGGGTGACCATGCGTCCAAGGGAGGGCGTAAAGTACAGAGCGCTGTCGAACGGGGTCACGTCTTCCTTGCCCGACATGCGCATGGCAAGGAACGGCATCACCTCTTCGAACCTGCTCTTGAGCACGCGCTGGCTTTCGTTCACCACATAAGGCGCAAGAATGCTCTTGTTTGCAAAGTACGAAATGAAATCGTCGAGATGCGACATGAACTCGGCCGGGTTCTGGCGAGACGCCTTTTCCTTTGCAAAGAAATCAAGCGCGGCAAGGTACGCCTTCTGGAAGTTCATCTCGTCCTCGAGGTTGGCGCGAAGCTTCCGGTAGTTTTGATACGCCGGGTCAGCGGAGTTCACGATGCGCGCCGGGAAAATGCTTTCGATGGCGAGCAGTTCCTTGTACACCGCCTCAAGCGCCGCTTCGTGGCGCTTCACGGTGTCCGCCGCGGCGGCGAAGTTGAAACCGTCAAGCTGCGTGGTCGAGCCGATGCCCTTGTACGCATTCCTGTCGACAATGTTTTTTGCGAGCGTCGAATTGTATTCGGAAGCCTTGGTCTCGAACTTGAACCGCCACTGCGGTGCATAGCGGTATTTCATGTGCAGGACGAAGTCCTCTCCGCCGACTTCTATGAACCAGTAGAACGCCTGCGACCTTGTGTTGATCGCATACACGCTGATGGAATCCGGCCACAGCGTCTCGTCCTTGATTTTTTCGCCGGGCGTCTTGTTCTGGGCGTAGCTGTTGGAGAAGAAACTGGCCATTTTCTTTTTCGACGGGACATTGAGCACGACATAGAAATTGTCCTCGGTGGGCGCCGGGAATGCTATCACGTATTTCTTCTGTTTCTTGAGCTCAAAGTCCTTTTTGTCGTTCTTGAGCTCTATGTATCCCTGCTCGACGCCGGAGAGCTCGGGTTTCGGCTTGAGCTGGGCATACGGCGCGCATGACATGAGGACAAGCGCCGCCGTCACCAACGATACACCAAGTAGTTGAAGGACCTTTGCTTTCATCCGAGGCTCCTTTGCATTGGAATGGGGGTATACGCCAGGGTTCGCAAACCGGGATTTATTAATATAACAATCGCCTGTTAATAAGGCATTTTTTCAAGCAAGTATCATAATCAATATTAGATTCCCTTGGTGGGGGCACCGCTTCGCGTTTCCCCCTCGCTGCGGCCTCCTCGTCCCGCGGGACTGCGGTGTCCTCCGCTACCCCCTCCAGCAAAGGGGCGCGCCTGGTGCGCTCGACTTGCGCTCGCGCGGCGTCGCCCCTTCGCAACGCAACCTCAGTGGTATGCCGCTTCGCGGCAATAAGCCCATTAGGGTGAAATAGCCGCCAAAAATTTTCCTATGTAAATCATTTGTAAATATGAGAACAAGCACTTGTCATATGCGCGTGCGTTAGGTGGACCGGAGGGTGAGTGAAAGCGAATTGCCGGCCGACCCGGCCGCCAGGCATAGGGCGGACCGGCAACGAGGCGAACAGCCGAGCCCGCAGGGAGACCGACCCCTTGTAGAAGCGCGGCATGCCGTACCTCTACAAGGGGGAACGCCCAATTTGTTAGTATTATTATACTACTTTACATAGGAACAGCAATAATCCGTCAGTTGCGCCACCTCGAGCTTGAATTTCGAATTCGCGGGTACGTCGAACGTGTTTCCTGCGTTGATGGTTTTCCATTCAGAACTTCCGGACAGCTGCACCTGCAGGCTGCCGGCCATGATTTCCATGACTTCCCTGTCGGCGGTGCCGAATTCGTACTCGCCCGGCGCCATGATGCCCAGGGTTTTCCTTTCCCCATTTGCAAACAGCACTGTTCTGCTGGTCACCTTGCCGTCAAAATAGACGTTCGCCTTCTTGACAACCGATACATTGTCGAATTTGTCCACAGTGATTCCTCCGTTGAAAAGTGTGTGACGCATCCTGCCGCAGGCCGCTAGACCCGGCTTCCGCGGATCAGAAAAGATACGCTGCGGATGCGATCCTGCGCCACGAATTTTGCACGATGATGGGAGCGCTCTCTCGAAAACATCCGGTCGTCACGGATTAAACCTTTTCCTCCGCCCGTTTGACACAATCGCCACGATGGCGTATATTTACGCATGATACAACCGGCCGTCGCGAGCCAGTGAATTCGTCAGACAATGCTTCTTCTCGTTTCCCGGATAGAATCCTTGTGAAACATCTGCTCTTACTGCTTATCCTTGTTGCCACATGCTTCGCAGGAAACAACACTTCCCTCCCCGATTCCATTCATGCGCAGGTGTGGGGCGGCGCGCAGGTATCAGACCAGGCCCCGGCCGGCATAAAAGGCCTGGAGTCGGGCATGCTTGACGCGTGGATGGCGCATTGGTTTACCGACGCGGTTTTCTGCCGTTTGTACGTGAGAGGAACGCCGTCCTTCCAGACGCCGTTCATCGAGGAGGCTTCGCTCGGATACCGCCACGCGGATTTCACTGCAAAGGCCGGCATGCTTTCCACCCACGTGGGCCGTGCCCTCCTGTACAAGCCCTTTTCCGTGTTCAACCAGTTTACGCGCACGTCGGTCGTGTGGGATTCCTACGGGTTCGGGTTCGGGCTCGACGCCGGCCTGGGCGCGATGCGTCTCTCGGGCGCCGCCACGCTTAACACCCGCGAAAACGGCGCCGCCCATGTCATGTGGACGGCCGTGGATAATGCCGCGGTGTGCGAGCGCGTGCTGGTCGGGGTGCAGACGGCGAATCTTGACAATGGGGACAACAGCCTCACGGCGGGCGACGATTTTACGCTGTCGCTGGGTCGCTTCGATCTGCATGCCGCGGTACAGTACACGGCATATCAGGGGTACGGCAACCCCACCATAAAGCCCGGGCGGCTTGTGGAGGGTTTCCTCGAAGCGCGCTGCGTTCCGGCGGCTCCGCTCACCCTGAGCGCCATGGTATTCTACGAAAACCTCGAAAAGGGATACCTGTTCGTGAGTTCGCCGTCCACGCAGCTCGAGTACCTTTTCGAGTCGGCGCAGTGCGGCATCGACGCCCAATACATGGTGATACCCTGGCTCGGCATGTACGCGGGATACGAATATCAACTCAACGGATCAGCAGGAATGCATGTTCCGCAGGCGGGCATCGCTGTGGTGCCCTTTGCGCGCCAGACGCTCCTGCGCGTCGGATGGGAATCCTCGATTGTCGGCGCGGCGGCGGTGCACCGGATTACCGGCGTTCTCTGGTTCGAGTACTAACGGAGCGGGTCATGATCTTCCGGCTCATTCGCACGATTCGCACATGCAAACGCATCGCCGTGGCGACCGCGTTTGCAGCAATGCTGCTGTGTATTTTGACATGCAGTAATTCCTTTCTCCCCATGGAAAGCAGCACCGCCGCGCCCATCGTGGCCGTGACGTTCGACGACGCCGATTCCTCGATTTACACCACCGGTTACCGGCTCATGCGCGCAACCGACACCGCCTGGACCGCCACCCATTTCTTTCCGGTCAGTTTTATCGGCCAGTCCCGTAACGTCACCCTCGACGAGGAAAAGGAAATGGAACAAGGCGGATGGGAAAGCGGCGGTCACGGCGCCACGCACGACAACCTCTCGTCACTGCCGCCCGACACGATGAATGCGCTTGTCAAGGCGTCATACGATTTTCTCGTGCAGAACGGACTTTGCCACCAGAGCTACGCCTACGCGTCGGGCATGTACAACGACACCGTGAAGGCGGTGGTCGCCAAGTACTTTGAAAACATACGGACCTCGCACGACTACTATTATCTCGACGGCATCAACCGGCAGGAACTCGGGTATTTTGCAGTGGAAGGGGGCTTTACCACCGACGACATCATCGTCCGCGTCGAGGACGCCATAATGCTCGGTGCGCCGCTCGTGGTGATCGGCTTTCACATCATACTGCCCGATTCGGCGCCGCCGGTATCCACCTATTACGTAAGGGAGTCCGCGTTTCGGGGTTTTCTTTCGTACCTTGCGCAGCAGCACCTGCAGGTGATGAGCGTGCGGGATGCAATGAAGATTCTGTGCGGATCGTAGCGGAAAGCAGTTGTAGAACGGGAACGGGACCGCGGGGAACAGTACTCCGCCTCTACCGCTCGCTTTTCTCCTTCACCGCGGCCATTTCCTTTTCGTAAAGAGCGAAAATCTCATTCTTGTAGTTGTCGGGAAGGCGGGTCACCACGATCATGGTTTCTTCCGTGGTGTTATAGTCTATTTGGTTGAAGAGGATGATGATCGTGCCCGCGGAAGGGCTCTCCATGCGGATCAGCTTGTTCTTCTCGAACTCAACCACTTCCCAGGTGTTCCGGGTGGTGAACCCTTTGAATTCGCACACGCTCTCAAACAGGACACCCTTGCCCTCCCTTACCTTGGACGTGATGTTCACCTGCTTGTAGAGATCAGGATACAGCGCGGGATAGGAAGCAAAATCGGACACCACCGAAAACACCTTGTCGGGCATCGCGGCAATGGGAATCCGTTTCTCGAACACATAGGTCTTGTCGCATCCGCACAGTGCGCAAATGCATATCGCTCCGGCAGCCAATGGCAGTACTTTCCACATCATCCCCGTCCTTATCTCTTCCCCCTATTAATTATAGCCCTTGTTCTTTGTAAATTGCCACATCTTTTTACGGGCCGCACGCGGCGCAAACCCTATGGTATAAATTAAGACATCACGGCAAAAAACTCAAGGGACATGATTTATATTTCATTCTTGATTTATGCAAGCATCCTCCAATCCAGCCGACCAGAACGGCATCATCCCTCTCGACCTTGTCAGCGGAAGCGCCTGGGTCATTGGATCGATCCTCGGCAGAACGTGGCGGTTCTCTCTTACCGCCGGCAGTACAATAAACCCGTTTAGAGACCAAGACAAGGGCGTAATTTACTGTTTCTGGCACGAGCACATCCTGCCGCTCGCCTACATCTTCCGCGGCGTGGGCGTCACCGCCGTGGTCTCGGCAAGCAGGGACGGCGACCGCGCGACTGCTGTTGCCCAGCGCTGGAACCACGACACGATACGCGGGTCGTCGTCGCGCGGGCAGGTGGCGGTGGTGCGGCAATGCATGCGCGCGCTGGCTGCCGGCAGAAACGTGGTGATCATCCCCGACGGCCCGCGCGGTCCCCGTCAGCAGGTGAAACAGGGCGCGGCCATGATCGCGCTCTTGACAAACGCGCCAGTCTTCCCGGTCCTCGCCGTTCCCGGCCGCGCCTGGCGCCTGAGTTCGTGGGACCGCTTCGTGATCCCAAAACCGTTCACGCACATCACGGTCGACTTCAGGGAACCGCTGCACCCGTCGCAGTTCGCTGAGGGCGAAAACAGGGTCGGGCAGTTCACCCGGCGCCTCCAGGAGGCGCTGACGCCATGACGCCGCCGTCAACGTGGCCGGAAGACGTTTTCGTCCTTGTCCCCTCGTACAAGGCGGCAGGCGCGCTTTCCCGCCTTCTGCCCGATCTGCTTTCCGCGGTCCCGGCGTCCAACATCTGCATTTCCGACGACGGTTCCCACGACGGTTCCGACGAGGTGTGCCGCGGTCTCGGCGTCCTCTATGTTTCCAATCTTGTCAACAAGGGCAAGGGTGCGGCCCTTGCAAAGGGGTTCGACTACCTGATTGGGGAAAAAGGCGCATCATGGATAATGACCATGGATGTCGACGGTCAGCATGCGGTTGCCGATCTTCCTGTCTTTCTGGACGCAATCCGCAGGAAGCCTGGCGCAGGGATCATTATCGGCCACCGCGACATGCGCCTGTCGAAAATGCCGGCAGCACGCATCTGCTCCAACGCGCTCACGTCGGCAATCCTTTCCCTGCTCACACACAGGAAAATTCCCGACAGTCAATGCGGGTACCGGGCCTATTCGGCGCGGCTTGTATCGGCTGCGCCGTGCAGGTTCTCCCGGTTCGAAATGGAATCGGAGATCATCATGCGCGCGCTGCACCTCGGATTTCCGGTCAATTTCGTGAAGGTGCAGACATTATATTTCTTTTCCTCCAGCCACATTTCCCATGTCGCAGACACCCTGCGGTGGCTAAGGGCCGTTGTTTCCACCTTTGCAGAATTGCGCCGCACCGCATTGTGACCATGTACACGCTCAAGCCTGAAATCGCCGCGGAACGTCTCGTCAAGAAGCTGCGCGAAAAGGGAATCACCGACGAAACCGTGCTGGACGCGTTCCGCAAGGTGCCGCGGCACCTCTTTGTCGACAACATGCTTTACGCGCAGGCGTACGACGACAACGCCCTGCCCATCGGCGAGGGACAGACCATCTCCCAGCCCTACGTGGTCGCCCTCATGACCCAGCTTCTCCGGCTCGGACGGGACCAGAAAATACTCGAAATAGGCACCGGCTCCGGGTTCCAGACTGCGGTCCTGGCGCAGTTTTCCCGTCGCGTTTACACAATAGAACGCAACCGGGAACTCGGAGCCAAGGCTCTCAAGCGTCTCCGCGACATGGGATTCGAAAACATCGTTTTCAAGGTGGGCGACGGCACGCGCGGGTGGGTCCAGCACGCGCCGTTCGACCGCATCATCGTCACCGCGGGCGCACCGGCGATTCCGCAGGAGCTTTCGGACCAGCTTGCTGTGGGCGGCAGGATGATAATCCCGACCGGCGACAGGAACGTCCAGGACCTCGAGGTGTACGACAAACGCGAAACCGGCGTTGTAAAGACAACGGCGGGCAGCGTGGTGTTCGTTCCGCTTATCGGGGAAAAGGGATGGACGGATAAGGACAAGCGCTCAGCTGTTTGTGGTTAAGTGGACCATCACAGAGAGTCAGAGAAGACAAGTTTAAAGTTGAGAGTTGAGAGTTTAGAGTTTAGAGTTGAAAGCAATAATAGTGAAAAAAGAATTGGTTGACGTTTTTTTGAGATCATTTTCCAATGTTTTCAACTTTCAACCTTAAACTTTCAACTTCCAACAATGAGCACTATTAAACACTTATGAGCTTAACTGCCCTCATCGCCGACCACGCCACCCGCCTCATCGACGCGGCCGGGTATCCCGGCGTGTTCGCGCTCATGACCATGGAAAGCATGGTTTTGCCCGTGCCGAGCGAGGCGGTCATGCCGTTCGCGGGGTTCCTGGTGGCTGCGCACCGGCTCACCATGGCCGGCGTGATCGCAGCGTCGACGCTCGGCAGCATTGCCGGGTCGCTCATCTCCTACGCGGTCGGCAGATACGGCGGCATGCCTTTTGTCAACAAATGGGGCAAATACGTTCTGCTCAACCGGCACGATCTGGAAGTCACAGAATCGTTTTTCCGCAAACGCGGCCCCATCACGATCCTCATCTGCCGTTTCATCCCCGTTGTGCGCCACCTCATCTCCATCCCCGCCGGCACGGGAAGAATGGGCCTTTTCACGTTCCTGGTATACACCGTAATCGGCGCAGGCCTCTGGAATGCATTCCTCACGTGCACCGGGCTCTATCTCAGACAGAACTGGGAAATCGTGATGAAGTACAGCCACATTGTCGATATCGTGGTGATTGCCGGTTTATTGGGCGGGCTGGCGTATTTTATTAATAGGCATCTAAGAAGAAAACAATAATATTGAGATGGGCGTTCCCCCGCTTCGCGGGGTCGGTCTCCCTTCGGGCTCGGCTGTTCGCCTCGTTGCCGGACCGCCCTATGCCTTGCGGCCGGGTCGGCCGGCAATGCGCTCTTGCGCACCCTCCGGTCCACCTAACGCAGCGGCAGAGGAGTGCCATTCTGTCAACAACCCTTTCTCGCGCCTGTTGGTATCCGCAATAGATTTGCCAACGTTGCTTTTCTTGGTTTTCATTCTTCAACTCTTCAACGTTTCAACTTTTCAACTATTCAACGCTTCTTCTCGGTGCCCCCGCAGCCGAAGCTTCTTTCTTGCAACTCACCTCACTTGGGGGCTACCCACGAGGGGGAAGCGGAGGCCCAGTGTGCGTTTGTCAATTCATGACTTCACCAGATCGCACACCGGGCCGGAGCGAGGGGGAAACTTCCCCCTACAAATACTCTTTATTTTCTACCTAATTATCGCCAGCCTCTTCACATACGCAACTCCATCAGCAATGCATCGCACCATATATATACCTGTAGCCTTGTGGCCGATTCCTGATGCATCACCCAGAGGCAGAACATGCCAGCCCATTTCCTGCTTTGATCCGGAAACCATCTTAATCATCCTGCCGCTTGCATCAAGAATCTCAATGCTGACAAAGGAGCGGCTGCTCACGAAATAGCGTATGGTTCCGCCCGCGGTCTCTATCTTGACAATGGGTGATGACAGGCCTTTGTTTGAAAACGCCGCCGGCCGGTAGACCGCCGTTGTCCCCGGCGCGACCGTGGTGAACGTCGCCGTTCCCGAGCTGAGCCCCTGCGAAGCGGCCGTCACGGTCACCACGCCCGGCGTGAACGTGGACCGTACCGCCACCTTCGACAACCCTCCCTCGGCATTGAGCTGCGGATCAAGCGGCGAATGGTATCCACGCGGCTGGGTCGCAGTGACGTACGCGTTGGCCCCGCCGCGGTAATTACCCGGCCCCGAAACGCTCCACGTAATGGTATGGCTGTCCGTGGGGCACAGGTTGCCCTGCGCGTCAACCACTTTCGCGACGATGAATGCGGCGTCGCTGCCGTTCGCCTTTATTTGGAACACCTCGCCGGTCTGCTTTACAATGGCGGAATCGACCGCGAGGACGATGTGATCGGGATTTCCCGCGGTTGTTTTCGTGTCGGAACACACCGCGTTGCCGCCCGCGTCGAGGCCCTCTGCCAGAAGCGTGCCCGCCGCCCAGGTCACGTCCCAGTAGCACTGGAAAGGAAGCTGGGTGGTGGTCTGGGTGAGGTCGCTGTTGTTGCCGCTGCCTGTGGCGGGGTTCGGCGTCTTGGTGCTTATCACGGTGCCATTGAGGGAGAGCCGGACGCTCGGACAGTTGCTGAATGCGTTGACCCTCACGGTTCCAGACCGGTTCCAGTGGTGCGCAAGCGACACCACCGGCCGTATCGAGTACGGCGTCCAAGCCGCCTGGTAGATTTTGTACAGCATTTTGGGAAACCGGTTGAAGTCCATCATGGAGGTCCCGGTCGACCGGACGTTCGCGGCAGTCACGCCTTCGAGGTAGTCGGCCTGCTCGCCGGGAGTGTCGGCCAGGTACCATTGACAGACGCCAAAGCAATTGGCGGCAACGCTCGCCCTCCAGTTCTGGAAATACTGCGCCGCGAACGCGATTTCGAAATCGTAGGCGAACCGCGCCGAGCTCCTGTTCCAGGCCTCCGCGCACCAGGCGGGGTTGTTGGGGTACTGGTTCTTGACTCCTATTTCGCACCCGGAAAGCGTGCAGGAGAGGATGTCGCCGTTGGCGGGATTGGGCGTCCGGTCGGCCTGCGCGCGCGTGTTGATCGGGTCCCACACCACCGAAATGGCCTTGAGCCCCTGGGCGACCGGCGTCGCCGTGACGCCGTTGTCCGCCTCCCACGCCAGAATGGATGGATTGTTCCTGTCGCGGATAATCATGTCCCGGTGGAGCTCGGACTTGAGAATGTATTTTGCGTCCGTCAAAAGTGTGCTGGAGAATGCGTTTTCGCCGTCGCCGCTGGGCTGTACCAGCATGATTCCGTAATTGTCGCACGCGTTCACGAACCCCTTACTGCACGAGGAATGCCCCGGCCTCCACAGGCTGCCGCCGCACTGCGCCATCAGCTTCGCGTCCCTGAACTCCTGCTCGTTGGGGACGGCCGAGCCCAGCGCGGGATAATCGTACCGGGAGGCGCCGCCGAACAGCAGGTGCTTATGTCCATTGACATAGGGGAAGTTGTTGTCCCACGTGAGCACCCGGATTCCCAGCGGGTCCTCGAACACGTCGAGCGTCGTTGTCCCCACCTTCACGATGTGGTACACTTTGTACAAATACGGCGTACCGTACGTGCTGTTGTTCGGATACCACAGGGTGGGATTGGCAACGTCGCCCGTCTGGTCGAACACGTAGCTCTGGCCCGCCGCAATGGACTGCGTGGACGCGAGGCTAAGCACCACGTTGTTGCCGTTGCGGATGTCAACCACCTTCGTGGTGAGCGACACATTCTGGGCCGCGGCGCTTTCGTTGAATACGTTCGTCTGTATCTCGACCGTTGCAGAGGAACCGTCGCTTGCTACGGTCTTCGTCACCACATAGGTTCCCCACTGGTTGAGCACCGAGTAGACGTTCTGGGGAATGTGCACCTTGTCGGTGATGTGCATCCACACGGGCCGAAACAGCCCGCCGTCCTCCTGGCCGAACCTGAACACTTCGGAGAAACCAGGGTCGGTATAGAATCCGCCGCTCTTGCCCACGCGCACCGCAAAAACATTGTCGGCCCCGCCGAACTGCACGCTGGGCGTGACGTCGACGACAAAGCCGATGAAACCGACCACGTGCGTGGCGGTGGGGTTGAGCGCGCTGTTGCCGGGTATGAACGTTCCGTTGATATATGCCGCTGCGCCCACGTGCGCGCCCTCCACCTCGATGAATATCTTCCTGCCCGCGTATTGGTTGTCAAGCGTGAAATGCTTCCGGTACCAGCAGATACCGCCGAGCATGGAGCCGTCGCCGCCGCCGCTCCCCTGGTTGATGAAGGTGTCAGTGTCGTTCCAGCAGTGCGGGATTCCGACATCTTTCCACCCGGCGTCGTTGAGGGCCGTGGTCTGTGCGTTGAGCGGGTCGCCCTTGGTGAATTTCCAGGGAGTCTCTCCGAGGTTGATCGTCACGCGATTGCTCGGTTCTGGCGAATAGGTCTCGGCAATGCCGAGAGTGACAAATGCGAGGACAAAAGCGACTAATGACGAGATACGTTGGGGGGGCATTTTGTACCTCCGGATGATGGTTAGGCTCATTAGTACTTCACATATATCAACAATAAGAATTGGGCGTTCCCCTCCCCCTCGTCAAGATTCGGGGTCGGGTCGGCCCTCCTTCCGGTCTCGGCCTTTGGCCTCGGGCCGCCTGCCACAAAGGCCCTGTGGGCCGTGGTCAGGCGGCACCGCGCTCCAGCGCGGCCTCCAGTCCTGCCTAACGCTTGGCAGAAGGGTATTTGCACATTTGCTCTGTTCGCTGCTGCACTAACCGAGCGACATTTCTCATTGTCAATCAACAATCAATCTCATCAGCAAATCCTTGACTGCGATTGCAACTACTTTGAATTCCATGATGCCGACTGGGTTACTGTCTGGACCGGCGAATCGTCCTGATAGGAAACGACCACCGAATCCCCGTCCTGCACGGATATGAACCCCGGCCGTGAAGTCCCTGTTGTAAATCCGACCGTGGCGATGAAATTTCTGATCGTCCCGCCCGTCACCCGTAAGGTGTCCTTGATGCCGACAGGGTCTTTCCGGCTTGCGATACCGACCACTGCCGTGCTGTCGGCAATATCGTCGTCGCTCATGTTGATCGTCATCGCGCTGCCGGTCCCGTGGTATGCGGCCGAATCGAGGAACATCGTGGCGAGCACCGGCAGCCAGATGCAGGCCGGGGGCGCTATGTCCTGGGCCGGGGTCATGTCGTGATAGACAATCGTGATCGTGTCGGCTGCCGAGCCCGTCACGGCAAGCACGCTGTCGTGCACCGAGGCCTTGAGGGAAAACCAGATGTGCCCCATAAAGTCTCCGGCAGACCCTTCGACGGCATGTAAAGCGACCTGGAACCCTGTCTTGTCCCTCACGCTGGCAACGCGCACAAGAACGGTTGAATCAGTGACGTCGGAATCCCAGACATGGATCGAGAGCGGCCTCACAACACCAAGAATCGGCGATCCGCCCGGCTGCACGATGCCCGCAACACCGGTCCACGTCGTTGAAACGGAATCGACCCGCGCCGGGGATGATTCCGTGTAGCAGGCCGACACGACATCGCCGTCCCCGACCCTTAAGAGCCGTTTCGCGGAATCGGAATGCGTTATGGAAAACCACACGCTGTCGGAAAAGGTGCCGGCGGCTCCCGTCACCTTCGCCAGCCCCACGGTTATTCCCGCCGCGTCAGTGCCGCTTCTAACCTTTACATAAGCGAACTGCCCCGCGAGGCTCGAGTCGACCACGGTGATTACCAGCGGTACGATGCAGCTCTGGTAGGAGCCATTGTCAAATGAGATGATTCCGGCATTTCCGGAGGAGGAGGCGAGCAGAAAGTCGTTTGCACCCACATACGAAGAAATCGGCTTGCGCGCGACGGTGTAACCGGTTGCCGTTACAATAATGGTGTCGATTGCAAGGGCTGCAGATTTCGATAAGGCGCCGGACAAACCGTTACCAGCAATTCTTGATAACCCGTACCCATGGTCGGTATTGCCATCAAGCATCTTGAAAACAAAATCGGCGCTGCCGATCCTGAGTTTCACAAAACATAAGAGTCCAGCCGAAGTCCTTTTCCCGAATGGATTGAACCGATAGTTGCCGCATTCCAGTTTCCGTTCGACGGCGGGGGCGATGGTCCGGCCTAGAAGATCGCAGACGTCAATGCGCACCGGCTGGCCGGCAACGGAAATCCCGAAAAATACGCTTCCTCGTTTGGCTACCGGCCGCTCTGCAGGTGAAACTCCGCCGTGAACAAAAGGTCCCACGCCCGAGCCCTTAAGCGCGTATCCGCCCGATGAATCGGTCGTTGTTGACAAAGGCAGCCCTTTCAGGGCCACCACCGCGCCTGCGATCCCCCTCAGTGAGGCCGAATCCCTTACTGTGCCCGTGAGGTTGACGGATTGGGGAAAGGCGAAGGACAAAGCGCCGGCAAGGAAAATGATAGCGATGCTATTCTTCACAGATGTTTTCCGGCAAAAGAAATCTGAACGATGATAAGGTATTTGATGATGAAATCCTCTTTCGCTTTTCCATTTGACCTCACCCCCGGCCCCTCTCCTATGGGAGAGGGGAGCAGCATCCTCGCATGCTCTCCGAATTTTGCGTGGGATGCAGATGTCTTTCTTATCCAACAACTTTCCGTGGGTGCCCCGCAAGCAGTGCATATTCTTGCAGCCAGCTTTTCATGGGGGTCACCCAGGAGGGGGTAGCGGAGGACCAGACGCGCATGTCAGGATTGCTGATTTGTAAATTGGCGCGGCCGGGCCGGAGCGAGGGGGAAACTTCCCCCACTTAAAACATCTAAATTCTATATTAGTAAATAAAATCCATAATAGCATGCGCCGGTATCGTTGGCTTGACAATCTGCGAGCCCTGTTTGATCTTGAACGAAATGGCCGCCGCAGTGTTGTTGTAGGCAACGACCACGATCCTTCCGTTGGTGTTCAAAAACGCGGTCGCTTCGAGATACGGATTGGTACTTATACAGTTCAGCCTGATCGCGCCCGGCCGCAGGTATCTGCTGAAATGCGCGAGGTAATAATATGAAGGGCAATAGTGCACCGAATCGTTGTTGAAATCGATATACACCGACGAAGCGCAGCCCGTGTTCGGGTCGTGGCGCGGCAGGCCGTTCTGGTCCAGCACCAGGTTCCATTCGACCCATCCTTCCGTCCAGTTGTTCAAATCGCCGATGATGTCGTGCGCATAGTTCTGGCCGGTCGACCAGTTGCCCATGGGCAGGCCCTCTGCCTCTTCGGTTGCCAGCAGGTGTTTGGACGGAAAGTTGTCGTGCGTGGTCGCGACGTTGTCGAACTGGTCGCCGGAATACCAATGAAACCCCGTGCCCCATGCATACTTTGCCGCCGCGGTGTCGCCGAGAATGGTGCTGGCCCACGTTGCGACATGGTCCTTATTGTGGTCGAAAATCATCACCTTCACGTTGACCCTGTTCTGGGCCAGCGCCGGCCCGAGATTGTTTTTAAGAAAATCCCGTTCCGAGGCCGCGGTGTAGATGCACGATTCCCACGTTTGGGTGGCTTCGGGCTCGTTTTGTATGGTAACGCCCCATACGGGAATGCCGGCGGCGCCCATGGCCTGAACATACTTGACAAAAAACAATGCCCAGGTGTTCGCGCAGGCCGCAAGCAGCGTTCCGCCGTCGAGCATGTTGTTGTTCGATTTCATCCAGGCCGACGGCGACCAGGGGGAGGCGAATATCCTGATGTCGGCCCCCGGAAGCGCCATGGCCTGCTTGATCGTGGGGATCATCCACTGTGTTTCGTGCTGGATCGAAAAGTTGTCCAGATTGTAGTCGCCGGGAATGCTGTCGTAGGAATACTTGGCAATGCAGAAATCGCAGCTCTGGAGATTGGTGCGGCATACCGTATAGCCGGAGCCGGTAAAGGGGCTAAAATAGGCGTTGAGAATCTGGCTCCTCTTCTGGGCCCCTATTTTGTAGAGATTGTAGGTGGCTGCCTCGGTGAACGCGCCGCCGAACCCGAGGATGGCCTGATACCTGTGCGTCGTGTCTACGGTTATGGTGGCGACCGCAGAGCCGTCGTCGGCTGCGAAGGTCAGTGGAGGCTTGGCGGACAGGAAGTCGGCGGCCTGCGCGGTCTGCACCACCTGGACCGAACCAGGAGCCACGATCCTCTGGAGTTTGATGTCGTAGGTCCCGATGAGACCCGGTATCGCCAGACCGGCAACACCGTATCCCACCGAACCGGCAAGCAGCGTATCGGCATCGGCAGCTTTCTTCCCGGCGGCCCCGGAAAGGTTGGTTACGGGGATCCGGTCGGGCGGCGTGCCGGAAAACAAACGCGAATCGACCGACGTGGCCTTGACAATGGAGATGTTCCCGCCGACCTTGACACGGAGGAATATCACCTGCGCGCCGCGCAGGCCGGGGTCAAGGCTGATCCTGTATTCCCCTCTCGATAACGTTCTGTCCGCAAGAGTCTCGAGGCGCTTTCCGGAAACCGTGAATGCCTCAATCCCGACCGGCGCCTGCTCATCGGTCACGCCGAAACAAAGCTTTCCATTCGCGATATAGGCGCTTGATCTTTCGATGCGCGTTTCCGATGCCGGCTCGGCAATAGGCGTGCCGCCTCCAAGCACGTAATGTCCGACCGAATCCGAGTATGCGGTCCCGCCGGTTGCCGCCAAGCCCACGACCGCGCCCTGGATCGGCAGGCCGGTGCCTGAATCAGTAATAGTGCCGGTGATGTTAACCTGGGACTGAGCAAGGAAGACGATTGCTGCGATGCAAATAAGTGAAGTTTCAATTTTCCTCATCATGGTTTACCTCTTCTCCTTGCGGACTGGTTTGATAAATGAGGTGATTGCAGCTACTGTTTTAAAAAAAGCCTCGCTGATCAATAAACCATGAATATAATAAGGAAAGGTCATCATTATGTGGAACAAATTCTGTTAATTAGTTTATGAGGATTATACATTTATGAATTTACTCTGCAGTACAGTAATACAGCATCGATCTGTCACGGTGAGCACTTCGGCAAGCTCAGTGCAGGCTCTGTCGAACCGTTTCGTACTCGATGGGCCGTTGGCGAAGACGCCACTGCTCTTTGCATCCGTACGCAGGCGTAGTCGCGGTCGACAAGCTCAGGGTGACATCAAATTTATGTAATCATACTTATGAACTTCTTAATGACTTCCAAAATAATGTCAGCATCAATATAGAACTTGAACGAACTTGCTCAAAAGCCGCCGTCAGACCGCTCACCGCGTTGAGCGATTATTTGTTATCTTGATAAGATTATCTTTGAAATTACGATCCATTTGCGGTATATTATTGTCAGGTGCTCACCAGACAAAAGCAATGAATTGAATAATTGAAGAGCGCCTTTTATGAAAACATTCCAAGAAACAAGACTATTATGAAACCCCTTACTGAATACACCGACTTCCGCACCTACCTCAATGAGTGGGTCGAGGACAGAAAATCGCAGGGCCTGCCCGGCTCAAACCGCTGGTTCGCCATGAAAATGGGAATCAATTCCACGTCGTGGCTCACCTCGGTGCTCAAGGGCGTCAAAGGGTTGTCAAAAGCGACCGCGAACCGGCTTTCGCAGCTTCTCAAGCACTCGCCCATCGAGACGCGGTATTTCGAGACCATGGTTTTCTTCAACCAGGCCCGCACCATAGAGGAACGGAACAGGTATTACAAGGAACTCAACGCGCTGCAGAAACTCAAGGACGTGCGCACGGTGAGGCCAAACCAGTACGACCTGTATTCCACCTGGTATCACAGCGCGGTCCGGTCTCTTATCGGCATGCATTTGTTCGGAGCCGACGCAAAGGATTTCGAGCGGCTCGCCTCGCTGGTCTCGCCGCCGATCACCGCTTCGCAGGCAAGAAAATCCGTCAAGCTGCTCGAACAACTCGACCTTATCAGATTGAACGGCCAGGGTTTCTTCGAGCTCACCTCATCGGCCATCACCACGGGCGAAAATATCCGCTCGCTTTCGGTGGCGAACTTTCAGCAGGAAACCATGCGGCTTGCGCAGGAGGCATTGGACCGGTATCCCCGTGAGGAACGGTACATAGGGACCGTGACTGTGGGCGCGAGCGCAGTGGCATTCGAGCAAATACGAAAAGTGCTCATGGATGCAAATGAGAAAATCGCCGAAATCGCGAACGCGGACGCCGATGCAGACCGTGTATATCAGGTGAATGTCCAGGCGTTTCCCTTGTCGAAAGCCGGCAGTGCCCCCAAGACCGCTGCATCGCAGCCGGACACAAAAGAGGCTGTATGAAAATCATGATGAATTTCTTTGTTCAAGCAATGCTGGTCACACTGGTTGCTTTGCTTTGCGCATGCTCTTCCGCGCCGCTTGCAGGCGGCAACAGCTCGCAGACCGGCAATGCCGGCATCACCGTTGCTTCCTTGTCACAAAACATTTCCGGCACTACGCGGCCCGGAGCACTGGTCTTTATCTACGGCCGGTCGTATCTCCCCTATGCCACCCCTCCCGGGTTCCGTGACTCCACGTTCGCTGATGACAGCGGCCGGTTCGCTTTTACCCCCGATACCCAAGGATATGTAAATCTTATCGTCAACGATGAACTTCACGGTACCACCGGGTTCATCAAGAACATTCCGGTCTTTGCCGATTCGGCGTTTACCGATACGATAGACACGCTTAAACACCCTGGCCTTCTGGCCGGCATTGCAACCGATTCCGCGGGATCGGCACTTGCGCTCTCGTATGTATATGTGCCGGGATCGCCGTTCTACACGGTCACAAGAAACGACGGCCAGTTCCTGCTCGGGCCGCTTCCCGCAGGCAGCTATACCATCGGCCTTTTTGCGAACTTCGTGGTCGCAAATGCCAATCCCGATCAGCTCATCGCAACATTCACCACGGTTGCAGACACGAGCTCGGCGGTGGTGTATCCGGACAGCATTTCAACGTGGCACAGATGAAGAATGCAACAAAGACTTTACACCTCAACCAAGGAGGATGATTATGACAAAAGCAGGCTTTCTGTCAGCAGCCATCCTGATGGCAATCATGTCGTTTGCGGTGCGGTCATCGGCAACCGATTCTCTCGCGGTAGACCCGCTGCACCCAACCACCGCCGACCCGATAACCTTCACCATCATTATACCGAACTGGGACTGCTGTACCCAGTATGCCAACGATTCGACGGTGACGCTCTTGGGAGACACCGGCGTGCTCCTCACCTACACGTACAATCAGCCGCAGGTGTGTCCCATGATAGCCTGCCTGAATGTCGATAAAGATCTTGTTTACAAAAGCGCGCCGCTCAAGGCAGGCACTTATTCGGTATACGAGCAGCGTGAACTTCTGTGCACCACGGGCATTTGCCCGGACATAGCATTTATCCTGGTGAAGATCGGAACCGTGACGGTAACACCTCCAACAGGCATTGTGAATCCGCCGCATCGGGCGCCCGTTGCTATCAGTTTGGGGACCAGCACCAGCGGGAAAATCTATGACGTAAGGGGCGTTCTCGTTTCATCATCCGCCGCGCGCGCCGGACTCCGAGCGCCAGGTGTTTATCTCGTCAAGAACGGATCACAAATGTCAAGAACGATTGTTGCGCCATGACGTCAGCCAGGCGAGTTTTCATCGAAAATCGACCTGGAACCTTAAAAGTCAATAAGGGAGGATTAGTATGTTCAGAAAACCATTCGTTATGATGATCGGGGTGGCCCTGCTTTCTCCCGGCACATTCGCCCAGACCGGGGTGCCCGTTTTGAATCCGGTCGTGATACGCGGGTCCGTGTATGACGACACCTATCCTGCAAAACTGCTCATCGCCAACGTGAGAGTCAGGCTCTGGAAGCAGCTTGCGATCCTTCCTCCCCAGACCGGCAGCGCAAAGGCTCTGGCCGCGGACCAAACGCTCCTTGACTCGGCAGTGACGGATGCCACCGGCTGGTTTGCGTTCAAACCCGTTTTAGTAGGCACGTACCAGGTCTCATTTGACAAGCCGTCCTACGCAAGCAGGCAGATTTCCCTTACCGTCTATGCCGACACCACGCTTATGGTGCCCCTGCTTGCCGCAGGCGCGAAGGCGCGCGTGGCGGGGACTGTGCGAGCGGCGTGTTCCGGTCTCCTCGGCATGCCGTGCATTCTGCAGCCGATACCCGGCTGCGCTGTGACCGTTTCCCTAGCAACCGTGGTGCCGATAGCGCCGGTTCCCCTCAATACGGCCGTTCTATCAACGATTGATTCCGTGGCATACTTCGCAATCACCGACTCCATGGGCAATTATGCCATCGACAGCATCCCCATCGACGTGAACGGCGAGGGTATTTCGGTGTCGGTCAGCGTAGCGGGCTATGCCACCCAGACAATTGACACAACGATCCAGAACAACCTTACGACAACCGTGAATTTCTCTCTTGCCAAGTCCGCCTCAGGTCCCAGAGACACGGTATACGTGACGCCGGTTCGCCCGACAACGTCCGATTCGCTGCACTTCACCCTGTATAATGCAAACCACTGCTGCGCCACCATCTACCGCGGCAACTCGGTTTCGGTTTCGGACACCATCATTTACCTATCGTACACCTACGACGATACCCTGTGCCCATACACCGACTGTTTTGCGGCGGGTTCGGAGACTGGTTTTTCAAGCAAGCCGCTGACGGCCGGCACGTATGCCATTTACAAAGTCGAAAGCATGTATTGTCCACCAGGACGCGCTTGCCCGCTGTATCTCCTGGCGCCGGAGCGCGTCGGCAGCGTGATTGTTGGTCCTGCAGCCTCAGTGCGGCCGTATCCTTACAGTGCGACTCCAACAACCGCCATTGACATTGCGGGACAGGGCGTGTTGGTGACCCTGGCCGCCCCCGGCCACGCCACCCTGCGCGTGTACGATGTGAGCGGCAGGCTGCTCGCTGAACTGCACAACGGCTGGATGAGTGCAGGCGCTCACCGGTTCGCCATCGGCTCCCTGAGGCCGGCCGCAGGGATGTTCATTGTCAGCCTGGCTGTTGACGGGAAGACGTCTCTGGTGAAGACCGCGGCGCTTGCACGCTGACCACGATGCCAGCGAACGCGCACCATGGGTCACTCGACCCGTTGTGCGCGTTTTTTTTCATCACTTTCCTTTGTATTTCCTTCCGCTATAAGGTATATTGCATTCAGGCAAAACGTGCCGGCGAGCCGTATGGCTCTTTACAATCACAGTTTCAAGAGAGGTGTCTGGTATGAACATTTATGTTGGTAATTTGTCGTTTGATGCCGGCGAGGCCGACGTCCGTCAGCTGTTTGAGGCCCATGGTCAGGTCGCGTCGGTGTCGGTCATCGAAGACAAATTCACCGGTAGGCCCAGGGGTTTCGCGTTTGTCGAAATGCCCACGGATGCCGAAGCTCAGGCCGCCATCGCGGCCCTCAACAGCAAGGATTTCAAAGGTCGCCCGCTCACGGTCAACGAGGCCCGTCCGCGCACCGAGCGCACCGGCAGAGGCGGCGGTGGTGGCGGGGGATATCGCGGCGGCAGGGATGGCGGACAGCGCGCGTGGTAGGTACGCGACAAAATCGTTAGCCAATAAGTAAATTTGTTCAATGGTTCAATAAAGAAGGCGTTCGAACGCGGGAAGCGGTCGGATGCCTTCTTCATTTACGGTAACTGGAACCAGGAGCTCAGGACACTCGAAAAGAAGATGCAAGAGATCGTCCGCAAAAAAGCGAAACGTAAAGCGGCAAGGAACAAACCATGACAGCTTCGCACGACGCAATCGAACTTTACAAGATGACCTTCACCTGCTCCCAGGCGATCTGTGCCGCTTTCGGCGCAAACCTCGGCCTCGACAAAGAGACGGCGCTCAAAATCTCCTGCGCGTTCGGCGGCGGGTGCAGCCGGCTCGGCCTTACCTGCGGGGCGGTCACCGGTGCGTTCATGGTGATCGGGCTCAAATTCGGGAGAAGCAAACCCGACGACCTTGCCGCAAAGGAAAAGACTTATGCGATGACGCAGGAGTTTGCAAGGAGGTTCACCGCCATAAACGGCTCGCTCAACTGCACGGAACTGCTCGGCTGCGACATGGGCACCGACAAAGGATACGCCGCGGCAAAGGAGCGCAATCTTTTCACCACGCTGTGCCTCAAGCTGGTGAAAGATGCGGCGGAGATAGTGGAGAATATTTGCAAATGAGAGTGGCTGCTATCATTCCTGCGGCGCGGAACTGTTCACGCTCGACACTTAAATTGGTTTGTCGCTATCCTATTCGATTCTTTGGATCTCGTCCCACCAATCCCTCAAAACCGCCGGGAGATTCATTTTAATCGGCTCATTCTACAATTTACATTCTTCATTCTACAATTCTCTAGAACTCCGCATTCCCCGGCCACCTCGGAAACGGTATCACTTCCCTTATGTTCTGCAGACCGGTGACCAGGAGCATCAGCCGCTCGAAGCCCAGACCGAATCCTGCGTGCGGGGCCGAACCGTATTTCCTCAAGTCAAGGTACCACCAGTAGTCTTTTTCATTGAGGCCCAGTTCCTTTATCCTCGCCAGCAGCACGTCGTGCCGGTCTTCGCGCTCGCTGCCGCCGATAAGCTCGCCGATGCGCGGCACCAGAAGGTCCATGGCGCGCACGGTCTTTCCGTCGTCGTTCTGCTTCATGTAAAAGGCCTTGATCCGCTTCGGGTAGTCGCGCACGATCACCGGTTTCCCGTAGGCCTTTTCGGTGAGAAACCGCTCGTGTTCGGTCTGCAGGTCGCTCCCCCATTGCACCTTGAATTCAAAGGAGTCGTTCGCCTTTTCGAGGACGGCAATCGCCTCCGTATAGGTGATTCGCTCAAACGCGCTGTCGGCGATGTGCGCCAGCGAGTCGAGCAGAGAGGTATCGATGCGTTCGTTGAAGAACGCAAGGTCGTTGTTGTTATTGTCAAGCGCATAGCGCACCAGGTACCGCACAAATTCCTCGGCAAGCGCCATGTCTTCGTCGAGCCCGGCAAAAGCCATTTCGGGCTCGATCATCCAGAACTCCGCAAGGTGGCGCGGCGTATTGGAGTTTTCCGCGCGGAACGTTGGGCCGAAGGTGTACACGCGTGAAAGCGCAAGCGCATATATCTCGGCCTCAAGCTGGCCGCTTACCGTGAGGCCCGCTTTCTTTCCGAAGAAGTCGCGGCTGTAATCAACGCCGCCTGCTGCGTCGCGCGGAAGATTTTCAAGCGGCAGCGCCGTGACCCGGAACTGCTCGCCCGCTCCCTCGCAGTCGCTGGTGGTTATAACGGGCGTATGTATGTAGTGGAACCCGCGCTCCTGAAAAAACTTGTGCACGGCGAAGCTCAGGGAGCTGCGCAGCCGTGCGACCGCGCCCATGGTGTTCGTCCTGGGCGCAGGTGGGCGATGTCGCGCAGGTACTCGAAACTGTGGTGCTTCTTCTGGAGCGGGTAGTCGGCCGGCGCGGACGGAAAATACGGTGATCTTCGACGCGCGCAGTTCCACGGACTGGCCCTTTCCGGGAGACTGTGCGAGCGTGCCCTCGCACGAGATTGCGCTGCCGGTTGTCAACTTGATGATGTCGACGCCGTAATTCGGAAGCGATCCGTCGGCGATCACCTGCAGCGAGGCGACACACGAGCCGTCGTTGACTTCAAGGAACGAGAATGTCTTGGCGTCGCGGCGGGTTCGGACCCAGCCGGCAACATTAATTTGCTCGCCAGTTTTACCTTTTGACAAGACATTGACAATCGCATCAGTCTTCATTTACCGGGCTCCTGTACATGCACCAAAATGAATTTATTTCATGTGGGGGAGGTTTCCCCCTCGCTGCGGCTCGGTCACACCACTTTACAAGTTAGATTTTCGATCATGCATGACCGAGCCTCCGCTACCCCCTCTTGGGTGCACCCCAAGTGGAAGCGGTTGCAAGCATCAAACACCTGTGTGGGGCACCCACCAGCGACTGTGGCAATAAAAATCGGCCCGACAGATTACCCAACAAAACGTTAGTGAAAGAAATCAAAGCCGGCAATCATCCTCTGCCCGCGCGCCAGGCAGGACTGGAAAAATGGTCCCGCTTGAGGCGGGATGCCGCCCGGACCCGCCGCTACTGCGGCATAGGACCGTGGCGGCCCGAGGCCAAAGGCCGAGACCGGAAGGACGGCCGCCGCCGCAAAGCGGCGGGGCGCCCATTTCCTTTTATTATTCTTGTGACGCGGCCGGGCTGGAGCGAGGGGGATACCTCCCCCAATATGAAATTGCCTTTTATCTATATCACTCACCAGAATAATTTATAAGCGTCTTTGGATCATACTCTCCAATTTTATCTTTATACTTCAAAAACGGCAGCCCTATTATACCGAACATTCCCGCCACTTCTCCACCCTGGCGCCTCACCATTTTCGCGACAGCCTCGAGCGTGCCGCCGGTCGCGATCAGGTCGTCGATGATGAGCCATTTTCCGGGAACAAGGTCTGCACTGTGGATCTGGAGCGTTGCCTGCCCGTACTCCAGCGCATAACTCTCTTCGATTGTTTTTCCCGGCAGCTTTCCCTTCTTGCGCGCAAGCACGAGCGGCAGTCCGCGCTCAACCGCGAAGCAGGATCCCAGGAGAAATCCCCGGCTTTCTATTGCGATCACGCCGGTCACCGCGGTGTTTTTGTATAAAGCGAGCATCCGTTCCACGGTGTATTGGTATGCTTTTGGGTTTGTGAAGATGCTTGTCACGTCGTAAAACAGCACGCCCGGCTTGGGAAAATCCGGCACTTTCCTGATGGCATCGTCGAGGTTCATGCGGTCTCCTTGGTTGTTGGTCAAAAGCGAGTTGGAAATATACGTTTCGAGACGGAATTCTCCAAGATCGGGCGGTTACAACAAGACAAGCTTGTGCCGCAAATGGCAAGGAAAATGTATATTGAAAGAGATGTAATTAATTTAGAAAAATTGGGCGTTACCCCTTTTGGAGTGGCATTCTATCAATGCCACTCCAAAAGGGGTCGGCTCTCCCTCCGGGCTCAGCCTGGCGGCCTCGTTGCCGCCTGTCCCTAACGCCTTCGGCGAGGGATCAGGCGTCAATCCCGCTATGGCGGGACCGCTCCGGTCCTGCCTAACGCGCCCAAAAAGTAGATTGGGCCCGGGCGCAGCTTGGCCAAGGCATGATTCAGCCAGGTCGGTACGTACGCTCAGGTGGATAGGGACGGATTCTACAGCAGCAGTCACTTTGGTTTTTCACAAGAAAGAATTTTTATTTCTTTTTTGATCGTTCGCGCTGGTGAAGAGTGGTGGATTTTACAGCGGCAGTCACTATGGCTTTTTTTACAAAAAGAATTATCCTTTCTCTCTTGATCGCCTCGGCCGGCCTTATCATATCCGGCTGTATGGGCAAGATCGCCACGAACATGTTTGCCGGCGCGCTGTCGAAGGACAATGGGGCCGCGGTGTTCTCCGGCGACGACGATCCCGAGCTCGTGGGAGACGCGCTGCCGTTCGCCATTAAAATGTACGAATCCCTGCTCGCCGGAAGCCCGAACAACCCGGCGCTCCTGCTTGCCGCGGGAAAATCCCTGTGCATGTACTCGTACGCGTTTGTCCAGTCTCCGGCGGAACAGATGTCGGTAAGCGAGCTTGCCGAAAAAGAGGAAATGCTCCAGCGCGCCAAGCACCTGTACCTACGCGGACGCGACTACATTCTCAAGGCCGTTTCGCTCCGTCACCCGCATTTTGTGGAACACCTTACCAAAAGTGACTTTGCAGCCGCGTTCAAGAACATGTCGGCGAGGGACACCTCGTACCTGTACTGGGCGGGCTTGTCGTGGATGGCCGCGTTTTCCGTCGACAAGAGCGACGTGGCCCTTGCCGTGGACATTCCCCGAGCCGTGGCATGCATCAGCAAGGTTATGGAACTCAAGGACGGGTATGGCGAAGGCGCGGCGCACGAGTTCTTTGTCTCATATTACGGCGCCATGCCCGCCGCCATGGGCGGCAGCGAGGCAAAGGCGCGCGAGCATTTCGCGCTTTCCATAAAGTACTCGAACGGCGCAAAGGTAAGCCCCTACCTTGCCCTTGCGACCACGGTGTGCGTGAGGAACCAGAACCTCCCGGAATTCAAGACGCTGCTCGAGACCGCGCTCAAGGTGAATATCAACAAGAGCCGCGGCAACAGGCTTGTGAACATTCTCAACCAGCAGAAAGCCCGATGGCTTCTCGACCATACCGACGATTACTTTCTGCCCGCACAAGGAGACACCGCACAATGATTGCCCGACTGATTCTCCTTCTCGCCTCGTGCATATTCCTGTTTGTCCATGTCCCGCCGGCATGCGGCCTCACGATCAAACTCGGCAGCCTCGCGCCCGCCGGCTCACCCTGGGACAAGGGGCTTTCCAGGCTCGCCGCGGAGTGGCAGAAGATATCCAACGGGACCGTCGAGCTCAAGGTCTATCCGGGCGGCATCGTGGGCGACGAATCGGACATGACGCGCAAGATGCGCATCGGCCAGCTCAACGCGGCGGGCCTTTCGGGCGTGGGGCTGTTCCGCATCTATCCCGAGATCGTCACGGTCCAGCTTCCCCTGTTTATCCGCAGCAACGAAGAGCTCGATTACGTTCTTGACAAGATGAAGCCGGCGTTCTCGAAAGAGCTGGAGCAGCGGGGGTTCAAGATCGTGATCTGGTCGTTCGTGGGATGGGTGCACTTTTTTTCCAAGAGCCCCGTGGTGACGCCCGACGACATGAAGAAGCAGAAGCTGTTCGTGTGGGCCGGCGACGCCGACGCGGCCCAGATCTGGAAGGAAAGCGGATTCCGCGTCGTCCCACTCACCCCCACCGACCTCATGCCTTCTTTGCAAAGCGGAATGGTGGAGGCCTTTACCGCGACCGCCCTTTCCGCCGCGTCGTACCAGTGGTTCGGGCTTGCCAAGAACATGTGCGCCATGAAATGGGCGCCGCTCATCGGCGGCATCGTTGTCTGCGCGAACACGTGGTCCAAAATCGACCCGGAGCTTGCCGCAAAGCTCGAGGCCGCGGCCGCCCAGGTCGGCGCAGACATGCAGGCCGAGATCCTCAAGGCCGATGTCGCGGCAGTGGACATCATGAAGAAAAACGGCCTCGTGGTCAATCCCGTCTCGCAGGACGCCGAGAACACGTGGCGCGCCGCAGTCCAGGCCGGCTTCGAAAAGGGGTTCCTCAAGAACATCAACAACGACGTTTACGAAGCGGTGAAGAAATACGATGCCGAATACCGCGCCGCGCACCCCAAGTAGCAGGCGGCGCCTTCCCACCATGAAATCGTTTTCCCAAACATGCGGCATTGCGCTGCGGCGCGCCGAGAACGCGCTCGCGGTGCTCATTCTGGCCGGCCTGAGCCTCATTCCCATTCTGGAAATCTCGGCGCGCACCTTCTTGGGGACCGGCGTGCTCGGTTCCACCGACTACGTCCAGCACCTTGTCTTGTGGATCACGTTCGTGGGCGGCATGTTCGCCTCGCGCGAGCGGCGCCACCTCTCGGTGACCGCGGGCCTGTCGCTGTTCCCCGCCCGCGCCCGCGTGTGGGCCGAGACCGCGGTCTCGTTCATTTCGGTGGCAGTGGTTTCCTGCCTCGCCTGGTCCGCCTACTCATTTGTTAAGGTCGGCATCGACCCGTCGCAGATGGTGGGCGCACTGCGGGCACAGTGGGCGGCATGCATCATGCCGGTCGGGTTCGGCGTGATGGCCCTGCGGTTTATCGTTCATGCGCCGAAGGGTATCCTTTACAAGGCGATAGCCGCCTGCGGCGCCGTCGCGGTTGCGCTCATGCTCACGGCGGGCCTGCCTTTTGCGGGCAGAGTTGCGCTGCCGCTCGCGGTGATCCTCGTTGCGTCGTTTCCGTTCGGGGCGCCCATCTTTGTGGTGCTGGGCGGGCTTGCCCAGACCTATCTGCTGGGCGGCGGCGAGCTCGCCGCGGTTCCCAACGAAGCGTACACCATGCTCACCGGCCCGGTGATGCCCACCATACCGCTCTTCTCACTCGCAGGATATCTGCTTTCCGAAAGTAAAGCGGGCGAACGCCTCGTGCGACTCTTTCGAGCGCTGTTCGGCTGGATGCCCGGCGGCCTCACCCTCATGGCCATTCTGGTGTCGGCATTTTTTACCACGTTCACCGGCGCATCGGGTGTCACGGTCATCGCGCTCGGCGGACTGCTTTCGTTCGTCCTAATCAGGAGCGGATACAAGAAAGGGTTCTCGGAAGGCTTCATCACCGCCTGCGGCAGCGTCGGGCTCCTGTTTCCGCCGAGCCTCGCGGTGATCCTCTACGGCGTGGTCTCGCATGTCAACATCCGTCATCTGTTCGTCGCGGGTATGCTGCCCGGCTTCTTCGTGGTGACCGCGATGGCAGTGGTGGGCGCGGCAAATTCCCGGCGCAACAAGATTCCCCGCACGCCGTTTAACGCACGGGAAGCCGCCATAGCCCTCCGGGAATCGGCGTGGGAGATCCTGCTGCCCGTGTTTATCCTCGTGGGATTCTTCAAAGGCTACTTCACCCTTGTGGAAACGGGCGCGATTTCGGTGCTGTACGTGGCGATCGTCGAAGTGGTGATCACCAGGGACATCAAGATTAAGAACCTTCCCTCGGCGCTTCTCACCTGCGTGCCCATTGTCGGCGGGGTTCTGGTGATACTCGCGTCTGCAAAGGGGCTCTCCTACTGCGTGATCGACGCCGAAATCCCCACCAGGCTCTCTGCATGGGCGCAGGCGACGATCCACTCAAAGTACGTGTTCTTGCTCCTGCTCAACGCGGCGCTCCTTGTGGTGGGCTGTTTTATGGACATTTTTTCGGCCATCATCGTGGTGGTGCCGCTCATCGCGCCGCTGGGCGCGGCGTTCGGCATCGAGCCGGTGCACCTGGGCATCATTTTTCTCACCAACCTCGAAATAGGCTATCTTATGCCGCCAGTGGGCATCAACCTGCAGCTCGCCTCGTTCCGGTTCGGCGAGAACCTGCCTTCGATGTACCGGCTGATATTCCCTTTTGTTTTTGTCCTGTTCGCGGCGGTGCTTGCCATCACCTATCTTCCGTTTTTGTCAACGTGGCTGGTGCACATCATTTACGGCTGACGCAATCCGAAAGGAGCTTTTGTGACGCTGTTTATTATCACCGTGGCCGCCACCATGGCGGTGGCATTTCTGTGTTCCCTCATGGAGGCCTGCCTCATGAGCCTGTCGCTCGCCGACATCGCGAAGATCACCGAGGGCCGGCAGACCGTGGGCAACATCTGGAAGGGCCTCCGCGACAACATCCAGAAACCCATTGCGACCATCCTCGTGATCAACACGCTGGCGACCACGGTGGGCGCCGCGCTTTCCGGAACGCAATTCGCCGATCTTTTCGGCGTGAAATGGGTCTGGCTGTACTCAATCGTTCTTGCCATGATGATGATCCAATGGTCCGAGATACTGCCCAAGACGCTCGGATACCGCAATAACCGGTTCATCGCCGGCGTGTTCGGCCTGCCGTTCAAGGGGCTGGTCGAAGGCATGAGGCCCGTGCTCTGGGTGACGCAGTTCCTCAACCGCCCCTTCACGGGCAAGCGGGCCCTGTCGCAGGCGGATGCGCTCGGCGACATCAACGTGCTCACGCGGTTTGCCGCGCTCAATAATCTTATCAGTAAAGAGCAGGCCCGACTCGTGATGCGGAGCATCGGCCTGTCCAAGACGCCGGTGTCCGAGGTGATGATGAAGCGCGAGCAAGTGAAGCTGCTGTCGAACACCATGACCCTCACCGACGCGCTGGTCGCCGCGCACCTCCACTACCACACACGCTACCCCATCGCCGACGGCGGCGACGTGGACCGGATTTTGGGCTACGTCAATTTCAAGGACATCGTTATCGCGTTGCACATCAACCCCAAGGACCCCACGCTCAAGGGCATCATGCGGCCAATGCTGTTTGTCAATGTTGCCGACACCGCGCTGGTGGTGCTTAACAAAATGATACTCGGCCACCACCACATCGCCATCGTGCGCGACAGCGCCGGCCGCACAGCAGGCCTCGTCACCCTCGAAGACATCATCGAGGAGGTGTTCGGCGAAATCCAGGACGAGTTCGACATTCTGCCCCGATTCGTGCGCGCCATTCCCGACAACCGTTTCCTGGCCGGCGGCGCCACGCCCATGAGCGAGCTGCGCGAAAAAGTGTGCCCGGACTTTCCCGACGTGCCGACCACCGTTGATTCGTGGATACGGTCGCACACGAGAAAGGCGCTGCAGAAGAAATCGGTGGTCAGGTTTTCCGGCTGGGAATTCGTGATTGCAAAGGTGAGAAGGTCGCAGATTCATGAGGTGATTGTGGAGTGTACGAAGAAGAATGATGGAGAATAAAGAAAATATTCATGCGGGTGATGTTCAGCCTGTCTCAAAACTCAAGAGAAGATCTGGGCGCCCCGCCGAAGACGGCGGCGGTTCTCCTTTCGGGCTCGGCTATTCGCCTCGTTGCCGGACCGCCCTAGTCGCCTGCGGCGAGGGTCGGCCGGCAATGCGCTCTGGCGCACCCTTCAGTCCAACCTGGCGCAGCGGCATCAGAACTCTATTCAGTCAACTGTCTTCCTTACGCCAGGCAGAGTCTTTAATAAGTCAAAAGCAACATTTTTCTATATGAACTTCTCAACTACTCTCCGTGGGTGCCCCCACACAGGAGTCTGGTTCTGCAACTGCATCCACTTGGGGGTCACCCAGGAGGGGGTAGCGGAGGACCGGTCGCGCGCATTGGAATGCTTGTTTGTAAAGTAGCGCGACCGGGCCGCAGCGAGGGGGATACCTCCCTCCTTGCGTGCTTTTCTTATACGTCAAATACTACTTATCTCGACACTATCCCCACCGCGCCGAAAAGCTTCGACACGGTCTTCTTCCCCGAAGGGTCGGCATACCACAGCACCAGCAAGGTGCGGTAGACGCCGGGCGCGCACTTCGTGCCGCGGGAGTTCGAGCAGTTCCAGTAGATGTCGAAGTCGTAGGTGCTCGACGACGACGCCACCCAGTTCGACGGGACTATTCCCTTAGTTGATTTCGAGCTGTCGACCGACGCCACCACGTTCCCGATAACGTCGAAGATGATGAGCCTGGCGGTCACCGTCTGATTGGCCACCGGCACGATCTTGAAGGTGAGAACCGCTCCCGCGCCGTCCTGCCGCACCCAGTTCCTCGCGTTTGGCTGGTATGCCAGGTTGAGCGCGCCCGGGTTTTCACGGTTGAACGTACCCGTTGTCGGGTTCGGGGCCGCAAGGATCTGCTGAGCCCGCACGCTGCCGACCACCACCTGCACCAGCCGGTTGTTTGCCGCCGGCGCATTGACGGAGCCGCTTTGCGTCCGGTCCGACAGGCTTTTGCCGGTTGAATCCGAGACAAGGCTCAGGTAGTTCTTCGAGGTGAGATCATTGCCGTTTGTCATGTAGAAATCGACCGAAACGCCGGAATCAACCTGGAAGAAATCCTTGATGCCGACGAGCATGCCCGTGACTTCGATGAGCGTGTCGGTCCCGTTGGCGAGAACGGAATCCGTCCAAACGCGGATCAGGCTCCCGGGGGCGAGCGCCGTGTTGAAGCCGTTCCCGTTGGTACCGATCGGCTCGGAGAACGTTACGGTCACCTTGTCCTGCGTCCGGGAGCCGACCGACCCAATCGTCTTGGTCACCATCCAGATCACCGGCCCTGCCCCGTCCGTAGCCTGTGTGTTGACAACCGACGAAGCGCCGCTGAGCCCTGTAATGGTGATCGTCGGCGTCCATCCGGTCTGCGGATACTTGTACGTCGGGTCGGTGCTTTTCGGTTCGTCAAGATTAAGCACAAACACCGAGTCGGTCCTCGTGCCGTTTTGCGAGGTCACGCTGTCGACGGTAAGCGAATAGGTGACTTTCTGGCCAGTCACCGGGTCCTGGTATGTTCCGGAGAACGTAATGCTGTACGTGCCCGAGTCGGGCCAGGTGATGGGCTTGTCGAAATGCAGCACGATGTGGTCGAGGTAACCGTCGCCGTTGACATCCTCCGTCACCGCGCTTGTCAGCCGTGCGGCAGGGCCGGTTATGGAAACGAAAACGCTGTCGGAAACTGTTTTTCCGCCGGACGTGTCGGACGCGATAATAAACCCGTTCTCATCGTTCTTCACGGTGCCCGCATTGTAGTACACGCGGGAAACATTGGTCGCGTTCCCTATGGCATGCAGCGTTCCGGTGGTTGCCCAGTTGCCGGCCGCTTCGCCGCGATTGTTGCCGTACCTGTCGTATCCAATGGCGATGATGAGTTCCGAGCCGCTGGGATAATCCAGATGGATCGTATCGAGGTTTTTCCCGCTCAGGTCCTGCAGCGCAATGCTGCTGAGCGCGGCCGGGTACATGGTGAAGGGTCCCGACGAAGCGTTCACGCCCCTCATTGCGGCGACCACCGTCTCCATGCTGTCCTTGTCGGCCGGCGGAGCGTAGTACAGGACGAATTTCACCGTGTCAATGCCGTTCTGAAAACACTCCCTGAGCGGTGTGCCCATGGTCACCGCGGTGTCGCCGATCACAAGGGGAGACGGCCGTCCGCTGCCGCCCGTGCCCAGGGCATTCTGATAGGTCACGCTGTCGCAATACGCCCCCGGCACGAGGCCGTCCTTGTTATTAATCCGCACCACGGCCGTCATGGTGTCGCCGGCGATGCGCTGCTGGGGCGACGTGAGAATCTGGATCTCCATCGTGACGGGCGGCCCGACCGTAAAATTGACAGTCACGAAATCGGGTTTCGTCGTTACGGTGTCGTTGCCGAGCGTAACCCGTATGAAGCCCGTGCCGGGCTTGTCGGGAGAGAATGTCCAGTTCTGGGCGCTCGCGGGCGCCGCCGGCACGATACTCAGGCCAATCGAGCTTTCCCATTGCGCCGACACGAATTCCCACACCGAATCGGTGGACCGCTGGCCCTCGACTTCAAGCGTGGTGTCCTGGTTCGTATTCATGGTGAGGTTTGTTATGTGCGTGGGACCGGCGCCCGTCACGATCCGCAGCGCAATGTAATAGTACTGCAGAACAAGGGCCGTCGTGGTGTCGGTGAGCCCCGGATAGTCCAGGCTTGTGGCGACCACTTTTGCCCTGTCTCTGGGCGCGGACTCCACTCTTGTGATCACACCCTCGCCCTGGCTCTTCTGGCCGTCGGCCACGGTCACCACCGCGGTGTCGAGACTCAGCCACGCCGTGTTCTGCGAGGTCCCGATGTAGTTCTGATAGGCGTCCCGTATCACCGCATACACAAGCCCGTACTTCACCGAGCTTGGAATTTGTACCAGGGTATCGGGATTGTCCTTGTGCGGACTCGCCTCCTCCCGCGGATCGTTCTCGATAACAAGATGGACGGGCCTGCCGGCAACCACCGTCACTTTGATCGTCGCGTCGTAGGTCTGGCCGTTCTGCTTGAATTCTGCGGTGAGCAGCACCGTGTTGTTCGCCCGTGTCGGCGTGTACACGGTGGATGAGCCGGTCGCAGGAGTAAAGCTGCCTGTCGGAACGTCGGTGTTGCCCTGCTGCTCCACAATCGACCATGTGATAGGCGCCGACGGCGATTCAAATGACGACAGCCAGTTGCCCGCCTTGTCGAACACCTTTGCAAATACGGGCAGGGCCTCTCCCGCCGAATCGACAATCGCCTGGTTCACGCCCGGATACGGCTGCTGCTTCGCGGGATCGCCTGCGGCCGGGTACAGCACGATGCTGCGCGCCCCGCCGGCAGTGAACTGCACCTGTATCGAATCGGGCTTTGCCGAGCCGAGGCTCACCCGTATCACGCCGCTGCCCGTGTTGGTCGGCGACACGTTCCAGTTGTTCGAAGCGCCCGGAGGCGCGAGGACGGTGGTGAGGCCCGCGCTCATGGACCATGCCGCGGGAACATAGTCCCATCCCGTATTGTCGGAACGCAGCCCCTGCACCTGCAGCACGGTGTCTTGTTCAATAGCCATTGTCAAGGAACTTATCTTTGTGGAGTCCCGCACCACGATGCGGAGCGCGGTGTAGGAAACGTTGCTGAGCACCACCAGCACGCTGTCCGTAAAGGCGGGCGTTTTCCCGTCGTGCGCAATCACCCATGCCTGGCCCAGGTTCGTTCTGCGCAACAGGATTCCGGTGCCCGTGGTCGGATCGCCGTTGATCACGGCGGCCTGCGTGGTATCGCGGCTCAGCCACGCCGTGGGGTTCGAGAAGCCGACAAAATTGCCGAATTGATCCCGCAGCACCGCATACACCGCCAGCGATGTGTCGGTGCCGAGAATGGCGACCTGTCCGGCGCGGTGCGCGGCATTGGGATACGCGGTCTTTCCGGTGGTGTCGGGCTCTATCACGAGAAACGCGGCGGGTCCGGGAGTTATGGTGATTTTAATCGACTTCGACAGGGTGATATTCGCATCTGTATAGGTAGCCGTCACCGTGACGGTCTGATAGGCCTTGACTCCTGTAAACGTGGTCTGAAACCCGCTGGAGGGCAGGAGCGTCGCCGCCCCAGGCGGATCTGTTGTCCAGGTGAACGGCGCGTCGGAACGCTCGTACCCGCTCAGCCAGTCGCTGCTCTGCGTGAACAGCTTCGCCACAATCGGAAAGGGAACGCCCGCCACCACGGTGTCCGCTGGCGGATATGCCACGTTCGTCGCTGTGTTGGGCTGGCCCGGCGCAGGGTACAGCGCCATGACGGCGGGGTTGCCATAGGAGAAAATGGCGGTGATCGTGTCGGTTCTCTTTTGCGCTGCCGTGCCCCAGACGATGAATATCCTCCCCGAGCCCGGGCTTGCGGGAGAGAGGCTCCACGACGACGTGTCTGCCGCCGGCGCAGGCTTGTCAAACGAGAGGCCGCTGCTGCCCCATGTCACCTTGAGGTCGTCCCAGATGCCGCTGCCGTCGTCGCGGAGTCCGCGCGCCATGAGGGTGGTGTCCTGGTCGGTTCTCATTTGCAAGGTATCGATGTTCACCGAGCCCCGCACCACGATCTGAATCTGCGAATAGCCCACCGCATCGAGGTTCACCTGCACCGAGTCCTTGAGCGCTCCCTGGGTCACGGCCACCCATGTGTTCGAGCTGTTCGGCGTCTGCCGCGTGATTTCCCCTTCCCCCATGGGCACGCTCGCATACGCGGCGGTCACCACACCGGTGTTCCTGCTTGTCCAGGTCGCGGCTGTCGCACGGCCCACAAAGTTGCTGTCGGCGTCGCGCAGCACCGCAAACACGCTGTCTTTGAGTACGGTGTTTCCCATGGTGATCGAACCGAGCCGCCTGTCTGCGTTGAGGCTTTGGCTGGAGTCCCAGACGGCCTCGATGACGAGTTGCGTGGGAAGGCCGGGCAGAATATGGAGCTGTATCGAGTCCCTGGCAACGACGCTGCCGTCGTTGTAGGTTGCGATCACGTAAACGGAGTTGTATGCCCTGGTCGGCGTGAATGCGGTCGCATCCCCGTTGGTCGGGATCACGGACCCTGTCGGCGGCAGCTTGTTGCCCGCGAATTCGTAGACCGTCCATGTGACCGGCGACGTGCCGGTTTCGTAGTCTTTAAGCCAAATTCCTGCTTTGTCAAACACTTTCGCCACTATGGGAACGGCAACGCCGGCCGTGTCCGCAATGGGGTACACCGGGTCGAAATAGGGAGCGTTTCCCGGGCCCGGGGGGCCGGTGAGAGGATAGAGCGCTATGTATCGCGGCGCACCGTGCAAAAAAGTCACCTGCACCGAGTCGGGCAGTGCACTCCCCAGGGTCACCTTGATCCAGCCCGTGCCCGTGTCCGACGGATACACGAGCCAGCTCGCCGACGCCCCGGGCGCGCCCGTCAGGGTCTGCAGAGTGCCGGTTTCGGTCCACGCGGCGGGCACGGAATCCCATCCCGTGCCGTCGGAGCGCAGGCCCTGCACCTTGAGAACAGTGTCCTGGTCTATGCTCATGACCAGGTTGTGGTTGTAAAGAGCCGCCGAGTCGCGCACCACGATGCGCAGCGCGGTGTAGGAAATGTTGCTTAACACAACGAGAACGCTGTCGTGCAAAGCAGGATTGCCCACATCCTGCGCGAACCACATATGCTTGGCCGGAAGCGTGTCATTGCGTATGCACACCCCCTCGCCTAGTCGCGGCATTGCCTACCGAGTCTCCCACCGTTGCGGGTGTTCCTGCTGGTCCAGGTTGTCGGATCGGAAAATGACGACGAAGTTGCCGATACTGGTCGCGCAGCACCGCGTATACCGATATTTTCGTCGCCGTGCCGAGGATGGTGACGGTCCCGGCCCGGTGCGGTGTATTGGGGTACGCGCTCTGCCCGGTTGCATCCGGCTCGATGACCAATTGGGAAGCGGCGGCGGGCAGAATGGTGATGGAGATAGACTTGCTGATCCCGCCTGTAAAGGTCGCCGTCACCTTTACCGTTTTTCCCGCAACGGTTCCCATGAATGAGGCGATAGACCCGTTTACAGTGAGCGTGCCCGCGGTTGTGGGATTCCCGACGGGATCGGTAAGGGTCCAGGCGAACCCCGACGCACCGGCGCCTTCATAGGCGCTGAGCCATTCGTTGCTTCCCGAGAATATCTTGGCGTACAGCGGGAATGCCTGTCCCGCCGTCACATTGGCCGAGGGAGCGTAGGCAGCGTTGCCCGGAACGTTGGGTGTGCCGGCGTTCGGATACAGCGACATGGTGGCAGGAGCGCCGACGCTGAACGTCGCATTTATCGTGTCGTACAGCGATCCCATGGAAATAAAGATCTTACCTGTCGCGGCCGTGTCGGGCTGGAAGGACCACGAAAAACCGTAAGGAGGGGAAAGTTTGAGGTACGGGCTGGCACCCCACTGCACTTGGACCGTGTCCCAGATGTTGCTGCCGTCCGCACGAAGCGCCTTTGCCCAGAGCGTGGTGCTTTGGTCGGTGGTCATCGAAATTGAACCAATGTCCGCGGTCGCCGCTTTATTGGAAACAATGATGATTTTGGAATAAGACACGTTGGAGAGAATCACCTGCACCGAGCCGGACATGGCACCCTCATGCGCAGTGACCGTGGTGGTGCCGTTGTTGTTTGTATTCCTGGTGATCTCGCCTTCGCCCAGGGGCGCGTTGACTGTTGCGGCAGTTACATAAGCGACGTCATACGTCCACGGAGACAAGGCAGTGGCATAGCTCACGAAGTTACCGAACTTGTCCCGTAGAACAGCATAGACCGAGTCCTTGAGCATGGTGCTTGTAAACACAACAGTGCCGAGGGGGTTGTCCGCGTTCGGTTTTATCAGGGAATACGGGCTTACTAGGGAATACGGGTAGGGCTCGATCACAAGATGATTGGCAGCACCGGGTTTGATGAATACATGGATGGTATCCGTAATCGTGCCGCCAAGCTCCGCCACATTTGCAACGGTGGCGATAATATCGTACCAATGGTAGGCATCAACCGCATAAAACTCGTTACTGGAATCCGTGTTGGGGAGCCTTGTCCTGAGCGAGTCCCGAAAACCAGTGCTGCTGTGCGTTAGTGAGTTCTCCACTCTCCAGGCTATCAGCGTGCTCAGATCGGACCTCACCGAGCCGAATTCGTCAATCACCTGGCCCGCCATGTGTATGGAATCACCGGCGGAAATCGTGTCGTGGTTCGGGACGACCGTCATGTTGATGTAGGGCGTGTTGAGCAGGTTCGTGGTGATGGTGATGTTGGATCCCGTTGCCTGGCGCTCGCAGTAAAAAATATCGATGGTTGCAGGCTGGCCCAGAACAAGGCCCAGTTGATTGAGCATGCCGTCAAGCGCAAAACCTCCCGTCATGTTATTGTGCATTCCCCCCATGTCAAGAACAAGTTTGCCGTTGATGAATACCCACAGGTCGTCATCGCCCCTGAAACTGAACGTAAGCCCCAGCCTGACGATGAATTTCCTTTTCAGGTGCATTGCGAATGAGTAATTGTGCGGGTTTGGAGGGCGATCCTGAGCAAAAGCATTGTTGGGGAAGCCTGCCGGACCGATGTAATTCTGTCCGCCATTTTCGACGGCACCAGTGCCATAAACGTAATAATTCCAGTCTCTTGTGGCGGCATCGGCGCCGAATCCTTGGTTGTCAAGAGGGAAGAAATTCGGGTTGACGCTGAATTGATATTGTCCTACACCGGCGGCAGCATCGTAAATGAACGTGAGTGAATCCGGAATAACTATGTTCTTGTACGAGGTGTCGTAGGCGACGGCTGCAGGAGGGGTCTGTGTCATGACCCGCCCATACCCCACCGGAACCCCACCCACTCCGTACGTCGGGCGCAGGTGGTCATCCCCCTGGCCGTAATTGCTTTGCGGCCACGGACGGAACCACTTGTTGACATAGTAGCTGAAAAGCATTGAATCGCCGCGCACCGGCAGTCCGTCTGCGTCAAGAGTGTTTGCAACCAAACCAAGAAACGGCAGATTTTGACCTCGTGAACCGCCGGGATCGGTGCCGGGATTGAAGTCCGGGCATGACCCGTCGGAATGATAGTCAAAGAACGTAACCGGAATCTGCATGGTTTGCGGATACGTCTGCGCGTTTGCCAAACCAACCAATGCCATCACCCCGACCGCTGCGCCGATAAATCGCTGCGTCATGAACAAACCCTTTCAGAAAGGCGTATATGTGAAGGTTGCAAAGTTTAAGTTCAATTTGTCAACCGTGCCAAAACAACGGGAGATTCGCAGACGCGACTACTCCTGTAGCGTTGTATGCAGTAGTAGTCGTGGTGCTTCGCGTCGCTCGCAATGACACCAGACTTTCTTTTCACCAACTTTCACGCCAAACTTCTCAACGTTTCAACTCTTTGCCTTTTTAACGCATTTTCTTTTCAACTATTCTCCGTGGGTGCCCCCACACCAATGCTTGGTTCTGCTACCGCTTCCACACGGGGGCTACCCGCGAGGGGGTAGCGGAAGACCGGCGCGCGGTTGACAATACACACAAATGTTACCCCGCGCGCCGGGCTGAAGCGAGGGGGATACTTCCCCCCTTGCATGCTTCATCATCTTTCTTATTTTATTAACGTCATCTTCCTGTCAAACACCCCGAGCTGCCTTCCGGTCTTGGCAACCGCGGACATCGAAATAACGTACACGCCGGCGACGACGGGCCTGCCGTCGGAGGACCGCGCGTCCCAAAGAAGATCGGAAGTCCCGGTCATGAAGCCCGGCGTTACCATGGTCCGCCACACGATCCGGCCGCGCAGGTCGTAAATGACGAATTTCACCTTGTCAACACCGTCGTACGGCAGGCTGTACCGTATGCGGACGAACGTGCGGAACGGGTTGGGATACGTTCCCACGAACCGCAGCACGCCCGGCCTTGCAATCATGCGCGCCTTTGCGAGATACGCGGGGGTCCCCGCGAACAGCCAGCGATATTCCTTTGCGGCGGCGTCGACCGTCACTGCGGCGCCGGCGGCGGCAATGTCTTCAATCGAGTCTCTTGACGGATCGTAAAGCTTCGCGTTCATGCCCTGCGGCAGCGCCGCAGCGTTGCCGACCCGGTACGACATCGTGAGCCTTGCGTCGGTCTCGTTGCCGAACACGAGGAGGAAGGACGCGCCCCCGTCGCTCACGGAATGCGCCATGGCGTTGCCGCGCACGCGGCGTGCCGCGGCATCGTACACGCCGACGTACGCCTTGACAAGCGAGGGAGCCATCGGATAGTAGGAAACCGTCCCGGTCTTTGCGGCATGGTAACCGCAGTACACCGACGTAAGCGGCGTGCCGTCGGCAAGCGTCGGAACGACCGTGAGGGCCCAGCCGGCCGACGCTATCGCCGGTTTCTTGGCAAGGCCGATTTTCGACATCGCCTGCGGAAGGGGCGGAATCACGAGAGCAATGGTGTCGGCGCAGGGATTGTACACGGTGAAACCGGCGTCCGCGGCCGCGGATAGAACGGTCGCGGCGTTGCTGAGGGAATCAATGCCCGCAATGAATTTCGCCTCGGTACGGTACCTTCCGGCAGGGTCCTTGCGCCAGGAGTAGAACTCGAGGGTGTCGGGCGGGGAAATTGCAGAGCCCGTCGCCGTGAATATGTCTCCCAGCGCGATGTCGAAGTTGAACGGCAGGTCGAAATCGGTCCAGTTGCCCGGCGGGAGTTTGAGCGAAAAGGGCTTCAAGAGCGACGCCGTGATGCCGCGGCCGAACGTAATCTCCGCCATGGCTTTGGTCTTGAGCCAGATCAGGGTTCCGCGCGAAAGCGCGAACTGCGCAGCGCCGGTGTCCGAGTATTCGGTCCATTTGGATTCGCTCGCGGCATTGCCGGATGAAGGAATCCAGCGGAAGACTCTGAACGCCGTATTGTCGTATTTCCATGCGCCCTTCACGGCCAGGGGCCTCAGCACGCTCCGGATGTCCTGCGTGTCAAGGACCGCGTTCGTGGCCAGGGGCGCCCATTGCTGCGCGGTGGTGTGCAGGGACCCGGCCGTGTCGAGGATCACCGATCGCGACAGCACCAGGGAATCCCGGTGCGAGCCGTCGAAGGCGTACAGGACCGCGCGGACGCCGTTGTCGCCGCTCACGTACTGTCCGGCGACCCTGACGATGACCGTGTCGAGCGTGTCCGACAGCGTGGCGAACTGGCCGGTGTCGCTTGTAAAGAGCGACAACCCGCCCTTCGCCGCGTAGAAGTGCCACGAAACGTTGGAAATATGGTCGCGGATCACGATCGTGTCGCTGAAGCCCTGGCCCGCAGGCAGCGAGTCCCAGGCGCCCGGCTGCACGGTGAGGCGCGGATGCGTGGTGTCGACCATTGCGACAAACGGGAAATTAAGCTGGTTGGTGAGTACATACACGTACCTGCCGACCGTATCAACGGCAAACGGATCGCCGTCGACCATCCAGGCGCCCGACGCCGTGCGGTAGAAGATGCGCACGTCGCTCAGGGTGTATCCCGGCGGAATCGTGTCGACCTTGATTCCCACATAGAAAGGAAGGCCGACGTCGGCGTTCTTGAATTCGAACCCGACGCCCGCCTGCACGAACCCGGCAAGCGCGGCGGGGGCGAACGTGACGTAGTACAGCGTGTTGTGGGTCACCGACGAGTCGCCGGGCGTGTTGAGCAGCCGCACGTTGTTGTTGAAGGCGAACACCGTGTCGTTCTGCTTTGTAAAGTAAACCACGTTTTGCCAGGTAAAGGCCGGCACGTGCACGCTGTCGTACGCCAGGGCAGTCGGCCGCGTCCACGCCCCGTCCGACCGTCTCAGCCACAGACTTACGTAGTAGGTGTGGTCGAAGATGATGTTGCCGCCTACGTTCACGTATGCGCAGGCGTTCGCGGACGCGACATCGACCACCTGCTGCTGCCCGGTGTTCACCGTGGGCAGCGAATCCGCCGAGTACAGGATGCCGATTTGCAGGCTGTCGGCCTGCGCCGGGTTCACGCTCCAGCACACCTTGATCTCGCTGACCGAGGTGTCGAACGTGAGGCTCGTCACCTGCGCGCTGTTGGACGGCAGCGTGTCGCCCGCCTTGAGCGTGGAATCGGTCGCGCTCGCCGAGTCCGTAATCAGCGACCACAATCCTCCCTTGTAAACCTGGGCTCCGAAGTAGTACCGCGTCTTTTCGTTGAACTTGTTCCCGATGATCACCGTGTCCGAGACCGCGGGAACAAGGGAGTCGAGATTGAGCGACGTGACGTCGGCGACGAGCGGAACCGCAGCGCCGCTGCGGTACCAGATCATGATGCGCTCGATGCCGGTCTGCGCCACGTTGTTCCACGTGAGCCGGATCCTGGTCGACGACAGCGCGTGCGCCGCGAGATGGATCGGGTTGTGCGGCCGCAGCTTTCCCACAAGGAACGACGTGGACAGCGCCGGGCTGTACCGTGCGTTCCTGCCGTGGAGTTCCACGGCGGCATACATGGTTTTCTGTTCGTTGTTGAACTGCGTGTTGACAATGGAAATTGCATACCGGGTCCCCGCCTTCGCCACGTCGGACGCGGAGTACCACTTCGTAACGGACTGGTCCTTAAAGTTCACCGTGTCGGTCGCAAGGCTGTACCAGACGCCCACCGAGTCGACCCGCGACGTGTCGATGCTGTTGGCGTTGTCGAGATAGATGCGCGCAGTGTCGTCGGGGAGGTACACGCCCGAGATGAGGAGTGGGTTGACAATGGGCATTGTGTCGCGCATGAGGACCTTGGCGCCGTTGCCGCTGTCGAAGGGCGTGATCTTCTTGTCGGTCCAGAGAATGCCCGTCATGAGGCCGTAGACGCTGTCGCTGCCGGTGAGGCCGGGCACGGCCACGGTGTCGGCGAACGAGGCCCCGGCGGCGCGCAGCGCGGCCGCCGCATAATACTTGATGAAAGCCGACTGCGAAGGCGTCTGCGGCCATGCCGACACCGCGTACCAGAGGCCTATGGAATCCGCGGACACGGATGCCGACGGCGGCGTTATCGCGTTGTATCCGGTGAGCCTGATGCGTATCTTCTGCGGCGAAACGTACGACCCGGTCATCTGGATGGGATTGGCGCCCGGGTTGTAGGCAAAGATCTGCGACGACGCGGTATCGGCGCCGCCGGGCCCGGTCACGGCAAGACGCACCGTGTAGGTGCCTGCCTGGGTGAAGGAATGCGTCGGGTTCTTCGAGGTCGAATCGGCCGTGCCGTCGCCGAATTGCCAGATCCTGCTTGTAAAGTTCCCTGTTGACGAATCGTAGAACGAAACCGCGAGGGGCACCTGGCCCGAGGCCGGAACTGCGGAAAAGGCCGCGTGCACTTTTCCGTAGACAATCACCAGGGCCACGGCGCTCGTCACCGGCTGGCCGCAGGCGGCGCTCACCACGCAGTGATAATGCGCGCCGCTGTCGGCCGTCTGCGCCACAAACGCATAGGAGGCGGCTGTCCCGGCCGCTATCGCGGTAAACACGGTGTCGGTTGCCCCCTTCCTCTCCCACCGGTACGAAAGCGACGTTCCGGTCGCGGTGACGCCGAACGTAACGACCGTGCCCGAAGCAACGGTGTCGTTGGCCACGATCCACGCCGTGATCGCCGGGGGGTCGCACACCGTGAGCGTGACCGCCGGGGAAATGATGGAGCCGCACTTGCTGGTGATGGAGCAGTGGAACTGGAGCCCGTTGTCCGATGCTTTGGCGGTCCTGACGTACGCGGCGGAGGTCGCTCCGGAGTCGTTGGTCCACACGTGGCCGTCGGCGCTCTGCTGCCACTGATATCCTATGTTTGTCCCGGCGACGACGACCCTGAAGGTGGCGGTTCCGCCCGTCACCACACTGGTGTCCTTAGACTGGCTGGCAATTGACGGAGGAGAACACACCGTCAGGGTCGCCGCGGTTGAGGAATCCTTCCCGCACCCGTTCTGGATGGCGCACCGGAACCTGGCATTGTTGTCCGCTGCGGTCGCAACGAGCTGGTAGGTCGCCGTGGCCGCCCCGGTCCCGCCCGTCACGTTCGCCCAGGTGACGCCGTCCGCGCTTCTCTGCCACTGGTACACCAGCAGATTTCCCGCGGTGGAGATGCCGAACGTCGCCGTGTCCCCGATGTTTTTGTCCTGGTTGCCCGGCTGCGACACCACCTGCGGCGGCGTGCACACGGCAAGCGCCGCGCTGTTCGAATTTGCAGGAACGCCGCAGCCGTTGGAAACCGTGCACCGGAAAAGCCAGCCGTCCTGGTTCGACGCGGTTGTAAAGGTGTACGCGGCGGTTGTCCCGCCCGGGGTCACGTTGGTCCACGTGCCGCCGGCGTTTGAGCTCGACTGCCACTGGAACGACGGCGCCGGGTTTCCGCTCCCGACAACCGAAAATGTCGCATTCTGGCCGGCCACGGCATTCTGGTTGACGGGTTGCGTGGCTATTGAAGCTGCAGTGCAAACGCCGATTGAAACAATGGTCGAATAAAGCTGGCCGCAAGGATTTGTGATATTGCATCTGAACTGGGCCGTGGAGTCTCCGGTGGCAACCGTAAAACTGTAGGAAGCAGTGGTTGCACCTGTCCCGGCAGTCACATTGGTCCACGTCGCCGCGCCGTCATCGCTTCTCTGCCACTGGTACGAAGGGGAGGTCACCTCTGCGGCAAGCGCCAGGCTGAACGACGCCGTCTCTCCAACCTGCTTGCCCGGCTGCGACACCGGCTGCTGGGTTATGGCAGGCGGCGTGCATACCGAAAGCGTTGCCGCCGTCGAAGTGGCGTTGAAGCAGGCAGTGGAAACGACGCACCGGTATTCCCACCCGTTCTGGCTTGTCGCTGTTGCAAAGGTCAAGACCGGAGTGATCGCACCGGCCACGTTGTTCCAGGTGCCGCCGCCGTCAATGCTGTTCTGCCACTGGTACGAAAGCGACGGCGTGCCGGTGGCTGCAACAGTGAACGTCGCCGTGTGACCGGCCGTGTCGCTTATGTTAACAGGATTCGCCGTGATCACGGGCTGGGAACAGACCGTGAGCGTCGCGGAAGCGGAGACCGCGGCGCTGCCGCACCCGTTGGACGCGCTGGCGCGGTAGAGGTATCCGTTCTGGGTCGCTGCCGTGGAAAAAACATAGGTTGCGGCTGTGGCGCCCGGCACGTTGTTCCATGTCGTCCCGTTGTCCGTGCTGTTCTGCCATTGGTAATTGATAGTTCCGCTGCCGCTCGCCGCAGCCGTGAATGTCGCGTTGGAACCGCTGTTGACATTCTGGTTCGCCGGGTTCGCGGTGATCGCAGGCGGCGTGCAGACGCTGAGCGTGGCCGGAGTCGAGTACGCGATGGTCCCGCAACCCGGTACCGTTGCGCCGCAATGGTATTTATACCCGTTCTGGCCTATTCGCGGCAGTAAAGCTATACGCTTGGCGAGCCCGCGCCGCCGATGTCGTTGAACGTGTTCCCGCCGTCGGTGCTCACCTGCCATTGATAATAGAGACCCGTTCCGCCGCTCGCCGCAGCGGTGAACGTGGCTGTCTGGCCGGAAATCACGCTCTGGTCCGAAGGATTCGTGGTGATCGAGGCGGCAACGCAGACGGTGAGAGATGCGGCATTGGATGTTGCGCTTCCGCCCACGCACGCATTGGTGACGACACAGTGGAATTTTGCGCCGTTGTCGCTTCCCGCGGTTGTAAAGGAGTACGACAAGGTGTTCGCCCCGTTCCCGATTGTCACGTTGTTCCAGGTGTTTCCGCCGTCTATGCTTTTTTGCCATTGATAAGCGGGACTCGTCACGTTTCCGGGGATCGTAATCGAATACGTTGCCACCGCGCCCGCGATGCCCGACCAGTCGGACGGCTGCGTGGCAATGGACGGCGGCGTGCAAACGGTGAGCGTGACTGCGTTGGAAACCGCGGGAGTGGCGCAGCCGTTTGCGACCAGGCACTTGTACTGGTTGTTGTTGTCCGTCGACGCCGTCGTGAAACTGTAGGTGGCCGAGGCTCCGCCGGACGGCACGTCGCCCCAGGTCACGCCGTTGTTGGGGCTGTACTCCCATTCATACGTGAACGCTCCGCTCCCGATGGCGGCCACGCTGAAGGAGGCGACTTGACCGGCGGTAACGCTCTGGTTGGAAGGCTGCGTGCTTATTGCCGTGGGCGTGCAGACAGCGAGTATCGCGGCATTTGTATAGATAAGATTGCACGTGTTGAACACCTCGCACATGAACTGCGCGCCGCTGTCGCTCTGCGCGGTCGTAAATGAATACGTCGAATTTGTCTGCCCGGTAAGATTGTAGAAGGTGTAACCTCCGTCGTCGCTGCGCTGCCATTGCAGCGAAATGTTGGGCCCTGCCGCGGATATTGTAAAGGAAGCAGTTTGCCCTGCCAGCACGCTCTCGTTTTGGGTGTTAACGGTCACGGACGGCGGAGTGCAGACGTTGCAGACGGCAGCAGACGAGGTGGCATTGCCGCAGGTGCCGGTTACCTGGCAGCGGCAAAAAACGATCGCGAATCGACCATTAGGTCGGTTGTAAAGGTATAGAGTCGGGGTAGTTCGCCGGTACCGTAATGCGAAATGGCTCCACGGCTTTCCGGTCCCGGGAGCTATACTGCCATTGATACGTGAGACCGGTGCCCGTCGCAGTCACGCTGAACGTGGCGTTCATCCCAGAAGGCACGGTATCGGTCTGGGGCTGCACCGATATCGAAGGCGCCACGCAGGCCGGAGAAACGGAAAGTGTGGCATAGTTGGACGCAACAGTGCCGCAGGCATTGGTCACGTTGCACTTGAACCATGAACCGTTGTCCCCGATCACCGTTGCGAAGGTGTATGTTGTCGCCGTGCTCGCTCCCGCCGCGTTGTACCATGAGGTGCCGCTGTTGTCGCTGCGCAGCCATTGGTATGAAGTGGCGCCTGTTGCGGTAACGCTGAAGGTCACGTTGTTCCCGGCACTCGTGGCCTGATTCGTGGGCTGGACAGTGATGGTGGCCGTCGGGCACAAGACCGTGAGTGTCGCCACATTCGATGTTATGGTGCCGCATGCACCGGTCACAACACATTGAAACTGGGCGCCGTTATCCGCAGGATATGCAGTGGTAAAGCTGTATGTTGCCCCAGTTGCGCCGCCGATGTTTGTCCAGGTTCCGGTGTTCCGCTGCCATTGATATGTGAGACTGGAGCCGGTGGCTCCGACGGTGAAGGTGGCGTTCTGGCCCGCGTTGACACTTGTGTTGGAAGGCTGAGTGCCTATCGCGGGTGCAGTGCAGGTGACGGTGAGCGTAGCCGCGTTCGACGTTGCGTTTCCAAAGGAGTTGCTCACATAGCAGCGGAATTGTGCGCTGTTGTCCGCAAGAACCGTTGTGAAACTGTAGTTCGCGGTGGTGCCGCCTGATCCGCCCGAGACACTGTTCCATGTGGTGCCGCCGTTATTGCTGCGCTGCCATTGATAAGAGAGACCGCCGCCGGAGGCGACGACTGAGAAGGACGCAAGACTGCCCACACTGACGGATTGGGACGAGGGTTGTGTGGTTATTGTGGGGATAGTGGTTGCTATCGGGGTAAAAGCAATCCATGTAGGGTTGGTTTGCTGGGACTGGTAGCAAAGATTCATCCAATCAGAAGAGCGGACAACGTTTGAAATTTCAACCTCATTGACTTGCCCTTGAAAGAACTGACCCCAGTTTGCATAATATTTTGATCCGATCTGGTTGTAGTAATAGGTAGCTGCACCGAGAGGCGCATTATTTGTTGTTATTGCTCGAGAAACCCCATTTACATAAATAGCGGCAACTCCTGCGGTGGTCTTTGTGACACCTACATGCATCCAAGATGTGGATGGATTGGGGAAACTACCGTCAGTAGTCCAATCGTCATGGAGAGCATCTGAATTAGCACCTCTGCTCAAATTCAAATTACTGGTAGCATTGTATCGGTTGAAATCTATATACGAGCCACCAGTAGCCGAGCACATACTAATAATATTATCCTGATTACTGGTTCCGCTGGACCATACCCATGCGGAATACGTGATGTTTGGGGCAGTGGCAAAATTAATCCCATTGCCAAGATTTTTGGTTGCTTTTGTACCCGTGGTATAAAAATTATTGTTAGTGGTTGCAATTGGAGTTCCCGTAGTATACCCGGTACCACCGGAAACTATGGAAATGGCTCCAACTCCTATTGCATTATTTCCACCGTTCGTTGTATTTCCGGCTGTCACTTTCACCGTTGCATTACCTCCGCCTCCAGAAATTGTCAAGGTATCACCAACGAAATATCCAGTACCTGCAGCCACAATAGTTGCTCCAGTCACAACACCTCCAGCAGCCGTAATATTCAAGGTGCACCCGGTTCCTTCACCGGAACAAGTATTAAAAGAGACGCCGGTAACAGCACCTCCGCCGCCCACAGAAGTAACATTGACAATTCCTCCATCTCCCCCGGACACGAGCAGTCGGTCACCTACGACATAGCCGCTTCCACCGGCTATTGGTGTAGTACTGACTCCAGTTATAGACCCTCCCGCATTGACGGCGGTAACGTTTACCGTGCATCCGGTTCCAGAGGCACTTCCAAATATCGCAATGTATTTGCCAAGCAACCCGTTGCCAAGATTTTGTCCATAGGCAATTTGTCCAGAAACCTGATCGCCGCTGACCATATTATTTCCAGTGCCTGGATACACTCCAGTCGCATCAGCGTACCCGGCAAAATTAGTGTTACCCTGCTCATTAAGGTGCCATACGCCCAAAAATCCGTTCGAACTGTTGAATACGTTGGCCCCGTTCGATTGGCTCGTCGCCCCCGTATTCCCCCAGTACATCTTGAACTGCGTCTGTCCGCCATTCGTAGTCCCGACCACATTGTCAATCTTCACCCATATCTCCGCGACCTGGTTCGCGTTGTCCCAGCGCTCTATCTGATACGGCTGCGGGGTCGTTCCGTCCATCTTGGAAAAACGGATGTCCGAACCGTCCGAATTGGCCTGGCTGAATATGCTGGGGGAGAAAGTGCTGCTTGTCAACCGTATGAGTACCGGGAAGTTCGCCTGGTCGGTGGCGACGCCGGTCGGCGCCGTAAGGGTCACGATATACGCGTGCAGCCACGGCGAAAAATCATCGGCCCGCGCCCAACCGCTCACAAGCAGCACTGCTGCTGCCGCGGCAATCAATCTTCTGTCAATCTTCATTTCCCCCCACCTCATGCTTTGCTCAGCCGACACTCTGCCACGGCCTGCTTGCGTTTTCGCAACCTTCTGGCGCGCTCATCAGCACCCATTCCAGCGCAAAAAGTCACCGTTAGACACGTTGCCCCGCTTCAATCCATATTATACAGCAGATCTCGAAAAAATACCGCACTTAATCGCATAAACCGAAAAATACAATATGCCTTTTTCAACCGCATAACTAACAACCACCACACATCCTATGGTATGCGGTTGCCAAATTGACCACAATTGTTCAAATGTAAATATTAGCAATAAATCTGGGCGTTCCCCCATCTCAATTGTAGATTGTAGAATGAAGATTTGAAATGCGAAATGCGAAGACCAACCAGAATCTCTTTTCAATCTAAAATCATCAATCTAAAATCTACAATTAAGAGTCCGGGCGGCATCCCGCTGAGGCAACAGAATTCTATTCAGTCAATCACTTCTTCTTGCGCCAATTGGCATTCGAAACGCAGTATTCAGCGCATTCTCTCTATATTTCAAACTTTCCAACGTTTCAACTTTTCAACGTTTCAACGCTTTTTCTTCTAAGCTCCTCAACTTTTCAACTACTCTCCATGGGTGCCCCCACAGCGGAGTACGGTTTAGCCACTATCTTTTCTCGGGGTGCACCCAGGAGGGGGAGCGCCCGCCCAACAGGAAGGGCGGATAGCGCCGGAGGACCGGACGCGCATGTTCAAATTACTGGTTTGTAAAGCGGCGCGGCCGGGCCGCAGCGAGGGGGAGCCTTCCCCACCCGGACGCTTTCTCTTGTTGGCAGGTTAATCTCAATCAGATTCCAATCTCAATTTCCCTCTCACCATTCCCCTTGTCAACTAACCGTATCGTCACCGCATTCTCAGGCAAAACATCCGGAAACATATCGGCCCACTCAACCAGAACCACGCCGTCGGAGCGTGCGTATTCGTAGAAGCCGATCTCGGTAAGCTCTTCTTTACTCTTGAGCCGGTAGAAGTCGAAGTGGTACACGGGGAAGTTGGGCGATTCGTGGATATTGACAATGGAGAACGTTGGGCTCCGCACCGACGCGGGTCCGCACAGCGCCTCCACGAACCCGCGCACGAACTCGGTCTTGCCGGTCCCCAGTTCGCCGACAAGGGCGAAGACGTCGCCGGGAGAAGCAGTCGCCGCAAGGCTTGCGCCGGCAGATCTTGTATCTTGCACTGACTTGGAGATTATCTTTTCAGCCATTGGTCTTTCTCTTTTGTCGTTTTGACCTCACCCCCGTCCCCTCTCCGCTCGGAGAGGGGAGAAAAGAGACAAAGTGACAAAGGGCAAACGACATAATGGAAGGTGCAAAGCACCACTACCAAACCCTCAAGGAACGTAGGGACAAAGTAATTCTTTGTTTCCAACTTTTCAACGCTTCAACTTTTCAACGTTTCGACGCTTTTTCTTTTCAACTGCTCTCCTCGGGTGCCCCCACACAGGTGTTTGATTCTTGCAGCAGGCTCTTCTTGGGGTGCACCCAGGAGGGGGTAGCGAAAGACCGGCGCGCGATTGGCCTGAGTTACGAATTAGGGGCGCGCCGGGCTGAAGCGAGGGGGAACCTTCCCCCACCAATAATTAATTTGGGATTTCTTTACTTTGGCTTCATTATTGCCAGCGGAATTATTATCTCCTCCATCGAAATCCCCCCGTGCTGGAAGCTGTTCTGGTACTGCCGCTGGTGGTTTTCGGCCTTGTCCGGGTAGACAAAGAAGTAATTCTCGCGCGCGATGATGCAGTACGAGTTGAGCGAGAACGCGGGGAGCCTGAAGATCGTGGGGTCGGAAAGAAACAGCGCGTGACGCTCGTCGCAGGTGATGTTCTCGCCGAACTTGTAACGGAGGTTGCGCGAAATTTCGCGCGAGCCGTACACCTCGGTGCCGCGCGTGCACAGCGTGGAGCCGTGGTCGGTGGTGAGGATCACGGTGCAATCCTGGCCGGCGAACTCCTTGAGGATGGCAAAAATGGTGGAGAACTGGAACCACGACTGAGTGAGCGAGCGGAACGCGGTCTCGTCGGGCGCGATCTCCTGCAAAATGCTCGACGTGGAGCGGCTGTGCGTGAGCATGTCCACGAAGTTGACGACAATGGAGACCAGCTGGTCTTTCTCGTAGGAGGCCGCCTTCTTGAGAAACTCCTTGGAATCCGATGCGTCAAGGATCTTGACGTACCGCGGGTCGTCGGGATATTCGAGGCCGCAGGCCCGAAGCTTTCTGGCAAGGAGCTGGCGCTCGAACCGGTTGAGGCTGCTCTCGTCGTCCGACGGCGTCTTCCACAAATCGGGATAGTCGTTCGCGATGTCCATGGGAAATTTCCCGGCGAACAGCGCGTTGCGCGCGAACGGCGTTGACGTGGGAAGAATGGAGAAAAAGTAGTTGCGCTCGATGTCGAAGTACCTCCGCAGGAGCAGCTCTATGGCGCAGTACTGGTCGAGCCGCATGCAGTCGAGCACCACGAAGTAGACTTTCTTTCCCTCCTTGAGCCGCGGCACCAGAAACGTTTCCACGATGTTGGGCGACAGAAGCGGCGGGTTGTTCGCGCCCTTGAGCCACTGGCCGTAATTCTCCGCGATAAAATCGCCGAACGCCGCGTTGCAGTCCGATTTCTGGCCCGCATGCGCCTGCCGCAGGCCCTCGTCCTCCACCTTCTCCAGTTCCAGGTCCCATTTGGTAAGGTTTTCGAAAAGGCGGGTCCAGTCGCGCGCGGTCATGGGGGCCGACATGGCAAGCCGGGTGTCGGAATAGTTGCGCACGAATTTCTGCGTGATCTGCGTGGAAATGATCTGCTTGGAATCGAGCAGCTTCTTGCACACTGAAAGGATCTGGCTCGGATTGACCGGCTTGGTGAGGTACCCGTCGATCTTCTTGCCGAGCGCCTCGTCCATGAGGTGCTCCTCTTCGCTCTTGGTGACCATCACCACGGGCATGTCCGGCGCGATCTCCTTGATTTCCTCGAGCGTGGTGAGGCCGTCCTTGCCCGGCATCTGTTCGTCGAGCAGAACGATGTCGAACGCCTTGGCGTTTTCCTTGATCAGGTGGATGGCGTCGTGGCCGGAATACACGGGCGTCACGTTGTAGCCGCGCGTTTCAAGGAACATGATGTGCGCGCGGAGGAATTCTATTTCGTCGTCGGCCCAGAGAACGTTCTTTCTTGTACCGCTCATGAAGTACGCCTCGTTCTATCGGCTTGTTAACATAATACGGAATTCCACCGCAGAGACACGGATGACACAGAGGAACCCTCGATGATTTCCAAACCGTCAACTGTCAACCGTCAACTTCTTTCAATTGCTTTCCCTGTACCTTCGCCATTATTCTTGCCAATCATTTTATCTGAAAATAATTGATCTCGGGTGCGGCCGTTTCCGGGCCCAAGTTTTCCCTGGCTATCCATGCGCGCGGGCAGGTCTATGAAGAACGTGGTGCCCTTGTCCTTCTGCGACCAGAAAAGGTATATCTTTCCCCGGTGGTAGTCCTCCACGATCCGCTTTGCAAGCGTGAGCCCCAGGCCCCACCCGCGTTTCTTGGTGGTGTAGCCCGGCGCGAACACTTTTTTCTGGTCCTCCCACAAAATGCCCTTGCCGTTGTCGGTGTGCGACACGCGCACGAACCTGTCCGCTTCCAGATACTCGGTTTTTATCTCGATGAGGCCGTCGTTCTTGACAATTGCGTCGACCGAATTCTTGAGCAGGTTTTCGAACACCCACTCGATAAGCTGGCTGTTGGCCGAGATTTTCGGCAGAACGCCGGGCGTGAGCCGGATTTCGATGTGCTTGCCGAGGAAGGGCAGCCGCGTGCGGAAATAGACCGCCGCATCGTTGAGCACGGCGTTGATGTCGCACGGGACAAGCGCCGGGACCGATCCGATCTGCGAGAACCGGCTGGTCACCTTGCGCAGGCGCGAAAGGTCGTTTTCCATGTTTTCGGCCACGGCGTGCACCTGCTTGACAAAATCCTCCGGATCGATCGGCTCCTCGGAGCTCATGAGCGAGCGCGTGTATTCGATCCATCCCATAAGCGACGAAATGGGCGTGCCCAGCTGGTGCGCGGTCTCCTTTGCCAATCCCACCCACAGGTTGCTGCGCTCGGTGACGCGGATGTTCTGGAACCCCAGAAACGCGAAGAAGATGAACGCGGCCACGAGGCCCGCCTCGATGTACGGCATCCGCGACAGGCTGTAGATGAGCTCGCTGTTGCCGAACACGAGGTACCCCAGCTTCGTCTGCGTTTCGCTCAGGTAAAGGACCTTGGGCGCGTAGCTCTCCTTGTATTCGGCCATCTTGGTCCGCACCAGGCCCACGGCCCCGGCCGACGAGTCGTGCGGCTGCACTTCGGTGCGGTTGAACATGGTGCCCACGTACACGTTGCGCCACATCACCGGGTTCCACGTCGTGTCGGTGATGACCACGGGAATGTTCGTCTTGCGGATGATCTCCTCGAAAATCACGTTCATTTCCTGGTTGCTCATGCGCTCGGTGATGGCGGTGCGGATGAGTTCGGCGTAGGTCTGGGTCACGCTCACGGCGTCGCCCTGCAATTGCATGATGATGGTGCGCGTGTACTGCGCGTACCATATGAATCCGGCGATGCACGCGAGCAGGAGCACGTAGCGTCCGGTGAAAGGCCGGATGCGCATGAGGAAGCGGTAAAATGCTGCGTTGGCCATACTAATAATATCTTCTTTTACAAATAGTAATTCTTGTTAAATCGATTAAATAATTGACAATATACAATATTTAATAACTTATAAAGCTGGGCGTTCCCCTCGCCTTCGTCAAGTCTCAGGCTCGGGTCGGCCCTCCTTCCGGTCTCGGCCTTCGGCCTCGGGCCGCCTCGGCCCTAGGCCGCAGTAGCGGCGGGTCCGGGCGGCACCGCGCTCCAGCGCAGCCTCCAGTCCTGCCTAACGCGCGGCAGAAGAAATCTATTCTGTAAAGCTTTATCTTTGCGCCAGCCTGAATTCTCAAGGAGCAAAACAACGCTTTCTGCTTGAACTGCTCGACTCCTCAACTTATCAACCTTTCAACTATCTCTCGTGGGTGCCGCCACAGCAATGTATGGTCTTGCAGCAACTTTGTCAAGGCGGCCACCCAGGAGGGGGTAGCGGAGGACCGGCGCGCGTTTGACAATATATTGAAATGCTTAGCGCGCACCGGGCCGCAGCGAGGGGGATACCTCCCCCGCCATAATTTTCATTTTTATCAAGACTTAACTATTTCCTTCATTCCATGCATATACGATTGCAAAACCTCAGGCACTCGTATCGATCCACTTGACATCTGGTAAGTCTCCAGAATTGCCACTAAAATTCTTGCTGTTGCCAGTCCGCTCCCATTAAGCGTGTGGACGAACCTCGGCTTTTCCCCCGCTTTTGCCCTAAATCGAATGTTCATGCGGCGCGCCTGGAAATCCTCGAAGCAGCTGCACGACGACACTTCGAGGAACTTCTTTCTCGCCCGGCGCCCACGCTTCGAGGTCGTAGCACTTTGCCGCGGCGAACGACAGGTCCGCGTCGCACAGCGCAAGCACGCGGTACCGCAAGTCCCAGCGCCTTGAGGATGCCCTCCGCGTCGCTGCGCAGCGCTTCGAGCTCGTCGTACGATGTCTCCGGAACGACAAACTTGACAAGCTCGACTTTATTGAACTCGTGCACGCGCAGAAACCCCTTGGTGTCCTTGCCGTACGACCCCGCCTCGCGCCTGAAGCAAGCGCTGTAGGCGCAGTACTTGACAGGCAGGCGGCCCGGGTCGAATATCTCGTCGCGGTGCAGGTTGGTCACCGGCACTTCCGCCGTGGGGATGCAGTAGAGCTTGTCTTCGCCGATGAAGTACATCTGGTCCTGCGACTTGGGCAATTGCCCGGTGCCGAAAAGGCTTTCGGCGTTCACGAGGAACGGCGGGAATATTTCCCGGTAGCCGTTCGTGCGCGTATGCGTGTCGAGGAAGAAATTGATGAGCGCGCGCTCGAGCAGCGCGCCCGCGCCCTTGTACACGGGAAACCCTGCGCCCGCCACTTTGGCCCCGCGCGGAAAGTCTATTATGTCAAGAGCGGTCCCGAGCTGCAGGTGGTCTTTCGGCTCAAAATCAAAGGCGGGCGCGCTCCCCCACGCAGCCACCTCGACGTTGTCGGCCGCGCCGTTGCCGTGCGGCGTGCTCGGGTGCGGCATGTTGGGGACCCAGATGGCGGCGGCCTGAATCTCATCCTCGACTTTCTTCTGCTGTTCGTCAAGTTCCTTCACCCTGTCGGAAAGCGTTTTCATTTCGGCCATTATCGTGGCGGCCTCGGCGTCCTTCTTCTCCTTTTTGAGCCGCGCGATGTCCGGTGACTTTGCGTTGCGCACGCTCTTGAGCTGCTCCACCTCTTTAATGATATTGCGCCGCTGTCCGTCGAGCGCCAGGAGTTTGTCGATGTCGGCGGGGCTTTTCTTGTTGGCCGCGCCGGTTTTTACCAATTCAGGATTGTCGCGGATGAACTGGATGTCGAGCATAGATCAAAGGTTCCTTTTTCTTCGGGGACCTACGTGCAAAGTATGAAGAGTGTTGACGAAACTTACTAAAAATAGTCTTTTGATGAGGAGGGCTGGAATGAATAAGTAGCATGGCGATTCCAGATTCTGGTGGGGGCACCGCTTCGCGAATTACAGATAAAGCCGGGCGTTCCCCTCGCTGCGCTCGGGTCGGCCGTCCTTCCGGTCTCGGCCTTCGGCCTCGGGCTGCCTGCCACGAGGGCCCTGCGGGCCGTGGTCAGGCAGCACCGCGCTTCAGCGCGGCCTCCAGTCCTGCCTAACGCGCGGCAACCGAAGTCTATTTCGTAAACTACTATTTCTTGCGCCAGCCGGAGTCCCTGCGTGGAATTTTAACCTATCATCAAATCTCCGTGGGTGCCCCCAACCGAAGCATGTTTCTCGCAAATAAACTGACTTGGGGGCCACCCAGGAGGGGGAGCGCCCGCCCAACGGGAAGGGCGGAAAGCGCCGGAGGACCGCAGGGCCGGAGCGAGGGGGAGCCTTCCCCCACATGAATACTTTTTCAGCTTTGTGTGACTTTCCATCTCCTTCCCGCCTAAATATTATTTTTTGATGTCCTTCAGGTTCAACGCACACTTCCCAAAAAGGACCCATCACTTGCAAACCTTCCCCCCAGTCGAATCCCTTCTTCCCCACCGGCCTCCCGCCATTGTCGTGGATGCCATTGTCGCATTTGAAAAGGGAAAAATCAAATGTGCTCGAACGGTGCGGCCAAACGAGCACTACGGCCCGGGCCTCTCGCCCGAAGGCATCGTGGAGTTCTGCGCGCAGGCAGCCATCCTGTGCGAGGCTATGGAATCGGGCGGCGCCAGGAAACAGGGCGTGCTTGCGGGCATCGACGATTTTGTCTTTTCCGGCAGCGCAGCTTCGGGCGACAAACTTGAAGCGGAAATAACCGTGAAAACAAAATTCGGCAACCTCGGCCTGTTCGAATGCAGCGCGACGGTGAACGGCGCCCCGTTGGCCCACGGCTTTATCAAGGCGGCGCAGTCGTGACCGTGGCACCACGCAGCGCGGTCGTCATCGAGGAATGCGGCATTCTCTGCGGTCTTGGCTCGCTTGACGAAACAGTAACCGACTTGTTCGACGGCGCGAGCGCTATTGTTCCCGGTCCGTGCTTCGGCGTGCCCGTTGCCTACGCGCCGTTCGAAAACATCGCATGGCGCAGCCTGCGGTCCGCGGCCGAAGCGCTTGGCCCCCGCATAACCGTGTCGGAGCTTGACAAAGACACAACCGTTTTCATTTTCTGCGCGGCAAAAGGCGACATCTCCGCGCTCGAGGCGTACTGCGAATCGCGCACGCCGCCCGCCGAATTTCTGCCCCTGCTTTCCTCACAGGCCGCGTTCGCGCACAAGATACTCGGCGCGCCTGCGGGCAGGACCATCGTGCTCTCCGACGCCTGCGCATCGGGCGCCACGGGCGTCGAGATAGGCAGGGAACTTCTCGTTTCCGGCCGCGCGAAAGCCGCGGTGGTGTTCGGCTTCGACGGCATTTCGCGCTTCGTTGCCACAGGGTTCCAGTCGCTTTCGGCCCTGTCGCCCTCGGGCGCGCGTCCGTTCGACACATCGCGCGACGGCCTCACCATCGGCGACGGCGCGGCCGTCGCCCTGCTGACGTACCGCGAAGCGTTTTCCGGCGACATAACGGTTGCCGGCGCCGGCAGTTCGAACGACGCCAACCACCGCACCGGGCCGTCGCGCACGGGCGAGGGCCTTTTCCGCGCGGCAAAGGCCGCGCTTGACGATGCGGGAATGTTGCCCGGACAGATCGGCGGCGTCAAGTGCCACGGCACCGCGACAAAGTACAACGACGCCATGGAGGCCAAGGCCATAACAAGCCTGTTCGGCGAAGCGATTCCCCCTTGCTTTTCGATAAAAGGCGCCATCGGCCATACCAGCGGCGCCGGTTCGCTTCTGGAAATCTGCGTCGCCGCCGAATGCCTGCGCCGCAGGCTGGCCCCGCCCACAGCGGGTTTTTCCACCCTCGGCGTGGACGAGTCCGTGCCCGTGTCCGCGTCGCAGCAGGTGCTTTTGTCAAACACCATGCTCTGCCTGTCGGCCGGGTTCGGGGGCATCAATGCGGCTGTCGTGCTTTCGGAGGTGCGATGAGCGGGCGCATATTCATCGAATCGTTTTCTTCCCTTACGGCAGAGGGAATTACCGGACCCTCCGGCATGCGCGGCTGGGACAGCGGGCAGAAAGGCCCGCAGGACGTGCGGCGCGACCAGGTTCTCAACAAGCCGTATGTCAATTTCGGCAAACTCATGCTTCCGGACAAGCTTGCCTTTAGCGCGGCATCGGCGGTCCTTTCGAATTGCGAACCGGCAAACCCGGAAACAACCGCAATAACGCTCGGCATCTGCGCGGGTTCGCTCTCCACCGATTTGCGGTACATGGAATCGGTGCTCGCCGGCTTCCCGAGCCCGGCCATCTTCTCGGCAACGCTCCCTTCGTCGGCGATCGCCGATGTCGCAATCTACTTCGGCATTAAGGGTCCCAACCGCGTTATCGCCGGCAACAGCGGAAGCGGACTTTTGGCCCTCGACCTCGCCTGCACGATTCTCGCATGCGGCAAGGCGTCGGCCGCGCTCTGGCTCTGCGTGAACGCCGTGGAGCCGCAGGACGCTGGCATTCCCCTGCTTGACGAATCGGTTACAGCGGCGTGCAGCGCGTATGCGCTGCTCCTTGCCTGCCGCCGCCTGCCCGGCGACCTGGGCATCGGCCTCACGGCGTCGTTCGCTCAGGCCGCCGACAAAGGTGCGGCGTCCCGCGACGAAGTATATTTTACGCAATTATTCGGACTCCTGCACGAGCGGAAAAGCGGCACGGTGCACGCAGTCTCGGGCGACACGGCCGCGACGCTGTCGCTTGCAAAGGAAGCATGATGGAACAGCTCATCGACACGCTCCGGAGGCAGATCGTCGCCACGCTGAAACTGTCCGACGTCAAGCCGGAGGACATCGACCCTGACGCGCCGCTCATCGGCGCAGGCCTCGGCCTCGATTCCATCGACTCGCTCGAGCTGCTCGTGCTCCTCGAAAAGGAATACGGCGTGACGGTCCCCGACGTAAACGTGGGCAGGCAGGTGTTCGCATCGGTGCGTTCGCTCGCCTCCTACATAGAGCAACACCGTAGCAAAGGATAGTTTTCCCCTGGCTTCGCTCCCCCTTATCGGCATGGGCGCGGTCTGCGCCGCGGGAACGGGCGTCGCTGCCGTACGCGACGCCGTATACGAAGGCAGGGACGGTCTTTCCCCTTTGTCTATTTTCGAAAGCGGGCTTAAGGCTCCGCCGCTCTGCGGCCAGGTGACTCGCCTGCGCGACGAATTCGGCTCGCCCAACAGGACCATTGCGCTGGCCTGCGTTGCCGCCCGTGAAGCGCTCGCCCCGGTTGCCGACCCTGGCGGCATGCGCATAGGCCTCGTGTTCGCCACTACGGTTGCGGGAATCACCAGATCGGAACTATTCTACAAAGCCCTGCGCGCCGACGCTTCGGCCGCGGCGAAAGCCGCGGAGGAACTCGCCTTCCACGAACCGTGCGCCGCGGCCGGCTTTCTGTGCCGCGCGTTCGGGCTTGCGGGCTTTTTTACTCTGTCAACCGCCTGCTCCACCGGGCTCCATGCCGTGGGAATGGCGAAACGCCTTGTTGAGGCCGGCGAATTCGACGCGTGCCTCGCGGTGGGCGCGGACGCGCTCTCGCTTCTCACCATCCGCGGGTTCTCCAGCCTCATGCTTATCGACCCCAAGGGCTGCAAGCCGTTCGATCGGCGCCGGGCGGGCACGAGCCTGGGCGAAGGCGCGGGCGCAATGCTTGTCGCATCGGAAGAAACCGCCCGGAAGCTCGGCGCGGCGCCGCTCGCCCGTATCGGCGGATGGGGCGCGTCGGCCGACTGCCACCACATGACCGCGCCCCACCCCGAGGGACTCGGCGCGCAGAAGGCCATGGCCGCCGCGCTTGCAGAGGCTGGCATCGCACCTTCGGACGTGGGCGCCATCGCCACCCATGGGACCGCCACGCCCGACAACGACAAATCGGAAAGCGCGGCAATAAAGGCGCTGTTCGGCGCAGCGCCGCCATTCTTCTCCGTAAAGAGGACGATGGGGCACACGCTTGCCGCCTCCGGCATTCTCGAGGCGGTGTTTGCCGTGTGCGCCCTGCGCGACGCCACGGTCCCGCCTACGGCTGGATTCGAGCAGGCCGATCCTGCAATCGGGCTTTCCCCATCCGATCGTCAGCACAGGGAGATGCGGCACATCATAAAGAATTCGTTCGGCTTCGGCGGCAACAACGCTTCAGCGGTTTTTTCGTTTGCAGAAGGGGGCCGGTAATGATGGCCCCTCTTTTCATTTGCGGTTTCGGAGCGGCAATCCCGTCGGTCGACGCACAATGGCAGGCGGCAATCCCGGCAAACCTGAAGCGCCGGAGCCCGCGCATCTGGCTCATGGCATACGTTGCCGCGGCCCGGCTGCTTGCAACCACCGGCGAAAAACCGCGCTCGCTGGTGACGGGGACCGCGCTCGGCGCTCTTGACGAAACAAGAAACTTCCTCGACGGCATATTCAAGGACGGGTTCGGCTCGCCCACAAGTTTTATCGCCTCGGTGCACAACAGCATGGCCGGCAAACTTGCTCTCGATTTTGCCATAGACGGCCCCAACCTCACATTGTGCGACGGCCAGAACTCCCTTGCATCGGCGATCGCTTCGGCCGCGCTCCTGCCAGCGGATGCGTTCCCGTGCCTCGTGGTCGCTGTTGACGAAAGCATACCGCTTTTCCGCGATCTTATTCCGCATCTGTCTCCCGGTTGCAGAAAGGGGCTTGCCGCAGCATCGGAAGAAGGCGCGGTTGCCCTGCTCCTTTCGAAAACGCTCGTCCCCGGCGCGGCAACGGTGCGCGCCGCCATGCCGTCTCCTGTCGGTGCCCGGAACCCGCAGGATTGCGCCGCCGCGCTTGCAAAATCCTTCGGCCCGGGCCATGCCGGAGTGAGGCCGGTTGATTCGTGCACATCCTTTCTGAGCGCCGCGATTCAGGTGCACGCGGCACTACTGTCGGGGCGTCCGGGAAAGCATATCATGCTTTCTCATTCACCTTCGTCAATGGCCTGTGCGGCCATCGAGGTTGTCCTATGAACCCCTTGCTTTTCTGGTTCGCGTCGTTTGCCGGTCTTGCCGCCGCTTTCGTGCTCCTGCCCGAGGTGCGGCTCATCACCGCGATTCTTGCGGTTCCGTACGTCGCCGTGTTTATCTGGGGAATCGTGGACCTGCGCAGCAGTTTCTTCGTGCGAGCATATATCCGCAACAAATGGGAACCATCGAACGTGGGACTCACGTTCGATGACGGGCCTGACGAAAATCTCACGGCCGACATACTCGACCTCTGTAAACGGTTTGGGTTCTGCGCCACGTTCTTTGTCGTGGGCAACCGTGCGCAGGCGCACCCGCAGCTTGTCAAGCGCATGATCGCCGAAGGACACGTGGTGGCGTGCCACGACCTCAGCCACTCGCTGTCGTCGAATTTCCGTTTTGCCAATGCAATGATCCGCGACATCGGCGCGGCCCAGGCGATTGTCGCAGGCATCGTCGGCGCCAGGCCGCTCTTGTACCGTCCTCCCGTGGGGCTTGCAAACCCGCACCTCGGAAGCGCGCTCGCCGCACTCAAAATGAAATGCATCGGCTGGAACAGGAGCGCGCGTGAGGCCGGCAACAGGCGCATCAGCAGCATCCGGCGGATTTCCGGCCTCAGGGTGAGGGGCGGCGACGTGCTGCTGCTGCACGACTGCCTTCCGGTCCCTGATTACAAAACGGAAATCCTGGCGCAGCTTGAGTCTTTGTTTTCGAGAATACGGGACGCAAAGCTCGTCCCCGTTGGAATAAACGACCTTTTCGAGATCACCGCCTACAAGGTTGACAATGCGCAATAATCTATCGACCGATCCGGGCTTGCGGCAGGCCTTGACAACCGCTCTGTCTGACCTGATCGTGTCACCTGACAAGCGCTCCATCAACGCGGCATTTCTTCTTCCGGCAGACTCCCCTGTTTTCGCGGGCCACTTTCCCGGCATGCCGGTGATCCCGGCCGTGTATCAGGTGGCGCTATGTACAGAGGCTGTCAGGCGCATAGGGTCGTACGAGTTGAAAGGAATTTCCAAATCGCGGTTTTCGAAGATGTGCATACCGTCGATCAACTACGATTTAAAAATATCGCTTGCGGAAAAGGGAGCAGAGGTTGAAGCGACGTGCTTGATTCACGAGGCGAACAAGAAGGCGTTGTGTTCGAAGATTGTTTTGATATTTAGGAAGAAGTGATAGGTTTGGGCGTTCCCCTCGCTCCACTCGGGTCGGTTTTATTTGAGACAAGATAGGAGTTGGGCGCCCCGCCGCTTCGCGGCGGCGGTCCTCCTTTCAGGCTCGGCCTTCGGCCTCGTTGCCGCCTGTCCCAACCGCCTTCGGCTAGGGATCAGGCGGCAATGCGCTCCAGCGCACCTTCCAGTCCGACCTGGCGCGCGGCAACGATAATTTATTCTGTCAATTAGTCTTTCTTGCGCCATCCCAGCATTCAACTTTCAACTCGCAACTTTCAACTCTCTTTCTCGGTGCCCCCGCAGCAATGTGTGGTCTCGAATCTGCTTTATCAAGGGGGCTACCCAGGAGGGGGTGACGGAGGACCGCAGGGCCGCAGGCAGGGGGATACTTCCCCCACAAGAAGACTCTATTCTTTTATCACTTTCGGGCGTGTGTACTTTCTTATCAGAAACAATCCCACTGCCATTAAAACAATAAATACCGACAATAGCACCGGCCAATCACCAACCTTAGTGTACAATGTAGGAATCCGATACACGCTCAGGCCTCCCGACAGACATGTGCGCGTGTAAATATCGGTCTTCTTTGTAATCCTGCCATATTGATCGACGAACATGGTAATTCCCGTGTTGGCGGCCCTCGCGAGCGGCACGCCGTTTTCTATGGTCCTCAGGCGCGCCATGGTCGCGTGCTGGAACGCGCCCGAGCTCCTGCCGAACCAGCCGTCGTTCGTGATGTTGACAAGAAGGTTTGCGCCGCGGACCACGCGCTCGCGCACCGAGCCCGGGTAGATTATCTCGTAGCAGATGAACGGCGCGGCCCTCACCGTTTTCCCCATTGCAAACACCACCGGGTCCCTGCCCGCCTTGAAATCGGCCTGTCCGAGGTTCACGCGGCTCAGGATGGGAAACACGCCCGTGAACGGCAGCGTCTCTGAAAACGGAACAAGGTTCATTTTGCAGTACGGCGAGAACTTCTGCGTGACCGGATCGAGAAAGAACGCCGTGTTGTACACGAAATAATCGCGGCCGTTGTTGCGCGGCGCAGGGTCCCAGTGGAGCGCGCCCACAATCATGGGAACGCGAATAATATTGAGCCATCCAATCACCCGCTCGACAAGCTGGGGTCGCCGGAGCAGATAACACAACAGCGCGCTTTCGGGCGTGATCACGAGGTCCGGTTTGGCAAGCGCTGCCTCCTTGAGGAGCGATTCCATGACGGCAAACGACGTGTCAAGCGACGTGTTGGTCCAGTGGTTCTGGTCGATATTCCCCTGGAGCAGGGCGATCTTCACGGGATTGACATCAGGCGAAGGCCCCTGCTTCATGCGGAAGTATCCCCACACCGAAACTGCCGCGAGCACGATCGCAAACACCGGCAAGCCGAGGCGGACGGCGCCTTTCCGCTTGAGACTGCTCAGGAATTTCCACGCGAGCATGTTGCCGAGAATCACGGCAAAGGTGAGGCCGAACACGCCGGTTATCGAGGCAACCTGTGCCAGCGGCAGCAGCGGCGCGAGCGCATAGCCCGCGAAGTTCCACGGAAACGAAATTTCCCCGAGCGTTCGCTGATAATCCAGCAGGACCCAGATCGACGGAAAAATGATTACGGCAAGACTGGGAAATTTCTTTATGGTAAACCTGAACAGCATTCCGAGCAAAAGGTAATACAGGCCTTCGTACAGACAAATGATCAGCACGCCGATCACCACAAGGTGCCACAGGCCTTCCGGGACCACGAACGCGATCCAGTAGAACTGGCACCCGCACGCCACGAACCCAAAGAGATAGCTGCGCCACGCCGCGCTTGAGCGCTTCGGCGCCAGGCTCACCAGAAACAGAGGCAGGCAGGCGAAGAAGCTTAACAAGGGGAAAAACGTGAAAACAGGATGCAAAAGACCGTTGAACGGCGGCATGGCCAGCGCGTAGAACACGCCGCCTAAGCTGGCGATCCAGAGACCGTGCTTAGAAGCAGAAATATTTGTAAACCGGGAGAGAATAGAGCTTGTTGATGAGAGCACGGGAAGATTCCACCTTGGGAGGAGGGGGTTATTATCATTGATGAATAATAGATAAAATAAGTTGTGGGAACAGAATGATTGGCCGGGGAAATATCGAAAGGGGCATGGAGCGACCATTGCCGGAATATATGAAATGTAAAAGTCTAGTTTGATCTTTGCGCAATATGGTGGTATATTCCCGGCATGATCAGACGCGCCGTTTCCAGGCGGCTCCATAGCGCGGCGCGTCGTTTTCTCCACCGACGGGATAGATCATAATGAAAGCAGCCCTACTCGAGGACGTTCGAAAACTTACCGTGAGGAGCATTCCCGACCCCAAACCTTCGGAACGTGAAGTTGTGATCGGCGTAAAGGCCGTTGGGGTGTGCGGCACGGACTGTCATATCTACCAAGGTCACGGCAACTGGAACTTCGACAGCCGGGGCCGCGCAATTCCTCTCACCGAGAAACCGCAAATTCTGGGTCACGAATTTAGCGGCGAAGTTCTGGGCGTCGGGTGTGAAGTGAAAGACCTGGCGCCCCGCGACCATGTATTGTGCGACCAGGGCATAAACTGTGTGAGCCGCGGACGCCCGCTATGCGAGTATTGCAGGTCCGGAGATTCCCACCAGTGCCTTTACTACGGCGAACACGGTGTCACCGGTCTTCCGGGCGCCATGGCCGAGTACATCGCCATGCCGGCGGTCAACTGTATTAAGATGCCCGACGGCATGTCCTTCGAACAGGCGTCCCTCGTCGAGCCGCTCGGGTGCGTGGTCCATTCCTGCGACCGGGTGGACCGTGCCTCCGGCCGATTTACGTTTTCGGGTCCGCGGCGCATTCGCCGTACCCTTGTTTGCGGTGCCGGCCCCGCAGGACTGTTTTTTCTCCAGTACCTGCGCCGCGTGAAGGGGTTTGACGGCACAATTCTTGTTTCGGACGTTCGGAAGAAAAACCTCGGATTGGTCAAACACTTCGGAGGAACGCCGGTCAACGCGGCGCAGGAGAACCTTGCCGAGTCGGTGATGGAGTTGACAGGAGGGGAACGGATCGATTACTTTGTCGATGCATGCGGCAGCGCGGATGTTTTCGATTATGCGGCCGGCCTGCTGCGCAAACAAGGTACCTTCCTCCACTACGGAGCCGGCCACAAGGGCCGTGATTTGAGCGCTATGAATCCACTGCTGTTTCTGGAACCGACGCTGGTAACCTCGGTAGGCGCATCGGGCGGTTTCGACCCGGACGGACGCCCCTCGACCTACCGTCGCGCGCTGGAGCTGCTGAGCAGCGGCACGATTGAGGTCCTGCCGCTCATCACGCACCGCTACGGCTCGCTGGAGGAAATTCATACCGCATTCGATACGGACTTTGGACGGGAGGATTACATTAAGGGTGAGCTGAACCTGAGCTGATCTGACCTCGGATCGAATTCCGTCTTGTGAAGAGAGCGATAGGGATATGTAGTGAACTATGTATACGGATTAAAACAGGTTGTTGATGAGAATTATCATCTTCCAATTAACCACAATATGGAGAGCCTCCCGTTGAAAGCCTCCCCGGAGGGAGGTTTGGTGGGGCGATATAATAAGCATTTTCCCAACGGGATCTAAAGGGCGGAGCCCTTTCCATATCTTGGTCTTTATTTTGATTTTATTTTTGAATTCTCTCTACTTCCCCTTTCTCTCCTCCGTCATATAGCACTCCACGATTTCCCCGTAGTAAAGCGAATGGTAATCCTTCTCCGGATACAGGTGCTTGTACTCCTCAATCAGATTTTTCGGGTCCATTGCCGATTTGTAAACGATCTTGCATTCAAACTGCATGCCCCTGAGCATCACGATGGGCGACCGGACGCTGCTGCCCGGGATCATTTCCAGGCCGCATTCCGCCGCCTTCCTGACGTTTCTTCCGGACCTGGACCCGCAGAATTCCAGCTGTTTTCCCATGTCCGTCTGCGGTACCGACACGGTGAAGTCCTTTGCGCGCTCGATGATGCCGTGGGTGTGGCGCGTGTTGCGCACCGCGACGGTGAGCATGGGCTTGCCCCAGATAAAGCCGAGCTGGGCCCAGCCGATGGTCATGGTGTTCACGTCGTCGCCCGCGAGCGTGGTGAGAAACGCGCCGTCGCCGCGGAGCTGGGTCATCACCGCGTGCATGACCGTCATGCAATCAACGTTCTGCATGGTTGATTTCTCCTTTGTTCGTTTTGGTGTTGTGGCCCCGGATACGAATATAAAAAGAATCACCATAGAGGCGCAAAGATTGCGGAGGAAACTTCACACGGAGGCAGGGAGGCTGCAGCGAAGGAAACCGAACCGGTGAACCAGGGAGGGAATCTTGCCAGGGCCATCATTCGGCCGACTTTTACTGTCACCTGTCAACAGCCAACCGTCAACTTCTCTCGGTTCTCGACCACGCAGCGGACCGGATGCCCGCCACGTACCGGAAGAATCCGAGGAACAGCGCCGCGTTCATCGAGATGAAGTAATACAGGGGCCTCACCGGACGCACGGGCACGGCAAGGTACGAGAGCGCAACCGCCGCCACACACACCCCGGCCCAGAACAAAACCGCGTATGCCGACGGCCCGCCCGCAAACGCGAGCACGGCGCACGAAAGCGCGGTGCTCAGGATAAAGAAAGGCGAAAACCACCGTGTTGCTTTATGCGACACATAGCAGAACCACGGCCACCCCCTCAGGGGATTGAGGAAATCGAGCAGCCAGAAAAACGCCTGGAAATTCCCGGCGCCGATGCGGATGCGGCGGGAAAACTCGTGCCGGAGGTTTTCGGTGGTGTCTTCTTCGGACACCGCCTCGGCGTCGAAAATCACCCGCCGCCCGCCCCGGATGATGTTCATGGGAATGAGCACGTCATCGTTTGAGTAGGCGTTGTAGCGGATGGGCCGGAACAGCTCCCTGCGCACCGAGTAGAACCCGCCGTACGCGGAAATCGTGCTGTGCAGGCGCGATTCCAGCACTTTCTGCCGCGACTCAAAGGACCGGTACAGCACCTCCTCGAGCTCCTTCTGCACGAACACATGCTCGATATGCCCGCCCACGCCGCCCACCAAAGGGTCGGCGAAATGGCGCACCATCTTTGTAAGGCTGCCGGGGCGGTGCATCGTGTTCGCATCGGTAAACATAAGAACGTCGGCTTTCACCTGCGGCGCCAGCCTGTTGATCACCTCGGTCTTGCCGCCGCGCGCGTCCGCGATCCACAGATGCACGCGCGCGTCGCCCATCGACCGGACGATGTCATGCGTCGCGTCGGTGCTGCAGTCGGAGCCTATCCATATGTCAAGTTTATCCTTCGGGTAATCGAGCGCCAGGATGTTCTCGATCTTCCTGCGGACCACGGCCTGCTCGTTGTACACCGGCACGATCACGGCCACGGCCGGGAAGAACGATTCGCTTGCGGCCGCGGGCCTGCCGAACACCCGCGCGAAGAACGAAAGCAGCAGCGGATAGATCGCGTAGGAATACGCGAGCAGAAACAGCGACAGCCAGAAGAGAATCTGGAGCAGGAGAATGAGCATCATGCCGCCGTTGTCCGTTTGAGTGAGGGGCGGAGCAGGTGGCCAAACAGCGTGCGCCCGCCCATAAGGAGCCGCTTCGCCTCGCCGGGGTTGGAGAGGGCCTGCAGCGCCTTGGCCGCCAGGTACGACGGCCTCAGGTAGAACTCGCGCCTCGCCCTGTCGCAGAAATCAACGAGGGTCTCGTAGGACAGCGACGGGTTCGACACCACCGACGAGTGCATGCCGTCGTCGGTGAGCCATTGCCGGAAGTCCTCGGTGACGATCCAGCCCTTTTCCTTAAAGTACGTGTAGTCGCTCGTGCCGGGATACACCATGATGGGAAAAAACTGCGCGGTGTCGGGACTCAGTTCCTTGGCGAAACGCAGTGTGGTCTCGAGCGTCTCCCGCGTTTCGCCCCGGTTGCCCACCATGAAGCAGCCGTGGATAAGAATGCCCGCGCGCTTTGCGTCCTTCATGAACCGCCGGATTTTTTCGAGCGTGGTGCCCTTCTGAATGTTGTCGAGGATCTGCTGGTCGCCGCTTTCGAAGCCCACGCAGAACAGCCTGCACCCCGCCTTGCGCATGGCCGCCATGGTCTCGTAGTCGACATCGGCGCGCGAATTGGCCGACCAAGGAATGCCGGTTGCGCGCGCCCCGACAAGCGCGGCCGACAGCTCGCGGCACCGCAGCGCATCGGCCGTGAGCGTGTCGTCTTCGATCATTATTTCCCTCACCTGCGGAAAGTTTTCCTTTATGTAAACAAACTCCTCCACCACGCTCGCCACCGACCGCCTGCGGTAGCGGTGGCCCTGCAGCACCTGCGGCACCACGCAGTAGGTGCAGCGGAACGGACACCCGCGGCCGGTCATGATTACAATAAGCGGATGGCGGCTGTGCCCGTAGAAGTACGGTTCCACGGACAAGTGCTTCCTGTAAACCGCCGACACCATGGGCAGGCTGTCGAGGTCGGTGATGTAGGGCCGGGGTTCGTTGCGTTTGGTTTCGCCGCGGGAGTTTCTCCAGGCGATGCCGGCAACCCCGGAAAGATCCCGTGCGGCCGGAGCCACGGAAAGCGTTTCGGCAAGCGCAAGCAGCGTCGCCTCGTATTCCCCGAACGCAACCGCGTCGAGCGCGGCATTGAGCGCCAGCGTTTCCAGGGGCAGCGCGGACACGTGCGCGCCCACGAGCACCGTAAACAATCCCGGTACCCGTTTCTTGATGTCGCAGGCCGCGGCAACGTCGCTGTAAATGCTCGGGGTCGACGTGTCGACGATGAGAAGGCCGGGAGAGAAGGCTGCTATTCGGGCGGCCGCTTCCTCCAAGGAAAGCCCCGCAGCGGGCGCGTCGATAAAAAGCAGTTCGTGGCCGTGCTTTTCAAGATACCCCGCCGCATAGGCGAGCCACATGGGATAGTACAGCGTTCCGCTTTTTGCCACGGCAGGGGAGCGCGATTCGCGTGAATAGCGCGGAAGAAAAGGCGGGTTAAGCGCTGCAATCTTCATTGACAAATATGCAATCTACGGAACGTGCGTCCCGGGAAAGCGCACCGGCATTTCCGGCACGCGCCGCCCCTGCGAAGAAGGGAGATCCGGTTTTAGATAAACTGGTCTATCTTGGCCTGGAGCGCCTTTTTCGCCAGGAGACCAACGTGCTGGTCAACCACGCTGCCATTCTTCACAAAAAGGATGGTCGGGATGTTGCTTACCGAGTACCGCGACGCGGTGAGCGGCGAAGCGTCCACGTTGAGCTTCCCGATCTTGATCCTGCCGCCGTATTCGCGCGCCAGTTCCTCAACGATGGGGGTGAGCATCCTGCAGGGCCCGCACCACTCGGCCCAAAAATCCACCAGCACCGGGACCGGCGACTTAAGCACGTCGGCCTCAAAACTCGCATCGGTAAATTCTACCAGAACATCACTTGACATAAACGACTCCTCCCCGGGCCCGCCATGTGCACCGGAAGGGCGACCAGCCCGCCGTCACCCCCGCTTTTGAAGCGCGTCCAGAACCGCGGCCCGCAGTTTCTGCCAGCCCGCCGGATCGTTCCTGTATCGATTGACAAAGGCTTTTGCCGTTGCCCCGTTTATTCCCGTAAGCGCGCACAGGCGGCGATAGCGCTGGGCCGCCTGCGTGCGCGAAACCGTCTTGTCGGTGGCAAGCAATTCGATGCCCGCAAAGTAGGAAACGAGATTCTGGTACGGCGGCGCTATATCGGCGGCACGAACGGCGCCGATCGCGCAGATCAGAAATAGTGCGGCCAGCATCAGAAGGTTCTTTTTCATGCTGTATAAAAATGCTTGGTTCGGGACAAAGAGTCAAGATGATATAACCGTGTTTACAAGAGAAAGATTTAAAATTGGGCGTTCCCCCGCTTCGCGGGGTCGGTTCTCCTTCCGGTCTCGGGCGTTGCCCTCGGGCTGCCTGCCACGAGGGCCCTGCGGGCCGTGGCCAGGCAGCATCCCGCTATAGCGGGACCTCCAGTCGCTCCTAACGCGCGGCCGAAGAAATCTATTCAGTTAAGCTTGTCTGTGCGCCAACCTGATTTACAAAGGAAATTGTCCGGGCATTTTTTTTTGCTTCTCAACTCCTCAACCACTCAACTTTCTTAAATCTGTCAACCGTCAACTTTCAACTTTTAACTCTTAACTTCTTCCATACAGCTCCTCCAGCCCCCTCACCACCGCTTCGGGCCTCACCTTCCTCATGCATTTCCGCGACCCGGTGAGACACACGTTGCCGCCGTGCGCGTGACAGGGCCTGCAGAACCGGGCAGCCTCGAACACGCGGAAAGCAGGTTCGCCATAGGGAAAAAAACCGAAATGCGACGTCGTCGGGCCGTAGATGATGCCGGTCTTCACGCCGCAGGCCCTTGCAATATGCGAGAGTCCCGTGTCGTTGCCCAGGGCGACCGTACATTGCGAAACGAGACACGCCGTTTCGTACAGCGACAGCTTTCCCGCGGAGGAAACACAGCGGTCGCCTACGGCGCTTTTCATCCTGTCGGCCGCGGCAATGTCCGAGGGCCCGCCGGCGATGAGCACGTCCCATCCCTTTGCGGCGAAATACCTGCCCACAAAGGTGTAAAACTTCGCGGGCCACTCCTTGTTCTTCCACGCGCTGAACGGAAACAGGGCGATGCGCGGCCGGACCACCCCGCTTTCCGGGAGGATACCGAACGCGGTCCCGCATTTTTGTTTGTCAAGAATGAGGCGCGGCGCGGGAAATGCGCCCGGCGCGCCTTCGAACCCGCATGCCCGGGCGTACCGCGCGACCACGTTGTCTCCCTTGGGGTACAGACTGGCCCTAAAAAGCAGCAACACCGCGCGCTCAAAATGCCGCTTGCCCACGACCGAAGCCTTTTCCAACGACACGAGGTCCTTCCGCAGAGAAAGGCTTCTGCGGCTGTTCTGCAGGTCGATGATCCTGCTCCACGCCGCGCCGGACAGCACGGCCGCGGCTTCGCGCTCGCCGCCCTTGTCAACCGCAACCACCCGTGCCAGGCGCGGGTCGGCCGAGAAAAGTCCGGCGTATTTCCTGTCCGTTGCAAACCAGAGGTTCGCCGTCGGAAACGAGGACTTCAGGTATTCGAAGACGCTCGCGGCAAGGACCACGTCGCCCATCGAGGAGAGACGGATGATGAGGATTTCCATGATTTTTTCGTTCCGAAAAATACCTTCCGATAGGAGCGCCGTGGGGGCAAAATATATTTTGATTTGAGTTATTTCTACCAAGCTGAAGAAAGGATTTTTTCATGTGGGGGAAGTTTACCCCGTCGGGTACTTCCAAGGGTCGTCCCCCTTGCTCCGGCCCTGCGGTCCTCCGGTGCTTTCCGCCCTTCCCGTTGGGCGGGCGCTCCCCCTCCGGGGTGCACCCCTTGAAGGTGTAGTTGCAAGAATCAAACACCTGTGTGGGGGCACCCAAGGAGAGGTGTGGATTGATGATTGCGGAATGTGGATTAAAAAAACCTTAGGTGGTTATTTTAAGATTCTGGTTGGCGCAAGAATATACCTTGACACAATAGATTTCCCCCTGCCGCGCGTTAGGTGGACCGGAGTGGTCCCGCCGTAGCGGGATTGCCGGCCGACCCCGGCCGAAGGCCATCGGGGCGGTCCGGCAACGAGGCCGAACGGCCGAGCCCGTAGGGAGACCGGCCCGAGCGCAGCGAGGGAAACGCCCAAGATTTCTTTTCACGAATTCACCACCATTGATCAAGGCAATAATATCATGAACGAACCCTCACCGCTCAAAGAACCGGGCAAACGCTACATTCGTCCGGCCGCGGCCCCTGCCGTCAACCCCTATCAATCGCCCATGCCTGCAGTGGGCGACAAGATCGGGCCCAGCCGCATCACCCAGCTCGTGGGCGAGGGCGGCATGGCGAACGTGTACAAGGTGTGGCACGAGGGCCTCGAAGTCACCAGGGCGCTCAAGATCCTCAAGAACGCTTCCGACAAGGAGCTGCGCGACCGCTTCTTTACTGAAGCGAAAATACTGGCCGACATACACCACCCGAACATCATCGAGATCCACAACATCGGCTACTGGGAGCAGCAGATACCGTTTCTGGAAATGGAGTTCGTGGACGGCGTGTCGATACGCGATCTTATTACGACGTGCGGCAGGTTCCCGCTCCCCGTGGCCCTCATCACCGCGTATTTTGTGTGCCAGTCGCTCCACTACGCGCACACCAAGGACTACACGCTCTACGGCAAGGTTTACAAAGGCCTCATTCACCGGGACATCAAGCCCGACAACGTACTCATCTCCAGGGACGGCAACGTCAAGCTCATGGACTTCGGCATTGCCAGGCCGTCGGAGGTGAGCCTGCACACCATCGGCGGAAAGGTGATGGGATCGCTCGCCTACCTCTCGCCGGAGCAGCTCGAAGGCAGGGACATCGACCACCGCAGCGACATCTTCTCGCTCGGATCGGTGCTGTACGAAATGATAAGCGGCCAGCGGGCGTTCCCGCAGAAAACGATTTCCGAGCTTGTGCGGCATAAGGCAAAAGGCGAATACGCGGCGCTTGACTCGTTCGGCACCGGCGCGCCTGCATCAGTGGTCGGGCTGGTGAACAAAAGCATGGCGCTTGCTCCCGATGACCGTTTCGCCACCGCCGCGGAAATGGCAAACGGCCTGTACCGCGAATTCAAACTGATCTGCGACCGCGCACCGTCGGAAGTGATTTACACGTTCATCCAGGACCCGGTCCGCTGGCAGGCCGACGCTGCGTCATTGCCGGCGAAACCGGCGAAGAAGACCATGTCGATGCGGACCGTTGTCATCCTCACGGCCGCAGCTTCGGTCGCCGCCGTTTCGCTTCTGTTCGTCCTCGCGAGGCTTGTGGGATTATTGTAGGGAAACGGTCTGTATGCTGTCGATATCGGGGAAGAACATGGTCTCCGGATCGACGGGCGATCCCTGATACCAGACTTCGTAGTGCACGTGCGGGCCGCTGGTCACCCCCGATATTCCCATGGTGCCGATGCAGGCGCCCTTCTTCACTTTCTTGCCGGTAAACGCGTCGACCGTGCCCAGGTGCGCATAGACGGTGCTGTACCCGAACGCGTGATTGATGATGATCCGCTTTCCCCAGACCTTGCCGTCTTCGACGCGCGCCACGGTCCCCGACGCGGTGGCCAGGACCGGCGCGCCCCGAGCGCCGATGAAATCGTCGCCGTAATGGCGTTTCATGGTGCCGGTGAAAGGGTCCTTTTCCACGTCGAAGCGGGCGCCCATAACAGGATTGCCTTCAACCGGACAAATGAGCGGGATAGAGTCGAAACAGCCCGGCCTCCTCACCGCGGTTGCAATGGCGCCGCGGAACAGTTCGTCCGAAGCGTTCACTCTTGCAACAAATTCGTCAGGGGCCGGCTCGGTCTGCCTGGTTCTTGTCCTCGCCCGGCGCCGGTGGTCTTCTTTTTTCCCGAAATCGCCCTGCAAGGACATGCGTTTGCGTTCGAGGCTCTCCAGCTCAGTGGAGAGCATTGCGCGCAGCCGGTAGAGGGGCCGTATTATGTCGCGCAGCTTCTTGTTCTGTTGCTCGAGGTTATGCTCCTGGTTCTGCTTGACGACGTCGACGGTGAATCCGTTGAATGGGATAAAGTAACCGGCGAACCCCGCGGCGATAACGATGCTCGCCGCGACAACAAGGATCCGTGAAATACGGATCGTGCGGACCTTTGCTCCGCCGGACGGAACAAGGAGGATTCCTCTGGGCCTGCGGTTCTTCATGAAGCGGGATGAATTATGCGCCGACGGAATCAGTTGGCTCGCCGGGCCTGCCCTTGGTCTTTCTCGCCTCTTCGGCCACGGCCTTCATTTTTCTTTCAATGGAGGCAAGCTCCTGATTGAGGGCGCGGATATTGTCCACGGCCTTCCTCACCGGCAGATCGTTTGCGACATCGGAAGCCTTGCCGGATTCCATAAGGTCGAAAATCCGCTCCCCTATGTCAACGCAGTTCTTCTCGATTTTTTTCTTTGCGGCGAATTCTTCGATCTTGAGCTTGCCGATCTTCGAATACTCCTCAATCTTTTCAATGGAGACGGCCGCGCCTTCCTTGAAGTTCTTTTTTATTTTTTCCCACATGTTGTCCATGTCCATGAGTCCCTCCTGAGAGTTAATGTTGCCGTGGCGTATAAGTATTCGATGTTTTAATGTTTCGATGTAAAGATACTATGTGTGAAGGATGTGGGTGCAAGTTGTAATAGCTCACCCTCCGGTCCACCTGCTATGTAACAAGGCAATAAGAAAACGCTACCTTCGAAAAAGAGATTTCAACAACCTGCTATCCGTGCTTTTCGCACAATTTTGCTGTTCGTGAAATTGGGAGATGGTGTCAACAATTCTAACGCTCGTTAAGGATTGCTCCTTAACAAAATGGACCGACGTTGTACACCACATTCCCGAACCTCTTGTCGATTTCTTCTTTTTCAAAAAGTCGTAATCCTATTTTGTCGTACACCCTACGCTACAATCCCTAGCTGATATTCCTGATTTAAGATCATGCAAGAGCGTAGCCGTACTACCAGCTTGCGTGCCACCGCCACTATCGCTTTCTTCTTACTACCCGAGTTTTTCCATACTGCCTCAAACTTGTCTCGTAATACTGGATCCTTCCGGATTGCTACCCATGCACTTTCTATCATCCACGATCGCACAAACGTCGGTCCTTGGCCGGTAATACGTCCCTTATGTTCCGTCTCTCCTGTCGAATATTCACTTCCCGTCAATCCAAGAAAATTCGCTATCGACTTGCTTGTGCTGAAGCGGGTAAAATCTTCCCCTAATTCCAGCACCAACCGCATGGCCGTCAACCAGCCTATGCCCGGAAGACTTCGTGCGATGGCGAAGGCTCTCTGATACCGGGGCTTCTTACTCAAGGCCAGCAACTCCTTACGCAACTCCACCTGATGCGTCCACAAACTCTCCAGAATCGACAGCAGCACCGTGATCGACTTCTTCAACGATTCCCCAACGGATAATTTCCCAACGTCTCGAAATTCCCGCTTCGCCCATGCTTTCTCTTCCGGGACCGGCGACTCTATCCCATGATATTGCAGCAATTTCCTGATGCGGTTCCGCGTCGACTTAATCTCCTTCTCCACGGCATTAAGTGTCCGGCATATCTGCCGGTCCTCTCTTCGCTCCCGATCGGGAACATAACAACCTCGGTAATCGTTGTCTTCGAGCATCTTCGCCAACCGCCACGCATCTCTTCTGTCTGTCTTCACCCTGTTCACTTTAGCTTCCAGCATCAAATGGGGCGGCAAAACCACGCATTCTATCCCGTCCGCATTCAGCTGGTCGTACAGATTAAAACCCCTAAACCCCGCCTCGTACATCACCTTTATTCTGCACTCCGGAAATCGTCGCAGCAAAAAAGTTCGTAGCACTTCATAGTTCGCAGGCATACTCGTATCATGAATCGCCTGCTTCTCTGAACGGACACATACCCGCCAGGTCTTCCTCGCATCATCAAGTCCAACAAAAACCTCTTTACCTTTAACGAACCAATCTTGCATTTTCCTGTCCATAAGCTACCTTCCTTTCTTTGTGGTGTTCTTAGCACCACGTGTGGGTGAATCTTTATAGAAAGAAGGTAGCTTTTTTATACCCCGCCATGCAACTCGTTAACATAGTAACTAA
>CAVWBU010000017.1:0-10946 GCA_963753345.1 uncultured Fibrobacterota bacterium
CCTACCAGGTGCGGCCGGTTGCGGTGCACAAGGCGCAGGAGCCGCTGCTTGAGGCCGAGACCGGGCCGAAAAAGGCGCGGAAGACATTCCTCGTCAGGAAGATCGCGAAAATCGGAGTGGGGGCGCCATGAGCAAACGAAGCAATTTCGTCCACCTGCACAATCACACCGAATACAGCTTTCTCGACGGCGCGATACGGATCAAGAACCTCGTGGCAAAGGCGAAGGAGTTCGGCATGCCGGCGCTCGCCATCACCGACCACGGCGGCCTGTTCGGCGCGGTCGAGTTCTTCAACGCCTGCCTTGCCGAAGGCATCAAGCCGATCATCGGCTTCGAGGCGTATGTTGCGCCGCAGTCGCGGCTTGACAAGGCCAAGACCGGCGAGGAAAACTACCACCACCTCATCCTTCTCGCGCGCAACAACGAGGGCTACAAAAACCTCATGCAGCTTTCGAGCATCGGCTACCTCGAAGGGTTCTATTATAAGCCCCGCATCGACATGGAAGTGCTGAGGAAGTATTCGGCCGGGCTCATCGCCACGAGCGCCTGCGTGGCGGGCGCCATCCCGCGCGCGCTGCTCGGGGGCGATGTGAAGAAGGCGCAGGCCCTTACCGAGGAGTACATTGACATTTTCGGAAAAGAGAACTTCTACTTCGAGCTGCAGAACCACGGCATCGACCGGGAGATCGTGGCGTTCGACGAGCTCATCAAGCTCGGCAGGCGCATGAACGTCCCGTTCATCGTCGCCAACGACGCGCACTACCTTACCAGAGAAGACGCCGACTCCCACGAAGTCCTGTTGTGCATCCAGACCCAGACCACCATGGACGACCCGGGCAGGTTCCGCTTCGGTTCCGACCAGGTCTATTTCAAGTCGCCCGCGGAAATGGCCGCGCTCTTCCCGGACATTCCCGAGGCGCTTGCCAACACCATCGCCATTGCCGAGCGCTGCAGCGTGGACCTCAAGGTGCCCGCGCAGCTGCCCAAGACCTCAGTTCCTTCCGGATTTGCAAACGAGGCGGAATACCTGACGCACCTTGCGCGCTCCGGGCTCAGGGAGAAGTACCCGCACGTCACGCAGGGCATCGAGGACCGGCTCGGATTCGAACTCAGTGTCATCTGTAAAATGGGCTTCGAGGGGTATTTCCTTATTGTCTACGATTTCGTCCACGCCGCCCGGGAACGCGGCATCATGACCGGCTGCCGCGGGTCGGCCGCCGGAAGCCTTGTCGCCTACGCGATCGGCATCACCGACGTCGATCCCATCAAGTTCGACCTGCTGTTCGAGCGGTTCCTCAACCCGGAGCGCATCGACATGCCCGACGCGGACATAGACTTTGCCGACCGCGACCGGCACACGATCATCGAATACGTGATTGACAAATACGGGCGCGATTCGGTGAGCCAGATCATCAACTTCGGCCGCATGAAGGGTAAGATGGTGGTGCGCGACGTGGCGCGCGTCATGGGGATCTCGGTCGCCGAGGCCGGGAAACTTGCGGGCATGGTCGATAAGGACCTTTCCACGTCGCTGTCGAACAACGGCGAGCTTGCGGCCGCCGTGAGGACCAACCCGAAATACGCAGACCTTTTCCGCCACGCGCGCGCGCTCGAAGGGCTCACGCGCCAGGCGGGCATGCACGCCGCCGGCGTGATCATCGCGCCCGGGCCGGTGGTCAACTGGGCGCCGCTGTTCAAACAGCCCGACACCGGCGTGGTCATGACGCAGTTCGACATGAATGACGTGAAGGAGGTCGGGCTCATCAAGATGGACTTCCTCGGCCTCATCACCCTCACCATCCTCCAGGACACGCTCAAGCTTATCAAGGACAACGGCGGGCCTGCGATCGACCTGTGGAAGCTGCCCGACCGCGATCCCGAAACCATGGCCCTGCTTGGCAGAGGGGAAACCGTGGGCGTGTTCCAGTTCGAATCGCAGGGCATGCAGGACAACCTGAGGAAGCTCAAGCCGGACGGTATGGACGACCTCATCGCCATGAATGCGCTTTACCGCCCCGGCCCCATGGAAGAGATCCCGGTCTACATCCATCGCAAGCACGGCAGGGAAAAGGTCGAGTACAAACACCCGCTCATCGAGGAGATCCTCAGGATCACCTACGGCGTGATCGTGTACCAGGAGCAGGTGATGCGCATCGCGCAGGAAATGGGCGGCTTCACCCTGGGCCAGGCCGACATCCTCAGGAAGGCGATGAGCAAGAAGGACGTTGACAAGATGGAGGCCATGCGCAAGAAGTTCATGGAGGGCGCGGCGAAGAAAAAGGTAAGCGGGAAGGCGGCGGAGGAGATTTTCGACCGCATGGCAAAGTTCGCCGAATACGCCTTCAACAAGGCGCATGCCACGGTCTACGCGCACGTGGCGTACCAGTGCGCGTACCTCAAGGCGCATTATCCGCTTGAGTTCCTCACCGCGAACCTGTCAAGCCTGCTTGAGGACCAGGACGAGGTGCTCACCATAAAGAACGAGGCCGAGCGGATGGGCGTGCGCATCCTGCCGCCCGATATAAACGCCAGCGACTTCGCCTGCTCCATGGACCAGGGAAGGATACGGCTCGGTCTCGGCACCATCAAGAACGTGGGCAAGGCCGCCGTCTCTATCCTCGACGCGCGGAAGAAAAAGGGAAGATTCTCCAGCCTCTTCGAGCTGTGCTCCTCGGTCGATTTGCATCTTGTCAATAAGAAATGCCTCGAATCGCTGGTGTATGCAGGCGCGCTCGACTGCCTCAAGGGCACGCGCGCCCAGCTGTTCGCGAGCATCGACGCGGCCATCGACTACGGCGGCTCGTTCCAGAAGGACCGGGCGACCGGCCAGACGAGCCTCTTTGACACGGGCGACTCGTCTGCGCAAGGCGCGCAAGGCGCGCAGAGCGCGCCCCCGGAACCGCCCCTTGCCGGGGTGGAGCCGTGGCCCTACAACGAGCTGTTGGCAAAGGAGAAAGAGGTGCTCAATTTCTACGTGAGCGGGCACCCGCTGGAGCGGTTCCAGGACGAGATCCGCGGGTTCGCCGACATTTCCCTCAAGCTGGAATCGCTTGAGAAGGCAAGGGAGGGGCAGAACCTCACCGTGGGCGGCATCGTGACGTCGGTAAAGTCGCATGTCCAGCGCGACGGCAGGCTCATGGCGTTTCTCGAAATCGAGGACTTCGACGGCTCCATGGAACTGCTCGCGTTCGGCGACGCGTTTGAGAAGTTCAAGCACCTGCTGGCGCTTGACGCCATGATACTCGTGCGCGGCCAGGTGTCGGTGCGGGAAGGCGACAAGAAGCCGAAGCTCAAGGTTGACAACGTGATCGCGCTTTCGGAAACGCGCGGGAAGCTCGCGCGGAGCGTGCACGTGCGGCTCAAGACCCAGGGGCTCGAGGAAACGTTTGTAAAGGGCCTGTACGACGAATGCGCCGGAACGCCGGGCGAGTGCAGTCTTGTGCTCCATCTCCTGACTGAGGAGGAGAACGAGTACCGCGTCAAGGCGAGGAACGTGACGCTCAGCGCGGCAAAGGAAACCATAGAGTCGCTCAGGAAACGCGTCGGAAAGGAAAACGTGTGGATCAGCAAGGCCGCGGCATGAACGGCATGGTAACCGCACTTCACACGGCGGCAATCTGCGTGTGGGCGGCGGCGGCGTCCGTGGCGTACGGCACGGTCGCGCTGTGCGCGGCGCCCTTCAGCAACAGATTCGCGCGTTTTATCGCCCATTTGTGGTGCGTCCATTTGACGTCGCTGAGCGGCATCCGGGTGAAGATAACGGGCGGGGAGAAACTTGACAGAAAAGAGCGATACGTTTTTGTCGCGAACCACCAGAGCTATTTCGACATTCCGGTGCTGTACACGGGCCTTCCGTTTGCCCTGAGCTTTATTGCTAAAAAGGAATTGTTTTTCATCCCGTTTTTCGGATGGGGCATTGCGGCCATCGGTCATATCTGGATCGACCGCGACAACGCGCGCGCCGCGCGGAGTTCCATCACGCGCGCCATTGCCATGCTCAAACGCAAAAACATTTCGCTGATGCTGTTTCCCGAGGGAACGCGCAGCGTTTCGGGCGAGATGGGTGAGTTCAAGCGCGGCAGCTTCGCGCTCGCCCTCGAAGCCGGCGTGGCCGTGGTCCCGCTTTCCCTCCGCGGCACGCGCGACATCCTTCCGAAACACAGCGGCCTGCTGAGGCCCGGCACGGCCACCATTGTGGTCGGCGACCCTATCCCGCCGTCCGAGATCGCATCGCTTGACAAAGCGAAGTTGTCGGAAATGATGAGGGAGAGGATATTGCGGGGGATGGAAAAGAGTGAAAGTGAAAACGTGGTTGTTGATGATCCGCAACAGCGCTAAGGATATTCGACCCACACAGATTTGACAAAGCTCGCAAACCACTTCGCCGCAAACACAATAACCGTAAAACCAAACCATGGAGCACCCGATGCCATCCGAACTCGATGTCCTCATAGAAGAATCCCTTCGCCTCCGTCAGGAAGTCCAGCGCATGCAGGAGCAGTACGACGGAAAGCGCGGCCGCATCCTGGAACTCATGACCGCGGACAACCGGCGGGAATACCGATACGGGCAATGCAAGGCGGTGCGTACCGAGGCGATTATCCTGGAAAGCGTTTCAAAGGAATTGTTTGTCAAGGCGCTTCAGGAAGTGGATATTCCGAGGGAGAAGAAGGTGTTTATTTGGAATAAATCAATAAAAGAAATTAAAAGGCCGGAGATGGTGATATTGAGGACCGCAGGGGGAAAGGGGAGGAAGGAAGAGGACGTGACGGTGATTGATGGGGAGTGAATTTTAATGGTTGGATAAGGTGGTTAATCACGAAATAATTCCCGCTATTTGCTGATAAGGATCTTTTCAAACGAAGAATAGGTCTTGTAGTCACACTGGATTACATACTCGCCTGCGGGCAACATACTTGTGATGTTGTTGTTGCCTTTTGTCAATTTTCCAGACAAAAGGGATTTGCCGTTTATGGCAAACACCCCAAAAAGGCCGTTATCTGGGGATTGGATGATAAGCCGCGAGCCTTTGGCGATGGTCCTGCTAAGGACTTGGGGGACAATCAGAGTTTTTTTTTAGTAAGGACCGGGGTGTATGAGTATACTTTGTAGTTGATGACAAGTTCCTTTTTCCCGTCGCCATTGAAATCGCCGACAGCTTGGACTGCGCCCCCATTACTAACTTCCAGGAGAATTGTTTCCTTCTTTACTGAGTAGACACACATCTTTTCAATAGTAGTTGTTCCGTCAAAATATAATGTCTCATATGCAATGTCATCAGATCCATCCCCATCAAAATCGCCAACGTTTTGAGGGGGGGCGCCACTGACCAAACATCCTGGACAATCCACTGGAATTGGCAGGCTGGTTTGCGCAAAGCAAACAACGGCAAAAACCAGAACAACCCCACATCCGATCATGCCGCCAATTCTGTTGACCATAGTTGCCTCCTGCGTCAGTAAGCAGATTCATTCAAATGCTGTTCGTTGTCAAAAAGCCTGTTCACTGATGATTATATCCTTTATACTCTTTGCAGGCAAGAACAAAAGCAATTTCTTCCCAGACTGTCAACTCTCAACTCTTTCTCCGCCACTGGGAAAAATAGATTATTGATTATTCAGCCACCTTCCTCACAAAATTCTCAAACCTCTCCCTAATTTCCCCCTTAAAATTCTCCTCCGCCAACCTCGTCTTCATCATCGCATTCCCGTCCGCCCTTTTGTCCTCCGCTAGAACCAGCCCTATCGGGAAAGCTTCACAGCGAATGCATTTGTTCCCAAGCATGTCTCTAATCTTGTCAAAGACGAGGTCATGTCCGAACTTTTGACGTTTAGCGGCGTCGGTGCTCCCGCAGCACGTGGCAAAATACAGCCTCTTGACGTCCTTATGGTATTTGCGGATAAAGTCATACAATGGTGAAATAACCTGGCCCATCCAGATGGGACTGCATACGATTATCCGATCATATTCACCCACTTTGTGGCTGAGGGCTTTGATTCCAAGACTTGTTTTAGTCAATGAGAAGAGGATCAAGAAGGGAAAAAGGCTCAATCTTGGCTTGATCGCTTCAATGTCGCAATTCAATTCCTTGGCAACCTTTTCGGCAAGATACTTGTTGTTGCCGCTATTTGAATAATAAGCAACTAAGGTTTTCATCACCAGGCTCCTTTACGCCCAAAAATGATTGCTAAATATCCAATACAGTACATGTTTCACTGTCAACTGTCAACCGTCAACCCCTCACCATAATGTCCCTTATTTTGACATCAGGATGGTGATAGCGGGTCCGTCCCGCTGTGTGTTTCCCATACTGAATAGCTTGTGTGGGACACCAATGAAGGCAGGCAAAGCACTGCTCGCAATGATGCTGCCATGCCGGCCGGTGTTCATTCATTTTGATATTGTTGACAGGGCACACCTGCTCGCACACGCCGCAGCCATTGCAGTTTGAATCCGCCGTAAACTGTTTGTCCATACCTGGAATCTTCGGCGCAGAGCGCCGGTACATTATTCCGCTGAACAGCCAATTGACCGAGGGCCACCCTTGATACATACTTTTCTCACGTTTTTCGATTGCAGCGCAGATTTCATCGATCCTGCGAGCTGCCTTTTCAAACCTGATCTTCTGTTTTTCCGGCGCCGTGGCGCCGCCGAGCGGAGTGTAGTTGTCAACCATGGTGACGGCGAAACCGGCCGCCAGCGTCAATCCCCGTTTCGAAAAGAGTTCGGCTGCCTGAGTGAGCGTGGAACAGGGCATGCCGCCATGCGCGGCCACCGCAAACACGTATGCATCGGCTGGAACTTTTAACTTCTCAATGAGTCGGGTGACAATCAGGGGCAGACCGAATATGTACACCGGGAAAACAAGGCCTATTCTCGGAGTGCCCGGCGATGGGTGTGCGGCATCCGGGTGGGCCATATGAACAAGTTTGGTATCGCCCAGTTTTGCTGCAATCTCCCGTGCGACTACGAAAGAATTACCCGTACCTGAGAAGTAGTAGATTGTCGTGCCTGTCATTGCATGCTCCTTTTTATCAGAAGAATGGTTTTAGTATTGGGATCTATGTCTTTCCGTGGTTTTCTGTCGGGTCTTCTGCTATCAGCTGTCAACCGTCAACTGTCAACTCTTTCTCTTTTACAACAACTTCCGTATCCTCTTCCACCCCTCATCCGGTATCTGCGCCCCCACCACCTGGCACACTTCGTATCCGCAGGCCGCGCCGATCTGTCCTGCTTTGTCAACAGGGTACCCGTTGACAAGCCCGTACAAAAACCCGCTCGCCCACAAATCGCCCGCGCCCGTGGTGTCGACGGCCGAACCGTCGCCCATGATTCCAATGCTTGCCTTTTTCCCCTTATGGATAATATGGCTTCCCCGTTTGCCCACCTTGACAACTGCGGTTTCGGCTTTCCGCGCCAGCGTTTCGAGCGCCTGTATCTCGTCTTTGTGGCCGGTGAATGCGGCTGCCTCATCCTCATTGGCAATAAGAATGTCCACGTACTCGCGCACCAGATCATCAAGAATGCTTTTTGACGCCTCAACCACGGTGTAGGATGCGAGGTCGAGCGACACGAGCGCGCCGGCATTCTTTGCGGCCGCAAGAGCGGCGCGGATGAGCGCTTCGTTGAACAGCAGATAGCCTTCGATGTGCACGAGCGCGGCGTCTTTGAACCGATCGGCGAGCAGCTCCTCGGGCTTTGTCTCGCCCGATGCGCCGAGAAACGTGAACATTGACCGCTGCGCGTCGGGCGTGATGATCGACAGCACGCGGCCGGTTGATGAAGGAGAAACCAGCAATTGCGGCTCGACGTTGTTCGCAACGAGTGCCTTTTCGAGAAGCGCGCCAAGTTCGTCGTTGCCGCGCTTGCCCACAAAGCGCGCTGGCCCGCCCAGCCTACCAATGCCGATGATGGTGTTGCACGCCGATCCTCCGGGAACAATGGAGGGTTTTTCCGAGGACTTTTCCACGGTGCTGTCGATGAACCCCGCGCTCTGGACAAGCGTCATGCCGCCTTTTTTCGCGCCGGTCTGTGCGAGAAAATCATCGGTTTCTTTGATGAGAATATCAACGAGGGCGGATCCAATGCCGACAATGAGATTTTGTTGCGATGTCTTTCTTTCTACGATTTTATTCATTGGACTTCTTTCTGATAATGATACTTGGATATCAAATATATAAATTGGGCGTTTCCCTCGCCGTGCTCGGGCCGCCACGGCCCTATGCCGCTTACGCGGCGGGTCCGGGCGGCATCCCGCTATAGCGGGACTTCCAGTCGCCCCTAACGCGCGGTAACAGAAAGCTCATTAGTCAATTACTTCTTCTCGCGCCGATCGGCATCCGCAACAAAATCGATATCCGCATGTTCTCTTTTGATTCTAAACTCTTCAACTATTCAACCTTTCAACTTTTCAACTGCTCTTCTCGGGTGCCGCCACAACAATGCATGGTCTTGCATCTGCTTTGTCAAGGCGGCTACCCAGGAGGGGGTGACGAAGGACGCCGAAGGCGGCCGTAGGCAGGGGGATACCTCCCCCAACTAAATCATTGATTTTATATATACTATTTATCAACCGCTATCTCGGACCTCAATGGATTCAGCCGCGAGTCCCAGGGAAACACGTAGTAATCCTGGGGCTGCGCCGGCGTCGGCGCCTGTTCCGCGGAGAGCGGCGCCACAGGCTTGCCGTTGGGCCATGTTCCCATGAAGCAAGTTTCCCTCCCATGGCCGAAAACAAAAGCCTTTGCCTTGAGGTTATTGTCGAACGTGTACGCCGCAAGAGCGTCGAACAACCGGTACACGCCGTAGTAATCGAGCGCGTCCTCTTCGGCGCGCGGGTCAAACGGGCCTTTTGGCGTATTGTGATCCGCCTTAAGCCTGCAGGACCCAAGCGAGTCGCTGTTGATCATGATGAAATTCTTTTCCGCGGCCGGAATGTTTATCGTGTTGAATAGGGAAATCGCCATCCGGTGGTCGTTGACGTGGTCTTCCGCGAAGACCTCCATAAGAAGTTTGACGCGGGAGGGAAACAGCCGGAGTTTCGTCCTGTCGATCTCGTAGCTGTACCAGGGAGCCATAAGGTGGAGGAACACGCCGTTGGCTCCCCAGTTCTTATCGACGATCGCCCACAAGGCAAGAGCGGGGATCGCGCCCGCGCCGAATGAGTGACCCGCGAACCCGATTCTCGTTGTGTCAATTCTGGCGCGGAAATTGTCCACCGCGGTTTCGAACCCCGCCTCTATGGTGGCATATTTCTTGACTTCCCTGGGGTCGCCGCCGGCGGCCATTTGGTAAGGAGAAAACACCACCACATATCCTTTGCTTACCATGTGGTTGATAAGCGGCAGATACTGCTGCGGGCTTGACGAGGCGTAGCCGTGGCTGAAGAAAATGAGCGGCCGCGGCGCGGGTGCGTTCTGGGGGGTAAAGACATGGACGTAATGGCCGGGCCAGAGCGGCTGGGGAAGGCTGTCGACCGCCATCTGCCAGGGCCCTGCCGAGCCGAACCCTTCTTCTATGGGCGGAATGGCGCACAGCGAAGTGTCTTTCGGTGCTTTGCGATGGGCCCGGCGCTCCCGGATTTTTTCCCGTTCAAATTCCCAGTAATTCTTGGATGTCTTTCGCGCATAATAAAACTTGTTTTTGGGCGTTTCGGGCAAGAACGTGGGCGACACGTCCCTGCGGGGATTGAGCGGATCTTCCCACACGTTGACATACGGCGGTGTGCGCGAGGTGTCGGGCGAGCGGGTGACGATGCATTCGCGCACGGGCCGTTTATCGGGCCAGGTCCCCATGTAGCGTTGCCCCGCGTTGCCGGTGTCGAGGGCCATTCTCCTTGCCGAAGCGTCGCCGCGGAAAACATAGTCCGCAATCGCATCAACAAATTTATAAACGCCGTAGAAATCGAGGGCGTTTTCCGCGCCGTTCTTGTCGGCCGGACCTGCGGGCACGAAATGGTCCGCGATAAGCCGGTATCCGGATATGGAATCGCTCTGCAGTTCCACGAACAGCTTCTGGCTGTCCGGGATGGCGATGTTGTCGAACAGGTCGACCGCCATGCGCCGGTCGTTCACCTTGTCGCTGCGGAACGTTTCCATGATGAGGTATGCCTTTGCAGGGAACGCTTCGAGTTCGTCCTGGGTGATGAAATGGGAATACCAGGGCGCCATGATGTAGAGAAACACGCCGTTTTCTCCCCACTGGTTTTCGATGATGCTGCGCCATGCGATTGCAGGCACGGCACCGCCGCCGTGAGAATGGCCCACGATCCCGATTCTTGTCGTGTCGATGCATGAGCGGAACCTCTCCACGGCGGCCTCAAACCCTGCCATGAGGATGCCGTATTTTCTCCGCTGCCCGCGCTCGGCGGCAATGCTTTTGTACGGAGAGAACACGAGAACGTGGCCGCGGCTCACGATGTTGGTGATAAGCGGCCCGTACAGGACAGGGGCCGTTGCCCCGATCCCGTGACAGAAGAGAATAAGCGGATACTTGTTTGCGGTGTCTGCGGGATGAAAAACATAAACGTTTTTTCCCGCCCACTGGGGGCTGGAAACGCTGTCGCACACCACGGCGTGCGGTCCGTTTGCCCCGAAGCCGGAAAGCGGACGGGGGATGGGCCATTCGTCGCCGGCGACGGCTGCTCCGCACGCGAGAGTCGCGTAAAGCAGGAAGGCACGGCGACACGCGGTCAAGGCAAAGACCTCTCTATGCGTCAAGCACGAACGTCACGGGTCCGTCGTTGACAAGCTCAACATCCATCATGGCGCCGAATAAGCCCGTTTCAACGTTCTGTACGCGGTTCTTGATCCGGCCCACAAAATATTCATACAACTCGTTGCCCTTTTCCGGGCCTGCCGCATCCGTAAAGCTGGGCCGGCTGCCTTTTGCGCAATCGCCGTAAAGGGTGAACTGGGAAACAATAAGCGCGCCGCCGCCGGTGTCGA
>CAVWBU010000018.1:0-162086 GCA_963753345.1 uncultured Fibrobacterota bacterium
GATTGTATTTCATGTTTTGATTCCTGTTGTATTTCAATTTCCTGGTTTATTATTTACGCATAACGTCCGTGTTAATTTGCCAGTGATAAGCCCACCAACTTCTGCCGCGCAAACTTGGTTAATCTATTCCTGAAAACCAAGGTATTGCTAAAAGCAAGGTAGTGGCAAACGCCCACTGGTCAAAATTGAACACGTTGTTATGCCTGCATTTTTGATAATTGATTTCACAACTTGGTGAACTTTATTGACCCTGTTACTTGAATTTCGTCTTTGGATCGTCCCATTATTCTTGAAATTATGTCTTCACTCAGACCATTGTTCCTGAGTTCCTGAATTAGGAGATCCTTATCAAATCTCATTTGTACGTAGTCATCCTGCCTTGCAATTCGGAATCCACCGACTTCAATTTGGTGCGGGGATTGGTTAGCAAGCTCGCTATAAACTATGTCGCGTTGAACTAAATATTCATGCTCTTTGGTTTCGTATTCTATCTTTAGTGTCAAGAGCTTTCGCCCCTCATCATTAAAATCCATTTATTCCTCAATTCTTCCGTTAAAATTAGACTGGTCTCGTTGCCATTAACTATCCTTCTTTGACTTTGCACCGTTCCTCTTTCTCCAGTAAAAATCTTTTATGGTAAATAAGATTTGCTCCTTCAAGAATTTTATTCATTGTGTAAACATTGACCAACCCGCCAACAAGGGCTGAAACAACAGGGATGCTTCTTTGTGCGGCTTTTTTTGTTAGCACTGATGCAAACTGCTTGAGAATTCCCTGAAGCACACCAGCCTCAAGACCTTTTTGACCTGCCTTTTCTAAAGCTATTTTTGCTGCACCATTGGCCATTGCTCGCAGCTGCACAAAAAACAATTGCACGCCTCCCTCAGTAATCATTTTTCCAAACGATTTGTTTAATCCTTTCTGTAATGCGGCTCCCTCGGCAAACAGCATCATTTTTCCTAGCATTCCGGCTATAGTTTTTCCGCCATTTTCCGCAGAGGGAGCCAAACACAAGAATAATACTTGCGAAGCAATTTCCAATTCGGCCGGGTCTTCTTTGACATTGTACCCATAGGAAAATGCCACAGATTGAACCGCGCGGAAGTAGAGGAGAAAGCTTAAGACGAGGTCAATGGGGACGCCAAATATGCCAAAGAATCCGGTTGCGGTTCCTTCTGAGCCGGACGCAGTGATGTTCCATACGTTATCCTTTCTCGAAACTTTTTCTGCGCAATAGCTTCGCACAAATACAATTTCCTCATATGTTTCGATTTGAATATCGTGTTTCTGAAATGTCTTGATTAGTGCGTTCTTGTCTATGGTATGTTTTGCTATTAGACCGGCTACAATATTTCCACCAGAGGCTGCCTGTTTCAAGGCTTCTTTTATAAATTCAATCTCGGAGGCCTGCTTGAAGGCATTTCCAGCCATTTCTTTAACTTTGTTTGGTGTCATTTTACCAATGAAATTGGAAGTGACGCTTCCTACAGTTCTAATAAATTTGGTTAATTTTCCGGGTGTAGTAAATTTTTCATATTTCTTAGTAAGCTTTTCAATTAATTCAATTTCCTTCTTGTCATGAATTGGAACCGGAATTGAAAGCATCGTAACCTCCAAGGGATAATCATGTTTCTCAATTTCTATTGATTCTATTCTTTATTATTTTCAGGCATAACGATGAAGCTAACCGTTTTGGAGCACGTTCTTCGGAATCTTATATAATGTAAACGTGCGAGAAAACGAGTTTAGCGCCTTGTTGGTTCTGCGAAAGGCCGGGCGGGATTCTTCTCTGATATCTTTTTGCCCGCCCATCGTATTTATTCTTACGGCAGCCATCTTATTTCTGTTTCATCGCGCCATTGTCCACATCTTTTCGTGGTGCATGTCAAATTTGATTTAATCGATATCATTTCTTTAGGCCGAACGATGTGGCCTTTTTCATGGCGCGATTTTGATTCTCAATTTCCTGGCTGCCGTGTGTATTGCCTTTTGCAAACCAACGATGAAGCTAACCGTTTTGGAGCACGTTCCTCGGAATCTTGTATAATGTAAACGTGCGAGAAAACGAGTTTAGCGCCTTGTTGGTTCTGCGAAAGGCCGGGCGGGATTCTTCTCCGATTTCTTTTTGCCCGCCCATTGTATTTATTCTTACGGCAGCCATCCTATTTCTGTTTCATCGTGCCATTGTCCACATCTTTTCGTGGTGCATGTCAATTTTGATTTAATCGATATCATTTCTTTAGGCCGCACGATGTGGCCTTTTTAATGGCGCGATCTTGATTCTCATTTTCCTGGCTGCCGTGTCAATCGCCTTTTGCAAACTAACGCCGCGCTAATATGCCTGACTACGACCGCATTTTCTCTCCGCAAACCACGAATCTTGTATGAAGAACCAACCGCCCGCAGACCAATGCTGTTTGCAAATGCGGAAGGTCATGATTTAGCGCGTTGTTAGGAATTAATTATCCTTAAGAAGTGGTGTGTTAAACCGCAATTTATTAGGTTCCTTAAACATGAACACTAAAGTAAATTCCAATTTGCGGTTTTCTATGTTTTGGATTTTAGTTATATCCGGTTTGCCATTCTTATCTATTGAAGGAAGCAAACATTTGCACCTACTACCAAAATTATATGTTTTAATGAGTTGCATTAGTTGACTGCAATGAATTGTGTCCTTGTATTTTGATAGATTCTCATTGGTATTTATATTGATTACATTTCCTGTGGAATCAACTATTAAATCATATGAAATAGTGTCGTTTGAACAGCACGTATCTTTACATCTCTTAAAATATTGGTACTTAATTTGTTGTTGTTTCATAAGATATTTGATGGTGTTCAAAGTTGAATAACCTGGCGGTCTTTTCATAATTAGTATTTTGACGCAATTACCGATATCATTGAAATTGCAACCATCGCATGATGGACAATTATTATTATTTACCGCTAGGATATTCGACGCTAATAATATTAAAATGCACAAGTCAATAGATTTCATATTCATTATTCCTAACGTGCGGTTAACCTGCCGACGCGGGAAACGCGACCAAGGGGAGCGTTTGGGCCCCGCGTTCGGTCATGAGTTTAACCGCTTGTTATGTGGCTTTGTTTTTGTCTTTATAATTTCCGCCTTTCTGATTTCGTGTCCAGATGCAATTATTAATTGTAACGTTCTGGAAAAATGCGTATTCTCAACGCTTGGAGTATCTTTTGATTGAATTGATTTAATGAGGTTTTCCAGCATAGAATCAATTGTCCTTATTTTCAAAGCAATTATTACATTTCTATTCTTAAAGTGATTTGCTATTATTTTCGAGTTCTCAAAAGCATTCTGAAATATCTTGGATTTGCTTGTTATCTTGGTGCATAGAATTACGTATTCCAGAATTAATTTCCTACCTGCCTTTATTCCAAGTTCAGATTTCAATGTTTCAACAAAAGCGTCAGTCCATTTGTTTATGCATAATTCTCTAAATGTGCACCAAGCGTCCCTTTTCCCCTTTGTCTTTGATGGCTGTTTCTTTATTGCCGTTTCGATTGTGTTCTTATAATAGATAATATTCAAGCCACCTTGCCACGATTTGCAGCTTACGACAATTATCCTATTTCGTCTCTTGCTATCAATAACCACAATATCAACATCAGAATGAACCGAATCATCTTGTGAATTATATTTTTTGTCTTTGTCAGATGGTCTAAATTTTAAATTGTGCTTGGTGAACAGCCCTTTCTGTTTTGTGTAATAATCTTCGGCAATTTGTTCAAGGATATCTTCTTTCATCTTAAATTCCTATTGATTTTGGTTTTGATATGGTTTCAATTTTCCACATAACGCCGCGCTAATATGCCTGACTACGACCGCATTTTCCCTGCGCAAACCACCAATCTTGTATGAAGAGACAATCGCCCGCACGCCAAGGGGGTTTGCAAATGCGGAAGGTCATGATTTAGCGCGTTGTTAGGTCTTCTTTCCTTAGTAGATCTCCAGAGATTTGCTCATTTTCCAGTTTTGATATGTATTGTCCTTTTCTTTTATATTCACATTTATTATCAAATGATATTTCCCTTTCCCAATTGGTTTCACTCTATACACCTTATTACATAAATGACTGTTGTCTATGAGCAAAGAATCGAAAGCAGTTTTACAGCTTTTATAATTAGGTTTCTCAGGGCAAATGAGGGTGTCTTGTGGATATAATAATTCGGAAACAGTTACCTTTTGATAAATAATTTGATTCGGTTTTAGATTAGCCAATATTCGTTCAGTATCCATTACTATCTTTTGTTTATAATTATCTTTCCGGCCAATTTTGTTTATAAATATTTCGATTGGAATTGATTCCGACTCGAGAGTTATCGTCTGTTTTGATACGTTCTCTATTGTTATGTTTAATTGAATTGTCGAATCACCACTTATTAAATCTGGCAAATTACTAACGCTATAAACTAGACTGCCAACTTTGCCACGACATGTACTTGCTTGTAAGGCAAAAATGCAGCTTAGAACCAATATTGTTATAGTTTTTATTTTCATATGACCTAACGCCGCGCTAATATGCCTGACTACGACCGTATTTTCTCTCCGCAAACCACCAATCTTTTATGAAGAACCAACCACCCGCGAACGAAGGGTGTTTGCAAATGCGGAAGGTCATGATTTAGCGCGTTGTTAGCTGTCTGTTAGAATGGAGGAAAATAACCTTTTGTTAATATGTAACCAACGCCAAGAAGTATAATGGTTACAATTACCACACAAAATACGGGTACCGGTTTTATTAGTCCTCTTTCAACAGGATTGAATGCCATTTTTATAACTGAAATTATCATGGCCAATAATAAAACCAATATAAATAGAAGAACTATTGTTAGACCATTAAGTAACTTGCTCTTGCTTGTCAATGTTCTGCCGTCAATTGGTGTTCCGGCATTTAATATATGTCCATCAATTGATTGGATTACGTTTTGGTTGCCAGAATAAATTAACTGTATTTTCAATGCGAATTTTGGATCCAAATGTTTCCATTTTACCAATATTTCGCCATTTCTATTTAGTTCCAATTGCGGCTTAATAATTGTGTCATCAGTGGTTTTAATTATTCTGTAACTTATTAATTTAGAGTTGGTGTTTATTGTTATTCTTATTGGCTTTCTGACATCTTCAGGGTCAATCTTGACAGTCCCAGCATTCCAGAATGTTATTGAAGTTACATAAATGTCATCCAGTATTTTTTGTGAATCAGGACCTAGCACAGTTATCGAATTATTTGAAATCTTATTATCATATATTTTAACTTGATCTTTAGGAATTGAATAAACAAATTTGCTAATATTTCTTGTGGAAGCCCAAAAATATACTGAGAGACCAATAGACAAAACGGAAATTATTAGGGTGACTATATTAAAAGGTCGCCTAAACTCTTGCAATATTGTCATTTTAACTCCTTTTTAAAACGCTAACGTTGGTGTTAATTTGCCAGTGATAAGCCCGCCAACTTCTGCCGCGCAAACATGTTAATGTATTCCTGAAAGCCAAGAGCTTTCTAAAAGCAAGGTAGCGGCAAACGCCCACTGGTCAAAATTGAACACCTGGTTAGCCATTTTTGATTTCAATTCCGTAAATTTCAAATGTTAGTTTATCATCCAAAGGAATATTGGTTGAAGAAAATAGATCTTCTGGAATATTTAATTTGTCCGATAAGTATTTTCTATTTTCATTCCTTTGAATTGTTTGATGAATTGTTGTAATTATGAATAAATTTAATTTTGTTTTGAATCTTGATAACCACTCGAGATCTGATTTGAAGCTATCTATTTCTTCATTTCCATCTTTTGAATAATATCTTTTCATTTCTATTATAATTTCAGGTATTCCATTTAATATCATTTGTATATCAACTTGCTTTCGATCATATTCTTTATCTGCTTTAATTACGTGTGGAAAGTCCCTATTTAATGCTTTTAAGCATAAATATTGATAAAATCTTTCATTATCCCATGAAGTTTCATAATATTCTGGTTTGTTTTGTTTAAATTTAAATGAAGTATAGTAGTCAATTACCGCTGGAAATATATCTCTTGATATTGAGGCAAGAATGGCTTCTTTTAGTTCCATTATTTCTCCTATATCTATTGGCTAACGGTGAAGCTAATTTGCCCGACCAAGACTGCATATTCTATTCGCACACATCAAATGAATTCCTACATGTAACGACTCCCTGCACTCGCCTGCCGCTCGCAACTGTGGAGGGTCAAGATTTAGCGACTTGTTGGTTCTGCGAAAGGCCGGGCGGGATTCTTCTCTGATATCTTTTTGCCCGCCCAGTGTATTTATTCTTACGGCAGCCATCTTATTTCTGTTTCATCGCGCCATTCTTAATTTGCCACAGACGACGCGCAGTTCAGCTGCTATTGTTACTCTCTTTACCGTAATAAGAGCATCATCCGTATTGTTTTATCTTTTTCATGGCGCGATCTTAATTCCCTTTTGTCCTGGCTGCCGTGTCAATCGCCTTTTGCAAACCAACGCCGCGCTAATATGCCTGACTACGACCGCATATTCCCGCCGCAAACCACGAATCTTGTATGAAGAACCAACCGCTCGCGAATCAAAGGTGTTTGCAAATGCGGAAGGTCATGATTTAGCGCGTTGTTAGGGAGCCTTTTAATTCAAGCTGTCTGGGATTGTATTATGAAAAGTGCTTTCATCCCAGGCATCTTCGGGAAATTCCATAAGTTTTACTTTTCTTTTAACAATTTTAACATCTTTAAATCTCAATTGTGCTTCATATCTGCCGGCACCATCTCCACCAGAAATTGTTAAAATGTATTCATTATTTTTCTTATCGTATGAAATTGATGCTTTAGTTACTTCGGCTAGATCAAAATAAACCTGATACGGCAATTCAATTTTCTGATTTCCTATTTTTAAATTAATTTTGCCAATAATTCTGTATGGTTTTCCTCCATCCATGCCCCACCACACTAAAGTATCTCTTTGATTTTTTGGGCATGGAACGTTCTGAATTACCATTTCATACGATTTGTCATTTTCAAATTTACCTTTGTCTTTAATAATTGAATTGTCCGGAATTTGAGCATTTAGTAAACTGCAAAAGACGATTAGGAATAATACTAATTTCAATTGCATTTTATTTTGCCTCCCTAACGCCGCGCTAATATGCCTGACTACGACCGCATTTTCTCTCCGCAAACCACGAAACATGTATGAAGAACCGACCAACCGCAAGCCAAGGGTGTTTGCAAATGCGGAAGGTCATGATTTAGCGCGTTGTTAGGCTTTCTTATGTATTTATAGTGAGCGTCTTAAATAAAGTTACATAACGAACGGATTTTCTTGGGTTTCCATGTACGCGATCTTGAAAACACCGATTCATCGAGAAGCTCAAAGTCTTCGTAAAACGTATTGGTTGTTTCTTCGTAGCGCATTGTTTTCCAGAGCCGTTCCTGATAGTTTAGTTCCGGATGATATTTCGGTATGTATTCAATAGTGAGTCGTTTATGTTGATGACAGAATTGACGAATTCTTTTCCCTTTGTGCCACCGTGCATGGTCAACCCACAATTCAATTCTTATCTCTCTGATATGATAAAGCATGCTTTTAAGAAAGGCGAGAAATCCTGTTGTGTTTCCCCTTTCCGCCCTCATCATACCATGTTTCCCGCTGACCGGATCAACCCAGCCGAAAACATTCAATCGCTTATGATGTTGGCTTCTCGTCAGTACTGTCGGTTGAGTTCCCTTTTTACACCAAACCCGCCCCAACTTCGGATGGATAGAAAAGCCCGCTTCATCAGCGAACAGAATCGACTTTTGCGATACGCCCGCCCGTACGAATTGGAGTTTTTTTTATCGTTTGGGTATGCTCCGCAACGCCCTTATTGGTGGCTTGAGCGAAGCGATACACCGGCTGCCGCAACGAAAAACCAAGCTTTCGAATCAACCGCTGGGCATGTCGTACATGCACGTTTATCCCGTGATGCTTCTCAAGGTACTCCACAACCACCTTTCCATCCCATCGGGTTCGTTCAACACCATATTTCTTCGGCGAGTGTGTTAGCGCTTGGTCCAAGAACTTCAAAGTGCGATTATCAAATTGAGAGGGGCGGCCTGGTCGAGGCTTATCATAAACGGCTGAAAGCCCTTCTGCATTCGCTTTATGGCACCACTTTGACGTGTTTACCCGTGATATGCCGAGCAATTCAGCAACTCTGGCAGCAGGCCATCCGGAAAGCATTAACAGATAACCAGCAATACGGATACCTGCCCATGCGCCTGGTATTTCTTCGGCAAGGCCCAACAGTTTCTTCCTTGTTATATCAGGGTGCGTTATCGTTAAAGCTTGCATTAAGCCTCCTTAAGAATGGGTTTTGTATCCTTAAGGAATATACTCTTTGCAGACCAGCTATGTTATCTTATTTATGTCGTTCGCTATAGGTTCTTTTACACTCTTGTCTTATTTTATCAATTAGTCTAAAAATATGCTTCCAAGTATTACTTCCTTTTATATCGTTTACTTCTAAAGAACAGACCCTTAAGCTAAAGTTATTCGCTCCTATGAAATTGTGGTCAAAACTTGGATAAGATGCTTTTTTATTATACTTTTCTTTTGAATCTAGCTTTTTATGCAATAAATTAAAATTCAATTTAATTCCAGTATATTGGTCTTTACCTTTAGAATTGGTCAACGCGTCATATATCCTTGATCTGTAATTTTCTGTTGTTAATTTCCGGAATCTATTTCCAAACCTTCTTATGTCGCTATTGCGCATGGAGGTAGCTTTCTTTGTTATCCATTCTCTAAATTTGTCTTCGGTCAGATTCATAAAGTTTGGTGCATTCATTGCTGCTTCCTTTTATTAATTATTGGCCTAACGCCGCGCTAATATGCCTGACTACGACCGCATTTTCTCTCCGCAAACCACGAATCTTGTATGAAGAACCGACCGACCGCGAGCTAAGGGTGTTTGCAAATGCGGAAGGTCATGATTTAGCGCGTTGTTATACCCTATTTTAAGATGGTTTTTGAATTCTTATCAATTTCTTACCCGGAGAAAGAATGTTTTTAATGCCGTTTTGATTTAATATTTTTTGAAAACTTATCGGATTAATACGCCTACCAAATTCATTGAATAAACTTATAGCTTGATTAATATTATCAGGCTCAATGGCAATTGTATAAATTTCTCTATAACCATCAATATTGGCAAGATGGCATTTTTGATTGTTCCAATTTCCTTTTGAATCTGCGGTGGATATATCTTCTTGTAAACTTAAGAATTTGTTTTTAAGCCAGGTGAAAAGCATGATACTGTATTTTGGCGGAGCACCGACACCAGATACATGGACCCATTCGTCATAAGCCTTTGATTCCTTAGGTAAAGTTATTCTGAAGGAGTTGTCACTTACATACTCAATTTTATCCTCTGTCGGAATACTACTGTTTTGGGAAATAATATCGCTAATAAGAAGACAGGATATCTTTTTGAAATTATTGAATTCGATTTTAGAATCAATTGATGTTTGATACGTATAAGGCAAGTCAATTTGATTATGCAGAAAACCTTTAAGATCATTCAAGATATCCGACTCAACAATTGGGAAAACGGATTTTCGTTTATTCGGATTTGCGTAGAAATATCCAATTTCTTGGTTAATCCATTGTTCATGAAATGAATTTTTTGTTAGAATAGGAATAAAAAAGGCTGATATATTTAAACCCTCAATAACTTTATCAGTAAGTGCGACAAGAGTTCTACGATAATCTGCTACAACGATCGGTTTATATTCTTGTGTTCTTTTTAATTTATTCGCAATATACCTCACCTTTTTCTTATCTGAATCAGCATAGCTTATGAAAACATTTTTCATGAATTATTCCTCTATTTAGGGTATAACGCCGCGCTAATATGCCTGACTACGACCGCATTTTCCCGCCGCAAACCACGAATCTTGTATGAAGAACCGACCACCCGCGAATCAATGCTGTTTGCAAATGTGGAAGGTCATGATTTAACGCGTTGTTATGCATCCCTCTTGTCTTTCCCGATTAATCGCATTCAGATTTATTTCCACAAAAGTTCTGGTTCATTATATAGAACTTCATTGGCATATTTATGCTTCCCATAACCGATTGCCGAAACTGCAAAAATAGAATAACCTTTATCAAGCTCACAAAACTTCTCAATCGCTTTGTGTGAATGTTGTGCGTAGCCCACAACAAAACTATCAATACCAATGGTTTTTCCGTAAAGCATCATATAATGTTGAGCAGCAATACAATTATCTTTTGAAAATCTGCTCTTTGTTGGGGCTGCAACACAAATAATGCATCCCGCATTTCTGAATATTTTATCCTTTCCATTCTGATATTCTTTAATCATTTTCTTGAAACTTACTTTGAGCTCTATGAGTTCTTTGTGTGCGTTTCTATTAATAATTGAAAGTACAGCTAATACAAATGGGTTAAGAATAATATTTACCAAGAATTTAAAAGAATTAACAATTTCACTTGTAATTGACTTTATGTTACTGGCATTTGTAATAACAATATATTTTCTATTTCGAAAATTGTGAGAACACGGGGCTTTTTCAGCATAATTAATTAATTCCTTTATTTTATCATTATCAATTTTGTCGTTCTTGAACATTCTAATCGACCGTTTAATATGAAACAATAATTGGTCTTTAGGCAAATTTTGATCAATTTTTTGAATTTTAAACGGTTGACGGATATTGTCTTCACTGCATTTAATTGCGTTATTTGGGCAAATCGCAGCACAATGACCACAAGAATTGCAATATTCCGGATGGGCGTCCACTGCATAGTTGCTTAATTCAATAACGCTTGCCGCACATTCTTCAAAACATTTCCCACATTTAATGCATTTTGTTTCATCAATAATAATATTCATTTCAATCTTCCTCCAGTTAAATTATTACAAACAACTAAACAATCCGGCGCGTTTTTGAGTTAGAGTCCGCTTTTTGTTTAAATTAGTCTCACGCTACCATTCCTATCAAGCAAATTTCATTTTGGCGATCAAAGATTCCCAGTCTTCCTGAAGCACCGGCAAGTACGTCTCGATTCCTCTGCAGACGCATTCTGCGGGCACCTGCGAGGCGATCTCTGCGTCGGGTCAGTATTGCCTTGTCCTCACCTTTGTGCCGCTGTACTGGCGTTACATAGCCGATTTTGCCATGACGCCGGACGTTGTTGTAGAAATCAAAAAACGCCGTGAAGTAAGTGATACCGCCAACGTCGTCTGTAAATTCGCCCGGATATTCCGGTGAACCCTTGGTTGTCGCAAACAGTGATTCCACAAACGGATTATCATTGGGTGTCCGGGGTCGGGCAAACTTCTGACTGATGCCAAGATCTTCCAGAAACGTCTTGAACGGCTTTGCTTTCATCTGGGTTCCACGGTCATTGAACAGTTCCAGTATTTTGACCTGCTCCGGAGTCAGTTGCTCCTTTTCAATGCCTTCGTCAATCAGCTCTTTTCCTTCTGCATGGGCAAGGCTCCAGCTTATGCGAAAAGCGATTACCTTGCGGGAATACTCGTCCAGCAGCACGTAGAGATACAGGAAAATGCCTTTAACCAAGGTCCGCAGATAACTGATATCCCAGCACCATCGCTGATTCGGCCCTGTGAGCTCTGGTCGGTCAGGCTTGCGGCTGTTCCCATTGCGGTGGCAGCGCCCGCTGCGGTCTGTGGTCAATCCTTCATGCCGCATGACACGATACACCGTGGAGGCGCTTACCGCAAGATAGCCGGCATCCACGCCCTTAGCCGTCAGAACCCGGTGGGAATCGTCCACGTATCTCTCGTCCTTCGCCAGGACGACAATGGCCTGCCGTTCCTCCGGCAACAGCGCATGGGGCGCATGTATCGGCCCGGGCTTAACATCCACAAGCATAGGCCGGGAAAACCAGTGCCGGACTCTGCGCTCCTCAATCTGGAGCAATGCACACGTCCGGTTCCGGCTTATGCCTTTTGATTTACCTTCGGAAATCACGACCATTATCGCTTTCTTCGTTTCCTCGGATACTCGTTCGCCCTGTATTGGTCCGATTATTCCCCATTCACTTTTTTTTTAAGCGCCATGAACTCCACCGTCAGCGCCGCCAGCGTTTTCTCTTGAATCGTGTACTCTCGTTTCAACAATTCGTGCTGCTCTGCCGGAACTTCCAGCACCCGCTTCTTCCCAGGACGCATTTGACCAAGCGCCTTGATGCTTGCTTCCTTTGCAACGTCATCGAACCGCTTGAGATCGTTCTGGTAAAGCCCCTCCCGACGCAGGATCTCACCCTTCTTGCCGGGATTCGTCCTCACTTCCTGAAGAACCTGATACTTCTTCTCCCCAGAGAGATGCTTCCGCTTCCGGGGAACTTGCTGCCCATCAGTAACCGACTGGCCGTTGTCCATGGCACTTCCTTTCCGCCGCCCAACTGCAACACACCATAGGATGCTACAGGAAATTAGTTTAATTGGACTGGGAAAGCGGACACGATCTCAGAAACGGCGGGAATCTGTGGCTTGTGTTGTCTTTTGTTAGTGCATAACGCCGCGCTAATATGCCTGACTACGACCGCATTTTCCCTGCGCAAACCACAAATCTTGTATGAAGAAGCAACCACCCGCAAACCAAAGCTGTTTGCAAATGCGGAAGGTCATGATTGAGCGCGTTGTTAGCCGCTACTTGAATTTTATTATTCTTTTCATTGAATTGATTTTGTATTCATTCATTTCAGAATAGTAAATTGAATTGTCATATGTAATCTTCTTTTGAATACCCTTGACCAATTATTTCTTGGCTTGTAGCCGTTTTATATTCATTTAGTCCTAAATTGCATTTCGGGCATTTAATTTCATTCAAATCATGGTTACTTGCACCGGACGGAGAAATATCTTTAGGATTAATAAATATTGTTCCCTCTTCCTCACATTGAATTGCAAGGTATCCACAATTTGGACAGCTAATGAAGGCGAGGCAGGAACCTTGCTCGCAAATGGGGCATATTCTTTTCAAATGCCAAATTGGGGTTCCGATTTCCATAAATTGCCTCTTTTTATTATCGGCTAACGTGCGGTTAATATGCCCGACTAAGACTGCATTTTACCTTTGCAAACCACGAAAGCTTGTGTAAAGAACCAGCTGCCCGCATACCAAAGCTGTTGGCAAACGCGGAGGGTCATGATTGAACCGCTTGTTATAGCTCTTGTGTTGCATTTGGTTCTGAATTGTCCGATTGTCTTTTCCAAATTGATTTGCCTTCGTCTTGATAATTCGGTCTGATTATGAACCCTTCCCACTGAGTCCTACTAACCTACCGAAAAGTTCCCCGGAAATATTGGATTTCGGCTCGATTAATTCGTAAGTTGTTGGACCCCATCCAACCGAGTCCAACCATTTAGCCTGAAGATCTCCCCGAATGTGTTTTCTTGTCCGATTGTTTTTGTCTTTTTCCGATAAATTGTATTTAAATTTAGGCTATAACGCCGCGCTAATATGCCTGACTACGACCGCATTTTCTCTCCGCAAACCACGAATCTTGTATAAAGAACCGACCGCCCGCAAACCAAAGCTGTTTGCAAATGCGGAAGGTCATGATTTAGCGCGTTGTTAGGACATTTTATTTCTTAGATTTCGAAATGGTATCCAATAGAAAAGATAATTGCATTTGACTGTTCTTTATAGGTGATATATGCACTTTGGGTCGATTTAAGATCATTTTGCATTTTATCGTTAGGGAAAATATAGCCAATATGAATATTGGGACCATTATTCCTACTTTTACCATATCTTACTTCAGTTCCAACTCCTAAACTAAATGAATTATAAAAAGCATCATAATTACCAAACGTCATACCTTCTGAATAACCATATTGAATATGTAAATACCCATTTACCCCATATGATGCGTTCAAATATGGCCTGAATATATTCTTATCTGATTTCTCCAAAATATATAGGTTAATGCCAGTGTTCCAGCCGATCTTAGAGAAATAAGTACCAATAGCACCAAATAATGCAATTCTTGATATTGGTACGAATGAAACCTTAAGACCCAAAAAACCACCGTAATTTATTCCCCATCCAAAACCGAGATCCAAAAACGGTTTATGATTCTTGGCGTCAACTTCTTTATCCGGATGTAGTTTCTTCAAGCTAGTATCAGATTCAGTTTTAGCTGTATGTTCCTGTTGATAATTGTAACATTGATGTTTTCTAATTCTGACCTGATTCCGTGAGATAAGGTTATTAAAAACAAATTGACGGCGTTGACAAGAACGAATATGGTTGCTAAGGCTTCTTGATAAGTTGTTGCCGGGGTGATTCCACTATGATTTGCGCTTCTGACCCCATGGTTGACAAATACACTCAACGTGTCGGTGGCGACGTTTGTTTGGTTACGGGTCTATTTCCGTTTATTGCTCTCCTTAGGTCAGCCATCCGTGGCGAACGCCAGATACGTTTGCGTCCACGCTATGCGGAGTTGATTCCGCCGCGACAGGGCAAGCATCAACCGGCGGGCATGCGTTATCACGCGTGCTGCTATGTACATAAGATCCTGAATGACCTTCCGCAATCTCCGGCGTGCAACTTTCTTACGCGGCACGTACCCCTTGTCGATTCCAACTTGGCCGCAGAGCCGCAGCATGTTGAACGCAAGAACCGCCAACGTCAACACCAATGCGTTGGTCGTGAACTTCCCGCTGGGAAGCCGCTCCAGCGCCATATCACTCTTCAGCTCCGAGTGAAACTGCTCGCTGGTGCCATGATCCCGGTACGCTGCAATAACGTCGTCCGGGCCGGCGTTGCGTCTGCTCAGGCTCGTCCACCACGTGTGAACCTCTACATCCGGCAGCAGCAAGGCGTTTCCGTCGCGGTCGATTGTCCGTTCGATCACCTCGAACACAACGCGCATGTTTTCGCCGTTTCTTTCCCGTATTGTCTCACCAACGTACACGGTCTTGCCTTCACGAGGATGACGCCAGTCACCGAGCGCTTGAGCATCCACGAGCCATTCGTCAATAGATTCCCTGCGTATGTTCCGTTTGATTATGTAATCGACCTTTTCCTTGCGGCAGACTCGCATGTTTTCAATATCGTCATGTCCGGCATCAAGACGCACAAGGATCGAACGATCCGTTATTTTTCGAGCAAGGGCTATGGTCTTGCGCAGAAACTCCGGAGTTCCTTCCTGGCAATGTTGTTTCCCTTCGCGCAACTCCGCGTTCAGCAGGTAGCCTTCCACGCCTATGTAGGCAAGCATCGGAGAATATCCCTCGAACAACTTGTACGTGCAGCTTACGCCTTCCTTATGAGAACCACTGTTGTCAAAAGGAGATACGTCAGCGTCAATCGGAATATACGGTCCAAAGCAGGCGGTGAGCCGTGGCGCTGCTTTTTTCAACAGGGACGCCGAAGCGGAAAGGACTGCGTTTTGAACGGTCAGGCCCGTTTCGTCCATTCGCTGCCGCAGTGTAGCCTCGGAAGGAACCGCTTTCAATCCAAGCATCTCCTGAAAATAGTCGTCTTCACGAAACTGCTCGACCCCGTCAAAGTCTGGTTTGGCAAGACACAAAAGCCCCGTCATGGTCAGCAGCGCGTCCGCGGTGCTTATACTCCCGCTCTTCTTGTCCGGAGTAACCTGCGAAACACGCTCGCGCAAACCGGATCGCTCCGCAAGCATCCCGATCATTGCCATTCCACCATGGCTGGTCAGAAACTCGTCCGTCTCCGTGATTATCAACTTTCTCGGCTTTGGCATGACACCTTCCGGGTGAATAATGTGAACTGCCATTTAGTCAAGCACCATTCACCCTTAATCTACACGAAAAATCATCAAAATGCCAAAGTTTTTCTCACGGATTTAGGTCTGAGATATTCCTTTTCATCGTCTGTCCATGACATCGGGAGATCAAGTTTTAATGATTGAACAATAGAATCATTACACGGATTACACTTATCACATAGGGTTGTATCCAATGTGGCGGCACAAACCTTTGCAATTAGCACAATAGACATAAGCGGTATTTTATTCATGTTTATTGTCCTAACGCCGCGCTAATATGCCTGACTACGACCGCATTTTACCGCCGCAAACCACCAATCTTGTATGAAGAGACAATCGCCCGCACGCCAAGGGGGTTTGCAAATGCGGAAGGTCATGATTTAGCGCGTTGTTATGTGACATTGATTCGATTTCCGATTACGGTTTTGTTAAACAAGTTATCCTAATTCGTAGTTTTTTTGCTTCAAATTTATCCATTTCATGATCATAAATATACAACCTGAATTTATCAATTGATTTTGACTTAAATATGTTTATGTCGTTTTCGGACAATGACATAATTGCAGAATATTTCCAGGGGCTAATATCCGAAGCGGCATTTGGTTCAACAGAAATATCAGAATTCGAATCTACCCATTTGCTTCCGTCAGAAAAAAGAACAATTACGCCTTTCTCATTATAATTCAATGTCGATCCATCAGTTTCGAGCATTAATGAATAATTATCTCCTCCATTCTTGATGGTTTTAAAAATAATTGCATTTAACTGTATGCCAGACGCCGTAGCAAATGGAGAATGATATTTAATCTCATTTGTGAAATCGTCTTTTTGCTTTTCAATCTTTGAACAAATAGCGTCGTCGGTTTGTGCCGTATCTATTTCTTGTTTTTTATCGTTCCATTCCTTTAGCCCGCTCTTATAAGATTCTGCAATTGTTGAACAGTTCATTAAGGTTGCAACGACGAATAAGAGTGGAAATATTATTGTTTTCATAAAAAACCTCCATATGGTAACAGACTGTCAGAGATTATTATTTACACATAACGCCGCGCTAATATGCCTGACTACGACCGCATTTTCTCTTTGCAAACCACGAATCTTGTATGAAGAACCTGCCGCTCGCGAACCAAGGGTGTTTGCAAATGCGGAAGGTCATGATTTAGCGCGTTGTTATGCATTAAATTGATTTAGCTTCCAATTGTTTTGAGTAAACGTTAATGCTATCATATTCATTAACGAATCCGATTCATATTTTTGAATAGATTTAGAAGTCATGTTCCAAGTTTGTGTTTTGCATCCAATATTCTTGTATTTCCTATTATAATTATCGTAACTTGTCAAAAATAGAAAACCATCTAAAGTTCTTTCCACGTAAATACCAATCCAAGGTTCGCAGCTAAAATATAGACATGCATTTTCAAATTTGATTATGTCATTTTTATTATTGAAAATATTTACCGAATCGGTTTCAGTATTCCTATTTCTTGTTCTTGATTTTACTGTAATTCCAATTCTCTTTTTAAATTTTGGCGAATATGCAATAAGGTCAATGCCGGTATGATCTACAATTGAAACTTCAAAACCGGATCTCGACAACCAATTGCAAATCAGATGTTCACCAAAATCGCCTATAATTTTCTGATGCCGAGTACTCTTCGTTATTTGCATTTTATTCCTTTTTATAATGCATAACGTGCGGTTAACCTGCCGACGCGGGAAACGCGACCAAGGGGAGCGTTTGGGCCCCGCGTTCGGTCATGAGTTTAACCGCTTGTTAGGACGTTTTGAATGTTTTAAATTGCCACCATCTTCCTTCGTGAAGACTTAATTCCAGCCACATTATATTTCTATTATCTTTGTATTTTTGTAATTCCTCATTTGTCATTGACCAAGCTGAAACCTTATTTCCTCCCGGTCTTATTTTTAACAATTCTTGTATTGATACTATTAATATTCTTATAAAATTAGCTTCATCAACCACAAATGCAATGTAAGGTTTGCATTTGAATGTTTTGCATGCTTCTTGGATTTTATTAATATGCTTTTTTTGTACGTTGATATGAGTACCTTCAGTTCCTTCAGATCTACTTCTGCTTTTTACAGATATTCCCATTAATTCTGATGATTTTCGTTTTCTTGCAATAATATCTATTCCTGTATGATCAACAGGTGCGCATTCGAATCCGGTTTTTGAAAGCAAATAAAGTATCAATGATTCTCCAAAATCGCCAGTTATTTTTGAATGTCGAGTGCTTTTTTGAATTTTCATTTATTCCTCTTTGTTAGTCCTAACGCCGCGCTAATATGCCTGACTACGACCGCATTTTACCGCCGCAAACCACGAATCTTGTATGAAGAACCGAACACCCGCACGCCAAAGCTGTTTGCAAATGCGGAAGGTCATGATTTAGCGCGTTGTTATGCGTTTTATTCTTGCGCTGCATATTCTGGTTTTCCTGTTATCTTCTGAATCTTAATCAATTCCGTTGAAGGTATAATTTCTTTCCAATTTGTCTTTTTAAACGATACATACCAATTCATAATATCAATTGGCCATTCCCAAATGGTTACCGAATCCTTAATATATTTCCCTTTTTCTCCTATTGAATCTAGATATCCAGAGGCTATTTCAATTGCCTTCCCCATAGTTATTTTCGGGGTTACTGGATTATAATAATTAATCTTTGGAACTTGAGATATACAGCCGATGAAGACGGCAGAAAACGCCAATATTATAATATTGTATTTCATGTTTTGATTCCTGTTGTATTTCAATTTCCTGGTTTATTATTTACGCATAACGATGAAGCTAACCGTTTTGGAGCACGTTCTTCGGAATCTTATATAATGTAAACGTGCGAGAAAACGAGTTTAGCGCCTTGTTGGTTCTGCGAAAGGCCGGGCGGGATTCTTCTCCGATTTCTTTTTGCCCGCCCACTGTATTTATTCTTACGGCAGCCATCCTATTTCTGTTTCATCGTGCCATTGTCCACATCTTTTCGTGGTGCATGTCAATTTTGATTTAATCGATATCATTTCTTTAGGCCGCACGATGTGGCCTTTTTAATGGCGCGATCTTGATTCTCAATATCCTGGCTGCCGTGTGTATTGCCTTTTGCAAACCAACGCCGCGCTAATATGCCTGACTATGACCGCATTTTCCACCCGCGAACCACAAATCTTGTATGAAGAACCGACCGACCGCAAACCAAGGGTGTTTGCAAATGCGGAAGGTCATGATTTAGCGCGTTGTTAGGCGATATTTTATTTGTTATTATCTCTTATAGTTTTCCATTTTTCTAAGATATTTTGTTCGCCTTTGAAGTATTCTACTTTAGATTTCTTTTCAAAAATTTCATAAGATGGGGCAATAAATATCTTTTCCGAATCCGGATATTCACATATATCGTATCCAATAAATGTCCTAATGTCCATATATATACATGGTTCAGTACCATGGTTATAGAATTGATGTGCTCCTGATTCTCCCATTTCGCAAAAAACCACATCTCCAGTTTTAACTATTTCTAACCCATTAAAAGTACGCAACGTCATTGAACCAGATGCGACCATAAATAACTCTTCTGCAAATCGGTGGAAATGAAATGGTGCTGAAAATTGGCCAGGATTTAATTGACGCAAATCAAAATTAAGGTTTTTTGGATTAATATCATTTTTAATTCTTGATGTGTCAGAAAACAGTCGAAAATTGTCGACTTTATCAGCATCTTCTTTGAACTCTCGATCTGCATATTTCAATATTCTTGCCATAAAAACACCTCCTTACGGATTGTTTATTGTCGCCTAACGCCGCGCTAATATGCCTGACTACGACCGCATTTTCTCTCCGCAAACCACGAATCTTGTATGAAGAACCAACCACCCGCAAACCAAAGCTGTTTGCAAATGCGGAAGGTCATGATTTAGCGCGTTGTTAGGACATTTTATTTCTTAGATTTCGAAATGGTATCCAATAGAAAAGATAATTGCATTTGACTGTTCTTTATAGGTGATATATGCACTTTGGGTCGATTTAAGATCATTTTGCATTTTATCGTTAGGGAAAATATAGCCAATATGAATATTGGGACCATTATTCCTACTTTTACCATATCTTACTTCAGTTCCAACTCCTAAACTAAATGAATTATAAAAAGCATCATAATTACCAAACGTCATACCTTCTGAATAACCATATTGAATATGTAAATACCCATTTACCCCATATGATGCGTTCAAATATGGCCTGAATATATTCTTATCTGATTTCTCCAAAATATATAGGTTAATGCCAGTGTTCCAGCCGATCTTAGAGAAATAAGTACCAATAGCACCAAATAATGCAATTCTTGATATTGGTACGAATGAAACCTTAAGACCCAAAAAACCACCGTAATTTATTCCCCATCCAAAACCGAGATCCAAAAACGGTTTATGATTCTTGGCGTCAACTTCTTTATCCGGATGTAGTTTCTTCAAGCTAGTATCAGATTCAGTTTTAGCTGTATGTTCCTGTTGATAATTGTAACATTGATGTTTTCTAATTCTGAGATATTCCTTTTCATCGTCTGTCCATGACATCGGGAGATCAAGTTTTAATGATTGAACAATAGAATCATTACACGGATTACACTTATCACATAGGGTTGTATCCAATGTGGCGGCACAAACCTTTGCAATTAGCACAATAGACATAAGCGGTATTTTATTCATGTTTATTGTCCTAACGCCGCGCTAATATGCCTGACTACAACCGCATATTCTCTTTGCAAACCACAAATCTTGTATGAAGAACCGACCGACCGCGAGCCAAAGGTGTTTGCAAATGCGGAAGGTCATGATTTAGCGCGTTGTTAGGGCTTTTCTAAGATAAATTTAAGACCCAGTTTTTCTGAAATACCACCTAATTTAATTGTCTCTGAATATGTTTTATTAATTTGATCGGAAAGCCATTCTAATGTAATGTCAAAGGACATAGTAACTTTAACCTTACCATCAATTGGTTTTGAAAATTTCAATAGACGAAATGGTCCCTCGGGATTTAAAGATGATATTCTTCCGTGTGCAAAAGCATCCCTGGTATTCACCAACGAAAGATCGATTTGATCTTTTATATTTTCTTTTAATAAAATTGCATTTACTTTGTTAATTATTTCTTTTAGTGAATCATAATTAGTGAAAGGATTTTCATTTATTTCTTCACCGACTTTATAATTATTAATTTCGCCTTTGATTATTTCTGATGAATTTCTTTTCCTGTTTATTTCTACAAGAAATAGCCTCAACACAAATTCCAAAGATTGAAGATTAGAAATAAGACGACCGATATTTTGTTGCATTTTCTCTTGATTGTTCATTATTATTGTCCTAATCTTTGCCCTAACGCCGCGGTAATATGCCTGACTACGACCGCATATTCTCTTTGCAAACCACGAATCTTGTATGAAGAACCAACCACCCGCAAACCAAGAATGTTTGCAAATGCGGAAGGTCATGATTTACCGCGTTGTTATGTCTCCTTTTTGCATTTTATCTTTTCCGAATTGATTTGGTTTTGTCTTCATTAATCCGGTTTGGTGAATACCGATTACCACGAGTCCCAGAATCAATCCGTAATCTCATTCCGATTTCTTGTCTTTCGTCTTCAATAATTCTGTCTGGTGAAGACCGATTCTAAGGGTTCAGGATCGTCCGGATATTATCCCCGAATTAATATTCTTTATCTTCTTTGATTTATTGGTTTTCATTTTGAGACATAACGATGGAGCTAATATGCCGGGCGCAATGGGTTGGCTTGATCTGATTGTATTTCTCCTCAAGCCAACCGCGCCCGGTCATGATTTAGCGACTTGTTCTTTTCGCAAGGCGATTAGCAGCGACGTACAGGAAGGTGCGACGCTGCTTTTCTTTGGTTTGGTCTTGAATAATTCTTTTCGGTTTCCTGGTTCAATTTATTAATTTTCTTCGCCGCCGCCGCCATTGTCTTTCTTGATTCTCATGGCGCACAAGTCTTTAGCGCATGGATGCGCTTGAGATATATGATTGTCGGGCATAAAACTGTAAAATATCGGGAACATGGAGAACGACATGAGGAAGATTCCCGTGCAATGCAGTTAATCAAAGGAGCGGGAGCCTCTGGTTGGAACTCTCTCAAGCCGAATGTCCTTTCCCCAAAGTGCAATAGGAAGCCCCAAAAATGATGCTTGGCCTGGTGCATAAATACGAATTCTTACTCCATCGGGAGAGACGTATTCCCAATATTGAACTGAAGCGGACGCGATACCGTAGGAACCGTCATCTGATTCAGCGGTCATCTTAGGAATATTATAGGAATTAACAAATTCCTTGGCAAATTGCTCTGCCGACAGGTCCGTAACCTCAAACATTTTGTTAACAACGTCTCCAGGCCAGAATAAATATGCCAGAAGTAAAGAATTATCGAATACAAAGACTGCCTTGCTGGCACTCTCAAAGGAATATGATCGGTACTTATCTTTATCAACAGATTCTTTTATTACAACCTTCCCGAATATCGATGAGTAGCGAAGGTCAATTAAACCAGTTGCCTCGGAGAGAGACATTCCAATGTAGAAGCCTTTAAACTTAACCGAGGTTTGTCGGCTACTTGCTTCCTGGGCTAATTAACCTACAGAGGACAATTTTATCATCGACAACAGGATTGCCATAATTTCTGGATGATTGGAAGTACTTTAAGGCCTCCGGAATATTTTTTTGCATGTCGATTCCGTAAAAAGAAGCGTTTGCAAGTTGATAAAATGATTCTGATATTGACGAGTTGAGGCCGGAGGTATCGATAAATAATCTTTGCGCTGATGGAATGATTGAATAGGCGTCAGTGAATTTCCTAAAAGTTACCAGGGCTTTCTTGAAATATTGGCTGGTCATAAGGTCGTGTGCTTGTGAAAGAAGTAATGAAGTTGGAATAGCGGCAAGACTGTCTTCTACTCTTTGTTTTGCTTGTGCAACCCTTAAACTGTCATTCCGGTGCTCGACGGCGAGTTGCATAATTGTTTCTAGGGAATCCAGATGGGAAGCAAGCAATAGAGCAGCGTTAGGTATTTGGTCGATGCCAATTTTGCATAATTCATTATACTTGCCTTTTATTGATTTAACCTCATCGAGAGATGAAAGTGAAGTGTACTGGCTATTCTGTAGTGCTACCCATTTTACGAATAACCGGAGTTTCAGGGAATTAAAAGCCTTGGTCTGGCTTCTGGTTACATCAATTAGTGAGGTATATAATTTATCGAGTTCGGACATCAACGAAAATAGGGTTTCAGAATTCTCGGGAAGGTTTTTGCCTAATTTATCGGCGAATACTTTGAAGTTTTTAGCAGATTCCCTTTTAGTCACCCAGAGAGTATTGATTTTCCGAAATGAATAGGATATATAAGCTTTTGCTCGAAATGGAGCAAAGGAAACATTTTGGATGTCTAGGAATGTCTTTTTGTCAAGTGACGCATCATTGAACCCAGTATTACTGCAAAATACACCGTCTAAGGAAACGCCGATACAAACACTAGGAAAAGATGGAACAAAGAGATCTGCCCCAACGGTCGTAAAAAGGCCTGCGTTAAAGAAATTCGACGCAGGAGCCTGAAACGTTGATGTCGTTGGTTCTCCTCCAAGAGTGATATTAGAAGAGGTTGTTGTCTTTTGATAATAATAAATATCATGGTTCAGAGCAAGCCCTGCTCCGAAAAATAGGTCGCAGAAGGACAGCGGGGTCATGTGGCCTGAAATGTAGGTGGTATACAACAGAGGAATATATTGTACCTGTGGACTTTCGACAAATTGCCAATTCATGTTGTCTACGTTGTCATAATAGGATACGGTGGCTTGCTTGGCCTTTATGGTATTTATCGGCAGGATTTCGGCGGACCAAGCGAGATTAAAGTAAGACGATGGATACAATGCCAAAGTAATTGTTCCGGTGGGACCAATTCCGCTCAAAGAAGAATATTCATGATAATTAGGATTCAGTTGAAACTCGTAATTTGCTAGGCCCCCTGATAGGCGAATATCGACATATGGAATTGAAAACATTGATGTGCCAGCATTGCACAGAGAGGGAGCAAGCAGGAGCAGAAATTGAAGAAGGATTCGGCTCGGTGTTTGCTTAAAACCATATGACATGTTTAGAATTTCTTTGGAATACAAAGCTTTCTCACTCTAATTGAAACGATATTTCTACGGTGGTTTGCACTTTGACGGGAACACCCTTAATCCTACCGGGCTTGTATTCCCACCTTGCGATGGCCTTTCTAACTTCGTCGGATAACGCTTCGTTCGGTGAGCTAATGACGTTGATATCTGATACTTTGCCGTTCTGGTCGATAACAAGACTGGTTTTTACAATTCCAGAGATACCTTGGTCTTTCACAAATTCGGGATAAAAAGGCTGAATTTTCTTAATGGGAACTGGCTTTTCGTCTACCGAATCTTTATCGTAGATTACATTTCTATCAATTCCTATGGTATCTGGATTGCTATCGGATGCTGTCCAGCCTGGGCGTTTTGTAGCTAAAGGGGCTTCAGGTAATTTGTCAGTATCGCTCGGAGAATCTTTTGCGATGTTATTTTCGTTTTCAGGTGCGCTATTTTGACTCGGTTCAACTGGACTATTTTCGCTTTCAGATTGCGCATTGTCATTTGTTATGTCGGCCGGCACTTCTTTTGACGTGCTGGAGACAATCATTTTCCTGTTTTCAAGTTGTTTGACCAAATGGTCAAATAAGACGTCGGTCTTCATTCTATCGGCTAAAGACTGATTGTTGTACTGGTCAATGATGTCACTAACTTTAACCAAGGTCATCGAGAATGTAAAATGCTCTTTAGGAATTATGGCGAAATTGTCAGTGACAACATGAAAAAAGCCAAGGAATAGGAGAACACATACGAATATAAAGATCGCAGCAATGGATGATTTTACTTTGTTTGATGGCTTGTCTTGGACTTTCGTTTCTGGATGCGCACATTCATAACACAAATGTTGCTCTTCTGTACCGTAATTGCCTAATGCACCTATGTCTTTACCACATTTGGAACAGACACTTGCCATAAAAAACCTGCCTAATCCTGAATTTCAGATACGGTCTTCTGGAAAATATTGATTGGTGACAAGCGTCTTACAGGCGCTATTGAATTGCGAATAGCGGATAGTAATTTTTTACCCTCAAGGTGGTCAAAATCGGAATCGGTCAAAAAACTTGTATCAACCTTTCTTATTTCGTCGAGTTGGCTGCATAGGAACCAGACTTTGGGGGTACCACTTGTGAACGAATATTGGAATACGTCTTTTCTACTGCCGTATCCGATTGAGCTATGTTCCAATACCATTATTCTGAATTTAATGACTCTTTGCAATGTTGCGTTTTGTGTGCTATTTTCAGTGAAATACATATACATCCAAAACGGTTGAGCATCTAATGTCCCAGGGTGAAAATCGAGAAAGGAGAAAGAGAAATATCTACAACCGCTATCAATCCATTCATCTCTCATTTCCTCAATCCAGCGCGGTTCTCCGGGTTCTGTAGGATAAAGCATGTCCATAAAGATTTCTTTCCAATGTGTATTGATTAAATCGGAATTCTTATCGCTGCCACGATGGCAGCGATTTTCTTGTGCGCCATGTTTGTATTATACTTTCTTTTCTTCGGCGGCGGCTATCTATTTTAATCGTTCAAATTCATTTTTGCTAAATCGGATTTCCCGGCACAATGCCTGCATTTACGCCCGCCAGAGTGCCGCCTTGAATTGCTTTTGTAATATTCTTTTTATTTTGCATTAATCTATCGCCCAGGATGGGCGATTTCTCGCCTTGCAAAAGAACGATGAAGCTAATATGCCGGGCGCAATGGGTTGGCTTGATCTGATTGTATTTTTCCTCAAGCCAACCGCGCCCGGTCATGATTTAGCGACTTGTTCTTTCTGCAAGGCGATTAGCAGCGACGCGCAGGAGGCGTGGCGCTGCTTCTCTTTTATGGGATACCACGAATATTTAATTTCTGCCTAATAATGAAACTGTCGAGCTTGTAAGGTCCACTAGATATTCTTGTCGGTTAATTCCCAGATTAAATATGACTTTATTTTTCGCATCAATCTTTAGGCATCTAGGGTCTTTAGTATCATCAATTTCCAAACTGTTAAAGCAGTCATAGGGGTCTTGCGGAACCCAAATTATGAAATATTCGTGTGTTGCTTTCTTATACCCAATGCAACTCCCTCTGAAAAAGACCCATACTTTATAAGCTCTATTTTCTGATGAGTCAATTACATCGCCCTTATTAATAGATGTTTCTTTGCACAGGTTTTCTTTGTACGTTGAAAAAGAATATTCAACTGTTGAATTGGATTTAATTTGATTATAAATACGCGGATTATCTGCCAACCATTTTTTGCGAGCGTTTATTGATGAATTAACATCCAGCTCACCATCCTGCTTTTCAAAGTAGCCTGATTCCTTAATTTTCGATTCGAGGAATGACAATATATTTGGATTGGCAGACACTTTTGCTGGAATTTCGCCAAGCTTTGTTTCGCCCGTGGCAAAATAAATTTGGTACTCAATTTGAAAGGTATCTTTTGAAAGAATGGAAAAGAGCACGAACGAACCGAATTCTGCGCCACTTCCGCTGGTATGACATAGGTATGATACATAGGGCATATTATCAATTATCGCAAATTTAACGCTATCAAAGGAATGACATGAGTTTTCGTAGCCACTTTTAAAGACTTCCAGCCAGTCATTTGCGAAGGAAGACAAGACAACCAATTTCCATGGACAAGCCGAATCTATGGTCGCTGCAATATATTGCCGGTCTGCATACGATAATGTTTTCGTAACGGCTGGTTTGCGAGAGTATTTCAAAGTAACAACTGAGACAGCTTCCTTCCTCTGTAATTGTTTTGCCTGAATCTTGGGTGATTTCGTAGTATCCGGTTGGTCAATGTCACCAGCCTTGCTATTTGTAGATAGACAGACTGCTGTTGCTAAAATGGTAATGGTAAAATGGGTTAAGGAATAAGTCAACTTTCTAGCCATAAAGCAAAACCTCTGTTTGTCGATTAAATGGTTATTCGTAAGCGTATGTACCGTCTGGCTTAACAAACGCAAGTGCTATTTTTTCTGCTTCCGATTCTAAACCGAGGTCATGGTTAACCCAATTCCATGTCTCTCTAATGAGCGTGTACGTTCCTCTTCCCCCGGCATATTTATCGCCGTAAGAGGTAAGAAAGTTGTTTCTGTTTAAATGCTCCGCAAGTTCTTCCCCGGACATTGTCATTTTGTGTTCATTAAGAAAGGCTCCTAATTGCCAAACATAGTACTTTGTTGAATTAATTGAAGACATAAACAACTCCAAGGATAAGGTTTATTGATGCAAAGTTTATTCTAAACAATAGCGTGTTGTTCATCAAGACTTCACTTCTCGCCTAATCTCAAATTCATTATTTGTCTTAAATTTCCTGGCGCAATTCCCGCCATTTAAGCCCCTCAGAGCGCCATTCTTAATTTCTTTCGGCACAATGCCTGCCATTTAAGCCCACCAGAGTGCCGTCTCAAGTTGCCTTTGTATTATTGTCCTTTCTATTTTGTATTAATCCATCGCCCAGGATGGGCGATTTCTCGCCTTGCAAAAGAACGATGAAGCTAACCGTTTTGGAGCACGTTCTTCGGAATCTTATATAATGTAAACGTGCGAGAAAACGAGTTTAGCGCCTTGTTGGTTCTGCGAAAGGCCGGGCGGGATTCTTCTCTGATTTCTTTTTGCCCGCCCATTGTATTTATTCTTACGGCAGCCATTCTATTTCTGTTTCATCGCGCCATTGTCCACATCTTTTCGTGGTGCATGTCAATTTGGATTTAATCGATATCATTTCTTTAGGCCGCACGATGTGGCCTTTTTAATGGCGCGATCTTGATTCTCATTTTCCTGGCTGCCGTGTGAATTGCCTTTTGCAAACCAACGCCGCGCTAATATGCCTGACTACGACCGCATTTTCCCGCCGCAAACCACGAATCTTGTATGAAGAACGGACCACCCGCGAATCAATGCTGTTTGCAAATGCGGAAGGTCATGATTTAGCGCGTTGTTAGAAATTAAATTTAATTCTTAAGCCATATTTATGTTTTCATTGCATTTCGGACAAATAAATTGCTTTTCAATTCGTTCTTTATTTTCAAGATATATTTTCGTTTTACAATTCGGACAAATAACACTTTCCGGAAGATAATTTAAATCTTTTCCGCAAAATCGACACACCACCGCCTCTCTTTTAACTAATTCTGCGCAAAAAAGACATTTTTTATTTTCTCCTGACTCAAGTTTAATTTGATCAATTTTACTATCATCTTTTTTCGCAATCATTGCAGCAATAAAACCGATAAGAGGGCTTAAAAGTAATGCTAGAAAGAAAAATCCAATTCCTGATCTGCCTTTTGAATTTGCATAAACTCCGCAAAGAATAGAAAGGACAAACCAACCAACAACAAACATAAACATATTGCCTCCTTAATTATTGAATTTCAAATTTCTAACGGTGAAGCTAATATGCCGGGCGCAATAGGTTGGCTTGATCTGATTGTATTTTTCCTCAAGCCAACCGCGCCCGGTCATGATTTAGCGACTTGTTCTGCTGCGATAATCTCCTGTGGCGCGATTAATGTCTTTTTTGTTGTTTCAATGTCCCACGCACCCACTCGCCGTACGCGCCTAATATATCGCCACCCGACGGAAGCCACTACGGAGTCTTCAGGACATGACGGGTGGCGCAACCGTCATGTAAAGCGGGCATGGCGCGGCTGCGTGTGTTGTTCGACGAGACTGGGCTTCTTGCGCGGGCAAATGTAACGAAATCAATAGGAAGCCTGTAAAATAATTTACATAAGCAAATACATTAATTCATACTACACTCATTTTATTACAAAGAATGACGACGTCAGTTTAGTATTACAGCCAGAAATAGACAAAAAGTACATACCAGTTGAAAGCCTTGACCTAGAAATATTAAGAATGCCATAACGAGCATCATGTCTAGCAGAATAAATCTTTCGACCGGCAGTATTGAAAATCTCGACGGCAAAGAGTTCGTTAGACGAATTTGGTAAGGATACTACAATCTTGTTTGAAGTGACGTTGAGTCTGAACCCACTGGCAAATGTTTTCTTTCTAATCAGACTGGCGCTCGTCATACTTGGGGGCAGCGTCCAAAAGACATTATCCATTGTTAATATCTCTCCCGTAACGAATGGAGCCATACTAACTTCAAGGAAATAATCGACATTGCTTAAGTCGCACGTTGCAGCCCATGCGGAAAGGGGAAGTACCAAATCATGCCATTTGCCGTCACCTAAAAAACCAACAGATGAAGCGCTTATCCAATTCTGAGCACTATGCGTATAGTTTTCAACATTCATGACGAAATCTGTAGCGACTGTACTTTTCGCAGACACATGAAGTGTGCAATTCGCATAGGCCGACATATCGATGCCGACCAAAGCCCCGCCTGGAAAATTTGCCCATCCGAAACCGCCCCAGCCTACGTTTCCAGCCGTAATTGCTATCGCATGAGAAGCTCCATTTTCTCCTAATGAATCAGTAGAATCAATTGAACAGGTATTAGACCACGCAATAAGCTGGACGGTAGCATTTGGGGGAGTAACGCTCATTCTTGTGCGTTCAAAGAGTCCAAAAACAGGAGGTAGCGTACACAAAGCAGTTATTCGAAAAACCACATTAGGTCTATCTTGGCCAAACACGCGAGCCGTAACAGTTCCCTTTCGACCACATTGAAAAAACATTCCGGCATAGGCAGCATCAGTTCCTAATATTCGCAATGGATTGGGGCTTGCATTCCATGTCTTGCCGCTGTCGAGTGAAATTGATAATGAACATTGGACAAATACCGATGTGTCTTGCGGAACAGTAAAACGTATCCGACAATCTCTGCTTGATCTTTGTTGCAAGAGGCCATTGACATCGTACCATGAACTATCGCTGTTCCAAATAGTATCCACAGAAATTGGAACAGTACCAGATCCGCTATTGGCCTTTACACCCGCCTGGAATGTAAAGGCTACGGTCTGACCTGTATCTTTGAAACAAACTGATTGGCCAAAACACACGCTGGAGTAGGCAAGAAACAATAAGAATGTAGCTTTGAGGCTGGAGAACATATACCCCCCCTTCGATTGCAAGTTTATCAGAATATTCTTTTGGCGTTTGTTGAACACCATATTATACTGAAATAATTCTGGTTTGTCCAGAGTATATTAAGACAAAGATATGCATATTGAATTTGCTTTCAACTTAAAATCCCGCGCGATTCCTTTTGCCCAGGCTTGTTGTACTAACTATTGCATTATTGCCTTTTAATAATGTCTTTTCTTATTAAATTATTTCCTTTAATTAGTTTCTTTCTCGCGCCACATTCCTGCGCGCCTCTTTTTAATAAGCGCGCATCTTATTTGACGCAGCAGAACAGATATTAGATATCAAACAACATATTGAATATTTGTGCAGAAGGCATATCCAATATTATATTAAACGATATATTCAATATACCGTCTCAGATGCACAATGGTGGTATTCATCTGCCCCTTGAAAATGCCATGGGCTTGAACGGATATAACATCTTTGCTTCACAACTGCCGCTCCAAGGGTGCGCGCTTGTGTTTAGCCAATTCCAAATTTTTACCCTCTCCGTGCCGCGACCCTTGGAAGTACCCGAAGGGGTAGAGAGGGGCGGGGTGAGGTTGTTTCGGTCTTGCCGCAGGTCCCACCACGCTGCACCCCGCGAAGCTCCTAAAGGCATTTTGATTTTATCATTTATAAATTGTAAAAGTCAACTGTCGGATGGATACTTTATCAATACATCCCGGAGGATATCGCCATGAACTCCGTTGTCCCTTCCTCGTTCTGGCAGTCGTATACCGCAACACTCCAAAAACTAGGTATTCCTTATCCCAAAAGCAAGTTTTATGTCCTGTGGGTAAAGCGCTTTGCTGCGTTCTTGAATGGCGTGCCTTTTGAGCAGGCTTCTCAGGAAATGGTTTTGGCATTCCTTAATGGTCTTGAGAAGGACGAGCAGATTGCCGATTGGCAGGTGGAACAGGCGCGGCACAGCATCGAGATCCTTCTCAACGAACACCTCAAGCTTAACCTCCGGGAATCCGGTCGGCTCCAGGAGAGTTTCACCGATTCGGTTGACGACAGTGAAAAACTGCTCAAGGTTCATGGCGGTCTCATCAAGCGGTTTGCGTCCGAAATCCGGGTACGCCACTATTCGATACGGACGGAAGACGCGTATCTGTTTTGGATAAAGCGGTTTCTTTCCTTTCACCTGCTTAAGAATCCCGAAAACCTCGGGGCTCCGGAAATCAGGCGGTACCTCACGTATCTTGCGGAAAAGCGGAAAGTTTCCGCCTCGACGCAGAATCAGGCGCTCAACGCCATTGTTTTTCTTTATTCCCAGGTGTTAAAACAGAATCCCGGTGACTTTGCCGATTTCTCTCTTGCCAAGCGGCCTGTTCGCGTGCCCACGGTCCTTACCAAAGACGAAACCAACCGGCTTCTCGAAAGGCTGGACGGTGTGTGGCGTGTGATGGCCGGGCTCCTGTGGGGCGCCGGGCTGAGGGTGATGGAATGCGTCCGGCTTCGGGTGCAGGACATAGACTTTGATATGCAGCGGATAATCGTCCGGGACGGCAAGGGCGCCAAGGACAGGATCACCATGCTGCCCGCGCGGTTTGTTGCGCCGCTCAGGGAGCAGCTTGCGAATGCGAAAAAGTTGTTCGCCGGGGACCGGGCCGCTAAGATTGCGGGAGTGTATCTTTGGGATTCAATCGAGCGCAAGTTTCCGAACGCGGCGAGGGAATGGATATGGCAGTATGTTTTCCCGTCCGAAAAGCTTTCGGTTGACCCCCGCAACCGCACGGTCCGGCGGCACCACCTCGACCCGAACGTGCTCCAGCGCCGCATCAAGCAGGCCGCGCTGGACGCGGGCATTGCCAAGCGCGTGAGCTGTCACACCCTGCGTCATTCCTTCGCCACGCACCTCCTCAAGAACGGCGCCGACATCCGCACCGTGCAGGAGCTTCTCGGCCATTCCGATGTGTCAACAACCATGATCTACACCCACGTCCTCAACCGGCCGGGCGTGCCGGTTCCGAGTCCGGCTGATGCTTAGAGAAAATTTCAAATATTAATACCCATTTATGGGGGGAGGTATCCCCCTCGCTCCGGTCCGGCCCGCTCCCTCAAATAATTACATAATTTCAAACGCGTGCCGGTCCTCCGCTACCCCCTCCTGGGTGCACCCCTTGACAGAGCGGTTGCAAAACCAAACACCTGTGCGGGGGCACCCACGAGCAGCGGTTGAAAAAAAGCCGAACAAGTTGACGGTTGCCAGTTGACAGATAAATGCCAAGCGTATGCTGATCGGCGCAAGAAGATCAATTGACAAAAGCAATTCCTGTTGCCGCGCGTTAGGGGCGACCGGAGGTCCCGCCGAAGCGGGATGCCGCCCGGACCCGGCCGCGTACCCGCGGCATAGGGCTGTGGCGGCCCGAGGGCGAGCCCGAGACCGGAGGGAGAACCGACCCCGCGTAGCGGGGGAACGCCCATTTTTAATTAATTTTTATCTTCATAGTTTTGTTTGCTGATTCACCCCTGTTTCTTTATATTTTGATCGTACGATGCAAGAATAACAAACTATTGAAAAGGAGACCATCATGATTTTCAGACGATCCGGCATCGTAATTGTCGCGGCGGTCCTCGCTCTGGCGTCCGGCGCATACACGGTTAGTGCCCAGACATGGGACACGCTTCACAAATCGGAATATTCGGTGTGGGTGACGCCGGATTACAACCTGGCCGCCTGCACCGCCTACGCAAACAACCTTGACTCGGTGGCAACCGAGCTCGACAAGGCGATCCCGCTCATCGTGCAGTATCTGGGAATTGCGCCGCCGGAAAAGCCGCAGAGGGTCGAGATCGATTCGAACACAGCCGGCATGGGCGGTTGGTCCTCCGGCGGGGATGTCGGGTATTTTATCTCCGATTTCTACGGTCGCCCGACTTTCAGCGACGGCCTCCGGTGGAAACGGGGCGTGATCATCGGCGAGGTGATCAACTCGACCACGGGCGCGGTGAGCGGCGACTGGCCCCGCGACTGGTGGTGCGACGACGTATGGTATTTTCCGGGTTTCGTGGCCGGCGAGCTGCTCAAGCAGACCGTCGACACCGCATTCGGAAACTACTGGCTTGCAAGCGAGAAATACCCGACGTATCCGGTATACAATATCTTCAAGGGCCTGCTCACGGAATTCGGCTGGACGTTTTACAAGAATTTTTTCGCGTCCGTTCTCGCCGACACCGTGCATTGGAACAACATCGGCGCGAACCCTTCACAGATAAAGACCGACTATGTGATCGCCTATATGAGCCTTGCCGCGGGCCGGAACCTCGGCGCGACATTCGACAGCGCAAACGTCGCTGGCGCGGATTCTGTGGAGATCGGCGCGATCATGAGCGTCGAAGAGCGGCTCCGCGTGGCGACATCGCAGAAACTCAAGGTCGCCACGGCATGGGCCGATTACCGCAGCGGCAACTACGCTGCGGCGAAACACATTCTGGACAGCCTGGGTGTGGCGGGAGTCCTCCATGATGGTTTTGTCAAGGACAGGGGAATATCCGGCAGAGTGCCGGTAAGCGTTATAGTGTATTCGCTGAAAGGACAGGTCCTGTATTCCGCGTCGGAAAGCAAATTCGATGGCGCGATGTTGAACAGGTTATGCGGCGGAAAGATGGTCGTCGTCAGGTATGTGTTTGATGACGGATTGACGTATAGTTCAAAGCGGTTTATCTCTAGAAATTAATGTTACAGTTATAAGAAGAATTGGGCGTTCCCCTCGCTGCGTTCGGGTCGGTTCTCCTTCCGGTCTCGGCCTCCGGCCTCGGGCTGCCTGCCACGAGGGCCCTGCGGGCCGTAGTCAGGCAGCACCGCGCTTTGGCGCGGCCTCCAGTCGCCCCTAACGCGCGGCAGAGGGAATCTATTCTGTCAATTTACTGTTCTTACGCCAATCGGCATACGCTTGGAATTTACTGTCAACTGTCAACCGTCAACTTGTTCATGGTTTTCTTCTCAACTATTCAACGTTTCAACGCTTTTTCTTCTCAACCGCTCTCCCTGGGTGCCGCCACAACAATGCAGGGTCTCGCAGCTGCTTTGTCAAGGCGGCTACCCGAGAGGGGGGTAGCGGAGGACCGGTCGCGCATAATCACAAAGCCGGTTTGTAAAGTTGCGCGACCGGGCCGCAGCGAGGGGGAAACTTCCCCCACTTTGAAGTATTTAAATTCTTTTTCGATACTTTATTTCGGAATTGCATTCTTAATATCCTCGATCAGGTCCTCCGTGTTCTCCACGCCGAGCGCGAGCCGGATAAGCCCGTCTTTTATGCCCACGGCCAGGCGCTCCTTGCGCGTGTAGTCGTAGTAGCTTATCGAGGCCGGATGGGTGATGAGCGATTCGACCCCGCCGAGGCTTGGGCCGATGTTGATGATCTGCAGCGCGGACAGAAATTTGTGCACGTACTGCACGTTGTCCCTGACTTCAAAGGTGACCACGCCGCCAAAGCCCTTCATCTGGCGCATTGCCACGTCGTGGTGCGGATGGCTTGCAAGGCCGGGATAATACACGCGCCGGATTGCCGGGTGGGCTTCGAGGAATTCGGCGACCGCCTGGCCGTTTTCGTTGTGGCGCTTCATGCGCAGCTCAAAGGTCTTGAGCCCGCGGATGAGGAGGTACGAGGAATGCGGATCGATCACGCCGCCGGTCACCTTGAGGTAATCCCGAATGGGCGAGGTGAGTTCCTTTTTGCCAAGCACCACGCCGGCAAGAAGGTCGTTGTGCCCGCCCAGGTACTTGGTGGCGCTGTGGATCACGAGGTGCACGCCGAAATCGAGCGGCCGCTGGTTGTAGGGCGTTGCGAACGTGCTGTCCGAAATCACCATGATGTCCGGCCGCGACGAAAAAATGGTCATGAGCCGTTCGAGGTCCATGATGTTGAGATACGGATTGGTGGGCGACTCGGACAGAAAAATGCGGGTGTTCTTCCGTATCGCGCGCTTGATCGCGTCGTAATCGCACATTTTGACCACGGTGCAGGCGATGTCGAACTTGATAAGCCTGGTCTTGCAGAAATCGAACGTCCGCTTGTAGGCGTCGTCGGTGACGATCATATGATCGCCGGCGTTGAGCAGCGCGAACAGCGACGTGGTGAGAGCGCTCATGCCCGAGGAGAAAAGGACCGCGTCCTCCGCGGCTTCGAGCGCAGCCAGCTTTCCTTCCGCGGCATATTGCGTGGGATGGCCGTACCGGCCGTATTCGTAGCGGGTCTTCGCGCCTTGGGCAAGCTCCCGGATTTCCTTGGTGTTCTTGAAAATAAACGTGGAGCTCTGCACGATGGGCGTGGTGATGGCGCCGTACTCGTTGTACCGGACCTCTCCGGCATGCACGGCAAGCGTCGAAAGACCCATGCTTTTCTTCTTGGACATACTGTTGCTCCGATGATGAGAAAGGTTTTCGCGATTATTGACAAAAGCGATGCTGATTGTCGGCCATTTGCAAACCCGCTATCCCGGCGGCCATCCCAGTTCGCGTCCCGCAAGGATATGCGCGTGCAGGTGCGGCACGAGCTGGCCCGCGTGCTCGCCCGCATTGATCACAAGGCGGTAGCCGTTTTTCGCCAGTCCCTGGCCCGAAACCGTCTTCGCGATTGCTTCAAAAAAGTTCTTCATAACGTCCATCTTCTGCGCCGGAATGTCCTGCACGGTCGGGAAATGCTCCTTTGGTATCGCCACGAGGTGCACCGGCGCCGCGGGGTTGATGTCCTTAAAGACAAGCGTGCTTTCGTCTTCGTACACTTTTGATGATGGGATTTGTCCGGATACTATTTTACAAAAAATGCAATCTGACATTTTCAATTCTCCTTTTTAAATAATCAAAAAAGATTGGGCGTTCCCCTCGCTCCGCTCGGGTCGGTCTCCCTGCGGGCTCGGCTGTTCGCCTCGTTGCCGGACCGCCCTATGCCTGTCGGCCGGGTCGGCCGGCAATTCGCTCCTGCTCACCCTCCGGTCCACCTAACGCGCGGCAACAGGAATCTATTCTGTCAACCTCATCTTTACGCCAATTGGCATTCGCAGAACTGTCGCCTCACCCCGGCCGCTGTTGCGGCCACCCCTCTCCCTACAAAATAAGATTCTATATTTTCTCCCTCTCCCCGTGGGAGAGGGCGGGGTGAGGTTGGAGAGGGGTAACGTGCATTGTTCTCTTCATATTCCCGGGGCGTTGCCCCGGGCTATAAATATTGCGCCACGATGTGGCTGAAAAACAAGAATGATACATGAAAGATGGAATACAGAATTCCACCGTTGCCGATTGTCTACTGCGCTTTGCTGGTTTTCAACTTCTCAACTACTCAACTTTCTCAACTATTCTCCGTGGGTGCCCCCACACAGGTGCTTGGTTTTGCAACCGCTCCCTCAAGGGGTGCACCCAGGAGGGGGTGTGGGCCCGGACAACCGGCGTGCTTTCTGTTCTCAGGACGAATGACTATTCGCCAAAATCAACACGCCGGTTGGCTGGGCCCCAGGGGGATACCTCCCCCCATATATAATGTCTTAATTATATAATATAAATTGTATTTTCTAACCAAATGAAAACCCCTTCAGACCCGAAGCCCATAAAGGTCCTTGCCCAGAACCGCAAGGCGTTTCACGACTTCGAAATCCTTGAAAAAGTCGAGGCAGGCATTGCGCTGCTCGGCGCCGAGGTGAAGTCGCTGCGCGAGGGCGGGATCTCGCTTGCCGACTGCTTTGCCACGTGCGAAAACGGCGAGCTGTTCGTGCATCACCTGCACATAAGCCCCTATCAGCAGAAGGGGTTCAGCGTCGCCGAACCGTACCGGAAACGCAAGCTGCTGCTTCACAAGAGCCAGATCGTGCGGCTGGCCCTGGACGTGGAAAGAAAACATCTTACGATAATACCGCTTAAGGTATATTTTGATAAACAATGGGTCAAAATGGAACTCGGGCTGTGCCGCGGCATGAAAAAGTTTGACAAACGTGAAAAAATCGCAGCCGAGGAATCCAAGAGGCGTCTTGCCCAGCTCATGAGGACCCGCGGAAAACGGTGATCTTGGCTCCACACAAGCATAAACGCTTTGCCGCCGGCTCCCTTGCGGGAGCAGGCGTTTTTGTCATCATCATGGCATTCTGCGCAATTGCGGCCGGCCCGCGGCTTGTCAACGAACTGTCCGGCAAGGAGCGGCCCCTCGCCGTTGTCGCCCGCAACGGGACCGCGTGCGTGTCGCTCACCGACGTCTGCGACGGTCTCGGGCTCGCCTGGAAATGGGACTTTAGCGCGGAAAAGCTCACGTGCTCGGCAAAGGGGCTGCGGCTCGCCTTTGTCCAGGGCATGCCGTTCTATCTTGTCAACGATACGCTCCGCCAGATGCCCGCCGAACCCGTCCGCGTCGGCGGCCTGCTCTATGCGCCCGCCGTGATGCTGGCCTCGGTCTTTTCCCGTGCAACCGGCGATTCCCTGCTCTGGCGCGAGGAGGATTCGGCCATGGTCGTGTCGGCCCGCGTCGCGGGCCCGGCCGCGGAAAAGCCTCCTGCCGATACCGCCAAGGTCGCAAAGGCCCGCGACACTTTGGCGCGGCCGCATGACACGGTCACCCGGTCGAAACAGCCGCAGCAGGAGGTGGTGAGGACCATCGTGATCGATCCGGGGCATGGCGGCATGGACCCGGGCGCGATAGGCCAGAATGGCATCGAAGAAAAGAAAGTGGTGCTCGACATCGCGCTTGCGCTGCGCGATCTGTTCAAAAAGAAGACAAAGCTTACCGTGTATCTCACCCGCGATGCCGACCGGTTTGTTCCCCTGGTGGACCGCACGAAGTTTGCAAACGAGAAGAAGGCCGACATCTTCGTGAGCATACACGCGAACAGCATCGAGGGGAACAAGAAGAAGAAGGACGGAACGCGCGGCTACAAGGTGTATTTTCTTTCCGAGGCGAAAAACGAGGAAGACAAACTGGCGGCCATGCGGGAAAACGCGGTGATCGAGCTGGAAGACAAGACGCATAAGTACGACAACCTGCAGGATATCCTGATTCAAATGGCGGGAAACGAGTTTCTTCGCGAGAGCCAGGATTTTTCAATCATGCTCACCGAGACGTTCTCCTCATGCCTCAAGAGCATTCCGCGTCTGCACCTGGGGATCGGGCAAGCGAACTTCTGGGTGCTCAACGGAACCTACATGCCGTCGGTGCTCGTGGAAGTCGGATTCATCTCCAACCCGCAGGAAGAAAAGGACCTTAACGATCCTCCGGTGCAGAAATCCATTGCGTCGGGCATTTTCGAGGCGGTGATGAACTTCAAGAAGAAATACGAGGAAGGCCAATGAGCGACCCGAGGCCCATCGGCATGTTCGATTCCGGGCTCGGCGGGCTTACGGTGGCACGCGAGGTGTTCCGGTGCATGCCCGGCGAATCGGTGCTGTACCTCGGCGATACCGCGCGCTGCCCGTACGGCGGCCGCTCCGAAGAAACCATACGCACCTTCGGCATCCAGGATGCCCGTTTCCTCATGGAGCAGGATATCAAGATGCTCATTGTCGCGTGCAACACCGTGTCGTCGGTGGCGCTCGATTATATACGCGAGGAGATCAACGAGATCCCCGTGGTGGGCGTGGTGCTTCCGGGAGCGCGCGCGGCCGTCAAGCGCACCACGCGCAGGAAAATAGGAGTCGTGGGAACGGCGGCCACCATCGGAACCGGATCGTACGAGAAGGCGATCCATGCCATAGACCCGGATATCAAGACCTATGCCAAGGCCTGTCCGCTGTTCGTGCCGCTGGTCGAGGAAGGATTGCTCGACGCGGACATCACGAAACTGGCGGCGCAGCGCTATCTTGCCGATCTTGTCGCAATGGGAATCGACTGCCTGATCCTCGGCTGCACGCATTACCCGCTGCTCCTCGAAACCATCCAGAGCGCGGTGGGCGGGAGCATCCAGCTGCTCGACAGCGCGCTGTGGGCGGCGCGCGAGGCGCGCGACATCCTGTTCGCCATGCAGGGGCTTAGCGACGGGCGTGAGGGCGGCATGGCGCATAGCCGCTTTTTTGTGACCGACGTAACGCCGCAGTTCGCGCAGAGCGCGGCGAGGTTTCTGGGTGCGCCGCTGCCGGCCATGGAAAAAATAGAGCTCGAACAGTTGACAAAAACGATATAACATCCGCAAGGAGGAACCATGTCTGGTCATTCCAAATGGGCCAAAATCAAAAGGTCCAAGGGAAACGCGGACGCTGCAAGAGGCAAGATCTTCAGCCGTCTGATCCGTGAAATCACCATTGCCGCGCGCATGGGCGGCGGCAACCCGGACGGAAACCCGCGTCTCCGCTCCGCAATCGCCTCGGCCCGCACGGCGAACATGCCCAACAAGAACGTGGAAAACGCGATCGCCAAGGGCACGGGAACGCTCGACGGCGTCATGTATGAAGAGTTCACCCTCGAAGGGTACGCGCCGGGCGGCGTCGCCGTGCTTGTCGAATGCATGTCGGACAACCGCAACCGTACCGTTTCCGAAGTCCGCCACGCCATGACCATGGGCGGCGGCAACCTGGCGGCGGTGAACTCCGTTTCGTGGATGTTCAAACCCCAGGGCGTCATCCTGATTGACACAAAGGCCAAGGACGAGGACACCCTCATGGAAGTGGTGCTCAATGCCGGCGCCGACGACATGGCGCTTGACGGCGACGAATACGAGATCACCACGCGGATCGAGGCGTTCGAAAACGTGCGCGCGGCGCTGGAAAAGGCCGGCATCACGCCCATCAGCGCGGAACTCACCAAGGTGCCGGACAACATGGTGAAGCTCGACGAGGACAAGGCGATCAAGGTGCTCCGCCTCATCGACGAGCTCGACGAGCTCGACGACGCCCAGCACGTCTACAGCAATCTTGACGTGAGTGAAGAAGTGCTCGAAAAATATGCTAAGGCGTAATTGAAAAATAATGGTGGGGGAGGTTTCCCCCTCGCTCCGGCCCGACACGCACCTTTATATTTCGATGAATTGTCTTATGCGTGTCGGTCCTCCGCTACCCCCTCCTGGGTGCACCCCTTGAGGGAGTAGTTGCAAAACCAAACACCTATGTGGGGGCACCCGAGGAGAGCGGCTGTACCGAGCACTTTCTTTACTTTGTGTCTTTGTCACTTCTTGCTATGCGGCGGCACCCACGAGCGATAGTTGGAGGGGGCAGTAGTATGTCCATGCCCCTCTCCAATAGGAGAGGGGACGGGGGTGAGGTTGGTCGGACTTGGCGCGAGAAGATTAAATTGACAGAATAGATTCCCTATGCCGCGCGCCAGGCCGGACTGGAAGGTGAGCCATAGCGAATTGCCGCCTGATCCTTCGCCGTAGGCGACTAGGGACAGGCGGCAACGAGGCCATAGGCCGAGCCTGGAAGGAGGGCCGCCGCCGCGAAGCGGCGGGGCGCCCAACTCTTATTTTATCTTGTCAAGATGGGAAACGCCCAGCTTTCTTTCCAAATTTTATTATGATAATCATTGGAATCGACCCCGGAACAGCATACACCGGTTACGGCGTGATCGAGGCCGAGGCCAACGCAGTGTCCTATGTCGACTGCGGGGTGATCCACATGAGCGCCAAGCTTGACATGCCGGAAAAGCTGGCCGGGATCTATAGCGGGCTCACCGCCATCATGAAGCGGTACGCGCCGGCGCGCGCGGCGGTCGAGGAGGCGTTCTACGCCAAGAACGTGCACACCACGCTCGTGCTCGGCCAAGCCCGCGGCGTGGCGCTCCTTGCGGCGCAGCAGTCGGGCGCCGAGGTCGCCGAGTATTCGCCGAGGGAGATAAAGAAACTGGTGACAGGCAACGGCAACGCCGCGAAAAACCAGGTGGAATACATGGTAAAGATGCTTCTGCGCGTGCCGCAAACGCAGTGCCACGCCGACGCGTTCGACGCGCTGGCCGCCGCGCTGTGCGATTTCCGCAGCCGGGCCGCCAGGACGCTTGCTGCATTGAGGCGGTGACGCATGTTCGATTATGTCAAGGGCATTCTGGCCGAGAAGTCCGTGGCCGGCGCCGTGGTGGAGACCGCGGGCGTGGGCTACGAACTGTCAATTCCCCTGTCGACGTTCGAGGCGCTCGGCGCGGAAGGCTCGCCGGTTAAGCTCTTTACGCACCACTATGTGCGCGAAGACGCGGAGAAGCTGTATGGGTTCTCGTCGAAGGCAGAGCGGGAAATCTTCCGCCAGCTCATCGCCATAAGCAACATAGGTCCCAAGACCGCCATAAGCATTTTATCCGGCGTCTCGCCGCAGGAGCTTGTCTCATGCGTCAACAGGGGCGACACGACACGGCTCCGCAAGATCCCGGGCGTTGGCGACAAGACCGCGTCGCGGCTCATTATGGAGCTCAAGGGCAGGCTCGGAGCGGCCGCCGTAGCAGCGCCGCAGGCCGGCCCTCACGGCGAGGCGGTTGACAAAGGGGCAGGCGAACGGGGCCAGGCGTTCGACGCCATGGTGTCGCTGGGCTACACCGACAAGCAGGTGCAGGCTGCCCTGGCAAGAGTGGAATCCGTGATCGAGGCGGGCGCGCCGGTTGAGGAATGGATCAAGAAGGCGCTGCAGGTGATATGACAAGAGGTTGACAGTTTGCAGTTGACGGTTGACAGTGGAACATAGCATGGACCCAGTCGAAAAAAACAACGGCAGCCGTATTGTGAGCGCCACAACCCGCGACGACGACGAATCGGGCGATGCAACACTCCGTCCCCAGCGGTTTGCCGACTTTGTCGGCCAGGAAAAGGAGAAGGAGAACATCGCGCTGTTCGTGGAGGCGGCAAAGAAGCGCAACGAAGCGCTCGATCATATCCTGTTCACCGGGCCGCCGGGCCTTGGCAAGACCACCCTGTCCCGCATTCTTGCCAACGAGCTCGGCGTAAAGATCACCACTACCTCCGGACCGGTGCTCGAAAAACCCGGCGACCTGGCCGGGCACCTCACCAATCTTGCCGACCGCGACCTCCTGTTCATTGACGAAGTCCACAGGCTGCCGCACGTGGTCGAGGAATTCCTGTATCCGGCAATGGAAGATTTTGTGTTCGACATCATGCTCGGCGAGGGGCCGTCGGCGCAGTCGGTGCGGCTCAACCTCAAGCATTTCACGCTCGTGGGCGCCACCACGAGGCAGGGCATGCTCACCGCGCCCATGCTCGGCCGCTTCGGCTACGTGTGCCACCTCGGGTATTACAGCGCAAAGGAACTGCAGACCATCGCCCTGCGGTCGGCGGGGATTCTCGGCGTAAAGTGCGACCAGGACGCGGCCCTGGAGCTGGGCCGCCGCGCCCGCGGCACGCCCCGCGTGGTGAACCGGCTCCTGCGCCGCTGCCGCGATGTCGCGGAAGTAAAGGGCGCGGGCCGGGTGAATACGGAGGTGGTGAAGAAAACGCTTGCCATGCTCGGCATAGACCCGGAAGGCCTTGACGAAATCGACAGGAAGATCCTGCTTTCCATTGTGGAACATTACGGCGGCGGCCCCGTGGGTCTCAACACCATCGCGGTGGTGGTGGGCGAGGAGCCGGAGACCATCGAGGAAGTGTACGAGCCGTTCCTCATCCAGAACGGGTTCCTCAAGCGCACGTCGCGCGGCAGGGAAGTGACGCCGCGGGTGTACTCGTATTTCAACCTTGATCCGAAAAAGTACGCGGGCCCGCAGGGGAATTTGTTTCAGGGGGAGTGAAGAGTGAAAAGTTGAGAGTTTAGAGTTAAGAGTTGAGAGTGAAAGGAAAAGAGTAGGGCTGGCCGACTGTCCGCCTTTCGCGGCTGCGGCAGGAGCGTGGATGATTCCAGAAAATCAACCGGGAGTAGTACCGTGAACTGGATGGACGTCGGCAGGTTTCTCATCATCGCGGGTACGGTCGTGATCGTGGTGGGCGTGCTGTTCCTCATGGCCGACAAATTCCCCATCGGCAGGCTGCCGGGCGACCTGCACTTCGGGGCGGGCCGCATAAGGATCTACATCCCCATCGCGACGTGCATTCTCCTCAGCGTCATCATCACCCTCATTGTCAATTTCTTTTCCAGAAAGTAAACCTGCGTGGCCGTCAAGCGGATAGCCGTCACCGTTTCCGGACGCGTGCAGGGCGTTGGGTTCCGCTATTTTGCCAAGGACGCGGCGGATTCGCTGGGCCTTGCGGGCTGGGTGAGGAACAGTTTCGACAGGTCGGTGGAATGCGAGGCGCAGGGCGAGGACACGGACCTCGATGCGTTTTGCAACCGGCTCCGCGAAGGGCCGCCTTTGTCAAGGGTACAGGAGGTGACGGTGAACGAGATTCCGGTTGAGCAGGGCACGGGACCGGAATTTGAGATTACGTTTTAGCAATACATTCATTCTAACGCTCATGATGTTTCCATTCACCCACCTGCCGCAGGCCTTGGCCGCCCCGCTTCTATTTTGTATCCGTCAATGGCTACGCAATGTTTCCCCTCGCTGTTTCGATGACGACTTGACCGATGAGATCACCGGTGCTGTCAGGGCTCTTGAAAAACGGCGGTACATCGACGTCCAATAGTTTGGCCTTGTGCCGTCTGAAATGCTCTTTGCGGAAGAAAGTTTTTTGTGCAGGCGTTCCACCTGCAGACAGAACGCCTCGATACGCGCCTCAATGATCTGGGGAAACGGATTTCCGTCCGACTCAACGGACAAGAACGGCAGGGTTTCCGTGGCGCTCAATCCGAGTTTGGCGCTGCTTGCCGCGCCATCAAAGGCCACCTTGTTCTCCATGGTGGATTCGGCCGACAGCACGGCCTCGATGACCCTTGTCGCCATGCATGCAAAGGGCCCGATGGAAATGACACCCTGGACATGGCGTAAAATGTCCTTGAAAAAACAACCGACCACCAAAATCGCCTCCCCGGTGAACCGGACGTCGAAGAATTTCTTCCCGTAATCCATTATCGCGTCCATTTCAACGAGTTCGTATTCGTAAAGACCCGATGCTGCGAGTATCCGCTTGATTCTTCTTTCATAGCGGTTCTGCAGCAGGCGCTTGGCCTCAAATTCCATTTTCCCTTTTATGCCGAAGGACGCTTCGTAGATATTGTTCCCCACATTGTAATCACAATAGGTCAGCCATTCGAGCACATGCGCCCTTTTTGCGATGATGTCGCGTTTGGCAAGACGCTCCACAAGGTCCTGGCATGAGAAATACTCCCTGCGGACGAATATTTCCCCAAGCAGCGACACGACCTTGGCTTCGTGCAGCGGATACCGCAGGGGAATTGCCGCAAGCTCCGCGGCAACGCTCTCCAGGAGAGGATACAGGCCCTTGCCGCGTTTTTCGGAAAACAGGGTAAGGATTCTTTGCCACTGTCCCTCAAAGACGCGGGATGCTTCCTCCTTGTCAACAGCCAGAACCGTCAGGGCGTTCTTAATGTCTTCCATGATGTCGGAAATAATGATGGATTTCAAGATGTTGAGCACGTCGGACATGGCCAGTCCCGCATAGCCGTTTTCGTTGGTCAGGCTAAGCAGCGCGACATTGTTGATCCCGTTTTTCCGGATGAGCTTGTTGAGAAAGACCTGGTACTGGGTAAACCTGCAATTGCCGGGGCATGTCGGCATGAAATAGACAAGATACTCGTCCGGGTCTCTGGGTCTGCGCAGGTACTCGAGAAGGCCCCCGGCGGTAAGCAGGAGCGGCAGACATTCCTTGCACGATGCGTGCCCACGGCCCAGCTTGAGCGCCTCAAAATCATATACAGGAATTTCAGAGGACCGGATACCGCTTCCGTTAAAAATCGCCGACACGGTCTCGCTGCCCAATCGCCCCATGGAGGGAAGGAGAAGATGCACTTTCTTGTCATAGAGACTGACTTTTTCCCCCGAGGAGGCAATGAATAATGGCTTGCCGTTTTCGAAGCTGATGGCCGCCGGCGAAAACTCTGTTTGCGCCCGGGCGTCCAGGCTGATGCCGCGGTATTTATTTACAATGTCAAGAAACGCCTCGATCCGCGTATTGACACCTGCGTCGGCGGTATGGCTGTCCAATTCCAGCGTCAGCGACGGTTTTGTCTTCATGATATCGCGGAAATAGCCCACCAAGAACGAATCAGGGCCGCAACTGAAATTGGTGATATAGGTGCCGAACAACTGGGGATGTCTTTCAACGACCTGGGAGACTTTCATCAAATTTTGCCCGAGCGCCCAGCACATGTCCATGGAACAGGATTCCTGCTCGAATTGCAGGAAATCCCACGGAATGATATGCACCCCGCGCGAGGCGAATTTTGCCGGTATCCCGAGATTGGCCTCTTTTGCAAAAGCATTGTACGGCCTGCCGAAAAGGACTATGGCCGACTCATCGGGGTTCTTTTCCAGTTCCCGCAGCCAGGCGGCGCCGATTTCCTTGAGTTTTGCAAAGAATTCCCTTTGCTTTACAACGGCAAATGCGTAGGCTTCCTCGCCTTCCGACGCCGATTTTCCCAACGCCGTTGCAAGCCCTGCAAAGATTTCCTTTTGCGTGTCCCAGCCCTGCGCGAAATCGATGGTAGGTGAAAGGATACGGGCCTTATTGGCAACGTCCTTGAATGCGCTCTTCAGGCAATACGGTTCGCTCTGAAGCAGCAGGCAGGTGGTCTGGTGTTCGCGTTTCCTGCTCATTGCATTTTCGACATACAGTTCGAGTATCTTGGGCAGAAAAATATAATCGAGGTCCTTTTTGACAAGATTGTAGTAACTGCCGTGTGAAATCTCGCCGGGGTAGCACAGCGTGGTCCGCTTGCGTTTGATACCTGCGGGGTCAACGTTGTCGGACAGCTCGACGCGCGCGCCGAGCCGGGCAAAGAAGTGGGAAAACATCGGGAACAGCATATTGGTCAAGAACGATCTGCTTATTCCCACGCGCGGGCCGCTGCCTTCACTATTCTTGCCTGCGAACGTTTCGAAGGCAAGCTCCTGTCGGATCTTGACGTAATCGAACTTTGACGCGTCAAAGCTCACATGGTGGATTAGGTTGTAGTATTTATTGCACGCGCCGCCGAAGGGATACTTTTCGCCGTCGATGATCATCATGTTGATTTCGCAACCGCGGTCGCATTTTTCCGCCCCGCCTGCGCAGGTGAACGTCCGTCCGTATTCGATTTCCCGGTGGAACAGTTTTTTCAAATCAAACGTCTTTTTCGGGCATTGTCCGCGCGCGATCCGGTTCTTTACCTCAAGCGCCACACCGAACGCGCCCATGAGTCCCGGCTCCGGCGGCACAACGATTTCCTTGCCCACGAGGTTGGCCATGGCAAGGGGCACCGCCTTATTGTAGCACACGCCGCCCTGCATGAATATCTTTTTGCCCGATGAGCGCTGTCCCTTGACACGGTTGACATAGTTCATGCAAATGGAATACACGAGCCCCGCGACAATATCTTCCCTGTCAATGCCCTCGTTGGACGCCGTTTTGATGTCGGAACTGATGAACGCCGCGCATTGGTCGTTAAAGTTAGGGGGGCGCTGCCCCGCCAGGGCGATTTTTTCGATATCGCGATAATCGATCCCGCAGCTCTCGTGCGCCGATTCCTCCAAAAAGGAACCCGTTCCCGCGGAACAGGCCTCGTTCATGGCATAGTCGGACGGCACGCCGTTGGTGAGGTACGTATATTTGGCGTCCTGCCCGCCGATTTCAAAAATGGTGTCCACGTCCCGGTCGTAGTAGGCGGCCGCCGTAGCATGGGCGATGATCTCGTTGATCACCGAGTCGGTTGACGCATGCAATGCCGCGATCTGCCTTCCGGAACCGGTGGTGCCGAGTCCGACAATCGAAAGAGGGACGTTGATGTGCCGGTCGAGCTCCCAATAACATTCCCGGGAGGCCTTGACCGGATTGCCGTTCGTGCGCAGATAAATGGAGCCGACTATGGCGTTGTCGCCGGTCCGCAACAGCACTGCTTTGGTCGTGGTCGAGCCGACATCCAGTCCGACAACGCATTCATCCCCGGCCTGCGCAACCGCTTCATGGGATTCTTCAAACCGCACGAGGCTGCTTGCATTTTTTAGAGGAGAGTGAATGTCAAAGGAAATTCTATCGGCCTTGAAGATATTGTGGGCATCGACGTTCCAGGTCACTTTGTTCTTCAAGGCGTAGTAGGCGACGCCCAGCGCCTCAAAAACATCGGCATGTTCGGGAATAATAAGGTTTTCAATTTTTCCCCGCAAAAGGTCCATGACCACGGCATTGTTGGTGACGCCGCCGACAACAACAATGTTCTTCTTCTCGACTTTTTCCAGGAGGTCGAGGATTTTGTCGGCCATCATGCCGCACAGTCCCGCGGTGACCCTTCCGATGGGGATCCCCTTGTTGAGCGCGTGGGTGCAATCGCTTTTGCAGAAAACCGAGCAGCGGCCGGAAACTTTGAACGGTTCGCAGCCGTGCGCCAGCTGAACCGCTTCATCGGCCGAAATGTTCATCCTGCGGATCTGCTGCAGGAAAAACTCTCCGGTCCCCGAGGCGCACTTGTTCCCGGTTTCCACGGTCGCGATGGCGCCGTTGTTGTCCAATAGGTAAACAATGAAACTTTCCGCGCCAAGGCTGGCGACGGCGGGATAGCGGGGAGCGTGGGGGTCGTTGGCTTTGACAAAAGAGATTCCGTATTCCAATGCCTCTGGTTCGGTGATCGAGGGCGCGTTGATGATGTCCCGGAATTTCCTTCCCGTGAGCATACCGTACGCAAAGTTCTCGATGTCCAGTTCGCGCAGAAGCCCGGTAAACACCTCGCGCGGGTTGCTTTCGTGGTTTCTAATGATGGTCTGGGCAACCCTGACAACGCCGTCCTCTTCGACGAGTTCCACGATTTTTATGTTCGTGGCCCCCAGACAAATTCCGAGTGAGTTTGATTTCAAAGTAGAAAGCCCTCTGAAAAAGTGAAGGGTGCTGTCTCGGTTTGAAAGGATTTCGCTTCTTCAACAGGGCAACACTGCATTCATGTTCTGAGTGAGAAACCGATTAACCCAAGTGTGGAGTGTCACCTATATCAGAATCTTCACGAAGTTGCTATCCGGTTTATAGCTCAGCTTTTCCCTTGCGCATGATGTGAAATGAATAACCGGCGATAAAGAACAATTTTTTTTGGGGCTGATTTGGTTGGGTGTCTCCCTGCGAGAATGTAATATACAATCGGCATGCCACAACGAATTGGCGAATTTAGGGGCTTTGTCTTCCGCAAGGAACCGGTCATCGGGCTGTCGCACCTGCCGCAGCAGTTCCGCGGCGGCGCGGCCGCCGGCCCGCGATCAATCTCTCATGTCAAGGTTTTCCACTTTTTTCGCTTCCTACCAAACGCAACCATGGTTTCATTTAGTTCTACCAAACGAAATTAGACTTGCGTTTAGTATGGCAAAATGGGAAGTCATAAGCGGTGCGTTGAGTTTATGGGTCTATTTTGACACAACAGCACCTTGTTCAGGAAGTGCAAGCGGCTGGGGATCTATGCCAGGAAAGACGGGGGGGGGGGTAATCCATTTTCCTTTTTTAGCTGATCTGACGCTCTTCGTCGCTGATCAGTAATTTTTGCCTCGCTTTATTTCTTTCCGCCCTCCGCCATCTCATATCTCCGGTGCCATTTTGCAATCACCTCTTTTTCGTGCTCAATGGCGTAAGGATCGTCCGGATTTTTTCTCTGATTCTCAGGAAGAGAAAAGGAATCTTCCAGACGGCATCTTCGCTCTTTTTCATCATGCATGGTTTGGTTCATAAGACCTCCCTTGTTAAGCGGTTGAATAGGGAGTTTCCACAACTCATCTTTCTTTTATAGAGATTACGTTTAGCCAGGAGGGAATATGGCAGGAAGAATGCTGGAAACAGGGATCAGGATAGTCTGATTGACTGCCGATTGCCGATGACGGTGTGGCGCAGAAGAGCAAGGCGTTTTCCCGGTTTTTGCGTTGTGGGAATAACGTTATTTGTCGGAAGGGGGGCGGCAAAAATTGAAAGCGGCGGAATTTAATACCCTTGACATCCGCTCCTACGGCTTTCTATATTCCAATAAGGCAAACCGATGCCGGAGCAAGACCGGACGGTCTGGCCGCAATTCCGCAAGAGTCAACCGCAGTGTAGGTTTTCGGGCCTCTTCCTGTTCATTCAACAAGGGAGGTTGTAATGCGTTTAACCGGCGTGTTACTCTTTCTTTTGGCGACAGGAAACGTTGCTTTTGGCCAGGTTGCTTCCGATTACTACAATAAACCGAGTCAGGAGGTGTTCGAGAGCGTTTCTCAGGAGAGCACGTTTGTTCATCACGGTGGTTTCTTGCCGTGTTTCAAGTCCGTCCTGCAATGGGCTCAAAAGAACAGGGAGAAGTACAATTTTCTTTCCGTGACCTCCGTCGATTCTTTGGGCATCGTCCGGGTGACCTCATCGTTCGATTGTCAACATCTTCACAGCGCCGACCGGCCGGGGTTGCTCACGCCGTGCAATTTGATCCTGACATCACGTTCGAATTCGCTGGCAATCGGATTCGCTGATCTCAAGTCAAGAGATTGCGGGGTATTGTGGCGGGTGTCCATTGAAAAGGAACTGGTCCGTCTCATCTCACTTCTTCCGGATTCCGTTCCGTCACCAAGTGTTCCCGTCGCGAGGCACCTGTATCGAGGATTGGGGTATCCCGGGAGCGTCGATTCCATTTTTGACGCGATTCGCGCCGACAGCATGGCCCACGCCGACAGCGTTTTTCAGGCCCGCATTTCGGATTCCATTGCCGCTCTGGCGCAGGCCGCGGCCGCGGTCGATGTTGACACCGCGGCACGCAGAGAAACCGACAGTATCGGCATTGTCGTTCGCAAAGACTCTGTTGAGGAGCAGAAACAGGCGGCGGAAATTTTCAAAAATAGTCCTGTTCTCAAGGGGAAGGAAGTTACCACTGATGCAAAACTAGACTGTCTTGTCTTTTTTCTTTCCAACAAGCTTCGAACCGTGGAACAGATGAGAACCTATCTCGTGTGCCTTGAGAAGCTTTGCAACGATGGGATGTCGTTTTATTACGCTGTGAGGAAAATGGTGTCACCCGACCAAAAACATTTGTGTCTGCTTTCATACAAGAAACTGCAGGGCGATTACGGCAAAGTGCAGGCTATGCTCTATAGAGTGGAAGGTGGCGACAGAGAAATGCCTCGCCCGGCCGGAAGAGAGCGTTGAGTGGCACGCCCCCTCGCAACTGTCAAGTTTAAGACCGCTGCAAAACCGCCACGGAAATACACCGGATACTGTTTTTGGGGTCGGAATTCAGCGTGATGTATTTTAATACGTCGAAATTCGCTGAAATTTCAATGCCCCAGTAGCTCAGTTGGATAGAGCACCGGTTTCCTAAACCGGTTGTCACTGGTTCAATTCCGGTCTGGGGTACTCTTTTTTCCCCGTAAAAGCAGGCTGTTCTTGGAAGTTTGTCCCAAGAATGGCCTGTCTTCCATGGTTCCTTTTCCTCGTTGCTTTTGGGCCCGGAAATATCAGGAAAAGCGTCCATCTTTTCCATCATCCCGGGCCATGACCGATTGCGATCCACCCTGTGATATTTTGCAGGACTTCACACGTTTCCTACCGTACCAATGCAAAAGCTGCCGTCCGGCAGCTGTCGCCGATCTTGACTATTGCGCAATAGACCCCCGGCGGCGATTCGAGGCCGCTTTTTCCCGTCGCGGGCCAGAGTATCCGCTTTTCCGCGCTGCACCCTTTGCCGTCCCATTTCCAGATGAGCCGTCCCTGCTGGCTGTAAATCGCGATCGACAAGCCCGTGGTTCCGGTCGCCGGAATAACAAAGGTGACACCGGTTCCAGAGGGCCTCATCGAGAACCGCTGCAGCGCTTTCGTATAATCGCCGGCACCGACGCCGGCGCCTTTTGTCAAGGTAATGACCAGGCGTTTTACCAGATTTACGGGCACGCGGACCGTGCCGTCGGCCGCGGCGGTTTCTACAATCGGCGCCGCGCTGTCGACCGTGGCCGTGTATTGGCTCCCGGCAATCAATCCACCCGCGACAATCGTGTCGGCCCCGCCGCCGGTGTTGTACGACGGCTCAGCTTCGATCGTCACCGCTTGCGCGCCGTTACGCCATGACAGATTCGCGCTGATGGCCGACCGGACCAGCGCGGTTCCCGCGATTGACACAACCGTGCCGCGCGTTATCATGGCAAACGACGTCGATGCATTCTGGGTGCGCACCAGCAGATTGGTCGCGTCGGATTGGATATTCCCTACAGTCAAGGTTCCAGAATCGGAACGCATGGCGAACATGTCGGTGGTGGCGCCGTTCTGCACCTGCACCGCGGTTCCGCCGGTGGCGGCAAGCAGGCTGCTGGCAAGCGCCGGCTGATTGTTGTGCTGCGGCACCACCACCGCAGTGAAATGCGTCGACGAAGCGCGGGTCGTGACGGAAAGGCACGGGTGTGACGTGGCCACCAAAGGATCGACGGGAAGGAACGCGCTTTGCAGGCTGGATGCGGGCGGTTCAAGGAAACGGATGTCAAGACGCATGTTCGATGAATCGGTCACGATAAATTCACCGGCCTGGCCGTTGGACCACGTGCCGGTTTTGTGGAGCCGCCAGTTGAAAGCGTGCGCGGCAGTGCCCGTGCCTTTCAGATCGTCAATTGATATCACATATCCCCCTTCGACAAAAGCGATATGCCGCACGAATTTGCTTGCGTTGACATAGAGTTTTGACGCATCCCCGGCCGCGCATGCGCTTGAGCCCGACAGCATAACGTCGGCCAGATGGCCGCACAAACTGTAATCGAACGGCTGATACCATTCGCCGCCCTCATTGGTCTGGCCGAGCGTGTCTATCACGATAGTATTATGGCTTCGCGTAAGCTTGTTGTCGGTCGGGTACCCGTCGTCCTGCGCAAGCATCCTGCCGCCGGAAAACAGCAGGAAATGGTTCTGATCCGGATGATCGTGCGCAACATTGACGTAATTGCCGTTGCGCAACTGCTGCATATGATTTCCGCCCGGAGGCCCGCATTTGAACACGAATGCGGTCGCCGTATCGGCCCATGAACCGCGGATTGAGAACATTTCCAGATCCGGCCAGAACCGGTATAAGGGCAACGTTGCATACGATTGCGGCTGCAGCGTATCGGGATACCAGAGCATGCCCCACATGGTCTGCTGGTAAAAACCGCCGGACTGCTCTTTCATCAAACGCCGAATCACCGAATCCGCCTGGGCATCTTGGGTGCGGCCGATCCCCGGCAGCCACGCTTCCGCATTGCTGGGCTGACCCTCGTCGGCGTCGCCGATGTTGAACATGTTGCTCCACCCGGGCGTGTTCATATACAAACGATAAAGATAATCGTTTGTAAAGTGCGGTTTACCGAGTGTCGGGTCGTTCCCGGTCACGTGTTCGATGAGCAGGGCGGTGCGCGCCACCCACGGGTAGCCGTAATCCCAGTACCCCGCTCCCTCATGCGTGCTCCCGTCATCGGGCAGCCATTGGGTGACCTTGGTGAAACACCCGACCGCCAGATCGGCCGCGGTCTGCACGTTGATCGCCGGATCGTCACCGTACATCGCAAATGACGCATGGGCAAGTCCGTGAATGCGGTTGTGCATGTGGTTATTCTGAAAGTCCTCGGTCCAGTATTGACCCACCGCGAATCGCGGCTGAATGGTGTCAATCGAGCGCTTGAGGGCGGTCCGCAATGTGGCACGGTCCGTCGGCGACAGATAACCGTAGAGAATATCATATGTCAATGCCATGCCGGAGGTTATATCCATGGGAATCAGATCGTCGGCGAGCCAATCGGACCGCCCGGCGTAAAACAGCGCCCACGATCGCGCCGCGTTGGCGTAGGCGGTATCGCCTTCGACAAGGTAGAACATGCACATGGAGAATTGTCCCCAGAAGCCGAAGAGATAATCTTTCCACGTGCCCGGCGGATCGGGTGTGCGCTGCGATACGTAGCCGCCGAAGTCGCTCTTTGCCTTTTTGTAAAACCAGCTGCACGGTCCCAGCGCGCGCTGCTTGATGGTGGGGATGTCGGCCTGGGTGAAGTAAAGGCGTGGATGCGTGCCTGCCAGATCGGAGCGCATCACGAAGGTGTTGAGCGGGGGCTGGACAACAATGGACTGGCCCGCCGCGAAGGCGAGCAATGCCAGCGTGATCATCATGCCGCGAATTGAGAGAGCCTTAATGTTCTTCATGCGATAACCTCCTGCTGATGAGGTTGATTTTTCGAGAGGCGGTGGTTGATTTTAGAGCGTTCTTATCCGGTCATTTCGTTACGACAAATGACGAGGATAGCGAAGTATTCCTACCTGTAACAGACACCAGATATGTGCCATTTGACAACCCCCCAACCGGCATATACAGGATTCCATTACAAGCCTGATGCGTGGCCGAATAGATCTTTTTTCCTGCAAGATTGAACAAACCAATGGCGACTGAGCCGTTATTCGAAGTCTCCGGAAATAACACTGCGATACTATTTTTATTGATAGTTATTTTTAATTCATTGGTATATGGCTTTAATATTTCCTGGTGCGGGTTAGGATTAATTGCCGATAGCATTTCTGAAAGTGGCCTATACCATACCCCGTTTTCACCCGTCGCAACAAAGATCGTGTTACCATTTGTGGCAAGGAAGTACAGAACAATATTCATTGGGAGACCCAAACTAACTTCAGTCCAGCTTGTGCCATCATTGCCTGAAAGGAAAACGCGGCCATTATAGGTAGCGGCAAAGATATTGCTACCGCTTGCTGCAAGAGTCCAGATATAAGTTCTCGCGGGGAGACCGGAATTGACCGGAGCCCAGCTTGTGCCGTTATTAGTGGATAAGAAGACACCGCCACAAGTCGAAGAAAAAATATTGCTCCCACTGACTGCAAGGGAAAAGACACAAGTATTCATCGGAAGACCAGAATCGACTGCAGTCCAGCTTGTGCCGTTATTATCTGAAAGGAATACTCCGCTGGTATTAGTTCCGTCGAAGATATTGTTGCCGCTCACGGCCAGAGAGTACGTATAAGGATTCGTTAGTCCGGAATTGACCGCAGTCCAACTTGTGCCGTTGTTGTTGGATAGAAAAATACCGGTGCCATAAGTCCCGGCAAAAATATTGCTGCCGCTCACGGCAAGGGCGTAGACATAAGCACTGTCCGGAAGGCCGGAGTTGACAGCAGTCCAGCTTGCACCGTTATTTGTTGACAAGAAAACACCGTTGCTGTAGGTGCCGGCAAAAATATTGCTGCCGCTCACGGCAAGAGAAATAACAGAGATACCACCTGGGGGGAAGCCAGAATCGACGCTAGTCCAGTTTTTTCCGTTGTTGGTGGATCGATAAGCGCCCATATATCCAGCGAAAACATTGCTATCCCTCACAGCAAGTGCAAGAACGGAGCTCGCCAGACCTTGGCCCTGCACCCATTGAGCATTTGTCGTATTCGCAACCGTAGCTAGTAGCACGAATAGACAAATGGCTTTTTTCATTTGCTTCTCCTTGCATGAAACAAACGGCTGACTCGACCAGGTGCGAACTATGAAGATCCAGCAGGTGAAAAAAAATAGCCCGGACGTGCCTAATTATACCACCAGAGTATGTGCAGGTGCAAGAAGAAGTGGGTGAGCCTGAGACGGCTTTCCTAAACCGGTTGTCACCGGTTCAACGCCGGTCCCGGGTACCATCTTGAAGGCTCCGGAATTCCCTCCAAAAGGTTCCGGGGCTTTTCGTTTTTCCGTGAGGCGGGCACGGCCTCCTCAAACCTCACCTCCGTCATAGGTTGTTACCTGAAATGTAATAAAATTCACATTCTTGTTTAAACAAATCACCATATAAATCAATAAGTTATCATACATAAAGCTGTTACACAAAAATATCACATTTTCTGCTTGATTTACTGCAAAAAAGCGGTTATAATTACTGGTATCATGAACACCCTGCCCGACCTCTACGAATACCTCGACTACCGCAAGTTTCTATCCGATTTTTACGACGCGAAGAAGCGCGCGAATCCATTGTACTCGTACCGGGTGTTTGCGCGCAAGGCGGGATTCAACAACCAGGGGTTCTTCATCGACGTCGTGAAACGGCGCAAGAAGCTTTCCGACAACGCAACAAAGAAAATGACCAGGGGCATGGACCTTGCCGAAGATCGGGCAAGGTACTTCAAGTATCTTGTCAAATACGACCAGGCCAAAGACGGCGAGGAAAAGGAATTGCTCCTCAAGAAACTCCTGGAATTCAAGTCGAGAACCCTTTTCAACAATGTGTCTTTGCAGTACGCGAACTATTATCTGAAATGGTATAATCCCGTTATACGCGAGATCATCGCCGTTGAAGGGTTCGACGGCGATTTCAAGAAGCTTGCCGACAAGATATTTCCCCGCGTGAACGTGGCCCAGGTGAAGGAATCGGTGAGCGTGCTTGAGGCGCTGGGGATAATCGAGAAAGACGCGAAGAAGGGATACAAGGCAACCCTGATGAAGCTGCGTCCCAACGTCGTGGAATTGCGCGAGGTGATAAAAAACCTGCACCGCAGATGGATAGAACACAGTGTAAAGGCCATTGATGCAATAGAACCGGAACAGCGGTACATCAGCTCGCTCATGGTGGGCCTGCCCGCCGCCATTGTTCCCGAGCTCACCAGGAAATTCGAAGAGCTCAAGGAATACGTGCTCGCCGCCGCGGAGGATCGCGAAAAGGACCAGAAGAAGGACATGCAGATATTTCAGTTCAATTTTCAGTTGTTTCCGCGGAGCGCCGTGCTCGGGAACGGCCATGAGTAGGTCGCTGGTCGCCACCCTTGCGCTCGGCGCGATGGCCGCTGCCTTCGGCCTGTACTGCTCGTCTGCGCCCCGCCTCACCGAGTCCACGCCGGCCGATGATTTTCCCAACGCGGTGGCCGGCATAGTACGGAATGCCGGCGGCAATCCGATTGTGGGCGCCGAGGTGTTCGTCCGGCCCAGCGATTTCCTGGGGGACACGGCCGGAGCACCGCCGGCGCCCGACGCCGTAACCGATTCGAGCGGCGCATTTCGTCTCGATTCGCTCGCCAACGGCAGATATATCATTGAGATCAGCCATGACACCCTTGGAGCCGCGGTAGCCTGCTCGCTTTACTCACGCGAACGACGGCTGGTCACCATCCCCGGGCTGCAGCTTGTGCCTTTCGGCGCCGTCACGGGCAAGGTTACGTACGCGGGTCTTGGCCCGGTGTATGTGCGCACCTACGGACTTGTGCGCTCGGTGCGCATGGATTCGCTGACGGGCGGTTACAGCATCGGCCGCGTGCCGGCGGGAACATTTTCCCTGCAGGTTTCCGCATTTGTTGCGACAGTGCCGCCGGTGACGGTTGCAAACGTCACGGTGGAGTCGGGTTTCCCGACCGCGGTTGATCCTGTGACGCTTCAGACATTCGATGAGGAAGACTACACCCAGTGGTCGTATTCGCGCACCATCCACCTGGTGACGACGCCGCTCGGCGCGAACGTGGGCGACACGGTCGTCCATTTTCCCGTCCTCGTTCGTCTTGATCAATCAACCATTGCATTCAGTCAGGCAAGCGCGGACGGCCGCGACATACGGTTCGCAAGGCCAAGCGGCATTCATTTGCATTACGAAATAGAACGGTGGGACGCTGTGGGCCGCAGTGCCGCAGTGTGGGTGAGAGTGGATACCCTGTACGGAAACGCCACCACCGACATCATAATGTACTGGGGCCGCAAGAACGCGGCGGATTTTTCGCAGGGAAGCTCCGTGTTCGGCAGCACCGACGGGTACCTTGGCGTGTGGCACATGAACGACGAGTCGGACGCCACGGGTCAGGGACATACGCTCGTGTCCTTGTCGAATGCCACCACTCCGGCGTCGGACACGGGGCTCGCCGGCGGCGCAATGCGATTCGACGGCGTGGACGATTTCTGGTCTGTTCCCTATGCCTCGAACCTCGACGGCAACAACCGGTTCTCAGTTTCGGTATGGGCGCAGTGGCTGGGAAGTCAGGTGCCCGGGTACAACCGGATCATATCGAACAAGCGGGCATGGAACGATTCGGCCGGCTTCGAGCTCCTCACCATCAGCGGCAACGACAGCGCCATTGACGTCCGCTCGGAAGACTCCATCGGCAACGGGCCGCTCAACGTTATTGCCGGAGGATGGAAAGCTCACGGCTGGCACTACATCACCCTGGTCTGGAACAACGGCGTGTGCGCGATTTACGTTGACGGAAACCTTGCGGATGCGCCGCTTATCAACGCATTCTCCACCACAAACGATCTCGTGTTCGGCTCGAATGTGGGCAACACCGAGCAGAAATGGAACGGCCGGCTGGATGAAATACGTCTGTCGAACGGTCCGCTGTCCGCGGGGTGGATAAAGTTGTGTTATATGAACCAGAAGCCGCAGGATGCGCTGTGCAAGTATTAAGTTTAGGTCCCGGAAGTTCAGATTGTTTTGCGGGGGAAGGTTCCCCCTCGCTGCGGCCCTGCGGTCCTCCGCTACCCCCTCGTGGGTAGCCCCCTAGAGAGTTGATTTGCGAGAAAGCAACTTCAGCTGCGGGGGCACCAAGAAAAATTGTAGAGATTGCGAAGAATGAGCGGATAAGTTCGGATTGAAAAAAGCAGAAAAGAATGGCATTGCGAGCGGATCTCCCGAAGTCGCACGTGGAATATTTTGCAGTTCAGCCACGTAGTAGCGCAATATTTATAGCCCGGGGCAACGCCGCGGGAATACGAAGAGAACTATATGCATCTCCCCTCTCCACGGGTGGAGAGGGGGGCCGCGACAGCGGCCGGGGTGAGGCGACGGTCCTGCGTAAGCGAATCGGCGCAAGAAAAAGTAGTTGACAGAATAGAATCCTGTTGCCGCCGCGTTAAGGCGGGACTGGAAAAATGGTCCCGCTGATGCGGGATGCCGCCCGGACCCGCCTTTTGTAGAGACGCAGCGGCGCTGCGCCTCTACATATCCGGGGGAACGCCCAGATTACTATTTTGCCATGACAACCTCAAACAGGTGCGCCCTGACAGATGCACGAAAAAAAAGGACTTGCCGAAGCAAGTCCCTTTTCGATTGTCAACGTACCGGAATTGATCAGCGGGTGATGGTGAACGATTTTGTTTCCCTCAAGCCGTTTTGCTCCACGGTCACAAAATAAACTCCCCGGCCGATGTTCCCGAGGCTGATAATCTCCGTGCGGCCGCCTGCATTCAGGTTCCTCACGACGGAAACCATTACCCTGCCCGCGCAATCAAAGACGGATATTGCTGCGGGACCGGCCTGTGCGGGCGAACAGGAAACAGACAGGTTGGTTCCATTGACAACAGGCATAACCGCATGCCCTTTCTGCACAAGGCCCCGGTTTGTTTCCGGCAGGGCAGACGTGCCATCCAGCATGAATTTCATGCCGTGGAAGTTTAACCCCTCGTGGAAAAATGAGACCTTTATTAGAAAGAGGCCGGTATCAAGCGCAAGCCTGGTTTTCGTGGTGTCCCATCTCCAGTCGTGATTAATTTCAACGTCGCCCGGCGGCCTGATGCTTATCGGCAATCCACCTACCGAATCGGCCGGGAGGTCGCCGATATTGAAGATGATTAGGTTGCTGGTATCGACAACGGTGTGATGCAATATCATTTTATAGTTGCCGGCAATGTTCACATGCACTGTGTATTTAAGCCACTCTCCGCTCTGCACCCATCCGATATGGGCATTTTTGCCCGGCGGATAGGCGGCGGAGTCAACGATACCTCCAACGGTTCCCGCAACAAAATCATTCCACGTTCCGAAAAGCTGCAATGACACCTTTTTGCCCGGGTCGCCATCGCGCCAGTGACAATCACCCATATTGCTCCACGTATAGTTGAACACCACGCCTGAGTCACCCTTGTCGAAATACGGGGCATTTACGAAGCCGGGGATCTGTGCCGGTATTCCCTTGAGCGAGTCAAAAACCGTGCCGGCGTACCCTGAGGGCATCGCGGCGCTTACAAGCGATGCCAGCAGAAAAACCGATGCCGCCGTTCCGGCGGTCTTTTGTTTAGGATGCATACGAAGCCCTCCTCCGATTGGTTATATGGTCCTTTTCCCGTAACCCACGCCGCCTGTTCCGCGGCCCTGCCGTATATAGGAGAATATAGACTTTCCTGGAGTTTCTGTCAACTTTTGAAAAACCAATCGTGCGTCTTGCTGCTTTTGGCTGTTCTCTTCACAGACGGCGCGCGATCAAGGCCTGCGCTGAGTAATGTCGAAATGATGGCCGTGGCGTATGGTTTTTCGGATTATTATCTGACAAGAGACCGGGACACCCGCGCGTTCTCAGTCTTTCTTCATGAATGGCGAGGTGTCAATTATTTTGTCAATTAAATCTATTGCTTTCTGTTCAGCATCGTAGGTTGGATTGCGGAATATTCCAACTGCAATCGTGCCCTCTATTCGACCATATGACAAGATAACTCTTTGACTGCAATCCCATACGGCAAATTCCAATGAGCAATCGACTACATTCGATTGAAACGGAACTAAAGCAACCAACAATCCGGCTCCTGGAACTGGCATTGGCGGGGTTGGTGTTTTTACCTTGAATGATTTTGTTTCGAATTTAAAGTCTTTGATGGCAAGCAAATAATCGACTGTATCGCCGTTAGTGTTTTTCGAAATGGGAAAGTTGAATTCCAGGGAATCATTCCTTTTGTATTTAACCGTCATTGAAATGATTGAATCTTGTCGTGTCCGTGAATCGCTGAAAAATGGAATAACCTTCTCAAAACAAGTTCGGTTCAAAAATACCTTGGCAGCTTTCTGTCCAGATTGTTAAGCACGCTATCTTCCCCAATATAAAGACCAGTCTCAATTGGTAAAATGCCAAGAACGGCCGTCGAACAGGCCTTGCTTGGTTTGGATTGCTTTGTGATTACTTTTGGAGCACAGCCAAGTGCCAAGAGTGACAAGAGAACAAAAATTGATGCTTTCATTACATCGACTTCGACGCTCAATGAGGTTGACCTATGCCAAGTAGAGCCGTCACCTGCTTAACTGCTTTGCAAAAACTACGTATTTCAGGTTCAAAAAGCAAGTCTTACCTCCTGCGAGTCAAGTTACGTTGAGTATTGCATTGTATTCCCTCTTTCCAAGGGGGTGCGGCGCCTACGGTCGCCGCGGGGGTTGTTATAATAAGCATTTTCCTTGGCAGGTCTTAGGGGCGGCCAGCCCCTACCAACTCTTTGTTATTATTTTCGACCTGCATCATTCCTTATGAACAAAACATTTACCTTCTCGCGCACGAAGTGATTTAGTTTTCATTAATCCATGAAACCTTCACGCCGCACCATTCACCAATCCGGATTTCCGCTTATCCTCATCCTGCTCTGCGCCGCAGCCGCGTCCGCCCAACAGTATATCAGCCAGACCTACATCGACACGTCGATCCAGCGCGCATACTACAATCTCAACGCCGCGACCGACGTTTCGGGCATGGGCATGAAGCTCGAAGACGCCATTGCGTCGGCGAAACAGATAGCGGTCCGGCTCAAGAACGTCGCGGCGGGCAACCCCAACGAGAAGTACATCCTGTCGAAGGTGAACGAGCTCGAAGGCCAGATCTACCTTGAGGAAAGCGGCATGCTGCTCGAGAAAAACCGGAAGCGCCAGAAGCAGATCAACGACTTTGTCGGCCGGTTCAACGACGAGCTCGGAAAGCCGCGGCCGGATTTCTCGGTGCTCTCATCACTCTACAACCAGGCCATGTCCATCGACCGCGCAAAGGCGTACGATTTCGGCGTGTCGCTTGACAACAGGAAAACGAACATAACGCGCGAGGCGGCAGCGTCCTTCGACAAGGCGCTGTCCGCGGGCGATTTCGACAATGCGTGGCGGGAACTGGTCTACCTCAAGAACAACAAGGACTACCTCGGCATCTCCATCAACCAGTACAGCCAGCTCGCGGCGAAGATACAGGCGAAGATAACGCTCGGCAACGAGCGGGAGTTCATCGTGCGCGACGCGGACATCGTGGAACTGCTCACCAACAACCACTGCTTCATGGAGGCGCGCAACGCGCTCGAGGTGGTGGAAGACCGCGTCGCCTGCATCAAGAGCATGGCGCGCAAGGTTGAATGGGACAAATTCTATTTCCGCAACAAGCGCCTGCGCGAGGCGCTGGAGCGCAAGGAAGACTCGCTGGTCCGGGTGAACCTCGTGATGCTCAACGACCAGGGCGTCATTGCCGCGAGCGATTTTCTCGAACAGAGGCTCAAGAAATGCGGCGTGCGGCCGGAAAAAACCGCGAAGATCGAATTCGCAATCCTCGAGAAGGCCATGGGCGGCCGCAAGCTGCAGGACACGTCGGTGGGCAAGGAGCTTACTTCCGCCTCGACGGTGGCGGCGGCCGATACGTCGTCGCTGGTGAGCGACCTGATGAGCGCGGCGAAGAAGAAGGCACAGGCAAAGGCCGACAGCGCCAAGGCGGCGCAGGCAAGCGGCGTGCGGCTCACCTCAGCGGAGGAGCTGCGGCTCGCCAATATGCGCGTTTCCCAGGAGCAGAGGAAAAAACGCGACGAGGAAATGTTCAAGGAGAACAAGATCAAGGCCAACGACATCATCATCAAGATTTACATATGGCTCGATCAGAAAGAAACCCAGAAGGCATACGACGAGTACACCGACCGCCAGGCATTTCTGGCGAGGAACGTGGCCACCACGTCGTTCGCCGCGCTTGACTCGGCGGTAAACGCGGAATACGCAAAATTTAAGAAGAAGAAAAAGTAAGGACCGCGGGCGGCCTGTGTATTGATATAGTATTTCCTGCCAATTGACTTCCACAATTAATACATGAAATAATTAAAATGCCTTTGGGAGCTTCGCGGGGTGCAGCGTTGTTGGGCCTGTGGCGAGACCGGAACAACAGTTGCGCGCACCCTTGGAGCCGCAGTTGTGAAGCAAAAACATTATGTTCGTTCATGCCCGGAGTATTTTCGGATTGCTGATTGAAATAAACTGTCGCTTCTTGGTGCCCCCGCAGCAATGCTACTGGCTTGCCACTGCACTACCAAGGGGGCTACCCAAGAGGGGGCAGCGCAGGACCGGCGCGGAATAAGCTGTACTTTGATAATATGAGCGCCGGGCCGGAGCGAGGGGGAAACTTCCCCCTTTAAATACTTGTATATTGTATTGTCTTTATTTTATCACCACCGCCCGTTTCACCACGGCATTTTCTCCCGCCGCCGCGCATCGTACAAAGTAAACCCCGCTGGTTTTTACGTTGTTTGACCCGAAGAGGCCGAATGCGGCGTGCCATCCGGCAGATTGCCGCGACAACAAAACGCGTCCGACCGTTTTGCCGGTCGCGTTGATTGCCTCGAGTGACACGTCGCAAAGGCGGTCAATGTAGTATCGTACAATTCCTCCGACGCATTCAACCTTGAGCCCGGACGGTTGCGCACTTGTCATGGCAGACGTCGCCGGGTGCGCCCGTGTCGTTCCGTCAAGCGAATACACCGCGAACGACGTGCTTCCGCTGCCGAGCCCCGGCGATGTTGCGGTGACCGTGACCGTTCCCGGGGTGAACATGGACCTCACCGCCACCTTGCACATGCCGCCTTCTGCGCGCAGCTCCGGGTCGAGCGGCGAGTGGTAGGAGAGCGGCTGGCCGACCGTGACATAGTTGTCCGAGCCGCCGCGGTAATTGCCCGGGCCCGAAACCGAGAACGTGATGTTGTGGCTGTCAAGCGGGCACCAGACGCCGTGCGAATCGACCACCGTTGCCAGGATGAAGGCCGCGTCGGACCCGTTGGCCACGATCCTGAACGTGTCGCCGTCGGGTTTCACCAGCGCGGGCTCCACGCTCAGTGCAATGTGGTCGGCGATGCCCGCCGTTGTCCTCTGGTCCGTGCAGACCACGGTTCCGTTTGCGTCAAGTCCCTGGGCCACAAGCGTGCCGGCCGCCCAGGTGACGTCCCAGGAGCATTGGAACGGCAGCTGCGTGGTGGTTTCGGTGGCATCGGTGCCGGTCCCGGTCCAGGGGTTGGGCGTCTTTGTCCCCGCACTCACGCCGTTGATCAGCAGCTTTACACTCGGGCAATTGCTGAATGCGTTCACCCGCACCGCGCCCGACCGGTTCCAATGGTGGGCGAGCGCGACCACCGGCTTTGTGGAAAGCGGCACCCAGGCCGCCTGGTAAGCGTAGTACAGAAGTTTGGGAATGCGGTTGAAATCAACCATGGAACAGCCGAACGACCGGACATTGAAGGTGCCGGGGGGCATTTCGAGATACGTCCCCGATTCCCCCACGGTCTCGGCGAAATACCATTGACAAAGTCCAAAACAGTTGTCCTGCCTGCTTTTCACCCAGTTGGGGAGGTATGCCGCCACATAGGCGATCTGGTAGTCGTAGGCGAAGCGGGCGGACATGCCGGTGGCGTTCCACGCCTCCGCGCCGAAGGCGGGCATGGTGGGACAGGCGCTCTTGATTCCCATTTCGCAGCCGCTTGCGGTGCAGGAATGGATATCGCCGTTTGCGCAGGTGGACGTCCGGTCGGCCTGCGCCCTGGTGTGGACCGGGTCCCATTGCGCCGAAAGCGCCTTGAGCGTCTGGGCGAGGCCCGCGCTGATGCCGCCGTTGTCCACCTCGTAGGCGAGTATCGAGGGATCATTTCTGTCCCTGATGACCATGTCGCGGTGTATTTCAGCCTTCAGAATCCCTTTCGGGTCTGTCGGGGCCACGCCGGTAAAGGCGCCCTCGGCGTCGCCGGTCGGCTGGACGATCATGATGCCGTAAGCGTCGCACGCATGAACGAATTCGCTGCTGCACGTGGAATGGCCGGGACGCCACAGGTTGCACCCCACAGCGGCGGCCAGTTTCGCGTCGCGCCACTGCTGTTCCTCGGGGACTGCGGTCCCGAGAGCGGGATAATCGTACCGTGAACTGGCGCCCCACAGAAAGTGCTGGTGGCTGTTGAAATAGGGGAAATTATTGTCCCAGGTGAGCACGCGGATGCCCAGCGGGCTGGTAAAAACATCGACCGTTGTTCCGCCCACCTTTACAATATGGTATACCTTGTACAGGTACGGCGTGCCGAAGGCGCTGTTGTTCGGGTACCACAGGTGCGGGTTGGCGATGTCGCCGGTCTGATTGAACACATACGCCTGGCCGGCCGCAATGGTTTGCTGCGTTCCCGGCAGATCGAGCGCCACGTTGCCGGCGGCGTCCACCACCTTGACGTCAAGCGACACATTTTGTGAAGATGCGCCGTCGTTGCGGACGTTCGTCTGGATGTTGACTGTTGCCGAGGCGTCGGTGGCGGTCACCGCCGCGGTATAGGTGCCCCACTGGTTGAGCACCGAATACACGTTGAGCGGCACATGGACATTGTCGGTGATGTGCATCCACACGGGGCGAAACAGTCCGCCGTCGGACTGGCCGAACCGGAAGCCCTCGGCAAACCCGGGGTCGTTGTAAAAGCCGCCGCTCTTGCCCACACGCACGGCAAGGACATTGTCCGTTCCTCCGAAATTCACGTACGGGGTGAGATCGACCACAAACCCGATAAACCCGATCACATGGGTGGCATTCGGGTTGACCGCGCTGTTTCCGGGAATGAGCGTGCCGTTGATATACACCTGACAGCCCACGTGCGCGCCTTCGAATTCAACAAAGACCTTTCTCGCGGCGTAGGCCGCATCGAGCGTGAAATGCTTTCTGTACCAGACCGTGCCGGGCATCACCGTGCCGTCGTTGCCGCCCATTGACATGTTGAGAAACGTGCCGGTGTCGTCGTAGGTGTGGGGGATGCCCACGTCTTTCCACGAGGCGTCGCCGAGCGTGGTGCTCTGGCCGCCGATCACGTCGGTTTTTGTGAATTTCCAGGGCGTCTGGCCGAGGTTGATGGTTACTCTATTGCTCGGCTCGCCGGTGTAGGTTTGGGCAAGGCATGATGCCGCCGATAGGAGAGCTGCAAGGATGAGGATGAAGGTTTTGTTTGGCATGTGGGGTCCTTGAATTAAGGTTATCTGAAACAGTAATTGATTAACGATAAGAGAAATTGGGCGTTCCCCTCGTCTTCGTCAAGACTCAGGCTCGGGTCGGCCGTCCTTCCGGTCTCGGCCGCAGGCCTCGGGCCGCCTCGGCCCTATGGCCCACAGGGCCGGGTCCGGGCGGCATCCCGCTCTGGCGCGGACCTCCAGTCCGGCCTAACGCGCGCAAACCGTTATTGTCATCAGTCAATTTATTCTCGCGCCAATCGGAATGCTCAAGACCGTCGCCTCACCCCGGCCGCCATGGCGGCCACCCCTCTCCACAAGTGGAGAGGGGAATACAATCAGCATTTTGGACTCCCTTCTCCACGCTGTGGAGAAGGGCTGGGGATGAGGCGAAACGATTGCGCGACCAATCGGCTCCTCAACTTTTCAACTATTCAACTTCTTCTTCTCAACTCCTTGGCGTTTCAACTATTCAACGTTTCAACTTTTCAACTATACTCCTTGGGTGCCCCCGCACAGGTGTCTGGTTCTGCCACTGCTTCCACTTGGGGTGCACCCAGGAGGGGGTAGCGGAGGACCGCAGGGCCGCAGCGAGGGGGATGCTTCCCCCGCACAAATATTATTATTATCTAGCAATCACCACCCTTTTCACCATCTCCTGTCCGTCAACTAACGCATCTGACAACATATACGCCGTTGGCAAGCAATGACCTCAGGCCAACAATAGGATGCCATCCTTCCGCCTGCAAGGACCTCGGAACACGCGCAACAATTCTTCCGCCCGCATCCACAACGTCAACCGACACTTTTGCCGCTCCGCTCAGATAATATTGTACCATCGCTCCAGTCTGTCTGATCCTGAAATCGAGTGCGGCGCGATGTGCGCCTTGTGGGGCAGGTAACAATACAGACACGGTGGGCGGCGGCGGCACGGGATACACGGTAAACGAGGTTGTTCCCTGGCCCAGCCCTGCCGAGGTCGCGGTGACGTTTACCGTGCCGGCGGTGAATGTGGAGCGGACGGCCACCTTGCACATGCCGCCTTCGGCCGAAAGGTTCGGGTCGCCGGGCGCATGATAATTCGCGCCGCCGGGGCCGATCATCTGATCGGCGCCTCCCCGGTAATTTCCCGGACCGCTAACGCTGAAAGTAATTACGTGGCTGTCCGTGGGGCACCAGGTGCCGTTTGCGTCCACCACCGTTGCGAGAATGAATGCCGCGTCCGTTGCATTGGCCGTGATCTTGAAGGTGTCGCCGGTGGCCGGATTCACGACCGGCGCGGCGACGGAAAGGGCAATGTGGTCAGGGGCGCCGGCGGTGACTTTCTGGTCGGAACACACGACGTTTCCATTGGCGTCCAAACCCTGGGCCGTAACTGTGCCTGTCTGCCAGGTTACGTTCCATGTACATTGATGCGCAAAAAGCGCGTTGGCGTTGCCCGTGTCCGGATACGGCGCTTGATCGTTGCCCTGTTTGACCCCGTTGACAAGCAGTCGCACCGTGGGGCAGTTGGAAAACGCGTTGACCGTGATCGCACCCGTTCGGTTCCAGTGGTGCGCGAGCGACACCACCGGCCGCACCGAATACGGCAGCCAGCACGCCTGGTATATTTTGTAAAGCATTTTCGGGATGCGGTTCCAGTCCATCATCGAACAGGCGAAATTCCTGCCCGTGCCGCTTTCGCCGGGCGATTCGGCCATGTACCACTGGCACATGCCGAAGGCCTTCACATACTTGCCGTATTTCCAGTTCTGCATGTAGACCTGGGCGAAATTGAGCTCGCCGTCGTAATCGAACCGGACTCCTTTGGTGTAGAACCCTTCGGCCCCGAAGGCGGGTTTGGTGGGCGCGATGCAGCAATGGAGGCCTCCCTCGCATCCGTCAAGAGAACAGGCTATCACCTGGTCCACCGCCATGTCGGACTGGTCGTTGCCGCGGTCCTCCTGCGCGCGGGGCATGAGCGAGTCCCATTTGACCACCGTATCCCTGAGCGTCACATCGAACGCATGGTCGATGGGCGCGTTGCTGCATTCCCAGAGAAGGATGCTTGGATCGTTCCGGTCCCGCACGATCATGTCGCGATGGCATTCGCTCTTGAGCGCCTCGTTGAGCGAATCGGCGTGCGGCGTGCCGAGCGCCAGGTTTGCGGTCATGAACGAGCCTTCGTCGTCGCCGCTCGGCTGGGCGATCATGACGCCGAATGCGTCGCATGCTTCCACGAATTCGTGCGAGCAGGTGGAATGGCCGGGCCGCCACAATCGTCCGCCGCAATCGGCGAGTGTCTTGACATCGCGCCACTGCTGTTCCTCCGGAACCGCGGTCCCCAGCGCGGGGTAGTCGTATCGGCCGGCCGCGCCCCAGAGATAATGGGGATGACCGTTAACAATGGGAAAATCGGTGTCCCACGTGAGGGTCCGGATGCCGAGCGGGCTGGTGAAAACGTCGACCGTCTTCCCGCCCACCTTTACAATGTGATACACTTTGTAGAGATACGGCCTGCCGTAGATGCTCGCATTGGGATACCACAGGTGCGGGGTGTTTATGGTTGCCGTCTGGTCGAACACGTAGCACGCGCCTGCGTTGACGACATGGGAATCATCGGCGGACCACACCACGGTGCCGGCCGAATCCACCACCTTGGTGGTGAGGGCAACGGTGACGCCGCCGGCGTTTTCGTTCTGGACGTTGGTAAGGACCCGCACCGTGGCCGACGCATCCGAGGCCGCCGTCGTCGCCACGCACGTGCCCCAGTTATTGACAACGGAGAACACGTTGAGGGGAATGTGCACCTTGTCGGTCACGTGCATCCACACGGGCCTAAACAGTCCGCCGTCGCCCTGGCCGAACCGGAAGTCGTTCGAAAAACTCGGATAGGTGAACCAGGCCGAGCTGGTGGCCACGCGGACCGCCAGAACATTGTCGCTGCCGTCGAGCTTGACATACTGGGTGATGTCCACCACGAACGGCAAAAAACCGATCACGTGCGTGGCCTGCGGGTTTACCGTGCTGTTGCCCGGAATAAACGTTCCGTTGATGTACACCTGCGCGCCGACGTGCGCGCCTTCGAACTCGATAAAGATCTTCTTCCCCGAGTACCCGTTGTCCAAGGTGAAATGCTTACGGTACCAGCCGGTTATCCCCAAAAGCGCGCCTGCGTTCCCGCCTGCGTCCATGTTGAGGAAGGTGTTCATGTCGTTCCAGGTGTGCGGGATTCCGACCGTGCTCCACGCTGCGTCGCTGAAGGTCGTTCCCTGTGCGCCGATCGGATCGGACTGGATGAATTTCCACGGGGTGGCGCCGAGGTTGATTTTTGCGCGGTTGCTCGGTTCACCGTTGTAGTTTTGCGCAAGCGTTGCTGCGGAGAAAACGGTCAGGGTTATGATAAGTGAAATGACAGAGGTCGTTGATCGCATGGTTCCCCCCTTTTTTACTGATTAAAAACTATGCGTGCTGCGCACTGAGATGTGTCGATGGTTGCTCTGCTCCAACCTCATCCCCCGGCCCCTTCTCCCGCAGGAGAAGGGGAGTAAGACGACCAAACTGAAATTCCCCTCTCCCTGTGGGAGAGGGGTGGCCGCGTCAGCGGCCGGGGTGAGGTTACACGAAATCGAAGGTCACTCCCTTTGCCGCATCATCTCATCATCATAACCCGCTTCACATACCAGTCCTGCCCATTCACCGTGCAGCGGATAAGGTACACGCCGTTGCTCATCGCGTTGCCACCCGCCGCACCAGCCCTGAGAGGAATCGCATGCCACCCGCTTTGTTGCTGGGCGTTCGGAACCCGGCACACGACCCTTCCGCTTGCGTCAAGAATGTCAACGCTGACAAACGCTTTTTCAGTCATATAATATCTCACCATACCTCCTGTCATGGAGATGGCAAGCTTCGGCATTGACAAAGGCGCAACGGCGCGGACCGGCGCGTACGTTGCAACAGTGTCGCTGAAAGGATACACGGTGAACGACGTTGCCGCGGCCGCCCCCAGTCCCGGCGATGTCGCGCTCACGGTCACAACACCGGGAGTAAACGTTGCGCGCACCGCCACCTTGCACTTGCCGCCTTCGGCGGCAAGCTCGGGATCCATTGGGGAATGATAATAAAGCGGCATTCCGGTGGTGACAAACTGGTCGCTGCCGCCGCGATAGCTGCCTGCCGCGCCGGAAACGCTGAAGGTGACAAAATGGCTGTCGGTCGGGCACCAGTTGCCGTTGGCATCAACCACGGTCGCAAGAATAAAGGCGGCGTCCGAGCCATCGGCCATGATCTTGAACGTTTCGCCGTCCGGCTTCACCAGCGGCGGTTCAACGCTCAGAACAATGTGATCCGGAGCTCCGGCGGTGACTTTCTGGTCGGAGCACACCACGTTTCCGTTTGCGTCAAGGCCCTGGGCCGTCACCGTGCCGGCCGCCCAGGTAACGTCCCAGTAACACTCGAACGGAAGCTGCGTGGATGCGGCGTCGTTGGCGTCGCCGGTGCCGGTCCACGGGTTGGGCGTCTTGACACCCTGGCTGACGCCATTCACCAGCAGCTTGACGCTCGGGCAGTTGCTGAACGCAAACTCCCGCACCGAACCCGAGCGGTTCCAGTGATGGGAAAGCGCGACAACCGGTTCGAGCGAATAGGGCCTCCAGCAGGCCTTGTAGGCGTAGTACAGGAATTTCGGGATCCGGCTGAAATCGACCATGGACGATCCGAATGAGCGGCAGGGCGACTTGCCGTCTGCAAACGCCCTGTCCTCTCCCGGCGTTTCGGAGAAATACCATTGACAAAGGCCGAAGCAGTTCGCCTGGATGCTCTTGCGCCAGTTCTGGAGGAATTCCGCGGCATGATAGATTTCCCAGTCGTAGGCCGCCCGCTCCGAAGCACGGCCCCACGCCTCGGCGCCAAAAGCCGGGAGTTGCGGCTGTTGGCTATGCACTCCTATTTCACATCCGGTAAGGGTGCACGAGGCAATGTCGAGCGGCGACCACGGGGACCCGCGCACATTCTGCCTGCGGGGAGCAAGAGAGTCCCATGTTGTGCCGATGGCCCGTAACTGGTCGCACAACGTCGGATCGCAGGCGCCGTTGGACGTCTCCCAGGCAAGGATCGACGGATTGTTCCTGTCGCGAATCACCATGTCCCTGTGGACTTCCTGCTTGAGTCCCGCTTGATACGCAGAATAGTTGCCGGTGGCCCAGTTGTTTTCGCCGTCGCCGCTCGGCTGAATTATCATGACGCCGTACGCGTCGCATGCCGCAACAAAAACAGGGCCTTCCGCGGAATGTCCCGGCCGCCACAGGTTGCCGCCGCACCCGGCGGTCAGCTTGATGTCGCGCCACACCTGTTCGGCGGGTATGGCGGTGCCGAGGGCCGGATAATCGTATCTGCCGGAAGCGCCCCAGAGAAGGTGCTTGTGGCCGTTGATATAGGGGAAATTCTGGTCCCAGGTGATGGTGCGGATCCCCAGCGGCGTTTCAAAAACGTCAAGCGTGGTCGCCCCGGCTTTCACAATATGATACACCTTGTACATCTTCGGCGTGCCGAACGTGCTGTTGTTGGGATACCACAGTTGCACCGGCGACGCGTCGCCCTTCTGGTCGAACACGAAGTTCGCGCCAGCGGCCACGGTCTGCGCCTGGTCCATGGACAACACCACGCTGTTGTTCGACGGATCAACCACTTTTGTGGTGAGAGAAACGGTCTGGCTTGCAGCGCTTTCGTTCTGAACGTTGGTCAGGATCCGCAACGTGGCCGAGGTGCCGTTTGTCGCAAGGGTGGCCGCATAGGTTCCCCATTGGTTGACAACTGAAAAGACATTGGCCGGCACATGAACCTTGTCGGTGATATGCATCCACACCGGCCGGTAAATGCCCTGATCGGCCGAGCCGAACCGGAACACCAGAGAGAAGCCCGGCCAGGTGAGGAATGCGCTCTGGCCCACCCGGACGGCAAGGACATTGTCTGCGCCGCCGAAATTCAAATTGTAACCGGTGAGGTCCACAATAAAGCCGATAAATCCCAGCACATGCGTTGCCTGGGGATTGTAGGCGCTGTTTCCCGGAATGAGCGTGCCGTTGCAGTACACCTGACATCCCACGTGCACGCCTTCGAATTCGACGAAAATTTTTCTCCCCGAATAGTTGTTGTCCAGCGTAAAGTGCTTCCGGTACCAGCAGGTGCCTTCGAACATCGAGCCGTCGCCGCCGCCGCTGATCTGGTTTTCGAAGGTGTCGGTGTCGTTCCACGTGTGGGGAATCCCGACGTTTTTCCATCCGGCGTCGTTAAACGCGACGGCCTGGGCGCCCGCGGGGTCGGACCGCTGGAATTTCCACGGCGTGGCGCCGAAATTGATTTTGACGCGGTTGCTTTGCTCAGGAACGTAGGTTTCGGCAAAACACACCGCCGTCACCAGGATCGCCATCAAAAGCGGGGTTGTAAAAAGTTGTGTGCGCACGCGAAGTCCCTCCTTGTTTTTGTTGACAGCCGCAATTCATTTTTTCGCCGTATGATAATATAACGGCACGGGCTTCCCTGCGACTCGGAATTGTGCGAGCCGGTGCATTGTTCGTTACATGTTTGTGTAACGGATAATACGGTATCTGCCATCATTTTCCGCCGGGAAAGACCCTGCATGTTTATATTATTGAACATCGATGATTGATTTCGCCAAAGTCAATCAAGCCCGGTTGCGCATGGCCTTACTCGCTTGCCGACGAGATCATCAACCTTGACGGAAAGGTTTATTTGCTGATCGACACGGGTGTGCCGGTCGGAACGATTGAGGACCTATGAGAATATCACATCAACCTGTATTGTTCGCTTTCGCGGGAATGGTACTGTTGGCACTCGCGGCCGGAAGCTTTGCAGCAGGCGGAACGGAGAAAATCGTGGTAACCAACAACTGTCCCATTACGCTGTGGATGCATTTCACCGAAATGCCGTATACCGCGGATATCAACGGCGGCAAGCCCCAGAAGATGCTTCCCAACACCACCGTGATATACGATTCGCTGCCGGATTTCGGCGCCGGAAGGTGCTGGGCCTATTACAAAGACCCCGGCGATGTGGTCAACAAATACGCACCCATTTCATCCTACAACGGTTTCGTGGAAATGACTGTGAGCGGCGGGCCCACCGGTGTGCAGAACTACAACATTTCCTTTGTCGACTATGCCACGCTGCCGGTCAAGGTGACGGGAGCCGGAAAAAACTGCATCCCGACCATCGTGCCCGTCAGCTTTGCCGAAATGCAGAACCAGCTCACAAACGGGTGCCCCACGCAGCTCGCCGATTACATTGACAGCCTGGGAATAGGCAGGTGTCTTTCTTCCTATTTCTACTGCGTTCAGCCGGGCTTCGACACAGGGAATATTTACTGCAACAAGATGAAACTGGCCTACGGTTACGACGGCCTGGCCATCTACGGCGGTTCGTTCGGCGGCGCGTCGCAGTCGTTTTACGACTCGGTTGCCGGATGGAACCGGGGAACATTTGCCGGAGACGCGGATTCTGCCGATTACTACCTTGGCCCGGAACAGGATGCCAACGGCAAATGGGTGAAACCGTACAACCACTTTGCCAAGTGGGTTCACAAAGACCTCGACGCCGAAGTGTACGCCTTTGCCAACGACGACCATCAGAACCAAAGCGGGTTCCAGGCGTGCCCGAACTGCGGTGAGCTGGACATCACATGGTGCCCGTGCGAGGGATCATCCGTGTCGCAGGGCAAGTTCACGCCGATACTGCGCTTGCAGAATGAGAAGTTCATGCGGTATGCGCTCATCGCGCCCAGCGGGAAAACCGTGCGAACGGGCAACGCGACTTCGGTTGAAGAAGTTGGCCGGGCGCTTTCGTCCGGGCTTTCGCAGGGCGTGTATTATCTGGCGCTCTACGGCAGGGATGGAGCTTTGGCGGCAACAAAAAGGATCCTGGTTTCGGATAGAATATCTCAAACAAGGTAGAGAGAGGGGAACATGAAGAAAATCGTCGCGGGAATGTTTTTCGTCGCGGTCCTTGCGGTCGCAATCTTTGGCGGGACGCAGAAGGTGGTGGTGGCCAATGACTGCCCCATTACGCTATGGATCCATTTTACCGGTAATCCTGCTCCTGATGGCGGGATAACCCATAAAATGGCCCCTAACGATACCTTGACTTTCACTAACTGGCCGGATTTCGGCGCCGGAAGGTGCTGGGCCTATTATCATGATCCCGGCACAAAGACCAATACGAGTGCACCGATCATGCCGGAAAATGGGTTTGTGGAAATGACCGTAAGCGGCGGGCCCACCGGTGTTCAGAACTACAACATTTCCTATGTCGACTATGCCACGCTGCCGGTGAAGGTTGTGGGAGGTTCACCTAATTGCATTCCGACAATTGTGCCGGTCACCTTTAATGAGATGAAGTACCAACTCTTGCACGGGTGTCCAACACAACTCAATTTTTTCGATACCGCTTTGGGAATAGGCATATGCCTTGGTTCTTACGACTACTGCGTCCAGCCGGGATACGATACCGGAAACATATACTGCAACAAGATGTGGCTGGGCCACCACCACCACGGTACTGAAGTATACGGCGGTTCGCTTAATCCCGGTTCGAGCGACAAACTGTTTGATTCGATTGCCGCCTGGCAAAGGGGAACATTTTACCAGGATGCGGATTCTGCCGATTACTGGAAAAAGCCGGAACAAGATTCCATCGGCAATTGGGTAAATCCCTACAACCGCTATGCTAAATGGATCCACAAAACCATGAACGCCCAGGTGTACGCATTTGCCAACGACGACCACCAGAACCAGAGCGGTTTCCAGGCGTGCCCGAACTGCGGTGAACTCGACATCACGTGGTGCCCGTGCGAGAACGGGTGCGCGGACGATGTGTTGGCGCAGACGGCCGCGTCGCAGTTCACGCCGGTGATGCGCTTGCAGAATGAGAAGTTTATACGATACACTCTTTTCTCGCCTAACGGAAGAACCGTACGCACCGGGTTTGCCACCTCAATGGAAGAGGTGAGCCGGGCGCTCTCGGACAGGCTCACGCTTTCGCGGGGTGTTTATTTTGTCGCGCTGTACGGGAAAGATGGGGCGTTGGCTGCAAGTAAAAGAATTTTTGCGACGTGGTAGGATTTTTGCAACTGGAAGAAGAAATTAAATTGGGCGTTCCCCTCCCCCTCGACTTCGCTCGGGGTCGGGTCGGTTCTCCTTCCAGCTCGGCCTTTGGCCTCGTTGCCGGACCACCCTATGCCTGTCGGCCGGGTCGTCCGGCAATGCGCTCTCGCGCACTTCCAGTCGCCCCTAACGCAAAGAGCAAATACGCAATCGCTGTTTCCTGCATTTCACCCATCAGTGGCGCAGCTGCGGCCGGCCATAACCGTCGCGCGGTCGTCGTTTGACAAAGTATTAAAAACAAACATGCTGTGGTACTCAATTAAGGGCGCATGCGGAACCAATCCCATACTGGGTTTGTATACGAGTACGGGAAAACGCGTGATGGAGCGCAGGATCGCAAATTCTTCGGGAAACATCCCGTTGTTCGGATTGTCAAGAGGGATCTACTTCGTTGTTCTGAAGTCGGGACAATCGGTGCTTGCGCAGCGGGCAATGGTGGTCAGATAGGGGAGTGCGCCGGCATTGTCGCAAACGTAAACCAAAGGAGTCTGTCCTATGCGCCGCAACCTTACAATTGCCGTTACGGTAATTTCCTGGTTGGTGTCGGCGTCCCTGGTGAACGCCGCTCTTCCACCGGGGTACACGGCCCAACCGTTTGCCGGCGACACCCTGCTCGGCAAGCCCCAGCAAATCCCGGGTGTTGTAAAGGCCATGTTCTGGGATAATGGCGGCGAAGGTGTGTCACAGCACATGAGCGGGGGTATACAGGGCTATAGCGGCAACGATTATGATGTAATAGGCTATGGTACTTCCGGTCACTTTGATTCGTCCGTTAATGCAACGCATCCCACTTCGCATCTTGCCTATATAGGCTGTGACAATCCTACTGCCAACCCGCCGTTTGTCGGAACATGGTTCAAATACACGGTCCATGTCAATACGGCCGGCACCTATTATGTCGACTTTAAACAAGCCACCGCCATTGCTCCTCCCAACCTTCAGGCGATCACCTACTACGACGGCACGTCGGTAACGTTGGATTCGGTCGCGAATTTACCCATGTGTATAACTCCTCCCGGATGTCCGGAAGTCTGGCACGCGTGGACCGTTAACATGAACGTCGACTCGGTAGCGCTCGATACCGGGCTGCAGGTCGTCCAGATCAATTTTCATGTGGGAAGCTGGAATTTCGATTGGATGAGGTTTAGACTGAAGAGCGAGACGGGAACGCAGGTACCTGTCCTTCTCCGGTGTCAAGCCGGCCCCATGGGCCTCAGGACCACGTTGTCCGGTGCCCGGCTTACGCTCACCTACAAAGCCATGACGGCCACTTCGACAAGAATTTCCATCACGGATTGCGCGGGCAAAACTGTAGTTTCGTCCTTTGACGAAAAGAACGCGGCGGGAAGCCGCACCGTCGGCCTTGACGTGCGCAACCTGCGCCAGGGTGTATATTTTGTCAATGTCGAACGCGGCGGAATCAGGGAAACAAAATCGTTTACGATCGCTCACTGATTTTTATTTGGTACGGAGTCTTTCCTATGGGTGTGCCGAATCGGATTGCCCTCGCGGCAGCAGCCTGCCTTTTCTGTGTCTCTCTTCTCAATGCCGCGGTTCCGGCCGGCTACACGGGAACGGTTTTTACCGGCGACACGCTTGACGGCCATCCCCAGGCTATCCCGGGCGTGGTTAAGGCAGTGTTCTTCGACGAAGGCGGGCCGGAAGTCGGGTTCCACGACACATGGTCTGTTAATTTCGGCACGATACGGCTGGACTCGGCCGATATGCATGTCGGCATGCAGCCGTTTGGCAGCGGCGATCGAAACGCTGATGGGTCTGTTCCGCCGCAGGGTTCTTACCATCTTTCCTGGATAGACGTGGGCGAATGGATCAGATGCACCGTTCATGTAATGACCGCCGGCCAGTACAACATAAGCAGCTATGAAGCTGTTTCGGCAACGCCGAATTCCCAGTCGGTCTCCTTCAACGACGGTACGCCGATACCAATCTCCAATCTTGCACCAACCACGGCCCCGGCAGGCAACGAAATCTGGCACAATTGGAACACCTTCAACAATGTCGCAACGGTAAATCTTGATACCGGTCTGTTTGTGTTGAAACTTACGTTTGTCACCAATTCATTCAATTGCGACAAGCTCATGTTCACCCTCAAAAACGAAACCGGTTCCTTGCCGATGCATACCGTCGGGAATGCGGGCTTGTCATACGCGCTCCGCACGCAGTCCGAAAATAAAAGGCTTGCGGTTTCTTATGACCTTCCCCAAGCAGGGAGATCACGTTTGTCTATTGTCAATTGTCACGGCAGAACCGTTTTGCTGCAGTCGGAACGTCTGCTCTCCGCCGGCGCGCATGCTGAAACCGTGCCGCTCACCGGATTATGCCCCGGCGTTTATTTCTTAAAATTGAAGCAGTGTGGTATCTCCGGGGAATCCCGGTTTATTATCGCCCGGTAATGAAGAAAAGAATTTTCTCGCAAAGACTTGTGCCTGCCTGTCGAAGCATCGCTAAGGGCGCAACGAAGGGCGAATGGAGGACGTGATGTTTTCAAAAAAGTCTCATTTTGATCCTGTTTGTGTCGGTGATATTGACCTTGACCATCACTGCCCCAGCCACGAGCCCAATCCATTCCCAAGCCCGGCGCGGACTTCACCTCAATCACCAATAACGGCGCCTGGACCTGGTATGGAAACCCGGTCGCGGTTTATTATGAGGGTAAATACAAGAAAACCTATATGGGGTGGATATCCAATGGCGGCACTATTTCGGTGGGCTCCTACAACCACGTAACCGGCGATACTGCCACCAAAGTCATAAAAACGGGTTACCAGGTCGACGACCACTGCCATCCCAGCTTGCTCATGCGGCCCGACGGAAGGCTCATGGTGTTTTTTACCGGCCACGATGGCGGCACAATCAGCCTCTATATTTCCACCGATCCCGAAGACGTTTCCCAATTCAATCAGGAAACCGGCATCTCAGACGTCGGCCTTGTCTATTGTTATCCAAACCCGATGTGGCTCAGCGCGGAGGGCGACAGCGGAAGGCTCTATGTTTTTTACCGTAGTATGCATACAAATCCGTGTTTTACCTACAGCGACGATTGGGGAAAGACTTGGAAACCCACAAGACAATACTATGCGAACTTTGACAACCCGGATCTGGATAAGGTATACGTAAACTATTGCTCAAACGGAAAAGACGAGATCCATATGGCCATCGAAAAGGGCCATCGCGCCGGGTATTGCCCTCTTTATTATATGAAATACAAAAAAGGCGCATTTTACCAGGCGAGCGGCGCGCTGATAGCAACCGTTGACAGTCTGCCCATCCTTAACACGAAGATAGACACGCTGCAGGATCCCAAACTTTACGGCTGCCACGGCTCGTCATGGGACGTCGCGCTTGACAACGCCGGAAATCCGGTCGTGGTCTACGACCAGTTCAAGGACGGGGCCAATCATCAGTATTACTATTTCCACTGGATGGGAACGTCGTGGTTAAAGAGCCTGCTGGTGAACAGCGGCGCCAACATGGGCGGCGAAGACGGATTTGCCGGCGGCATTACGCTCGACCACGAAAACACAAACAACGTCTACATGTCGCGGCAGATAGACGGGATGCATGAAATAGACAAATGGACTACTTCCGACGGCGGGACCACATGGGATTCCATGGCCATCACACGCGGCTCGGCGAAAAAGAACACCCGTCCCATCGTTCCGATCGGGCACAAGCCCTATGGCAAGCTCGATGTTATCTGGATGTACGGCGACTACACCGGGTGGGCCGGGGGATTCAACACGGCGGTCAAGATGTATCCGTTCAACGAGACCGTTGCGGCTATGGAATCCAACCGCGTGAAAGCTTCACATATGCAATCGGATATTTCCGCACATTCGCACGGCCTTTTTGTATCGCTGTCCGATCCGAAATCATCGTCGCTCAAAATCTTTGCTTTAAACGGCAGGATGGTGGTTGATTTGACAACTATGATAAGAGGCATGAGTGCGAACCGGGTATTCATCCCGTTTTCACGGATCAAGCTCGGGGTGGGGAGTTATCTGGTTTCGTTCAACAACGGGAAGACACAGTCGGTGAATAAAATGGTGTATTGTTTGAAGTAAAATTCGCGCTCAAAGAATGCAAGTTTCTTTAAATACAAAATATAAGGCTGGGCGCCCCGCAGCTTCACAAAACAGAAGAGACTCTTGCGGGGGAAGTATCCCCCTAGCTACGGCCTCCTCGGCCTTTGGCCTGCGGTGACGTTGTCATTTCATTCCTTAAGGGTATGGTAATGGTGCTTCGCACCTTCTAGTATGTCGTTTGCCCTTTCGCTACCCCCTCGTGGGTAGCCGCCTTGACAAAGCGGTTGCGAGACCACGCATTGCTGTGGCGGCACCCGAGAAGAGTAGTTGATAAGTTGAGGAGTTGAGAAGAAAAGCGTTGAAAAATGCGAAGAAGAAGCCTGGCTGATTTATTGCAGATGCAGATTAGCGCTAGACAAGGTAATTGACTGAATAGAATTCTGTTGCCGCGCGTTAGGTGGACCGGAGGGTGAGCTGAAGCGAATTGCCGGCCGATCCCGGCCGCAGGCGATTGGGACGGTCCGGCAACGAGGCCGAACGGCCGAGCCCGCAGGGACGACGCCTCGAAGCACCCGAAGGGGTGGACCGACCCGAGTGGAGCGAGGGGAACGCCCAAATTCATTCAATTATAATGCTCTCTTTCATCAGGCCCGTTACACAATCGTATAACGGAAAATGCTTTTGCCGTCATCATTCCCGACCCCAACGCACGGAGGGTGTTTATATTATTCCAATACGGCCCGGGGTGTTTCGCGAAAGTAAAGCAGGTTTAACGCCGACTGGAATGAAGCGAGACTGCCATGAAAGAAACCTCACCTTTTGTCTCCCCCTTTTAGGGCTCTCCTTGTCAAGCCAGGGAGGGCCCGGGTGAGGTTTTTTCCATTGCGGATTGGACGGAATCGGCAATGATCAATCCGCAAAGAGAAATGCCCTGAAAAAAAACCACGGCCAAGGCCGTGGTTCTCTACAAGTAAACGCTGCAGACTTCTCAGCCTGTTACCAGCCTATCGCGACCGCAATCCACTGGACATTGCCTATGCCCATAAACGACTGATGTCCGCCGTCGTCGTCGTAGGGGAATCCGTAGCAATAATTGTTGATCGACCTGCGGTGGCACCATTTTGAAAAGTAGTTGCATGGCGCATCCTGGTAATAGGCAGCGGTGTCGTTGGTGCGCCAGTTTGCATATTCAACGCCTTGGGGAAGCGTTGCAACATGTCTGTTGATGGCGGCGGACCAATCGGGCGAGGCGCCCATTGACGGGTTCGGGCCCGCGCAGGCAAAAATATCCCACGCCGTCGGCACCGTAGGGTACGCGCCGGGGTCGGCGGCCCAGCCCGGATTTTTCACATAGTGGACGGAGGCCGAATCCTGATACCGGGTGAAGTAATCCACGTACGGGCCGCCCGTGTTGAAATAGTTGACGGGACATACATGGGGCGCCCATATGTTCGCAAAATCGTGCGTGGCAAGACCGGTAAATTCCTTCGGCACTTCGTTCTTGTATTCATCGAATTTCGACTGGCGGGTCTGATAGAACAATTCGTAGTCGTCGCCCATCACCGTATCGATGCCGGTGGAGGTGTGGAGCCGGAAGGCAATGGGAAGCCTCCATCCGTCCACGCGGGTGCTGTTGCCGTTCCAACTCCCGCCCCCTGCATTGACTTCCAGGAAATCAAAATATCTGCTGTTGGAGTCGGTGGGGTCGACGTAAAGGTAAAATCTTTCGCTGACGATTGGCCTTACCGACTGCTGGGAAAGCTGGACCTTGGCTCCGCCCTGCTCGTGGCTCCAGTAAATCTTGGTGTCCGGGAACGCGCCGTTGGTCCTGTTCAGGATAATGTACTGAAACGTCTTCGGATAGGTGCTCGTGTCGCCCCAGAAGGCGGTTTTGTCGCCGGTCCAGGTGTTATTCTTTGTCAAGGTAAAATTGTATTGGCCCGTCAGCGCCGTTATCGGTGTGACGCCGATGGTGTACCCGGGCTCGGTGGCGTGCAGGGTGTCTGTTACCGCGGCGAGTTTTTCCAGCCGGGTCTCAAATCCGGGAGTGCTCTGGACAACCGTCCCTCCCAAAAGGTGCGACACAGGCTGCAATTTCAAAACCGATGCTGCCCCGTTGATGGTCACCCGCAGCAGATAGAACTGGGAAGAAATGCCGCGCGTGTCAATTGACATTGAATAGTTGCCTTTGGAAAGACTCTTGTTCAGTACATTGCGCACGCACCGGCCGGTCAGGTCGTATATGCTCATCCTCACCAGCGCGTCGCTCTGAGTGAGGCTGAACAGCACTTTCCCGCCAACGTACACGGGCTGAGCAAAGGCGTCTCCCCGGACAAGCGGGCTTTTCGGGACCACGTTTACGTTGCAGTTCCCGCTCCCAAGCTGGTAATGACCGTTCTTGTCCGTGGTGACTAGATACGGGGCTTGCCCATACCCGTTGTCAAACGTTGTCTGGCCCAACCTGACAACCGTGTGGGTCAGGGGATTACCGCTTTGGTCCGTAACCAATCCGCAAATGTTTACTGTCTGCGAAAAAACAGACCCAACGAAAAATGCCACCATCAGACACGTCACTGCTGCTCTTTTCATTTCACGCTCCCCCTTTTCTGGTGAAAAATAAGACATAAGAAAGCGACCAGCCGTTGCCTCACTTTCCCGCATTTTTTGGGAAGGCAGGCTTACCCCCTTTTTCCTGTAATAAAGATACGCCTTGGAAGGTTTTTTTTCACATTTTTTTCGCGATCCCCTGCCATAGCGGAACTTATTTACCGGATTTGACAATTGTGGGCATAAATACCTATATTTTTTCGAAGAAGGTCAAACCGATGTTTTCCGTGCTTCTCGTGAAAATTGTTGTAAATTCCAAGGTACGGCTAATCAGACTCCGCAGTGCAAGCTTGGCCTAAATTTTAACGCTTAATACGGAAAATGTCTCCTAACCCAAAAAAGGGGGAATAAAATGAAAAGGCCGGGAATCATTCTTCTGTTGCTTGCGGTAATGGCTGCTACGTCTTTTTCCCAAAACGTGGCAATTACCGGGCATGTGACCGGTGCCAACGGAAAACCCTTGACAAACACGCTTGTGCGGATGGGCGTTGGAATGCTTTACACCACGACCGATTCCAACGGTTTCTATTCGTTGAGCGGCGCGGTAAGTGTCTTTAGGCCGGCCGGGACACCGCAGGGAAACGCATTTTCCCAGCCTTCTCTTGCGGCCGGCAAAGTGTTGTTCAGCCTGCCCAAGGACGGCATGCAGGTGCGCATGACCATGTACGACCTGGGAGGCCGGTTCATCAAGGACATAATAAACGGGAAAATGGCACAGGGCAACTATGCCGTATCCGCCGAGAGTCAGAGTATGTCGAGCCAGTTCTATATTGTCCGCCTCTCCATTGACGGGGTTTCTCATGTCATGAAATTCTCCTCGGTAACGCGCGGCGATGCCGGATCTGCGGGATCGGGCGTCTCCATGCCCGAAGCACGCTTGGAAAAGCTTGCAGCCGTGGTTGACACGCTCCATGCCACCGAGCCCGGCTATTCGCTTGGCATAACGCCGATACAGGCTCTTTCCGGCACCTACGATTTTCAACTTACGAAAACATCAACCTGGAACGGCGACACCGCCGCGTTCTGGGGAGATACCAGCAAACTCAGGAAAGCGGCGGGAAGAATATGGTGCACCTTCATCAACAGGACCAATGGTGCATTGGCGGACAGCCAGATCTATTGGTGCCTGGGAGACTTTGGGACGCCGATTCGGCTGAGCGATTCATCAACCATCGATATTACCACTAGTACGGCAGGCAGACTTTACGTGATGCTTGGCTACAAGCCGGCGCCTCCCCCCGACTCTTCCCGCCCCGGCAACGCTGTTTGGGACTGGGAGGAACATACCTGCGGAAACGGGGGATATAACGGCAATCTCACGCGGGTGGATGCCTTTGGAGTTCCGCTTTCCATCCGCCTGCATTGCACGGATGGCTATGATGCCGCTCGCGGCGAGATTTATGACGTGTTCTATGAGCCCCGTCAGGCGATTTTCGATGAATACGCCAATGAAGTCCCGTATCAGTTTACGGACCAAGCTACTATAGAGGCGCCCTATAGGATTCCGGATCCCGGCATGACACCCAATTTCAGCACCGGTGGACTGTACGCGCATTACTGGGATGCGTACCAGGCCTCCGTCGGGGTGAGTGCGGGACCATATTGCGGCATCAACGATCCGGTAAAATCTTCCGGCCTGCATCGGCATACGCTGGAATTGCCCCTGGCAGAGCAGCAGAATGGCAAGTACCATTACCTGAAAGCGCCGTGCAACTTTTATTCATATTTCTTTCACCGGCGCGCATTGCTCCGGCTTCAATACGGGTTTCCCTATGACGACTGTTACGGCTTCTCGTCGTTCATAGCGCACGGCAATGCCCAATGGCTGATCATAGCGGTGGGATACTAAGGAGCGGAATCTGGGGGTTATATGATAAATAAGCTTATTGGCATTGTGGTGGTGTTGTGGTTTGGATCTGTTGCGCAGGTGAACCTGACGGGGACCGTTACCGATGCTGCCAGCGGGTCTCCTCTACCCGGCGTTGTCGTCGCCTTGAAGGCCTTGGGAATATCGGACACGACCGACGCTCAAGGAAAATGGCTGATCATTGCCACGCGATCAACGTGGCCAGGCCGTTCTTCGGCAAAAATTGTTCCGGGAAGCAGACTTGTTGGAAACCTCCTGAGGCTTAACATTTCAGAACCTTCACCCGTGACGGTCGAACTATTCAACGCCACCGGAGCAAAAATCACGACCCTGTTCAAAGATGCTAGTTTTTCCGGTGGAACGTATGATATCAACCTTTCAGCAATAGGGGTTGCACCAGGGCTGTATTTCATTCGGGCTCAGCAGGGTAATCGAAGCTGGGTTCATCGCTATCTGCCGATCCAGACGGCGGTTCAAGGTAATTTGACAAATAATGGTATCCGGAAAGCAATGGCGAAGAGGTTGGACGCAGGAGCGGCAATCGACACCCTGGTGTTCAGTAAAACCGGGTATGGCTCGCTAATGATTCCGATTCAATCGTTTACCGGCACAATCGATACTGTGAAGATGGAGGCGATCCTTTCGGCTCCTTCGATTTCGAGCGTAACCTCGGGTGACGGCAGCGTGACCGTAAGCTGGGGTACCGTAACCGGCGCAACGTCGTATAACCTCTACTACAATACGGGAACGACGGTTGACAAGGCGACCGGATCGAGATTGGTGGGTGTGACATCGCCGAAGCAAGTGACAGGCTTGACAAACGGGACGCAGTATGCATTTGCAGTGTCCGCGGTGAATGCGGGAGGAGAATCGGTTTTGAGCGCAGTACAGACAGTGACGCCTCAGGCAATCCCTGTTATTTCCGGCATAATTATTGGGGATGGCAGCGCTACGGTGAGTTGGGGCGCCGTAACCGGCGCGACATCGTACAACCTGTACTACAGTACAGGAACGACGGTTGACAAGGCGACCGGATCGAGGTTAACAGGTGTGACATCTCCGAAGCAGGTGGCAGGATTGACAAACGGAACGCAGTACGCCTTTGCCGTGTCCGCGGTGAACGCCGGAGGAGAGTCGGGATTGAGCGGCATAGTGACGGCAACGCTGATAGCAAACCCTGTTGTTTCCGGCATATCCGTTGGAGATAGAACCGCTACGGTAAGCTGGGGTTCAGTAGCCGGCGCGACATCGTACAACCTGTACTATAAGGCCGGGACCACCGTTGATATGACAAGCGGTACTAAATTGACGGGAGTGACATCTCCGAAGCAGGTGACCGGATTGATTAATGGAGCGCAGTACGCATTCGCCGTAAGCGCGGTAAATGCCGGAGGAGAGTCGGGATTGAGCAATGTGGTGACAGCAACGCCGAACATCGTTGATATTGATGGAAATATTTATCACGCGGTTACAATAGGGACTCAAGTATGGATGGTAGAGAACCTGAAGACCACGAGATATAACGACGGCTCCGCAATACCGTTGGATACGAACAGCAGTACGTGGGGTGGTCTTACAACAGGGGCATACTGCTGGTATAATGATTCAGCTACCTATGGAAGCACGTACGGTGCATTATACAATTGGTATGCAGTAAGTACAGGAAAACTTGCCCCGACAGGCTGGCATGTACCGACAGACTCTGAATGGACTGTACTAACCACGTACCTTGGAGGACTAAGTGTGGCTGGAGGGCCACTGAAAGAAGCAGGCACGGCGCACTGGGCTTCTCCCAATACCGGCGCGACAAATTCAAGCGGTTTTTCGGCGCTTCCGGGCGGTTTCCGTAACTTCACTGGTACTTTCAACTACATTGGCAGCAACGGTTACTGGTGGTCGTCTACGGCGAACGGTGCTTCGGCCTCGTGGACCCGTGGCATGAGCTGCAATGACGCGGTTGCATACAGTTTCAACTACAACAATGTGAGCGGTGTCAGCGTCCGGTGCGTGAGGGATTGATCCAGTGGTTGATCATAGCGGTGGGATACTTAGAGCTTATCCATAAATAAAAGTTGATTGTCTGAAACATATTATTGCACAAGCCAACTGTAGTAAACCTGTATGACTACGAGCAAGTTTTTCAAAACGAACCAGCAATTTTCTGAAGCGGTTGAGCCACGACAAGCATCGCTCCACAACCCATCTTTGCGCCTTGAACCTTGGGTTCCTGCGCTTCATTTCAATTTCTTCTCCTCGTTGCCGAATGCAAGGGATATATCGCCGCTCGACACACTGGTTGAACGCGGGCTCTCCTGTATACCCTTTATCAGCACACAAATGCTGTCTCCGACGAGCTTTTGTTGTTGGACGTTCTATCATAATGTTGTCAAGTGTATCAGGCAGCAACTTCACGTCGTGCTTCTGTGCTCCGCTCACGACGAGCGACAGCGGGATGCCACGACCGTCGACGAGTATGCTTCGCTTGCTGCCATTTTTTTCCCCGATCAGTTGGGTTGTGGCCGACATTTTCAAGTGCAAGTGGGGCTTTGTTCATCCCACCATCAATACTTTGCCATTGCCAGGCTATGCCTTCCATATCGTCGTATTCGGCAATCCCTGCTTTCCACAATTTCTCGAAGAATCTGGCCTTTTGCCACTCAAGAAAATAGCGATGGATTGCACTTGGACTGCCAAATTGAGTCTTCGGAAGCGCTTTCCATTGAATTCCCGTCCGAAGAACAAAAACTATCCCAGCCAAAACAAGACGAGGTGATATGGGTTTCCGTCCACCTCCTGATTCACGAACGAACTTCTGACGGCGATCACGCTTCTTTTTCGGTATTAACGGTTCAACTTTCGCCCAGAACTCGTCCGATATCTCCCATGAATAGAGCCTGCGTTTTTTTGGTTCTTCCATGGAAATAATATCATATATGCCGACATTAACCACAATTCTTATTTATGGATAAGCTCTAAGAGCTTATCCGTAAATAATGATTTGGGCTGCACCTGGCTGCAAAAAAAGGAGAACTAGTGAACTACACGGGCCAATCGCCATCGGAGCTCATCTCGAAAAGAATCGCCGAACTAGGGGATTGGCGCGGGGAAACCCTTGGCAGAATGCGCAAGCTCATCAAGGAAGCAGACCCGGACGTCGTCGAGGAGTGGAAGTGGATGGGCACTCCGGTTTGGTCGCACGACGGCATCATCTGCACCGGCGAGTCCTACAAGGATGTCGTGAAGCTTACTTTCTCCAAGGGTGCGTCTCTCAAGGATCCGGCCCGTCTCTTCAACGCGAGTCTCGACGGAAACGCACGCCGCGCGATCGACATTCACAAAGGAGAAGAAGTTGGCGAGGCTGCCTTCAAGGCGCTCGTTCGTCAAGCGATCGCCCTCACCTAAATTTTTATGGTCAGTTTCTTTGTTACGGTTAACGTTCCTGCCTTTAGCGTAAAGAAATAGACTCCGCTTGGATACCGGCTCGCATCGAAGGTGAACGAATGTTCGCCCGTCGATTGCTGTTCGTTGACCAGCGCCGCAATTTCCTGTCCGATACTATTATAAATCGTCAGGGTAACCTGACTCAAGGCGGGCAACCGGTAGCTGATTTTCGCAGTCGATTTCAACGGATTCAGATAATTCGAGGAGAGAGAAAAATTCACCGCATTATTGTTGCTTAACCGGGCCCGTACGCCGGCTCCCGCTATTGAATATCCTTTGAGCGTATTATCGCATCCATCCCACATCCAGAATAATGTATTTGCAAATACACCGGCTGCTGCCGGAGGAACGTTATAATTCCCGAGCGAAGTGCCGGTCGCCGGATTCAATTGCCGCAAACTATCGATTCCAACCCACAGATACGCGTCCGCATAACAGATCGATTGCGGATGTCCTATGATCTTGAACAGATACGTCGTCGGAAGTTTTGCATCGTGTGCCGGATCGTATTTCATCACTCCGTGTGCCGTGCCGGAATCCACCACAAGGTAGAAGACGGTGCCGTCGCTCGCCATTCCTGTCGCAAGTGACAGACTCGTATCGAGAGGAATCTGATTCGATGAAGAGCTTGCTGCAATGTTGATCTGGAAAAGGCCATCCCTGCCGCCGTTCCCGGATGGATCGCCGTATCCGCCCGTTGCCCATAGTGTGCCGTTGACGAAAAGAAAACTGTTGAGCCAGGAAACGCCGTTTTGTGAACTCTGGAGCGTGAAAATGTGGGTCGCGCTTACCTCTCCGGTTGAGGGATTTATTACATAGATTTTCGCACTGCCGGCACCTTTGTAGTCGTGCTTGTACAAATAGAACGAACTCCCATCGTACGCGAGCGCCGGTTCAACTCCTGCATTTGTTTCGCTCGGAAGGGTGAGAATCTGAGTCGGGGCGCTGTAGCCGGAGACATGGTAAAACGGATTTGGATGTTCGGTTGTACCGTCGGTCAGGGTAATGTTGATGCCGCTGACGGAATTATTTCCCGTTATGACGACTGGGGCAATGTTACCCGAAATGTTGTAGAAGCCCCACGGATCGGTTTGTTTCATACAACCCGGGTTAGCACTTAAAAGCGAACCTATATAGTACGTTCCGTCCGGAAGACCGCCCATTGAATAATTCCCCAGGGAATCGCCATCGGAGAATGCCGCCGGCTGGCCCTGCGGAGTCGTGTCGGTAAGAGCCACAACCATCAGCGTGCCGGTCGTGCTTCCGGTGTAGGTGACCTTTCCGGAGATTGTGCCGGCCATTATTGATGAAACAAATATTGAACAATAAAGCAAACAAAAAGAACTGTAACGAATAACTTTCATGATCATATCCTCCCATAGTTCCAAGGTTTAATGATACGGTATTATCGACGTAATTGGAAACAGATTGTATCTTAACACCGGAAGAATGTCAATCAATTGATAGGAATCATGATTTTTTGCCGCCATTGGTCAGCGTACAGCCATGATTGTGCGGTGTGTCAGCAATCGTTGATTATTTACCGCTGCGAGATTCTCGTATGATATTAATCAATTCTTGCGTTGTAATTTTTGTGGTAATGCCTTTGACTTCAAGAGGGGATCGTTTTGCAGACTTTTGCCTGAGGCTGTACACTCTTCCATCCTGTCTTTTTATTAGTACTTCGCCGGTTTTGCTTGCCGTGTCCAACAGAGACGCAAAATTCTGGCGGGCATTTGAAAATGTAAATACTGTCATAAAGCACCTTTCAAATCTTTTATCTTAAGTTTTGTTGCAGTTTCACTCAAACGATGATCCAAGGTTAAGAGCGCAGCCTTGTTTTCCAATGCACATGCAAGCATGTACGAATCATAAGCATAAATTCCAAAATCGTGTGAGATTTTCAAAGCGTCTCCCATGTCAATACTCATGATTTCCAAAGGAATTTCTTGATACATTCTGTACGCCTCCATCGCCTCCCTGTAAATAATACGCTTTTTCTTGAACATGAGTGAAAAGGCATTTCCAATTTCCCAATGAAGAGACATCGGAGCGATGAGATGTGCATCTTTGGTGATTTCAATAAGCTGACGCTTTTCCGGTTCATTCAATACAACGGCAAGAATTGTCGACGTATCAACTGTTATTTTCAATGTGGCTCCTTGTGTACAATTGTACAATGAATATACGACACATTCAAGAACGATGCAATTTGTTTTATGAAGGGTGAGTCAACAAGAAGTATCCAAGCTGCCGATCCTCCGAATATCATCGAAGCTGGGCAGAATGGGGTAGAGCGGGAAACCGGGGGAGAAGCAAGCGTCGGTGGAGCTTCTGCAAAATCCCGTGGAGGGAACGCAGAGCCTCGCAGTAAGCTGCGAGGTTCTGCGTTCCCGGGAATCTGCCTTCTACTGAACAATGACGGTAAAAGCCTTTTTCGCAGCAGTCTTGTTTCCAGCTTTGTCAACCGCGGATACGTTCCATGTATGCGTACCCGTGGGAACAGACGCGGCGGAATACACTGCAAGAGGTGTCCCATAAACGCCGAACTCGTAAATCGAATTGCCGTAGGTCGTGGCGCGTTTTGTGCAGAGGATGCGGACATACCGACCGATGGCGCTCAGGCCCCTGATTGACTCTTTTCCGCCTGCGCCCGTGGTTGTCTGGTATACGGCCTTTCCCGTCCAGTTCAAGGTGTCGTTTGCAACATCGATTTCATACGACGATGCAAATGCCGCCTCCCACGAGATCGTTACGGAATCTATTCTTGAAGGCGCGCCAAGGTCTATGGAGAGCCATTGGTTGTCGGCCCACGCGCTTTCCCACCGGGTGGTGGCATTTCCATCAACTGCGTTTGCCGCCACATTGCCCTCCAGCACCGACGATGCGTTTGCGGTTTTGCCGAGCGCAAGATTCCCGTACGACGTGTTGCCGGTGTCGCAGGCCACATCGGCCGCTTTCACGCCGTCAAGGGAGAACTCGTAGTGGTCCATGCCGGTTCCGTTGTCCGTTGCGGTCTGCCAGAAAAACGACACTGCGGGACCGGAAACGGTCGCGTTGTCGGCTGGCGCCACGAGTGAAAACGGGGACGGCGGGACAGTGTCGGAATACACGAAGGTCTGCTTTGCCGACGAAGTGCTCAGGTTAACCCAGTTGACCGCCGAAATATACCATTGGAAAGAACCCGGCACGATGGCGGTGAAGGCATAGGACGTGTCTGTTGTGGACGCGACTTTGTTGCCATTGACAAACACATCATATCGCTGGATGCCGGATTCCGGGTCCGAGCTTTGGTTCCACACAAGCACCGGCATCGTGCTCTGGACGGTGGAACCGTTTGCAGGCGAAACGAGGCCGAATGCAAGCGGCGGGGTCGCATCGTTGAACCCCTGGTCGACGGCGTCGATAAGAACGCCGGCCGAATCGACCGTGCCGGTCCAGTTTATTTTGATCCGGTGATCGAAGGTGCCGCTTCCGACGCGGGAAAACGGCGTGGTTGCCCCGTTGACCGTGACGCTAACGGTGGTGGCGGGCAGGAATCTGTCCGAAATGTAAATTGACGAGACTTTTTGCGGCTTGTCAAAGCGGACCGTTATGGTCTGGTTCTGGTACGTGCCCCCGTCTTCCTTGTAGGAAATCGTGCCATAATTTCCCGGCATGCAGAACAGCGCATTTCTGAGCTCGTGATTCATCGAGGCGCCCCACTTGTCGGTCGTGGAGGGAAGTTTTGGTTCGACATACAATGCGTTGGTGTACGCATTATACCAGAACCCGATAAGGGAATAATAATTTCGCCATACAACCGGCATGCTCACGTAAAAACTGTGGCCGCTCCAATCGGTGGAAGCGAAATTATCGCCGAGCCCGTTGTACACCAGGTAAATTCCGCCGTCGAACACCCTGTTGCGGTTGCCGAAATACCTGTTGTAAAAATCCCTTTGTATGGCCCGCCATTCTGCAACATGGTTGGTGTTTAAGAATGCGCCGCCGAGATGGCCCATCACATACGGCACCCATCCTTCGTTTTCACCGTCCGACCCCGAAGCCGCCATGCCCTGATCGAGCGGGTGCCAGAATCCGTTGATCAAATAGGACAACGTGGTGTTGATATCGGCATCTGAAAACATCTGGTCTTCATGAAAGTACAGAGACATCCACAACCCGGCAAACGGCGTTTCCTGGTTTGCGGTCATGCTGGTTGCCGGATTGGCCAGATACCGCTTCTTAAAGGAGGCGATTCCGGTGGTATATGCTGTTGTAAAGCTGTCCTGCATCCCGGCGTCGCCGTAAATCCCGGCCATTTCCGCAATGATCTTGAAGGCAGTAAGGGCAAGTCCGGAGTTGTAAAGATCGTGGTCCTGCGGGCCCTTGTCGTAGGTTGCCCCGGTACCCTGAAAGGTAAATGGATACGTTGTGTTACCGTTGTCGATGGTTGCAATTCTGTACAGACGTTGCGCTGTTCGCTTGAAATACGGCCAGTATGTGTCCATGCGCGTCTTGTCGCCGGTTGCGACAAACGATTCGTACACGCCGAAGAGGAATCCGCAATCGAGGTCCGCCCAGTTGGGGCCGCCCCAGCCGTGATACCCGGGAGCATCCCATTGGCAGGTCTTATGATCAGTCACCTGTCCCGCGGTAGGGGCAAAATCGTGCGAAATCTGGCCGTCATTATCGCCGCCGACCATTTCGGTACGCGCCCAGAATTCCATTTCGGAAGCGTTGGGCCAGGAAAACATCGGGCCGTTGATACGCCAAATTTCGGAACCGAACGAATGCCACCCCTGGTCCATCTGGCCGAACCACGTGTACACGCCTTCCCATTCGCTGTAACGGCCGTCCTTGGTATAAATGCTGCTGTTTGTCCAGGTGGTCTGGTCCAGCGTGGTGTTCACGATCCAGTCGGGAACATTGGAAGAGCGGAAGCGCTCCACGAATTGCACGGCACGCGATTCCAGGTCGTTGTAATTGTCAAGACCGGCCTGCGCAAAAAACTGCGCACTGGTTCCCAGGTTCGAGTAATAGTACCCGGCTGGATCGTCGGACTTGTACCAGGAAAGAACAAATTCGATGTCCTTTTTCTCGCCCGGGCCAAGCGTGACTTTCGACGCGACCATGTTGACCGTGCCGGACGGCGCATTGTTGAGCGTGCCGGAGGCAAGAAAACCTGCATCATTTCCCACGGTAACGATTGCCGCCGGATCACTGCTTTGAACAAAGAGCGCCATTGACGGGGCCCCGCCCTCTGCAGTAAAGCCTTTTCCGGAAACAAGCGTCGGCGTAGAACCGGTGGAGATCTGGAATGCGCAGGCCGCATCCACCGAGCTGTTGTTCATATTGCGCAACGTCAAGCGGTAAAACGCAACAGGCCAGGTCATTTTCGTCTGGTCCGCAAGGTTATACGGCGCGAATGCGGCAAGTGTTACCGACACATTGTTCGTCTGGCCAAAATTTGCGTATTCGACAGGGAAGATGGCGTCATCGTCATAACGACTGTTAGCATTATACGTACGCTTTGTCGCGCTCATTGCGGCCTGAGTCACCACCGCCGATCCGCGTTTGGTGTACAGCGAAAATTTCCAATTCGGTTGCTGAACATAATCCTCCTGGCCCGCCGGCGTCTTAGCCTGAAACGCGAATTGGCCGTTCCACGGGCAAAATTTCACCGCGCCCGCACCCGCGCCGCCGAGGGGCGCTCCCGAGGTGCCGTCCACGGCCTCCGCAATAGTAAAGCTTCCGGTGCTGCTTGCCTTGTCGCCTGCCGAAGAATGGGCGACAACATTCCATGAATGAGAAGAACCGACCGGCGTTGCGGCAATGGTCGTGACCACGACTTCGCCGAAGGTGACGCTCGCGGCAATGCTGTCCGCCACTTTGTTTCCGTCAACCATTATGGCATAGCCGGTTGCGCCGGCCAGGGCGTTCCACTCAAAGATTATCGAGCCGCCGGGTGACTTGAAAACACGCGTCCCGTCCGCGGGATAGGTGATATCGAAGGGGGCTTTTTCCAGGACAAAATTATAGGTACCGGAATACGCGCTTATTGAGCTCAGACCTTCCGCGTACCCAGATGCGGTCGCGATAAGCGTATCCACCACCGCTGCCCGCTTTGCAGACGCGGATGCCGCAAAATAGCCGTGAACGCAGGTGAGGCCGCCCTGCATGCCTGCATGTTTGTTGACATAGGTAAGCGCGTGCGTGGTGGTGACCGTGCCGATCCGTGCCTTTACCACATACATTTTTGCCGGAAGATTCGCGTTCACCAGCGGCAGCCGGTATTCACCAGGAGCCAGCGACGTATTGACAAGATCGGCAACAAGTCTGCCGGTCAGGTCGTACAGTTGTATCCGGACCGGCTGTGTTTTTGCCACGGCAAACGAAAGAGAAAGTCCATGGACCACCGGCGCGGAAGCGAATGACGGCGCGGACGGCGAAGGGAGGTTTTGCGTGGAAACAAGGCTGTAGGCACCGTTGGTGTCTGTTGACGTGGTGAGACCGGCCTGGACAAGACGCACCGTTGCGCCGGTGATTCCTTTGCCGCTTGCGTCCTTGACCGTTCCTGTAATGGAAATTGCCTGGGCAAAAGCATGGTAAACCAGCCCTGCCGTCAAAACACACAGGACGCATAACCGACGCTTTTTGTTCATTGCATTACCTCTTTTGGCAAAGGTGCTGGTGCGGGGTCCTCTTGATCATATGATTATACACCCAAAAATTGAGCCCGTCGATGACTTACGATTAACGGAAACGTGATTTTTTTTAAACGTCTATGACTCTATCTTTTCCGCAATGAGATGCGTTGACTGGTCTTCTGTGTTGAACCAGAAAATCAGCGTTCTGTTTTCGCAGGTGAAGCAATCGGAAAAAGATGCTTTGTCCTGAAGAGGACAAATGGCCCCGTACTGCATCATTGCCCGCTGAATCATTCTTTCTCTTATTTCACCCATTTTCTGCCGCCTTTTCCGGTGGATACATGAGATCTTCGGGTTTTTCCTTTTTCCCTGCCTCCATAAATTTACCCTGTTTTTGCTGAAAAACACTCTGGCAAGATAAAATACCGTATACTTCTTGTTTACATAATCATATTGATATTAAATGAGTTAAGTGCCAATGTTGGTATCATCATCAATGCAATGTTTACATTGAGAGCAAACCTTTTGCGAATCTGAAATCTGAAAGGAGGAGAGGGCGATCCGCCATAACGACCGCGCGTTCTCGTTTCTGTTACGGCATTTGATTCCCCGGCGAGGTCACCACCATATCGGCCGCGGTAATGCCGAACATATACATGTCGTCCATATACAAAGTGTCGTCTAGTCAAGGCAAAGAACGATATCGAGGTCACGCCGCGCGACGCGCTCTGCCATGTGACGCCGCGCGTTGCGGTCTGGGAACCCGGGTTCGCCACCAGGTCGGTATTCTTTATCGAAATCCTCTGCCAATCAGCCGGAATCGTGAATTCGTAAATGAATTCTCCTTCGCCGTATTCCACCGTGTCGGTATGAAACACCACCCTGTGGCGTCCCGAGCCTTTTGCGTAAAAGCTGAATTCGGTCATTTTGGAAAGGTCGTAGTAAACGCGTGGCGTGCAAATGTCAACGCCGATGCCGCCGGTCGGAGGTTGTCCCTGGTTGAAATAGATGAAAATCCTCATGGATTTTCCGTGAAATGCGCCGTCGGTGACAATACAACTGTCAAAATCCGAGGGGAATACGGCGGGTGAAACAATGTGGCCGTTGGCATTCGGCCGCACGACCCACTCACCGCTTCCGGCGCCGCCCGGCAACGGCAGCTTGTCGTAGATGGCGTTGCGCGCGACCCCGCCGACAAGAGGGCTTTCGAAATCGTCGAACAGAAGCGCCTGGGCCTGCGCTTCGACCGGAACCACGATAAAGGAACTGCTGAGTGAGCTGGGATAATAATTCTCCACACCCTGCGCCTCGGAAACCGCTTTGGCAAACTGCACATCGTTGACAAAAACAGTATCGCCGAGATCGGCCGACAGGTCCACGTGGAGAAAATCCGCGAAGGAGCCGCTGATAAAGGCGATGTCGTACGCCGAATGCGGCGCGGCGAGCAGTGCGTAATTCCCCTGGCTGTCGGGATAGAAGGTGATTCCCATGCCCGGCACCACGATCCGCATGGTTTGCAAATCGGACTTGGCTGAAGAGACGATTCTGCCCTTTACAACAGCTTCGTGGTTGACAACAAGATCGGCAATCATGGAAGCAGAGTCGCCTGCAAGAACGATTTTCTGCAGGATCGCGGACCGTGCGCTGGCCGAATCATTGCAATACAGCGCATAATCTCCTGCCGCGACGCTGTCGAACCGATACGAGCCGTTTGCAACGGTTTTAACACTTCTGTTTTCCATGATGCTGTCGCCCCGCGGGGTAATTCTGAAAGTACGCAAATACAACGTCACCCCTGCCGCAGGGTTTCCCTGACCATCAACGACGCTGCCGGAAACCTTTGCATTGCCGGTTGTGCTTGAACCTGCCGCCATGATGGGTGACGTGCCGCACTTAACAAAAAGCAACAGACTTGCCAGGAGAACAGCCAGACATAGTTGTTTCATGATGGGCGATTGTCCTTGGTTCGCGGCGAACGCATCAAGGGAAACATCTGCATGTTCAACTGATACACGTCGTCGCTTGTGTCAAGAGAATCAACGATCTTGACGACACGATCCCGGAACCCTTCCATCTCCGCCACAATCATATCATACGCTTCCTTCGTACACCCGACGGTAATCCCGGACGCATACCGTTCCTGTACCGGCACATCATCCAGCGACCGCTCGGCAAGGCGTATCATCACGCGGTTGAAATTTCTGACGACCATCGACTTCACTTCGGAACGCGTGGTGATTGCCTTGTGGGTCTGCTCGTATCTGCCGTTCTTCTGTTTTTTAAGGAGATCATGGGCAAGGAGCCACGCCACGGCCTTCTGCGCATCGTCGGGGGATATTTCCGGATGAACGCTTTTCGCCACCAGGTCCCAGTCGTCGTTGTAATCGTGCTGGCAGATCCCCTCACGGAGGGCGCTCACATACCATTTGTCGTAATAATCGAAATGATCATCTTCCATGACGTGCTGGGACACCTGGTCGGACATGGACTTGAGCACACGGTAATATTCCTGTTTTTCAAGGGACGATTTTGCCTGGTTGAAATGGACGAGGTTGCGGAAAAATACCGCTTCTTTCTCTTTGAGACCAACGCCTTTGACAAATTTGTCGATTGTCTTGCTGCTCAGGTTTCTTTTGCCGTCAATGACCATCTTGAGAAGAATGGGAGCATTGACCCCGGCGCGCAGCGCGAAGAACCGGTAGGAAAAGTATTTCCTGGTCTTCTTCGCATCGTCGTAGAAGTCTTTGAGAAACCGGCGATAGTCGATATATTCGAAGACTGATTTCATAAACAGTGGAAATCCTTTTTGAACCATCGAGGTACCAACAACCTAATATACAGCAAATTCACCCGATGCATACGCGGAAAAAATAATATGCGTACACTGTTTGTTTACATCGGTTCACGTAAAAACAACAAGTTACAATGATTTTAAGCACTTGCGTATTCTAAAATGTTCTTTTTGTGGCAGAGTGTTTCTTTAACATCCGAGCAGATGAGGCATACCCTTCTTAACCTTCGGGCTGCGACCCTTGGAAGTGTGCCCCTTGAGCATCCCTAAAGAGGGACCCGAAGGGTAAAGCCACGAGACCTGTATTCTCAGGGTTGACAATTGGAGGCGGGGATACCTATATTTTTTCTTGAAGCCGGTCAAGATTCCGAGGGTAAAGCCTCGGAATCCCCTCATTTGTCCGCCGCTCAAGAAAAATCAAATTGCCCATCAGGTATTGAAGGGAGCCTGTAAAATGAAGAAGACAATGGCCTCATTTTTTCTGTCAACCATGCTGATAGCTGCCGCATCGGGGCAAGAAATAACCGTGGACATCCCCTCCCGCGATGATGCCGGCGGCAAACCGACCAATTTTTGCGCCATGAAAGCCGGAGGAATCGTGCTGCTCTGCGTAGGTGCTGCATCCCTTGTAACCGGTATCATACTGGTGTCAACAGAGGTGAGCAGGCCGGCATGACGGATGCGGAAATGAATTCCCAGATCACCGGAATTGTTTCAGGAGTGGTTTGCATCGGACTGGCAATACCGATGATGGTAGGCGGCGGCGTGTTGACCGGCATAGGAAGCAAAAAATGCAGGAAGACAAAACCCGACATGGAAATCCAAGGCGGTTATAATATTGACCGGCGATGTTTTACGAGAATTGTCTGCTGTTTTTAATCACAGTGGGTCTAATTCCTCGAAGCTTGCTTCGACTTTAACTCACCCCTACTCGCTTCGCTCGGCGACGCTTCGAAGCACCCGACGGGGTGTTTCCCCTCTCTTTTCCCTCTTCAGGGATGCCCGAAGGGGCACAAGAGAGTGGATTAAGGGGTGAGTTGTAGATTCTGGATTCCTCGCAGCTTGCTGCGGGGTTCTTCAATTTGTCTTGCTTGCCTTGATTTACTTCTGATATTTCGAATTGGTTTTATATGAATATTCCAATGAGTACCATAAATATTCCTATTGTTGCAACATTCCAAATCAGAGAACGCAACAATGGGATTCCAATTGCATATAGTATTGCGTAAGCAATTCTTCCAGTCAAATAAAAATATGTACCCCAAATTATTATTGAATTATGATGTCCGGTTACCTGTGCAATTATTACTACTGTTGCAAAAAACGGGAATGTTTCCAAATAATTAATTGCAATTCTTTCCAATCGACCTGCAATGCCGGACAATGGCGAAACAATTTTGTCTCTGTTGCTTGCAGCCCATTTATAGCCACGTTGAAAACTGGCAAAATGTGACGCCATGACGAGATGGATTATTCCCAGAATTACGCTTAGAACAAGTATGGTCAATTCAATGGTCATGGTATTCTTTTCCTTCCGCTCACGATGCGCTTAACCTGCCTGTGGAATCCGGATTGCGGATCTCAATACTCTGCAACCGAATCGGGGCTTTATTATCACGGCCGTTCGGTGCGCGAAAACCGTATCTCCCGAACATTCCATCGACGGACCGTTTCCTTTCTGAAAAACGGCGAATAATAGAACCGCCAGGATTTCCCGTAATACGGGGCGTTGGTGGGGCAGAAGGAAATAACGTCGACGCCCGCCTTTGCCGCAAGGTCCCTGGCTGCGGCAAGGAATTCGGGCCGGTCGTTCCAGTTGAATAAGACATATTTCCATTCTATGAAGGGCAGCGCGCGGCCCTTTTCGTTGCGGAGCCGCACGACTTCCCTGAGGTTTGCATACGCTTTTTCAAACGAGCCGCCGCGCTGGTAATGGGACAGGGTCTCGTCGGAAACGCCGTCGATAGAAAAGTAGATATGGTCGGCGAGCAGCGCTGCTTCGCGTTTGTCCTGCGAGTCGATAAAGGCGCCGTTGGTCGAGATGGTGATGATGATGCCCGGATTTGTTTCCCTGATGACGGCGAGTTCTTCACGGATGGCGGGGGAGAGGAATGTCTCGCCGTACTTGAAATAATGGACTCGCTTTATTCCAAGGATGCGCAGGGTCTCGGCTATTTTACGGACGTCGTCGAGCGACATTCTGGTCCTGCGCCTCGACCGGGCGATGCTCCTGCGGTTGCAGGCGATGCAGTCGAGGTTGCAGTTTGAGGTGTTTTCCACCATGATGCCTTCGGGCGCCGGTGCGCGGCGGCCGAGCATGGCGCGGGCTTCCGATTTGTCTATAGTGCGCAGTTCCACGCAGCGGCTGCACGTCCGCAGGGGCAGAACGCCGCGCGCCATTGCCGCGCGAAAGCCGTTCGCAACCGGCCCCCAGTACACCGCCTCGAATGAATCCCGCGCCATGTCTCCCAGGAGGCCTTCGCCGTAATCGTCCTGGCAGTTGCACGACACCGTCATGTCGCAGTTGACGCTGATGTTGTACGCGGACCTTCCCTGCAGCGCGTTGCAGAAGAACGCCCTGCCCCGCAGCCGCGCCCGGGCCTCCATGGCGAGTTTCTTGATATTTGCAAATCCCCGCCGCACCGCGGGCATGCGCGCGGCGTCGAGCACATCGGTGACCGCCCGGATCGAGGTGAGCCGGGAAAAGGGGCCAGAAAGGCGCGGAACCGGCGCTCGTGTCATGGGAACCGTTTGCTCCGGGGGGTTCATGGTCGTCCGCGACGACGAAAAACCGGGGTGAGGCTGCGGACGGCAGGACTAAAATAGTTCAAGGCCGATTTCGGGCGTCTTGGGGGCCTTTCTTCAAGAGCCGTTTTCCAGCAGAAAACGGAAAGATCGGTGGTCACTTGACTGTGCTGGCGGGTTGGAGTATACTATATTGTGGAACCGGAAAGATTGATGACGGGGGGTCGGCATGCGCGCGGGAATTGCGGGACTTATTCTGGCGGCGCTGGTTTCAGCAGCCACGGCCCAGCATGCGGACACGGGCCTGCGGGCCCCTTTGCCGTGGGAGAAGCCCTTGGCGAAGGCAAGTGCGGCGACGCCTGCAGCGCCCAAGGACACGCTGCCCGTGACCACTCAAATCAGGAACGACTCCGGCTCGCGCACAAACGTGATCGTGCAGAAGAAGATTCGCATTTCCGACTTGGACAGGTTTCTGGATATGTGGCGGTAAAAATGTCCAGCCTGTCTCAAAAGTCAAGAGAAGATCTGGGCGCCTCGCCGAAGACGGCGGCGGTTCTCCTTTCGCGCTCGGCTATTCGCCTCGTTGCCGGACCGCCCTAGTCGCCTGCGGCGAGGGTCGGCCGGCAATGCGCTCTGGCGCACCCTTCAGTCCAACCTGGCGCGTGGCATCAGTATTGTTCCACAATCAACATCTGCCTGACAAAAGAGAATTCAGTTGTGTCGATCCAAGTTGATCTCGGATGGCGCAAGAAACATCTCTTGACAGAGTAAACTCCAGTTGGCGCGCGTTAGGTGGACCGGAGGGTGAGCAAAAGCGAATTGCCGCCTGACCACGGCCGAAGGCCATTGTGGCAGGCGGCAACGAGGCGATCAGCCGAGCCCGCTGGGACGACGCCTCGAAGCACCCGAAGGGGTGGACCGACCCCGCAAAGCGGGGGAACGCCCAGATCTGTACTCTACTCTTTATCTATTTTTCCACCCGCGCCAAACCCTGAGCGCCCGTTTCTCCCTCACCCGATCCATGCGCCTGAAAAAGAAGATCAGTATCACGCCGGCAAGGAATCCGCCCACATGCGCGCCCACGGCCACGCCTCCGCTGTTTCCGCCGAGGGCCGGGAGCACGCCCAACAACTGAAGCAGGAACCAGTAGCCGAGCATGAAATACGCGGGCACGATAATCTTGGTGATGAAGAATCCGAGAAACACGAGCATGTGAATGGGCGCGCGCGGATACAGCACCACATAGGCGCCCATGACCCCGCCTATTGCGCCCGACGCGCCCACCATGGGGATTGCGCTCTGAGGGTCAAGCACCATCTGCGTGGCGGCGGCGGCCAGCCCGCACAAAAGGTAGAAGAACACGAACCTGATCGATCCCATGGAATCTTCAACGTTGTCACCGAATATGGCAAGGAACCACATGTTGCCTATGACGTGGAACCAGCCGCCGTGCATGAACATGTGGGTGATTGCGGTATACCAGTTGTGGGTGTCTTCGACCACGCAGGCGAGCCCGCCGCCCAGCGGAACTTCGGTGCCGGGGGGAACAAGGCCGAGCAGTTCGCCCGGCACAAGCCCGTAGTGGCACAAGGATTTGGCGAGCGCGGGGTTAAAGCCTGCGCCCTGGACAAAAATCCAGACCAGCACATTTATTAATATGATAAGAAATGTGACGACCGCCTTGTGAATGGTCGGGTTGTCGTCGCGGATTGGAAACATGCGTAGGTTTTTCGATCGGCTTGTTACTGTGCCGGATTATGCCCAGACCGCCGGACAAGGGAACTTTTGTCGAGTCTGCGGCATGGTTGGCGGGCGAAAGCCGCAGGGCGCACAGCTCGCTCTTATTTGAAGGTGTAGTGTTTCTTGATCGGCTCCTTGACTTCCCACTCGCATTCGAGGCCCTTGGGAAACCGCACGAAATCGCCTTTGCCGAACTCGAACTGCTGGCCGTCCTTTGTCCTGACAACGGCTTTTCCCTCGAGCACGTAGCATTCCTCGGTCTGCTCGTAAAACCAGTTGAAGCGGGACACCTCTTTTTCCCAGATCGGCCACGACAAGGCGCCTTTCTTGCGCAACTCGGTTTTCTTCGGTCTGGTTATTTCAACGGTCATGGGCACGCTCCTTTGCGCTACGATCATAAAATATATCTTTTTCTCCGATCATTCTTGTATTATCAAGAGAAAGCAGGAGCTTTTTGGTTCACCTTGCGTCAATCGGAATATATATTTTCTTGACCATATTCCCCGAGCAACTTCTTTCCGGGCAACATCTTCCACGCGAACGACGGCAGGTATGAACGTTCCCGCGCACATCGGCATCATCCTGGACGGCAACGGCCGCTGGGCCAAGTCGCGCGGCCTTCCTCGCACGGCGGGCCATCGGGCCGGGACCGATGCCACGCGCGCCATTGTCCGGGCCTGCGGCGAGCTCGGCGTAAGCTACCTCACCATCTATGTTTTTTCTGCGGAAAACTGGGGAAGGCCTCGCCAGGAGGTTTCCCTGCTTATGGACCTTCTCGTGGAAATGACACGGCGCGAGATACGAGAGCTCAACAAGAACAATGTGAGGCTTCACGCAATCGGCGACCTTTCCAGGCTCCCGCCCAAGACGCGCAAGGAGCTGCTCGACGGAATCGAGGCCACAAAGGGGAACACCGGGCTCAATCTGGTGCTCGCGGTGAGCTACGGCGGACGCGCCGAGATCGTTCTGGGCGTTAAAAAATTCGCGCGTTCGGCGCTTGCCAATCCGTCGGTTATCGACGGGCTGACCGAAGAATCGTTCAGGAGCCTGCTTTTCACGGCCGATTTCCCTGACCCCGACCTTATCATCCGGACCGGCGGGGAGAAGCGGACCAGCAATTTCCTGTTATGGCAGTCGGCCTACGCGGAGCTGTATTTCACGGACGTTTTGTGGCCCGATTTCGACAAGCAATGCCTTGTGACCGCGATCGAGGACTTTAACAAACGCGAACGAAGGTTCGGCAAGGTGAAGGAGGGCTCATGATCGACCGGGCCAACCTGTACCGCCGTCTCCTCTTTGCGATTCCCGCCATTCCCGTGGGCTGGTGGATAATCAATTCGAATCTTTCGCTTATCCCGGGGACCCCGCAACCGGTGGTCCCAGGTATCATTGTCACCATCGTCGTTATAGTGCTGGGAGGTTCCGAGTATAACCGGATGCTTTCGCTTCTGTTCCCCAGAAACGGTTTCTGGCTGTGCCTTGTCTGGCTCGGCACCGTGCTCGTCTGGGGCCTCTTCAGTCCTACGATCCACCTTCGGTTCCTTATATTCATCCTGCTCCTTATCGTGGCGTTCGAGGCGATCGTCTGGGGAAAAAGGAACTCGGGCCGCTGGCGCCGTGCAAGCCTGTCGTTTTCCGCAGCAGTCTTTCTTTACATAGCGGGAGTCTCCGTCCTGTACCTGTTCGACCCGGATTTCCAGTCGTTCTTCAAGTCCTTTCCGCAGGAAATGCTGTCCCGCACCGGGGTCGCCATTGTCATCGGTTCGGTGCTCATGTGCGACACCATGGCCTATTTTGTCGGAAGCGCATGGGGCAAACACCACTACAGCAACATAAGCCCCAACAAAACAGTTGAAGGTAGCATTGCCGGATTCATCACCGCGTTTGTCCTTTGTTCAGTGCTGTGGATCTTCCTGCGAAATCCGGCATATCCCTGGTACATTGGCCTTCCCATGGGTCTTATTCTCGGAGTGTTTGCGCAGGTGGGCGACCTTTTCGTCTCACTCATGAAGCGGTACTTTGGGACCAAGAACGCATCAGACATACTTCCGGGACACGGCGGTCTCCTTGACCGTTTCGGGAGCGTGTTCGTGGCGGTTCCCACGCTCGGGCTGTTTCTCCTTGCTTTCGCCTCCAACGACGATGTCAAGACCATAGACGAATATCTTCGCCTCCTGCAAAACAAAGAATTTGAGAAGGCCTATGATTTTGTAGGAGATGTATCCATTACCTGCAACAGTGGAAATGCCGGTTCCGCATTTGTCGGGCGAGGTACACGTGCCGAATGGGTCAGCAGACAGAAACAATGCGCCGACCTGACAAAAATAGGCAAAATCCAGGAAGTCAAATACTGGGAAAATAAACCCGAGCACGGATTTGAATGCGCATCCGAACTCGGCCTGAGACTCTACAGGCTCCACCTGCTTTATGAATACAAGACGGACCCTTCGATCAAGCATGCGGCGCCGGAGGGTTGGCAAACGAGATTCGCCTGGCTCAGCAAAGGCGCCGACTCGAAGATACGGGTAGTGGGGGAACTGGGCACCGGGCCGTGATTCGTCGTTCGCCGCGCTAATTTTGCATCGGTCAAGTCGCGGCCATTCGTACTCACCGGTGAAATAGGTCTCTTGGCGACAGGAATTTTCAACAGATGAACCGCATCAAAATAGTCCTTCTCGGCGCCACCGGCTCCATAGGCACCAGCGCCTGCAACTGCATTCGGCGGTTTCCGGACAGGTTCGAAATCGCGGGCCTTTCGGCAAACAACAGCGTTGACAAACTCGTTTCCCTTGCCGAAGAGTTCAGGCCGAAATCCGTGTGCGTTTCGTCGACCGCGGCAGGAGGCAGCCTTGACAATCGCTTCGGTCCGGGTGTCCGCGTATTCACCGGCGAATCCGGTCTCGAAAAACTGGTGGCGGAAACCGAGTTCGACATTCTGCTCAACGCGCTCGTGGGCGCCGTGGGTCTGCGCGCCACCATGGCGGCGCTCGGGAAAAACAAGCGCGTCGCGCTTGCCAACAAGGAAAGTCTTGTGATCGGCGGCGACTGCATTGCGGCGCTTCTCCGGGACGGGCACGGCACCATCGTTCCGGTCGACAGCGAGCACAGCGCCATTCTCCAGTGTTGTGCGGGCGCGGACCGCGCGGCCGTGGAGTCGATTATCCTCACGGCATCGGGCGGGCCGTTTAGGACACTGCCTCTTGACAAATTCAGAGACATCAGGCCGGCCGACGCGCTCAACCATCCCACATGGAGCATGGGGAAAAAGATCACCATCGACGCGGCGACGCTCGTCAACAAGGGGTTCGAGGTGATCGAAGCGCACCATCTCTTCGCCATGCCCTACGACCGCCTGCGCGTAGTGATCCATCCGCAGTCGGTTGTCCATTCCATGGTGGAATTCCACGACGGGGCGGTGATGGCGCAGATGGGCGTTCCCGACATGGAGCTGCCGATACAGTACGCGCTGTCGTACCCTGAGCGCCTGCCGTCCGCGGCGAAGCGTCTTGACCTTGCGGCAATCCGCGAGCTTTCGTTTTTCGAGCCTGACTACGAGCGGTTTCCGTGCCTGCGGCTGTGTCTTGACGCGGGGAGAATCGGCGGCACCATGCCCGCGGTGCTCAACGCGGCCAACGAGGTAGCAGTCGCCGCGTTTCTCGACAACGGACTTCGCTTCGACCGGATCGCGTATGTGCTGCGCGCTGCAATGGACAGCCATGCACCCGCGCCCGCGACGTCCCTGGAGGCCGTCGAGAAAGCAGACCGGGCGGCCAGGGAATTCGCGGCGAAGACGATTTCAAACATCACGAGAGCCTAAAAAGGCACGGGGAAAGCGGCATACCATGATTCATCTCATCCAATCGGCGGCGATCGTCGCGCTGTTCTTGGCCGTCGGCCTCGCAGTGCTGGGAATACTTGTCCTTGTCCATGAAGTGGGACATTTCGCGGCTGCCAAGCGTTTCGGCATTCGCGTGCTCACCTTTTCCATAGGATTCGGCAAGCCGCTCTATTCCAGGACCGTGGGCGGGACCGATTACCGCATCGGGTTGATCCCCTTCGGCGGGTTTGTGGCCATGTCCGGCGAACATCCGGAAGATAAGCCGGTGGTGGAACCCGGCGATTTCACCTCGAAGCCCAAATGGCAGCGCGCCGTGGTGGCGATTTCCGGGCCCGCCGCGAATTACCTTTTCGCAATGCTGTGCCTGTATGCTGCGTTTGCCGTTGGCGTCAACGAGCCCCTGTACCTCAAGCGGCCCTTGATAGGCACGGTCACCGACAGCTCCGCCGCGTGGAAGGCCGGGTTTCTGGCGGGAGACAGTATTGTCGCCATGAACGGGAAATCCGTGCGCACCTGGGAGGACGTTGAACGGGCGCTTGCCCTGCGCGAAGCGCGGTACGACATCGCTTTCGTGCGCGGCGGCGCGCCGCGTGCCGCGGTGCTTGACATGCCGGAATGGCGCGGCAGGGGGCTCCCCAAGGACCCCACGGGCGGGCTGTTCCCCGTGTACACGCCCGTGATCGGCTACGTAAAGGACGGAACGCCCGCCGCAGCGGCCGGCTTCAAGGCGGGCGATACGGTGGTGGCAATTGACGGAAGCACAATCGTCTCGTGGGGCCAGCTCACGCAGCGGGTGATGCATTTCGACAGCACGCGGGGTCCCCTGCAATTCGTGGTGAAGCGCGGCGCAGGCACGGTTCGGCTTCTCGTGGCGCCCGCGTTCCGCCCCGACGCGGGGACGCGTCAGATCGGCGTGGTGCGGGGCAATTCCGCTTCTGTCAAGGTGCGCTACGGCCCGATCGCCGCGGCGCGGAAGATGCTTTCGGCGACGTGGGAGAACACCACGCTGGTGTTCCAGGTTCTGGGCATGCTTTCCACGCAGAAGGTGTCCGCCAAAGAGCTCACCGGGCCCGTGGGCATCGTCCAGTGGATCGGCATCGTGGCCATGGCCGGGCCGGTTGAGATCGTCAAGCTCATGGCCCTTATCGGCATCAACCTTGCGGTGCTGAACCTGCTGCCGCTGGTGATCACCGACGGCGGCCTGCTCCTGTTTCTGCTCCTCGAGGCGATTCGCCGCAGGCCGCTGTCGGTGCGGGCCCAGTCCATTGTCAACCGGGCCGCGCTCGCGTTTTTTGTCATGCTGTTTCTGTATGTTACGTACAACGACCTGGGCCGCGTGCCGGACCTTCTGAAAGTGATGACGGGGCGCTGACCATGACGATTCGCATGATGTCAATTGCCGCCGGGGCGCTTGCCGCCGCTCTTGCGTGGGCGCCGGCGCACGGGTTCGAACAGAAAGCGCCCCTCCCGGACACGCTCACCCTGGAGCAGACCCACCTCCTCGACTCGATCGATAACGCCCTGTACGTCAAGGAATGCTGCCGCGGAACGCTCGCCTCCTGCCTGAGCCGGAAAACGCCGTGCCCGGTTGCCCCGAGGCTCCATGCGTTTGTCAAATGGCTGGTCGTGCGGGCAACCGCGCCGTCGACGATATTCGTTGAGGCCGACAAGCGCATCGAAAGCCTCACCTCCACGCGAAAGGGCGTCATCGACACGGCCGGCTATGCCATTGCCGGCGACAGGCGCGCGCCGATCCTTATCGCGGGATACGTGAGTGCAACGTGCCCCATCTGCCACTTTGTGACGCACGAGATGTACGACGCCGTCACCTCGGGCGCGCTTGCCGGCAAGGCAAGGCTCATGGTGAAGCCGCTCGGCAACGGGTTTGCAAACCGGTCCCTCGTTGCGGCGAACTCTATGGGCAGGTTCTGGGATTTCTTTATCGCGCTTGCAAAGACCAAGGTCCGCGTGAGCGAGGAACTCATTTACATCGTTGCCGACAGCCTCGGGATATCGCACGGGGAGTTCAAGAGAAAAATAAACGCGCCCGAAACGGACTCAACGGTAAAGGCCTCCACGCTCGAGGCGGGGGTCAATGGCATCAACCTTACCCCGTCGTATTTTATTGACCGGGTGCGCTATGGAAGCTACAAGGACCCCATGTGGCTTATTGACGCAGCGGAATACAGGTACGAGACGCTGAAAAAGGCACGCTGAAGCCGGGGACCCTGCTTTCCGGCGGATGGACACGGTGCATGAACATTGCCAACATCATTCTTATCGACATCGACAACGCCGACCTCGCGGGTCAGCTTGTGTCGCGCGGGTACACGCCGGTGCCGGTGCAGGACATTCCTTCCATCCTCGACGCAAAGGTTCCGTTCGCCGCGGTTCTGGTGAGCCAGGAGGCCATCGGCGACGCGTATGCCGAAGACATGGAGCGCCTGTACTTCGCGAGCGGCGGAGCGCCCATCGCCGTGTTTATTTACGATCCGTCAATCATCTCCGCGGGGCTCAAGCGCGCGCTCGACGAAGGCACGCTCGAGCGCGTGTACGCGCACGAGGTGGCAAGCGGCCTGGCCACGAGCAGAATAGACCGGTTGTATCTTTCCGCCGGCCTCGACACCGTCGTGCGCGCGTACCAGCAGCAGGCCGACGACAAGGATCTTCTCCACAAGGAGATGAACCTTCGCAACCGCGTGATCGAGCACGGGAGGGAGTTCAACTCGAATATCACCGGGTCCATCACGTCCGGGCTCGTGGTGATCGATACCGGGGGAAACATATTCCTCATCAACGAATACGCCCGGCGTCTCCTCAGGCTTTCCCAGGGCGACATGCTGGGCGAACCGTACCGCCGGGTGTTTCCGGAAAAAGTGTCCCGGTTCGTGGAAAACGCGCTCAAAAGGATTGCGGGCCCGTGGCGGCTGCACGACATGAAGAAGATAACCGTGGACGAGTCGGTGCTGGAAATCGCCACGTACCGCATGAACGACAATGCGCACGATCCCATCGGGCTGCTCATGCTCATCAACGACATCACCGACCAGGAGAACACCACAGCCCAGCTTTACAGGTCGGAAAAGCTCGCGACCGTGGGCACCATGCTGTCGGGCATCGCCCACGAGCTGCGCAACCCGCTGTCGATCATCAGCGCCCGGTCGCAGATGGCGCTCAAGAAGAGCGAGTGGGACCGGGAGTGGGCCTTAAAGAACTTCGAATCCATCGACGGCCAGGTCAACCGCTGCGCGTCGATCCTCAACAGCATGCTCGACTTCACCCGGTACAAGGCCGTGCAGCAGGCGCTTCACAAAGTGGACGAGGTGCTCGACGAGACGCTCACCCACGTGGAGTACCAGAGCATTTTCGACGACATCAAGGTTGAAAAAAACTACCAGACGGGGCTTGTGGTGTACGGCGACCGCTCCCGTTTTGTCCAGATATTCCTCAACCTCATTCTCAACGCGGCCGACGCCATGTCCGGCAAGGGCGTGCTCAGGCTCACAAGTTCGCTAGAGGAGCAGTCGACGGTGCTCGTCGAAATCCACGACACCGGCTGCGGGATAGACGCCGCGGTCAAGGACAAGATTTTCGATCCGTTCTTCACCACCAAGGAACCGGGCAAGGGCGCCGGCCTCGGACTCGCCGTTTCCTACAAGATTATCCAGGATTCGGGAGGCGAGATCTGGTGCTCCTCCGAGCCCGGCAGCACGTCCTTTTTTGTCCGGCTCCCCTCGGGGAAGAGAAAGGTGTATGAAAGAAAAACTGCTGCTGGTTGACGACGAGGCCGATTTCCTCGACGTCCTGTCGGAATATCTGGTTGACGAAGGCTACACGGTGAGCACCGCGCTCAACGCCAAGGAGGCGCTCTCGCTCCTTTCGAAGGAAACGTTCGACCTGCTCCTGTCGGACATCAACATGCCCGGCATGAAGGGGTTCGAGCTCATCAAGGAGGCCCGGCGGCTGTACCCTTCGCTCAAGAGCGCGCTCATCACGGCCTACGACGTGCGCGACTACCTGTACATGGCGAAACATTACAACATCGGCAATATCATCACCAAGACGACCCCGTTCAATTTCGACGAGGTGCTGCTGCTTGTCAAGAACATCCTCTCGGAGGAAGTGTTCGGCCTCGACCGCTATGTGCGCGGCCCGGTGAAGCGGACCACGGTCCGGAGCACCAACGACATCGAGGGCGTCATCCAGAGCATCGTCGCCGAAATGCCGGACCTCAGGCACCGGCGGAAGTTCCGTCAGGTGCTCAACGAGATCATCGTGAACGCGGTGTACTACGGCGCGAAGCACGAGCGGGGCGACAGCAAGGAATCGTGGCCGCAGGAGGTGACCCTTTCCCCCGAGGAGGAGATCCTCATCGAGTGGGGCGCGGACGAAGAAAAGGCCGGCGTCACGGTGTGCGACCAGAAAGGCATGTTGACAAAAGAGGAAGTTCTGTACTGGCTCGAGCGCAACGCCACCAAGGGCGACAACGGCATGTCGGTGGGCCTGCTCGACGAGCACGGCAAGGGGCTTTTTATCTCGCGGGAGACCATCGACCGGTTCATCGTAAACATCAAGCGCGGGCAGAAGACCGAGATCGTGATGCTTAACTATAAGGAAGGACTGTACGACGGGTACAGGCCGTTGTGGATACAGGAACTATAATAAAATGTGACAATATTTATAAGGGGGAAGGCTCCCCCTCGCTCCGGTCTCCTCGGACTTCGTCCTCAAATACCTCCGCTACCCCCTCCTGGGTGTCCGCCTTGACAAAGCAGCTGCAAGACCATGCATTGTTGTGGCGGCACCCACGGGGAATTGTGGATTGAGGAATGTGGATTGAAGGCGATAGATGCGAGTGAAGTGAAGCAATCACCGGCAACGTTGACGTTTGGCAATTGACCGCGGATCTTCAGCGCATGCGAAATTGCGCAAGAAGAACTACTTGACGGAATAGATTCCGGCTACCGCGCGTTAGGGGCGACGGAGTGGTCCCGCCGAAGCGGGATTGCCGGCCGACGACCCTTGGAAGCACCCGACGGGGTGCCCCGCCGCAACGCGGCTTCGGGGCGGTCCGGCAACGAGGCGAACAGCCGAGCCCGGAGGAGAACCGACCCCGCAAAGCGGGGGAACGCCCATCCCCCTCGACTTCTATTACTGCGTGTAATAGTTATTCCGACAACCTGAACGGCGGATACTCATCCGTGATCAGCAGGAACGCGTACGCGTTCACCCGCAGCGACCACCGGAGCACGCCCACCACAAACTCGTGCATCCCCGCCGGATATTTCCCGGTGAAGAGAATGGCGAACCATGCGATGATCGTTACGAACACAACGGAAATGCCCAGGAAGACAAGGATGAAAATGTGCGGGATGGCAAGGAACCATTTCACCAGCGGCATCCCCCGCGACAATTCCTGCGCAGCGTCGGATAACGCAGTTCGATGTTGACGGACTGGTCTTCCGCAAGCGCCGGATACTCATCGCGCAGTATCAGGAGATAGGCGCCGATCCTTGTGGAGAATTTCGTGAGTGACACGTTCCAGTCGAACCACCAGCGGGGATATTTTCTCCTGAACAGAATGGCGAGCACCGTGGGAAGGAGCAGTATTCCCGGCCCCGCCCAGTGTCCGTTTTTCGAGGTGAACCCGACCAGAAGGACCAGGATGATCGCCACCGGTATGGCGCAGAATATCCTGAAAAAGCATGTGAGCCGGTCCGACGAGGCCGGGTGGGGAATGGCAAGCCTTGCAAAGGGAAAAGAAGGGACGGTCTGCTGCTCGTTCATGGCTTCTCCTTTGTGAAGTAAGCTGATTTTATTTGATTGATTTGCTCTTGAAAGGATTGGGCTGACCCAAACAAAATGACTTGGAAGTGGGCTTGGATATCAAACTACAATCTGCATTCGTCGCTGTCCATGTTGGATCTTAGGTTGGTTTTAACACTTGTGCGGGCTGCCATCAACAGGATTAAGAGAAGGAAATACATCCCGATAGTTGATAGCTCAAAGAGGGATAATTGCCAATCACCCTAAATATACCGAACAGCGTAGATTGAATGAGTTTACAGAATAGATTTCCTCTGCCGCGCGCCAGGCAGGACTGGAGGCCGCGCTGGAGCGCGGTGCCGCCCGGACCCGCCGCGTCAGCGGCGTAGGGCCGAGGCGGCCCGAGGCCGAAGGCCGAGACCGGAAGGACGGCCGCCGCTGCGAAGCAGCGGGGCGCCCATATTTTTAACACTCTTCATCCGCCCAGATACGCCGCTATCACCTTGGGATTGTCCCGAATCTCGGCCGCCCTTCCGCTCAGCACGATGCACCCGGTTTCCAATACATAGGCGGAATGCGCAATAGTCAATGCCTTGTGCGCGTTCTGTTCCACCAGAAGAATCGTGGCGCCCTCGCCGTTGATCCTTTGGATCGTCTCGAACATACTTGACACAAGGGAAGGCGAGAGACCCATGGAAGGCTCGTCGAGCAGAAGAAGTTCGGCGCCGGAAACCAGGGCGCGTCCCACGGCGAGCATCTGCTGTTCCCCTCCGGAAAGCGTGCCCGCGGTCTGTTTCGCGCGCTCGCTAAGCCTGGGAAACAGGTCGAACACGTGCGCGAGCGCAGTTTCGAACGCGGCTTTGGGCTGACCCGCCGACGCGGCCACCTCCAGGTTTTCCATCACGGTGAGTGGGGAGAAAATGCCGCGGCCCTCGGGCACGTGCGCGATGCCCATTCTGGCGATGGTGTGGGCCGGAAGCCGCGCAATGTCTTTTCCTTTGAAGCGAATGGCGCCGGCCGAAGCACGGTGGAGGCCGGAAATGGTGCGCAGAATGGTCGATTTCCCGGCGCCGTTTGCGCCTACAATGGCGACAATATGTCCCTTGTCGACGGAAAAGGAGACGTCGTCGAGCGCGGTGATGGAGCCGTAGGCGGCGCGGACGTGTTCCGCTTCAAGCAGCATGGCCGCCCTCTTTTCCGAGATAGGCCTCGATCACGCGCGGGTCGCTGCGCACGTCGGCGGGCGCGCCCTGCGCTATTGTTTCTCCAAAGTCAAGAACAACGATCCTTTGCGAGACCTTCATGATCACGTGCATGTTGTGCTCGATGATGAGCATGGTGAGGCCGAAGCGTTCCTTGACCCACAGGATGGTGTCGATAAGGTCCTTTGCCTCGTTGAGGTTCATGCCCGCGGCGGGCTCGTCGAGCAGCAGCAGCGACGGCCCGGTGGCGATCGCGCGCGCGATCTCCAGGCGGCGCTGCTGACCGTAGGCCAGCGAGGAACTGCGCAGATCCGCCTTTGCCTCGAGCCCGAAAATGGACAACAGGTCGCGGCACCAGGCATCGAGGTCGTGCTCGCTTGTCCAGAACCGGGGCGGATGGAACAGCGACGCGGCAAGGCCGTAGCCCGTACGGCGCCGTGCCGCCACCTTGATGTTGTCGATAATCGACATGTCGTGAAACAGGCGGATGTTCTGGAATGTCCTTGCAATGCCTTTGCGGTTCACTGCATGCGGCGCGAGGCCCGCCACCGACTCGCCGTTGAACACGATGTCGCCCCTGCTCGGTTTGTAGATGCCCGAGATCAGGTTGAACACCGTAGTCTTGCCCGCGCCGTTGGGACCGATGAGCCCAACAAGCTCGCCGCGCTCCATTGACAGATTAAAGTCCGCCACGGCGCACAGGCCGCCGAAGTAGCGGGTGAGGCCGGTTATGGTGAACAGCGGCATCATGATTTCCTTTTTTCCACCATTTCCTTGTATTTCCACGGCACAAGGAACGAAAACTCGCGCTCGCCCATGATCCCGTCACGCAGGAACCGCATCACCAGAATGAGGATGAGCGGGTAGATGGCCATGCGCCATGCCTCCAGGTTTACAAGCCGGAGGCCTTCGGGTACGAGGGTGAAAATGCCCGCTCCCACGATGCTGCCCGCGATGCTGTGCGGCCCGCCTATGTACAGAAAGATGAGAATGTCGAGCGTCTTGAGAAAGCCGAAGTTGTCGGGATTGATGTAGCGGCTCAGGTGGGCAAACAAGGCGCCGGCGATGCCCGCGAAAAAGGCGCCGAGCGCAAAAGCGCACACCTTCTGGAACGTGGCGTTGACGCCCATGCAGGAAGCCGCGATTTCGTTGTCGCGCACGGCAATGCACGCCCTGCCGAAATGCGAATACACGAAGTTGCGCATCATCCAGAGCGAAAGAACAAAGAACGCGCCCACGTAGAATGCTCCGGAAAACGCGGGAATGGCGGGAATGCCGCGCGGCCCGCCCAGAACGTCGGTGAAGCGAAGCCCGGCCCGGATCACCTCGCCTGCGGCAAGCGTCACGATGGCAAGGTAATCGCCGCGCAGCCGAAGCGAAGGAAAACCGATGGCAATGCCGAACGCGCCGGCCGCGGCGCCGCCCGCAAACACCGACAGCACAAACACCGCGTGGCCCGCAATAGACGTCGCGGCAAGCGGAGTGCCGAAAATCAACTTCGGCAGCAGGGTGGTTATCGTCGCCGAGGCGTACGCGCCGATGGCCATGAATCCCGCATGCCCGAGTGAGAACTGGCCCGAGAAGCCGTTGATAAGCGCGAGCGACGCCGTGAGGATGATGTTGATTTCGATGAGAAAGAAGATGCGGGAGTAATACTGGAACTGGCGGTGGCCGGAAAACATTCCGAGCGCCGTTTGGGCGATAATGAATATGCCCAAGATCAGGAGGACCTTGGTCGTATGTTGTGGCTTTGATTCGATTTGTAAATGCATGTAAATAGACCTTAAGATTTGGGCGTCCCCGCTGCTTCGCCGCGGCGGCCCTCCTTCCAGGCTCGGCCTATCGGCCTCGTTGCCGCCTGCCGCAATGGCTCTTTGAGCCGCGGTCAGGCGGCAATGCGCTCTGGCGCACCTTCCAGTCCTGCCTGGCGCGCGGTAGAAGAATCTCTATTCAGTCAACGTTGTAACAGCGCCATTCCGCATCCTCAGCACACTAGTCAATGGTTCTTTCTTTGCTTTTCAACTTAGCAACTTTCGCTCGTGGGTGCCCCCGCACAGGTGTATGGTTCTTCGCGGCGCCATCAAGGGGGCCACCCGGGAGAGGGGGGTGCCGAGCGACACCGCAGTCCCAGCTGCAGGCGGGGCGGGGAGGCGAGGCCAGGGGAGATACCTCTCCCCCAATAAATTTTAGTCATTTAATTGGCAATTTTTACACTTTTTCCTGCTCACTTTTCCCCAGAATTCCTGTCGGCTTGACAAGAAGGATGATCATCAATATGATAAACGCCGCGGCAAACCCGAGGTTCGAATCCACCGAATTCGCGAACACCTCCGATATTCCCATGATAAATGCTCCGATCACCGCGCCGGGCAGGCTGCCGATGCCGCCGAGGACCGCGGCGATAAACGCCTTCATGCCGGGCGCAAAACCCAGAAACGGCGACTGGAGCACGCCGTAGTTCATGGCGTAAAGAATGCCCGATGCGCCCGCCAGCGCGGGGCCGATCACAAAGGTGAGCGCAATGATTCCGTTGACGTCAATGCCCATGAGCGCGGCGGCGTCATGGTTGAACGCCACAGCCCGCATCTGTTTTCCCAACAGCGTCTTCTCCACGAGGAACCAGAGCAGCAACAGCAGCAACCCGCACACGGCGATGTTGATGACGAACATGTTGGTGACCGAGACGTCGAGCCCGGGAATGCGCAGGAGGTCGACCCGCTTGAGCAGGTCGGGGAACGCGCGGTACTTGTTTTCGAACACCATGGGCAGGGAGCAGAAGTTCTCGAGGAAGTAGGAAACGCCGAGCGCGGTGATGAGCACCGAGAGCCTCTTCCTGCGGCGCAGCGGCCGGTAGGCGATGCGCTCCATGGCGGCGCCGAGCACGGCGCAAACTGCCATTACGTAAAGCACGAGCAGGGGAAAAAACAGCAGGCCGAGCCTTAGCGAGTAGAGACCGCGTGAAATCGCGAGCAGCGCGGGCGCGATCGCGCAGGTGAGCGCGGCAATGCACACTAGTTTCGCCGCGTTTTCCGCGGCAACCTGCGCGGCCTTCACCCGGAACAGGCCCCCGAGAACCGGCAGGTTGCGCATCGCGAACCGCTCGAACAGGACGGCCGTGATGAGATACGCCAGCGCCAGTCCGACAAGGACGCAGAGCTGCGGCGGAAACGCAGCCGACCCTGCGTAAAACGAGGCGGCGAAGAACGCAACATACGCGCCCACCATAAAGATATCGGCGTGGGCGAAATTGATGAGCTTGATCACGCCGTAGACAAGCGTGTACCCCAGCGCGATAAGGGCGTAGATGGAGCCGAGCTGGAGGCCGTTGATCAATTGCTGGAGGAGGTAGGACAGCATGGGCGAGCTATGCATTCCCTTGTGTCAAATCAGCCGGTGTGAGTCAACACAGTTTCAAAGCGATTTGCCACCTGGCCGTCAAATGCCGCGGACGCATCCGAAGCCCGTGCGTAAAGAAGAGAAAAACTACGTATTCCTCACCAGGAAAGCAAATGCACCATGGGGGTGGCACCGTGCGCTTTGTACCGGCGAGGGAGGAGGTTGTGGAAGGGCGAAATTCCGCCGCTCTAGCTCGCGGGAAGAATCCGACCAAGTGCCGCCATAATCGCCTGCGGATCAATGGTATCGAGGCAGTGTTTCTCCTTGAGCGGGCACGGCTGAGCATAGGGCACCGATCCTTTGCCTGGGCCGATGCACGGGTCGGTCGGATCGCAGGGCTTGGCCGCTTGGAGGTGCACCTGCTCGTCGTATCCGTACACCTCGTGGCTGGTGGGGCCCCACATCGCGACCGCCCGGACACCCGCGCAGTGCGCGGCGTGCATGACGAAGTTGTCAAGCGTTATCACTGCGTTCATGCGTTTTAACAGCGCGATGAGCTGGCGCGGGGTGGTGAGCCCGAGGAGCGAGTAGGCGCCGCGCACGTGACGGTCCGACGCCCTTCCCACCTGAAATATGCCGATGTCCCTCGACGCGAGGGCCGCCGCGACCGACCGCCATATGTCAAGCGACATCTCCTTCTTGGGGGAAGCAGAGGATGCCGCGATGGCTACGTTGGTTTTTTTCCACGGCAGAAAATCGGTCAGCAGTTTGTCTTCCGTGCCGTCATTGGAAATCCAGAGGCGCTCGTCCACGGGCGTTGTGAGGCCGAAGGTGCGGGCCAGAATCTGGAACGGCCGCGCCGGGCCCGGCCCCAGGGTCTCGAGGCTCCAGTAGGTCATGTGAACGAGGGGAGCGTCTGCCGGAGGGTGGCCGATATCGGCGATGGCAGGATGCCCGGTCAGAATGTCGGTGTAATCGGTCCGCCGGATAAGATTGTAGCGTTGCTTCGGGTTCCTGTCGTGCACCATCTTGAGCACGCCGGAGAGCATGAGCGCGTCGCCCTGGCCGCCCACAGGGTTAATCCAGGGATACGCGTTTCCTTTTGTTTCATGAGCCATGGTGCTGGAACCTCAGGCCGGTTATCGGTTCAAAGTAATCCGTTATGAACATCCGTTTGGAATCGCACCATTCGCTTTTGTGAAGAAATCCCTTATGCTGCGACCACGCGTCCAGCGGGCATCCGCCGTGGCACAGTTTCCAGAAGCGGCACCCGGCGCATTCGCCGTCGCGCAGCACCCCGCTGCGCCGGGCCAGCTCGTCGCGCTGCGAGTCGGCAAGGATTTCCGCGAGCGATCGTTGCTGAATGTTGCCGTACGGGAGCAGGTCCCAGTCCGCTGAGCGGCCGCATTGCGAGGTTTCGCCGTTCGGCGCGATATTCACGTGGCTGTAGGCGCACTCCCCGGAATCGCAGCAGCCGAGGTTGAAGATGTTGTCCCGAATATTGTCGGTGATGCGGCGCAGCGGCTGAACGTTCGGATACCGGCCCTGGTGCTTCCACCAGACCGGAAACAGGGCGCCCAGGAAATCCGCGAATTCGCGCGGGGTCACCGCAAGGTCTTTGCGCTCGTTGTCGTAGATGAGCACCGGGTTCAGGTTGAAATTACCGCCGGGGCATAGATTGACAAGGTAGTAAAAAAGGTCGAGCGGCCGGGCGAGCGACAGGCGCGTGACCACGTAGATTATTCCCCAGGTGAACCCGTTCCGCTTGAGCACCGAAAGCCCGTTAAAAAACCGCTCCCTGTACCATTCGGAATCGGGCGTTGCGCCTGGTCCCCGAATGTTGGGGAGAGGGTCGTAGCTGGTTCCCATGCTCGTGATGCGCAGGGCGCGCAGTGCAGGTATGTACTCCTCGGTAAGACACGTAAGGTTGGTCTGAATGCAGTGCCTGATGCGCGGCGCGGTTGACGGGCAATATGTTCGTTCCAATGCGGCCGCCTTTTCCAGATAGGCGGGCCCCAGAAGGAGCGGTTCGCCGCCGTGCCATATGAACGAGACCGCTTCCGCGGGCTTGGCAAGAAGGAATTCATTTATTCTTGTAAAGAGCATTTCCAGAATTTCAAATGACATAGTCTCGCCCCCGCGGGGCTTTCGCACCACGTCGCAATAAGCGCAGTTGGAATTGCACTTCTCGGTTACTTTGACGATCAGGTTTGCCATAGCATGTGCCGTCCCCGGCGGCTCAGATCCTTGCTCTGCTCCACCGCATCCAGCAGGTCGGCAAAGAATTCCTTTGCTTCATTGGGGCAGTTCGCGGGATCCGCAACCGTGCCGAGGCATACCGCCAGGGCGCTGCAGATTGCGCAGGAACTGTTCTGTGCCAATAGACCAAGTGCCGAATCCAAAGGCTCGGGAGGGGCGGCAAAAAACCGCTCGATGCTCGGGGCGACGAATTCACCCCTGGCCAGGTCGGCCGCGGTGCGCGCGAGCGCGCCGTTTTCGTTCACGTGAAATGTGCCCGACGGGTCTTCGAACATCGCAGTTGTCAAGCGGTTGATGCCCGCTTCATTGTAATGTTCGGCCAGCCGCGCGAACGGATCGATCGGCGCATGGGGCGTGGTGCCCAGCAGCGCGTAGGTGCACAGGTCCGCGCAGCCGCCCCAGTCCGCAAAGCGGTCGATGATTGCGGCTGAGGCCAGTCCCAGTGACGAGAGGATGCGTATGCCCGCCAGATTCTCCGCCGTCGACGCGGGGACGTACACGCGGAGATTGAGACGCCGCAGATCGGGCAGAAGAGGGGCCAGATCGCGGAATCTTCCCACTCCGTCAACATAGAGCGCGAGCGGAATGCCCTCCCACGACGTTTCGGGCTTGATTTCTGAGAGAAGCCCGGTGAAACGTGCGCGCACGCAGCGCACCGCAACATTGCATCGCCGGGCCAAGCCGAAAGCGTCAGCAATGCCCACGGTGGAGGCCGCATCGACGACAACGTTTCTGTCCTTGAGCGCACGAAGAAGCGGTTCCCTGGGCGGGCACACAAAAACGTGATCGCTCATGCGTACACCTCCTGAGCGCGCACGTTCGGCTCGTGACGGAAGGCCTCAAGCGCATGCGCCACGCAGCCGCCCGCGCAGTTGCCGTCCCTGCGAAGCCCGCAGGTGTCGCACGCCAGATATATTCCGCCCTGTTCGACGCGGATCTTCTTGGTGAGGCCGTCGTAATGGGTTCGCATTTCCGCAAGCGAGTTGAACTCAAAGATGGACCGTTTGCCGAAGGCCGACAGCGGGAAGCAGGGCCACACGCTCATGTCCGGGCCGATGTCGATCACCGCGCCGCAGCCGAAGCGGCATTCGCCGCCGTATCGCATGAACCAGGCGATCTGTTCATTTGTAAACCTGCACAGCGGAAACCCGCAATCCATGCCGGGACGGATGTGCAGCCGTTCGAGGAGCGGCGCGTGTTCGAAAAACCGCTTGATGATGAGGTCGATGTCCTTTAGGGAGATGAACAGGTTCTGCTGGCCGGGGATCGGGTGCGTAAGTCCGAGCCTGATGCTTCTCTTGAGGCCGAAACGGTTGATGTGGTGGCAGATGAAATCGAGGCTGAAATCGGTCTGGTAGATGTTGAAACCCGGCGCGACGCGGCCGCCGAATTCCGCAAGGAACGCCTCCACCCGCGGCAGTTCGGCGGCCGATTCCTCCGAACGGCCCGGATCGTTCACGTTGCAGATAAATGCGAGCGCCTCCTGGGGCAGCGCGGCAAATGCGGCCGAGGCATCCTTAAGCTTGCTTTCGGACATGATACCGCTGGTGAACACCCGGACATGGAAACGCCGCTCGATCAGGTAGAGAACCATGTCCACGAAATCCGGATGCAGGGTGGGCTCCCCGCCGAGTATCGAAAAGGCCCGTTCGCCGCCGGCCTCGAAGAAGTCCGCAAGGTAGATGACGTTTTCCCACGAGATTACGTCGTCCGGTGAGGAATCGGACATGTGCTTGCGGGCGAAACAGTAGGGACACGATCGCACGCAGCGCTGGGTGAAAAGAACATTGGGCATAAAGTCACCTTATTGGTTTGGCCGCAGTCTGAGAAGGTCGGCCGGACAAAAAAAGGCCGGCCGCTTAAACGGCCGGCCTTTATTGATATGTCAAGTACTTTGTCAGCTATTGGAACAGTACTCGCTCGAATAGGACCCCGCATAGCTATAGTAGAAAGAGTCGTAATAATAGCTGTAATAATAGTAGTTTGTGGTCCCGTAATAGGCGTTATAAGAAGCATAGTAGCTCGAATAACCGGAGAAGTAATCGCTGTAATAGTAAGAGTAAGTGGTATAATAGCTGCAATAGGGAACGCTGAAAGGATTGATGCAACTCAAGCCCCCGGCCACAGGAACAGAGGCCGCTGCGGCAACACCGGCAATCCTCTTCATCGCATCACGACGCGACATTGGTTTCTTTGTCGAAGGTTGGTTTTGCAGGTTGTTCGGCTTTTGTTGCGTCATGGTACTCTCCCTTGGATGGAATGGCGCTGGTTAAGGAACAGAAAATATAGAACGAAATAATTCCAAAAAGCAAGAGAAAAATGATGGTGGCAAGCAGTGCTTTCAGCCATCTTCCAGAGTAACTTCTGCGCAGCCCGCATGGTTGCCTGCCCTTGTAGAAATTATAGAATTCCCCGGCTTTTTCGTCAAGTCCCAGAGAACACTTAATACGGGCACTTGGCAAATGAAACTTGTTTGCGTCCTGCTGATTTTGACAAGAGGTGGGTAAAACCTTATATTCTCTGAGGAGACGCCTGGTGCGAAGAGCTAGGACAGGAGAAACGAAAGGATTTGATGTGATGAAAAAAAATCTGAGGTTGTCTTTGATTGTACCGATTGCTATGGTGAGTTTGTTCCTGCCTGCCGCTGGCCAGAATGAGTGCGATAATTGGCAGACAGACCACACGGACTGGATTTTCTGCGATGATTTCGAGGACACCGGTGCGCTGGTGAAACAGGGGAGGTATTTCGAGTACGACGACAACGCAGGTGATTTTGTTCCCAAGGCCGGCATCGGGCTCAGCGGTTCACGCGGCATGCAGGTGCGATGGCAGGCAGGCGAGGTGGGCGCGGGAAGCATAAAACTGTCATTCGGCCGGAACCCCAATGCATACATGAACAAACAGAACATCCGCCCCGGCCAGGACTTCAGGGAAATCTACTACCGCATGTACCTCAAGATGCAGAGCGGCTGGCAGGGCAGCCCGGCAAAGCTTTCGCGCGCAACCATCTTCACTTCTGCGAATGACTGGCGCCAGGCCATGATCGCGCACCTGTGGAGCGACGACAGTGCGCATCTGCTCATCGATCCCGCGAGCTGCGTTGACGGCGGGGTTGTACAGTGCACCACCTACAACGATTTCAATCACCTCAAATGGCTGGGCAACAAAAGCGGCGTCACGCCTCTTTTCGCCACAGACCACAGCGGCACATGGTATTGTATTGAGGCGCATGTAAAGGTCAATGACCCGGGCCAGTCGAACGGCGTGCAGGAGTTCTGGATAGACGGCCGGCTCGAGGCCAGGCGGGAAGGGCTCAATTTCACCGGTACCTATGCGGATTATGGCATCAATGCCGTGTTTTTCGAGAACTACTGGAACGCTGGATCGCCGGTTCTGCAGGAACGGTATTTCGACAACATCGTGGTTTCCACAAAGCCGATAGGATGTTTGCAGACAGGCGGGGTGAGGCCGGAGAAGAACCATGGTATGATGAATCACGGCATGGCCACAATTGCGGTGTGCAGGAGAAGCGGCAGGGATTTTCTCGCGGTAAGGAACGGCTATCCGGGCAGGTGCAGCGTCGTTTCACCAACAGGCAAGGAAGTTCTTCGCGGTGATATTCCCGCGAACGGCATGAGTATGATTGACCTATCTGATGTGCCTTGCGGTATATTCTTGTTTGTCATGAACGACGGACATGGGTCTATGGTTTCACGACGGGTTGTACGATGAGGCAACGCGGGTGGGCAAGTATCCTCCATGCAGGCAACTGATGGGTTGGTGATGACCTTGGTGCCCGGTATCCGTTCCCAATCAAAAGTACGTGGCGGAAACGCAATATCTCAAAATTCCTGCGGCGGCGCAGGCGGAGGTTAAAAACATGCAGCGAAACGGGAATGTCGCAAAGAAGTGTTGCCGTTCCACGGCGGTGGCGCTTGTTCTCTGCCTAACCCCGGTCCTTGCGCAAGGGATCCACGTAACGGGAACCGTAGTTGACAGCACAGGAATCGGGCTGTCGGAAGCTTCGGTCACTTTGATTTCCCAGAACCTGTCGACCGTCACCGGGCCGGATGGTTCCTTCGTATTCAGCAGCAGCGGGGTCGTCAGCGCAGGATACCGTGCAAGCGCTTCCGCGTGGCTGTACTTCAGGAACGGCGTCCTTCACCTCTTTCTTGCACACACCGAGAAGGTGACCGTACTCGTTTGTGATTCCAAAGGCAGGCGGGTCTGGGCGCAAGCCAAAGCTCTTGGGCCCGGCGATTTCGCCCTGTCTCCTCCGTTGCAGAGGATCAGTCCGCAGATCTTGCTGTTTGAAGTGTCAATGGCCGGCAGGAGCTTTCAATTCAAACAATGCAATGTGCCTCCTGACGCATGCTGTCAACCTTGCCGCGAGACCGGGAACGGGAGTGCCTTCGCCGGCACGGGTCTTGCCAAAGCGCTGGCTTCGCTTGATTCCCTCAGGGCCTCTATGGGCGGGTATGTCACATCGTCAATCCCCGTCGATTCCTACACGGGGAGTTACACCGTCACCCTCCATCGCATCGCTTTCTCGGCCGCGCCTGATCGCTTGACAACGTGGAATCCCGGAATCAGGTCCGACAGGGAGCTTGGTATGGCGCTTCGTTCCGACGGCTTGCCGGACCGCACCACGGTATGGGCCACGCTCAGTCCCGGCGACAACATCCAAAACGCAATCAACGGCTGTCCCGCGGGAAGGGTGGTGGTCCTGGGCCCCGGCACGTTCTCCGTTTCGTCAACGCTTCAGATTTCAAGCGGCGTTGTCCTGCGCGGTGCCGGTTCGCAGGGCGCCCCCACGGGAACGACCATTGTTAAAACCGGTGGTTCCACGGTGATAGCCATTGGACCGGACCGCGACGCCACCTGCTATGGTGGAACGGGTTACGGCCTTGTGCAGGACGCGGTGAAGGAATCCCGTACGGTCTCCATCGGCTCGGCGGCGTCGAATTTCTCCGTTGGGGACCTTGCGCTTCTTGACGTGGTCGACGACGGCACGGTCCAGGAGGGCGACTGCGCGTATTTCAAACGCGTGGACAAAAGGTCGGCGAGCCAGCGCGTGGAGATTGCGGCAATCGACGCTGCACACGGTCTGCTCACGCTCGATGCGCCGCTGCACTGGAACTTTAGATCGCAGAGTCCCTATCTCGCACAGATCGTGAGGGTCACGCGGCCCGTCACCAGATGGGCCGGGATCGAAAACGTCCGGATTCAGGGCGGCACGAACCCGGGTTACGACGGCCAGATGGCCGGCGGCATCGACATTTCCAATGCCGCGTACTGTTGGGTGAAGGACGTGCAGACCGACAGCACGATCGGTGGAATGCACGTATCGCTCACCGGGACCTACCGCTGCGTTGTGCGCGACGGCTACTTTCACCATTCGGCAAACTATGGATTCGGTGCGGATTGCTATGGGATCGTATTGCGATGCGGTGCCGCCGAGAACCTTATCGAAAATAATGTGGTGAGGTACATGAACAAACCGATCATGTTCAATGTCACCGGCGGCGGGAATGTGATCGCATACAACTATGCCGACAATTCCTGGGCCACGCCGCCCGCGTGGCAGGAAGTCAACATCGACTGTCACTGCTCGTTCCCGCACATGGAGCTTATGGAGGGAAATGATGCCCCGCATATGGGCGCATCAACCACTCATGGCAATGCCGGGTACCTTACGTATTTCAGAAACTACGCGTCGAGCGTGTTCGCGCCGCCGGCGGTCTACGGCTTCGGGGGCACGCAAACCGGCAACGTCACCTCGTTGCAGTTTGACGGAGGCGACATCGGCATGAATGCGGTGGCCAATGTGCTCGGCACCTCCGGAGTCAGCACTGCCTACGATGCCTACGACAGCGGACCGTGCTCCATTTTCGAACTCGGCGCGAACGGCGCCGGTGCCGCTGATATTGCGGCTACGTCGCTTGTGCGGCAGGGAAATTACGATTATGTCAACAACAAAACCATGTGGTATCCCGCAGCCGCCCAGAGCCCGCTCCCTGCCTCGCTCTACCTTGCGGCTCAGCCCGCATGGTGGCCTGCAGGAGTTCGGTGGCCGTGGGTCGGGCCGGAACTCGCGCCCATGGTGGGGACTTTGCCGGCAAAGGACAGAGCGCTGCACTATTAGGGTGTGTGGAGAGGTGGTCCACAATTACGGCCGCATCGACAACAATTCTCGCGCAAACAAGGTGCTGAGCGTCGAACTGGCGTTGATCACCGCGCAGGGTGGGAAATACTGGCTTCAGTTCTCGTCCGGGCAGAGCGACCATTTTGACTGGCCCATATCAATACTCAAGCCGGTGAGGGAGGCTCTTCAGCGGTAGGGACTGCTATGGCGAGCGAAGCTTTTCATGCACGACGCCTCCCGTTGCTCGGGAAATGCCTTTGCTTTATGTCAATCACTTCCCGCTAAAACTTCACCTTCGGCGCCTCTTTCGCTTCCGCAACAGCCTCGAAATAAGGCGCTTCCTTGAAACCGGCCGCAACAAGGCTGTAGGGAAATTTCCTGCGTGTGGCATTGAGCATCCGCGCCGCCTCGTTGTAACGCTGGCGTGCGACCGAAATGCGGTTTTCCGTTCCCGCAAGCTCGTCCTGCAGCGCCAGGAAATTCTGGTTTGCCTTGAGATCCGGGTAGCTCTCCGCAACAACCAGCAGCCGCGACAGCGCCGACGAGAGCTGATTGTTGGCGGCGATCTTGTCCGACGGGGAAGAAGCGCCCGCCACGCTCGCGCGGGCCTTGGTGACCTCCGTGAACACCGTCTCCTCGTGTTTGGCGTAGCCCTTGACGGTTTCAACAAGGTTGGGGATCAGGTCGAGCCTGCGCTGGAGCTGGCTTTCCACCTGCGCCCACTGGGTCTTTGTGTTTTCGTCCATCTCAATGAGACGGTTTTTCCAGCCGATGAACTGGCCTGCAATAACAAGCACGAGCAGGACCACAACGGCAACGGCAATCAACACTTTGTAAATGCCTTTCATGCGTTCCCCTTTGTTGAGAGTTGATCGATTGAATTCGCAAGTGACTTGATCGCGTTTGCATAGGCAGGGAATGCTTCGGTCATTTCGTTCTTGCTGCCGCGCCGGGCCGCCTCAAGCGCCTTTTCCAGAGACATGTCGTCTATGCCGTAGGCTTTTGCGACGGCGGCGAAAAGCGATTTTCTGTCCTTTGGGATCGGAAGGCTTTTTACGTGGAGCATGCCCTTGAAAATCGGCGAGAAATCCTTTGAGGAGATTTCCATCAGCCTTCTGAGCCGTGCGGGATTTTTCCTCGATGCAAGCCAGCCCCGCACAAGATGCAGCCATTTTCCCTTGATTTCCCGCTCGATCTGGAGCCGCAGATCTTCGCTGCGGATCAGGATGTCTTTGAGAACGTCCTCGCCAAAAACAACCGTGTAGCTGTCCTTCATGGCAAGAAACTCCACAGGGAACGAATCCAAAGAGCGGGTGATGTACTCCTTGTCCATGATGAGCGGTCGGGAAAAGCGTTTCTTCATCCATTTTTCCTGGCACCCGGCCGACTTTTCAAGCACGGGCAGGGTGACGGCCGAGAGAACGACAAGGAGGTTGACGTCCGATTTTCTCGGGTCGAAATCCGGTCCTGCCGCGCTGCCGTAGACGATAACGGACAGCAGGTCGTTGCCGTAGCATGTCCGAAAATCAAGCGCGGCGCTGCGCGCAAGTTCGATTGGATTGGTCAGCTTGCTCATTTGCAAACCTCTTCCTGTTTTCTCTGAGAAAGCTCAATTTCAAATTGTGGAGTGTGTCATTTTTTTTCTTGGTCTCGAATCAAAAATAACGACCATCGTCAACTTTCAACCTTAAACTTTGAACTTTCAACTTCTCAAAAACCCCGTGATGCTCCGCCTCCGCCGCTGCCGCCGCCCCCGAACCCTCCGCCGAAGCCCCCGCCGCCGAAACCGCCGCCGAAACCGCCGCTTCTGCCGCCGCGGCCTCCGCTGAAAAGCCCCATGAGGAACATTGTCCAGAGTAGTGTGCGGCCGAACGGCGTCGCCATGAGGAAAATCAGCACGACGATAAAAAGGACGGCCTTGAGCAGGGAAACCTTTCTGAAGCGATACTGCTCCGGCGCGCGCTGCTCTTGGCCCGGCAAAGCAAGGCTGATGTTTTTTTCGTGGGCAACAATCCGCGCTATTGTGATGGAGACATTCAGAAGGCCCGCGGAGTAGTCGTTGGTCTTGAAGAACGGGACGCCGGACTCGTCGAGTATTCTTCCCGCCTTTGCGTCGTTGAGATACCCTTCGGATCCATAGCCGACTTCGATGCGCGCTTTCCGGGGGTCGAGCGAAAGCAGAACGAGCGCCCCCTCGTCCGATCCAGTCCTGCCGATTCCCCACCTTTTGTAAAGCTCCGGCGCGTATTCGTCGATTGTCGCGTTTTCAAGTTTCGGCAGTGTAGCCACCACAAGGCCGAAGCCTGCCTGTTCCCAGAGCGCCTGGGCGATAAGGGCAATTTTCTGTTGGGTCGGCTGGTCGACCACGCCGGCAAAGTCGGCAACGGGCCCGGACGGACGGGTGGGATATTCCTGGCCGGAAACGGCACCGCACAGGGCAACTGTGCAACAGATGGTTGCGAAGAGCGGGCTTCTTGCTCGATGCGTATTCTTCATCTTCCTCTTGGCGCAGGGTTCGTGCTCGTAGAAATATACTTGCTCTCCGCTGCAACCGTGACTTCGCCTGTATAAGACGGTTGCACCCGGCTCCGTGGATTTTGCTGAACGCCAGCGACAAATCCATCCGCCGCTTTGAAAACATTATTGTGCCGGAGTCGCGTGTCAACCATCCAGCCTGCAGTGTGCAGTAGTCAATGAGAGAGCATTTTCCTCTGGAGCCCAACCCGCATGGCCGCTCCGACAACGTTGAAAGAAATTCGGGAAAAGGGTATATTCTCAAGCAAGGCGCGCGAAACGAATATCCAGGGAATAGGAACCGGGCCGTGAGAGCGATGAAAAGAATAATGGTCATGCTGTCGGCGCTAAGACCCTTGCAATGGACAAAAAATGTTTTTGTTTTCGGCGCCCTGTTCTTTTCGAAGAATCTTTTCAATCCGCACGCTTTCGCCGTAGTCTGTTCCGCATTTGTGATTTTCTGCCTGCTTTCGGGTTCCTACTACATTTTCAACGACATCTGCGACAGGGAAGGGGACAGGAATCATCCGGAAAAGTCCAGGCGCCCCATTGCTTCGGGCAGGCTGCCGGTGTCCCAGGCGGTTGCGCTGATGGTGTTCTGCGCAATTGCCTCCCTGGCGTGGGCCTTCTTTCTTGGACTACCTTTCTTTGCGGTTTGCCTGTCCGCGATTGTTCTGCAGTGCGCGTACTCTCTCGCGTTGAAAAAGATCGTCATCGTTGATGTGTTCGTCATCGCAATCACCTTTGTTCTGAGGGTCGTGGCGGGCGGCGTCGCCATCCATGTCGAGATTTCCTCGTGGATTCTCATCTGCACCCTGCTTCTCGCGCTTTTCCTCGCGCTCGGAAAACGCCGGCAGGAATTCCTGCTGATTTCGGGCGGGGCGGCGCACCGCAGGAAAGTGCTTGACGACTACAACCTGCCGTTGCTCGACCAGATGACCTCCGTTGTGGCCGCATCGACGGTCATCACCTATGCGCTCTACACCGTTTCCGAAAGCACGCTGCGGAGGGTCCACTCCAGCAACCTTATGTATACGATCCCCTTTGTCCTCTACGGCGTCTTCAGGTATCTGTATCTTATTCACCGGGAGCAAAAAGGCGGGAGCCCGGAAACCGTTCTTCTCACCGACAAACCGCTTTATATTTGCATCCTCTTGTATCTGGCAACGGCCGGAGCAATACTGTATGTCAAGTGACGGGGCCCGATTCGCCGCCGCGGTCCTGCCCGTTGATTTTCTTATCCGTCGTGATTGCCTCCGTCACGTGTGACCATACTTGCAGAAGTTCACTCTTCAATTACTCTCCGTGGGTGCCCCCGCACGAGTGTTTGATTCTTGCAACCGCACCTTCTTGGGGTGCACCCAGGAGGGGGTAGCGAAAGACCAGCGGGCGATTGACGATGATCAACCATTATAGTACGCACGCTGGGCTGTAGCGAGGGGGAGCCTTCCCCCCATCATTATATCTTTCCGTCGCTCCAAGAAAACAAAAAGCCCCTTTCCATCGCTGAAAAGGGGCCTTTAAGACCATGCTTAATTGACAGCCGCTACTTCTTCTTTCCCGCCTCTTCGAGAATGTCCTTGTCGTTCGGGTCCAATGCAAGCGCCTTGTCGAGGTGCTGTTTGTACCCCGTCATGTCCTTCTGGGCCTTTGCGAGTTTGGCGAGCCCGAGCTCTGCCCTTGCACAGTTCGGGTCTGCCTTGAGGGCGCGGTCGTAAAACGTTTTCGCCCACTGCAGCTTGGACTGGTTGAGGTACACGTCGGCGCGCTCGCAGATGGCCGGCGTGTAGTTCGGGTTGATGTACGAGATTTCCTTGTACGTTTCCACCGCGTCGTCCCACTTGCCCTGGATCGACTGGATCTTGCCGTACAGCATGAGTGCCGCGATATTCTCCGGGTCGGTGGCCGTGATGTCCTTGATGGTGCTCTCGGCCTGTGCGTACACGCCCGCGAGGTACAGGGCCTCGGCGTACTTGAGCAGGGTCTTGTTATCGCGCTTCTTCTGCACGATCTGCTGCATCACGTCAAGAGCCTTCTTCGACTGGCCGGTTGACTTATACAGGTCAAACAGGGTCATGCGGATGGTCTCGTCGTCGGGCTTCAGCTTGTCGGCCTTTTCCAGAAGCTCAAGCGCATCCTTGGAACGGTCGGTCTGGATATAGCCCTGAGCGAGCGGGACCATGTACGCGGGTTCGTTTGGTTTGAGCGCGTTGGCCGTTTCCAGGAACATCATGGCGTCGTTGTATTTCTTTTTCGCCACGAGCATAGCGCCGATCTTGCCGGCCGCGTCGGCGTTCTCCGGGTCGAGCTGGATGAATTTTCTGAACGCCTCCAGCTCGTCCTTGTCCTTGCCGAGCTTGTCGTATACCTGGCCCATCTCAAACCACATTGACGGAATGGTGTCGGCCAGGGTCGAGCATTTCTTGAGCAGGGCCAGCGCCTTGTCGAGCGTTGACTTCTGCTTGGCATAATAGAGTCCTGCGGCGAGGAAACTCTTGTAATCCTTGGGATACGCCACGGTGTTCTCTTCGTACATCTTTGCCGCCGCGGCCGGGTTTGTCGCCTCGGTGAGCTGCGCCTTCCGCAACGAGGCCTCCGGGTCCTTTACGCCGGACAGCTTGGTATAAATCGAGTACACTTCGAGCGCCTTTGCCGCGTTGCTGGACTTGTCGTATGCCTCGCCGAGCAACTTCATCACGGTTGTGGTTCCCGCGTGTTTCTGCGTGAGCTTGCCGTTGATTTCACGGAACCGTTCAAAGAGCTCGATCGCCTTCTTGTAGTCTTTTGTGTAGGAGCAGGCCTGTCCGTACACGAAAATGAAGTCGATCGACTTGGCAGCGTCGCCGGTCACCAGCGCCAGGTACTTCACCGCCTCTTCGTAGTTCTTTGCGGCAAACGCGGCTTCGCCTACGGAACGCGCCACGGACACGTCCTTCGGGTTCTTGTCGAGGTACTTCTTGTACATCGACAGCGCCTGCGACGCCTTGTTCTGCTTGGTGTAGAGATCGCCGAGCGCCTTGTAATCGGCGACGGCGTCCGGGTTCATGGCAATCGACTGCTCGTAGGAGATCACGGCGTCGTTCACGTCGCCGTTCTTGGCCTGGCACAGCGCAAGCGACGAAAGCACGCTTACATTGCGCGCGTCGAGCGCGAGGGCCTTCTGGTACATGGCGACCGCCTTTGCGAATTGACCCTCCTTCTGGTAGATGCCGCCGAGCGAGGAGTACATCGCGGCGTCGGCTTCGCCTGCGGCGACCGCGCCCGCGAGGGCCTTGCCGATTTCGTCGGGCGTGCCGCGCGACATCACGAGCTCGCAGTAGCGTTTGTAAAATCCCTTGAGCGACGGGTCGGCCTTGAGCGCGGCCCGGTAGGCGGCAAGCGCGCCGGCCAAATCCTTCTGCTCGTAGAGCATGTCCCCGAGGCTCTTCTGCGCGCTTGCATCCGCAGGATTGAGCGCAACGTACTTCTTGAGATTGGCAGTGGCGTCGGCGGTGTTGCCGGCCTTCTCGGCAATCTCGTACAGCGTCTTGAAAACGTCCGGATTCGTGGGCGTGAGGACCGCGAGCTGCCGGAAAATTTCCGCCGCCTTTGTGCAGGACTTGCTCTTGTAGCATGCCTGGCCGTACAGGAGCAGATAGGCAGCGGTCTTGGCGTCGGGACCGGTCACCATGCCGAGGTATTTGACCGCCTCGTCGTAGTCCTTGGTCTTGTTCTCGTACTCACCGACGGCCATTGCCGTTTTGTAATCGGAAGGATTTTTCTCGAGGCACTTCTTGTACATGTTCATGGCCTGGTCTGTCTTGTTCTGCTTCATATACAAATCGGCAAGCATCTTGTACTGCTTGATGTCCTGCGGATTGAGCGCCACCACCTGCTCGTAGGAGATGGTCGCCTCCTTAACGTTGCCGCTTTTGGCCTGGCAATAGGCGAGCGAGGAGAGCGCGTCGGTGTTGCGCGGGTCAAGCTGCAGGGCCTTCTGGTACATGTCGATCGCTTTCGGATAATTCGCCGATTTCATGTACACGCCGCCGAGCGTGGCGAACATGGGCGCGTCGGCCTCGCCCGCGGCGATGGCGCCCTTGAGCGCCTTGACAATCGCTTCCTGCACGCCCCCGGCCGTCACGAGCTCGACGTATCGTTTGTAAAAGCCCTTCACCGACGGGTCCGCCTTGAGCGCCGCATCGTATGCGGCGAGCGCGCCCGCAGTGTTCTTCTCCTCGTACAGGATGTCCCCGAGGTTTTTCTGCGCCGAGGCGTCGGCCGGCTTGAGGCTCAGGTATTTCTTGAGATAGCCGGACGTCTCTTTCTTGTTGCCGCCCTCCTTGGACGAGATGTCGTACAACATTCTGAACACTTCAGCGTTGAGCGGCGTAAGCTTGGCAAGTTCGAGAAGGACCTCGGAGGCTTTCTTGTTATTTTTGGCGTTGTAGCAAGCCTGGGCGTATTTAAAGAGGAACTCGGCGCCCTTGGCCTCGGTTCCGCCCACCATGCCGAAATACTTCATCGCCTCGTCGTAGTTTTTCTGGCCGTTCAGATAGTCGGCGACCGTGAGCGCGACCTTGAAATTGGTCGGCCGCTTCTCGAGGTATTTCTTGTACATCGAAACGGCCTGGCTTGTTTTCTGCTGCTGCATGTAAAGGTCGCCGAGGGTCTTATAGTCGTCGATTGCCTCGGGGTTCATGGCGACGGACTGTTCGTAGGAAACGACCGCGTCGTTGACGTTGCCGTTCTTCGCCTGGCACTGGCCCAGGGCCGAGAGGATCTTTACGTTCTTCGGGTCAAGCTGGAGAGATTTCTGGAAGTACTCAACCGCCTTGACGCATGCGCCGGCCTTCTGGTTGATGATCCCGATGGCCTCGTACATCTGCGCGTCGGCCTCGCCCGCGGCGATGGCGCCTTTCATGGCGGCGACCACGTCCTTCGGAACGCCTTTCGTCGACACTATCTCAACATAGCGTTTGTAAAAGCCCTTGATCGCCGGATCGGCCTTGAGCGCGGCCTGGTATGCGGCGAGCGCGGCGTCGAAGTTTTTCTGTTCGTACATCAGGTCGCCCAGGTTCTTCTGCGCGGCCGCATCGCCGGGCTTGAGGGAAACATATTTCTTAAGGTACGATGCCGCTTCCACCTTGGAGGCGCCGCTTTCAACCGCAATATCGTAGAGCGTCTTGTCCACTTCCGCGTTGAGCGGCGTGATGGCGGCCAGCCGGTTAAGCACCTCGGTGGCCTTCTTGTAGTTCTTGGCAAGGTAGCACGCCTGGCCGTAGCGGAAAAGGAATTCCGGGTTCTTGGCGTCGGCTCCGCCGACCATGCCGTAATACTTGAGGGCGTCCTCGTAGTCTTTCTGGGCAAAGGAGTAATCGCCCACGGCCTTGGCAACCGCGAAATCCGTGGGTTTCTTCTCAAGGTATTTTTTGTACATGGCGATCGACTGGCTCGTCTTGTTCTGTTTGGCGTACATGTCGCCGAGGGCTTTGTATTCGTCAACCGCCTTGTCGTTCATCGCCACGGCCTGCTCGTAGGAAATCACGGCCTCGTTCGTGTTGCCGCTCTTGGCCTGGCACTGCGCCACTGCCGAGAGGATGGCGACGTTTTTCGGATCTATCTGCAGGGCCTTCTGGTACATATCGATCGCCTTTGCGTACGCGCCCTGCTTCTGGTACACGTTGCCGAGCGAGCTGTACATGGCCGCGTCGGCCTCGCCGGCCGCCACCGCGCCGGTAAGCGCCTTGACAAGCTCCTCCGGCGTGCCCTTCAATCCGACCAGCTCGACGTAGCGTTTGTAAAAACCCTTGATGGCCGGATCCGCGGCGAGCGCCGCCCGGTAGGCGGCGAGCGCGCCCGCGTTGCTCTTCGCCTCGTACAGCATGTCGCCCAGGTTTTTCTGCGCCTCGGCATCGCCGGGCTTGAGTGCCGCGTATTTCTGCAGATACGACGCGGACTCGGTCTTGGGGCTGCCGTCCTTGGAGGCAATGTCGTACAGCGTTCTGAACACGTCGGCGTTTTTCGGCGTGATCGCGGAGAGCTTGACAAAGAGTTCTTTTGCCTTTTTATAGTCCTTTACGGAATAGCAGGATTGGGCGTAGCGGTACAGCAGGTCGGCATCGTTCGTTTCGGCGCCCACGATCATCGCGAAGTATTTGATGGCCTCGTCGTAGTTCTTCTGGCCGTACTCGTAGTCGGCAATGATCTTTGCAATCCTTCGGTCGGCCGGTTTCTTGGCCAGATATTTTTTGTACACAGTAACGGCCTGGCCCGTCTTCTTCTGCTGCAGGTACAGGTCGCCGAGTTCCTTGTATTCCTCCACGGCCTTGTCGTTCATTGCAATGGCCTGCTCGTAGGAAATCACCGCTTCGTTCACGTTGCCGCTTTTTGCCTGGCACAGCGCGATGGATGAAAGAACCGTCACGTTTTTCGGGTCGATGGAGAGCGCCTTCTGGTACATATCGATGGCTTTGTTGTATGCCCCCTGCTTTTGGTAGACGTTGCCGAGCGAGCCGTACATTGCGGCGTCCGCTTCGCCCGCGGCGATTGCGCCGGTGAGCGCCTTGACAAGCTCCTCCGGCGTGCCCTTCAGCCCGACCAGCTCGACATAGCGTTTGTAAAAGCCCTTAAGGGAGGAATCGGCGGCGAGGGCGGAACGGTACGCGGCGAGCGCGCCGGCCTGGTTCTTCATCTCGTACATCATGTCGCCAAGGTTTTTCTGGGCCTCGGCGTCGCCGGGCTTGAGCGCGGCGTATTTCTGCAGATAGGAAGATGCCTCTGCGCGCGCCGTGCTGTCTTTTGAGGTGATGTCGAACAGCAGACGGTACACTTCGGCGTTCTTGGGAGTAATCACCGCGACCTGGACAAGAATCTCCTTTGCCTTCTTGGTGTCCTTCACAAAGTAGGCCGACTGCCCGTAGCGGAACAGGAGCTCCGCGTCCTTGGTGGCCGCGCTGATCGCCATGGCGTAGTATTTCACGGCCTCGTCGTAGTTCTTTTGTCCGAACTCGTAGTCGGCCACCAGCCTGGCGATATGGTGCTCGCCGGCCTTTTTCGCGAGATACCGTTTGTAAACGCCAATCGCCTGCGCGGTCTTGTTCTGCTGCTGATACAGGTCGCCCAGCGCGCGGAGCTCGTCAACCGCCTTGTCGTTCATGGCGATCGCCTGTTCGTAAGAGACAATGGCTTCCTTGGCATTGCCGGTCTTAGCCTGGCAATGTGCGAGCATGGCGAGCACCGCAGTGTTCCTCGGGTCGAGCTGCACCGATTTCTGGAGCATCTCGATGGCCTTGGGGTAGAGGTTCTGCTTGACGTACAGGGCGCCCAGCTGGGCGTACGTCTGGGCGTCGGCTTCGGCCGTGGCGATGGCGCCGCTCAGCGCCGCGATGAGTTCGGTGGGATCCTGCGGTGACGGCCCCAGAAGCTCCGCATACCGTTTGTAAACGCCCTTGATGGCGGGGTCTATCTTCACAACCGCGCGATACGCGGCGAGCGCACCGGCCATGTCTTTCTTTTCGTACAGGAGTTCGCCCAGCGCCTTCTGCGCGCCGGGGTCCAACGGCTTGATGGCAACATAGTCCCGCAGATACAGCACCGCGTCGGCGGTGTTGTTCGTCTTCATGGAGATGTCGTAAAGGCTTTTGAATATGTCGGCGTCTTTGGGCGACAGCAGCGAGAGTTCCTTGAACTGCTCGAGCGCGGCCTTGGTGTCGCCCTGGGAAAGGGCGTACTTGGCGAGGCGCTGGCGCGACGCGAGGTTGCGGGAATCCAGAGAAAGGATCTTCCTGTCTATTTCGGCGAGGCGAGAAGGCTCGTTGAGCTGTTCGTAGCACAGCGCGAGCGAGAGCCAGTACTCCTTGTTGTTGGGTTGCTTGCGCACCATGAACTCGAACTGATCGCGGGCGTCCTTGTAGTTCTTGTCCTTCATGTAAATGGTTGAGAGCACCATGCGCGGGTCCCAGAGCGTCGGGTCGAGGTGCAGCGCGGATTCGGCAGCATCGCGCGCCATGTCGGGCTGATTGAGCGCGAACGACGCCATGGCCATGCCCTGTGCGGCAAGGGCGGACCGCTCCAGGGTGTAGCTTTTCTGGAAATACTTGATCGCGTCCTGGTACCGTTTCGTCTTCAGGTTGTAGTCGCCGAGCGCCATCTGGATTTTCGGATTGTTCGGATTGAGCGCGAGCATTTTTTCGTACACCACCTTGGCCTTGTCTGCCTGCCCGGTCTTGGTGTACAATTCTCCGAGTTTCGCATAGGCTTCGACGTTGTTCGCGTTTGTCGCCAGCTCCCTTTCGAGGTGGAACATGGCCTTTTTCGCCGCGTCGAGGCCTTCGTAGCACTGTGCAAGTGAATAATTGATGTCGGGCACGATCCTGCCCGTGGAATCGGCGGCATAGATGGCCTCGAAATGCACGAGCGCTCCCTGGTAGTTCTTCTTCTCCAGCTGATATGCGCCGATTACGCGGTGCGCCTCCAAGGCTTCTTTGCCCTTTGAGGCTCCGATTTTTTCAAGAAAATCCTCGTACACCTTGGCGATTTTTTCCGCAGGCGCGCTTGCCTTGGAAAGCGACACGGCCCACATATAATAATCCTGCGCGGAGAATTGGCCCTTTGACGACGACGCTTCGAATTCCTCGGCAGCGTCCCCGAATTTCTGCGCGGTGTAGTAAATTTTCGCAAGCTCGTAGCTGGCCTCGAGCGACGTGGGCTTTTTTTCCTTTGCGAGTTTGAGATACACAATCGCCGAATCGGGCGGGCTTGCGAGCCCTATCTTGAGAGCAAGAGCGCCGTCGGGCTGCTTTGCATAAACAGCCTTGAGCAGTTCGAGCGCCCTGGGAAACGCCTTTTCCGAGTAGTAAATTATGCCGAGTTCCTTGACCGCGGCAATATTGGATGGGTCGGCCTCGACGACTTTTTCAAGCGCCTTCTTGGCTTCGGCGGATTTGCCAAGGGCGATGCATGCGCGCGCGAACTCCCAGCTCGCGTCTGCGGTGAAGTTGACGTCGAGCGCTTTTTTCGCGGCGGGCGCGGCGTTGGCGGGCTGGTTCATCGAGTTGTAGACCTTGGCGATGCCCAGGTACGCATCGTAACTCTTCGCGTCCATGCGCGTGGCGACCAGATAGCAGGCGAGCGCCTTTTCGGTGAGGCCGAGCTCGAGGTTTGCCTTGCCGATTTTCACCCATAGAACCGCATCACGGGCGGTCGTCGGAATCTTCTTGTCGGCGTAGGAGAGTGCGTCGGTGTAATTCTTCTGCTCCATCAACTTATCGAATGTCTCGTCGCTATACGCGAGGGAAACGGTAAGAAGAAGCATTAGGGACGAGATAATGTTGCGCGCGTGTGGGCGACTCCTACTCATAGCAAGGACTCCTTCCGGGTGTATGCAAAGAATTGATCTTGTATACTATACAATGTTTTAAGTGCAAAAAGCCATGGAAAGCTGTGGAAAGTAAAAATATATAATAGTGTGGGGAGGGGAAAGCACTTCTATTTAATACGGTTGGTTGATCCGGTCGTGCTCGATCCGGTTTCCAGCAGGAGGTCTTCTGCCGGATTGCCGCTTCATTCCCGTTGTCTTTCTCAAATGCCAATAGGCGGATGGCAAGAAATCACTCTAAGAAACAGATGTCTTTTGAAAAACTCCCTATGGCGGCATTGATGGAACGCATGCTTATCCAATCATCATCAACTTGAAGAAAAAAGGCGAGTTTGAAACTATTGCTTGCTTGGTGGACGGCTCCTTCTCCATTTATTATATTTCCACCATCCATAGTATCACTCAAGGACTATTTCTACTATATATGCCCGACACCAGACTCTCCATCCCGGTTTACGACGAAAAGACAATCAAGACCCTCAGTTCCCTCGAACACATCCGGATGCGCCCGGGCATGTACATCGGACGGCTGGGCGACGGCACCAACCCGGACGACGGCATCTACATTCTGCTCAAGGAAGTAATCGACAATTCGATTGACGAATACATCATGGGGTTCGGCAAGAAAATCGACATTGCAATCGAGGAGGGCGTGATTTCGGTGCGCGATTACGGCCGCGGCATACCCTTGGGCAAGGTGATCGAGTGCGTCTCGGTGATCAACACCGGCGCAAAGTACAACGATGACGTGTTCCAGTTCTCGGTGGGTCTCAACGGCGTGGGCACCAAGGCGGTCAACGGCATGTCGTCGCATTTCCGCGTGGCGTCGTTCCGCGACGGTGAGTTCTTCGAGGCCACGTTCTCAAAAGGCAAGATGCTTGCCAAGCGCAAGGGGAACGTTAAGGGCGAGCACAACGGCACGCTCATCGAGTTCACCCCCGACGCGGAACTGTTCGGCGAGTACTCGTTCAACCACGAATACGTTGAACGCAGGCTCTGGAACTATGCGTGCCTCAACACGGGCCTCAAGCTTATCTTCGGGAAGCAGACGTTCGAGTCGAAAAACGGCCTGCTCGATCTCCTGGGCAACGAAATAGGCGAGGGTACGGTGTACCCCATAGGCCATTACAAGACCAAGTACCTCGAGTTCGCCTTCACCCACACCGCCACCTACGGCGAGACATACTTCTCTTTTGTAAACGGCCAGCTCACCAGCGATGGCGGCACGCACCTGTCGGCTTTCCGCGAAGGGGTGCTCAAGGGCATCCAGGAGTTCTACAAGAAAGACTACTCGGGCCTTGACGTGCGCGAAGGCATGGCGGGCGCCATTGCCGTGAAGCTCAAGGCGCCGGTGTTCGAGAGCCAGACCAAGAACAAGCTCGGCAACACCGAGATACGCGGCTGGGTAATTGCCGAAGTCAAGAGCGGCGTGGTTGACTTTCTCCACAAGAACCCGGAGAGCGCCAAGGCGCTGGAAAGCAAGATCGAACAGAATGAGCGGCTGCGCAAGGAACTCAACGCGGTCAAGAAGGAGGCCAAGGAGGCGGCCAAGCGCATTGAGATCAAAATCCCCTGCCTCAAGGACTGCAAATACCACCTGGGCGATTCAAAGCGCGGCGAGGAGTCCACCATCTTCCTTACCGAGGGGCAGTCCGCCGCCGGGTCCATCGTGTCGGCACGCGATGTGCAGACCCAGGCGATTTTCACGCTCAAGGGCAAGCCGGAAAACGTTTTTTCCCGCAACCGCGCGGCCATCTACCAGAACGAGGAGCTTTACAACCTGATGATGGCGCTCGGCATCGAGGAGAATATCGAAACCTTGCGGTACAACCGCATCGTGATCGCCACCGACGCCGACGTGGACGGATTCCACATCCGCTACCTGCTCATGACGTTTTTCCTCACCTATTTCGAGGACATGGTGGTCTCGAACCATCTTTACATACTGGAAACACCTTTGTTCCGCGTCCGCAACAGCAAGGAAACGCGCTACTGCTATTCCGAAAAGGAGCGCGACGCAGGGGTAAAGGACCTCAAGAACGCGGAGGTCACGCGGTTCAAGGGACTGGGGGAGATTTCTCCCAGCGAATTCGGCCAGTTCATCGGGGAGAACATGCGGCTCGTGGAAGTCAACGTCAAATCCATCAAGAACGTGCCGGAGACGCTCGAGTTCTACATGGGCAAGAACACGCCCGAGCGCAGGGACTTCATCATGGAGAACCTGGTGTAACATGGCCTTCGTTCCCGCACTTTACAAAAACTACTTCATCGAATACGCCAGCTACGTCATCAAGGACCGCGCCATCCCCGACCTCGAGGACGGGCTCAAGCCGGTGCAGCGCCGCATCCTGCACACCCTGCACGAAATGGACGACGGCAAGTTCCACAAGGTGGCCAACGCCGTGGGCCAGTGCATGAAGTATCATCCGCACGGCGATGCGTCGATCTTCGCCGCGCTCGTGGGCTTGGCCAACAAGGACCTGTTTATTGACAAGCAGGGAAACTTCGGCAACATCCTCACCGGCGACGAGGCCTCGGCCATGCGCTACATCGAGAGCAGGCTCACGCCGCTGGCCCGCGAAACGCTGTTCAATCCGGAAATCACCGAGTTCGCGGACTCGTACGACGGCCGCAACAAGGAACCCGTGGTGCTGCCCGCCAAGGTGCCGGTGCTGCTCGCGCAGGGCGCCGAAGGCATCGCCGTGGGCATGGCCACCAAGATCCTGCCGCACAACTTCATCGAGCTTCTGCAGGCGCAGATCGCCTATCTCAACAAGGACACTTTTCAGCTCAGGCCCGATTTCCCGTCGGGCGGCATGCTTGACATGTCGGAGTACAACGAGGGCAACGGCAAGGTGCGCATCCGTGCGCGCCTCGACGACAAGGACGACAAGCGCATCGTGGTGCGCGAGATCCCGTTCGGCACCACCACCGAGAGCCTCATCGCGAGCATCGAGGCCGCGGCGCGAAAGAACAAGATCAAGATCGCGGGCATCTCCGATTTCACCTCGGACAAGGTGGAGGTAGAGATCCACCTCGCGCGCGGCGTGCACACGCAGGACACGGTGGATGCGCTGTACGCCTTCACCGACTGCGAGGTGTCGACCACGGTGAACGTGGTGGTCATCAAGGACAACAAGCCGGTCACCATGAGCGTGTCCGACGTGCTCAAGCACAACGCCGACCGCACCGTGGAGCTTTTGCGCCGGGAGCTCAAGGTGGAGGAAGGCCACCTGCGCGACAGGCTCCACGCCAAGACGCTCGAACAAATATTCATCGAAAATCGCGTGTACAAGAAGATCGAGGACAAGAAGACTCAGGAGGGCGTGACCAGGGCCGTTATTGACGGACTGGAACCCTTCCAGAAGGACATCAAGCGCGAGGTGACTGCCGAGGACGTGGAGACCCTCCTCAAGATCCCCATCCGCCGGATCTCGGCCTACGACATCAACAAGGCGCAGCACGAAATGGACGAAATAAAAACGCGCCTCAAGGAGATCAAACACTCGCTCGACACCATTGTGGATTACACCATCGGGTTTCTGCAGGACCTCATCATCAAGTACGGCAAGCAGTACCCGCGCCGCACCGAGGTAATGTCGTTTGAAAAGGTTGACGTGCGCGAGGTGGCGCAGCGCAACCTCAAGCTGCGCTACGACCGCGACAACGGCTACCTCGGCTACGAGGTGAACGGCAGCGCGCTGTTCGACGTATCGCTGTACGACCGCATCCTCGTGATCCGCAAGAACGGCGTGTATTCGGTGATCGACGCGCCCGACAAGCTGTTCGTGGACAAAGGCATGCTCCACTGCGGCTTCCCGGACAAAGACCTGGTGTTTTCGCTGGTGTATAAAAACCCCGAGAACCAATTCCCCTATGTAAAGCGATTCAAGATCGAGCAGTTCATCATGCAGAAGGCGTACCTGCTCGTCCCCGAGGGCGCGACGGTCCAGATGTTCACCACCGAGACCGACGGCACCATCGAGGCGGAGTACAAACCCCGGGCCTATCTGCGCGTGCTTGAGGAGAAGTTCAACCTGAAGGACTACCTGATAAAGGGAGTGAAGGCGCAGGGCGTGAGGTTGTCAAATAAGGAAGCGAAGATGGTGAAGTTCCAGCCGGTGCTCAAGCTTACCAACTAATCTTCTGTTTTCCAATTCAATAAAATTTATATGGGGGGAAGTTTCCCCCTCGCTTCGGCCTCCTCGGCCTGCGGTGTCCTTCGCTACCCCCTCCTGGGTGACCGCCTTGATAAAGCAGCTGCAAGACCATGCATTGTTGCGGCGGCACCAGTGGAGAGCTGTTGAATAGTTTAGAATCAAAGGAGGACATCCGGATTTTGCTTTTGTTGCGGACGCCGATTGGCGCGAGAAGAATAATTGACTGAATAGAATTCCGTTGCCGCGCGTTAGGGGCGACTGGAGGTCCCGACAGAGCGGGATGCCGCCCGGACCCGCCGCCACCGCGGCATAGGGCCGTGGCGGCCCGAGGCCGGAGGCCGAGACCGGAAGGAGAACCGACGCGAGCCTGAGTCTTGACGAGGGCGAGGGGAACGCCATCCTTTATTTTTAAGAGAGTTGGGATTTCACAATTTATGTTGAGAGCCTTGCTTCAACCCTCTCTTCTCCATCACCTCATGAATAAATTTTATCGACTTCATCTTCTCCGCGCTCCATAGCGGCGCCACAAGCCCGTTCTTCACGCTCGAGTCTGCCATGATCCTGTGAATGTGCTGATCGGGACGCAGATGCGCAATGAAATCACAGAGGACATCCGCATATTCATCAAGGGAGAGAGGCTCGACGTTGCCTTGTTTATACGAGTGATGTAATTCCGTTCCGTCAATGATCATGAGTTGATGAATCTTTACCCCGCTCACCGGGAGCGACGAAAGAAGTTTGGCGGTATCAGTTGCGCCCTTTTTTGAATCTCCGGGAAGCCCGATCATCACATGCGCCACAGTCTCGATTTCAAGATCGGTGAGTCTCTTGACCGAATCAACAAAATCATCAACACTATGACCTCGTTTGTTCCGCTGCAATGTCTCGTCGCTTGCACTCTGCAGGCCTATCTCAACGGAGAGATACATCCGTCCGGAAACGTCATGAAGATATTCAATAACATCATCCTTCAGACAGTCGGGTCTTGTGCCCACGGCGAGGCCGACTATTCCTGGATAGGTTATTATTGGTTCATATGCTTCGGCGAGTCGCTTCCTGTCACCGTAGGTATTTGTAAACGGCTGAAGATACGCGATAAAGGCGCTGTGTCTGCCCCTGTCTTTGGCAATTGAGCATTTGAGCTGGTCGATGATGGAGGCTCGCGGAAGTTGCAATGGGCGAAAATGAGCGGTTGTCGCAGAATGAGCACCCGTCCCTGCTTATGGTGCCGTCGCGATTGGGGCACGAAAAGCCGGCGTTGAGCGGAATCTTGAGAACGGGCTTTCCGAAACGATTGGTGAGATACGAGCGATAGGAGTTGTAACGGGTCACAAAAGCGTGTATGCGTATAGGGGTGTATGCGTATATGCGGTAATGGTGCAGATTAAGGGCTTCTTGTGAGCCTCTCGGCTCATCAACCCATCAACTCATTGTTCTAGAAAGACACCATGAACAGCTGTCGTATTCTGGCATTCACGCGTACACGCATTCACGCTTTTACGCATTTACGCGTTAATCTTTGTCAATTCCCCGCCGCCGCCTTTTTCTTCGCTTCCTTCTTGAAATCCATACCCTGGGCGGTGTCCGTGCCCAGTTTGTCAAGATCGGACCCGATGTCCATCGGTTTCACATCGAGCTGCTTGGCTTCCCCCTTGCCGTCCCTGTGCAGATCGCTCTTGAGTTGCTGCATCTGCGCCTCGTTCTGCTCCGACGCCTTGTCGCGGTTGGCCTTTGTGTCGGCCTTGCCCGTGGACGTCGGTTCGCCGTTTTCTATCCTGTCAATGCGCCGCTGCACTTCCTCTTTCTTGATGGCCTCGTTCAGGTAGATAAGGTATTTCTTCCAGGTCGCGAGCGCGTCCTGCTTTTTCCCCATGTCCTCCTGAAGCAGGGCGAGGTTCTCGTAAAAGACCTGGGAGTTCTCGTCGATGGTGACGCTCTTCTGGTATTCCTTGAGCGCCTCTGCCTGGTTGTTCTCCTTTTTCCACAGTATGTTGCCGAGCTGCCAGTGGGCTTCGGCGTTTCTCGGGTCCGCGGCGATTCCCTCCTGACAATATTTCTTGGCGCCGGCGATATTGCCTTTTTCGGTGAGGCACCGCGCCACGCCGCAATACGCCGCACCCTTGGAGCCGTCCGTCCTTATTGCGGCCTCGTACTGCGCCACGGCCTTGTCGAACGCGCCCGCGTTCTCATACATTGCGGCAAGGTTCATGCGCGCCTCGATGTTTGACGGATTCAGCTCCACCGAACGTGCAATGGCGTCGGCGGCTTTTCCTGTCTTGCCGAGTCTCTCGTAGGCAAACCCTATGTTGGCCCAGCATTCCGCGTTTCTGGAGTCGAGCGAAATCGCCTTGTTATATTCGACGACGGCCTTGTCGTACCGCTCGGCCTCAAGGTAGGCGAACGCGAGGTTTGCCTGCGCCTCGAAGTTTCTTGGCTCCTTGCCCAGCACCTGGCGGAACACCGAAATTGCCTCAGTGTATGCGCCGTTCTTGAGCAGATTGTTGCCGTTTGCCATGAGCTCCTCGACCGAGTTCTGACTTCTTGCCGGAAAAACAAATATGATTGCGACGGCAAGAACCGACATGATGGAGATGACTGCGGATTTCTTCATACAGCCTCGCTTGTAGATAGGATAATCGGATGAAAAACGACCCAATCGATAACTTAATATAGCAATGTAGGAGTCCGGCGGCAAGTCTAATCTGCAATTGAACAATATTTGGCTGCCTGCACCTGCCGGCCGCACCACAATAAACTATATTTTCTATTTACCGCCGGCGCACAAGATCATCGAAAAAACATCCCTTTGTCCCAAGGAACCGACGCCCATGAGCGAGAAGAACCCCCGGACACGCACCGATGTTTATGCAAACCCCCTGGTGGAGCGCTATGCCTCCAGGGAGATGCTCCGCGTTTTCTCTCCCGATTTCAAGTTCGGCACCTGGAGAAAGCTGTGGATCGCACTTGCCGAATGCGAAAAGGATCTCGGGCTTCCGATCACGGACAGCCAGATTGCCGAGATGAAGGAACATGTGAACGACATCGACTACGACGCGGCCGCCGCCTACGAGACCAAAACCCGGCACGACGTGATGGCGCACATTCACGCGTTCGGCGACCGCTGTCCGTCGGCGCGGCCCATCATCCACCTCGGCGCAACGAGCGCGTTCGTGGGCGACAACACCGACCTCATCCAGATGCGGGAAGCCTGCCGTATTCTCCTGTCGAGGCTGGCGGCCGTGATCGCGGCGCTCAGGGAGTTTTCTCTTGCGAAAAAGGACCTCGCCGCGCTCGGGTTCACGCATTTCCAGCCGGCGCAGCTTGTCACGGTGGGGAAGCGCGCGAGCCTGTGGCTGTACGACCTTGTCCTCGATTTCGAGGCGCTCGAACAGTTCTGCGCGTCGCTCCCGTTCCTCGGAGTCAAGGGGACCACGGGCACGCAGGCGAGCTACATGAGCCTGTTCTCCGGCGACGCCGCCAAGGTGAAGAAGCTTGACATAATGGTTGCCAAGCGGATGGGGTTCGACACGACCGTGCCGGTGTCGGGCCAGACCTACTCGCGCAAGTTCGATGCTTTGGTACTGGCGCTGGTGTCGGGCGTGGCGCAGTCGTTCCACAAGATCGCCAATGACGTCCGGCTCCTGTCGCACCTGCGGGAGATCGAGGAGCCGTTCGAAAGCGGCCAGGTGGGATCGTCGGCCATGGCGTACAAGAGAAACCCCATGCGCTCGGAGCGCATCACGTCGCTTGCGCGGTACGTGATCTCGCTCTCGTCCTCGCCCGCGAACACCGCGGCGGAACAATGGTTCGAGCGCACGCTCGACGATTCGGCGAACAAGCGGCTGTCGATCCCCGAGGCGTTTCTCGCCGCGGACGCGATCCTCATTGTCGGCCTCAACGTGCTGTCTGGCCTGGTGGTGTATCCGCGCGTGATCGAGCGGCATGTTGCCGAAGAGCTTCCTTTCATGGCGACCGAGAACATCCTCATGGAAGCGGTAAAGAAGGGCGGCGATCGGCAGTCCCTGCACGAACGCATCCGGCAGTATTCCATGGAGGCCCAGAAAGGAATAAAGACCGAGGGAAAGCCCAACGACCTTCTTGAGCGCATTTGTGCAGACCCCGGGTTCAAATTGACAAAGGCAGATCTTGACAGGATCCTCGACGTTGCCGCGTTTGTGGGAAGGGCGCCGCAGCAGGTGGAGGAGTTTGTCAAGGAGTACGTCGGTCCGCTGCTTGCGCGGAGCAAAAAGTACGGGGCCGCCGGCACAACCGAATTGACCGTGTGAGAATCGTCCGTCACTTATCCAGGAAGAACCCGTTCCCTTGATCGCCGACTACCACGTCCATACGCCGTACTGCGGGCACGCGCAGGGAAAGACCGTCGACTATATCAACGCCGCCATTGCCGTGGGGCTTTCCGAAATCGGCTTCTCCGACCACCTCGGCCGGTACTACCTCACCAAACACCAGCGCAAGAGGTACTGGGACTGGGGGATGCGCGAGCGCGACATCGCCCGGTACTTTTCGGAGCTGCTCGACCTGAAGGAAGCCTTCGAAGACCGGATCACCGTGCGTATCGGGCTCGAGGTCGACTACATCGAGGGCGCGGAGCAGCTTGCCGAAGAAATCGTTTCGCGCTATCCGTTCGATTTCCTGCTCGGCTCCATCCACTGCCTGCCCGTGCTCGGGTGGCGCCACGTTTCGCAGTATGTAAAGGTCGATCAGAAGCAGGTGTACAAGGCCTATTTCGAGGCTGCGGCAGCGGCCGCCCGGTCGAACCTGTTCCAGTCTCTCGCCCATATCGACTTTATCTGGCGCTATGTCCCCTGGCCCGACGCGCCACGGCCGATGATGGAGGAGTACATTTCGAGCACGGTTCAGCTCGCCGCAAAGAACCACACCTGCATCGAGGTGAATGCCAACGGATTTTTATGGGCGCAAATCAACGACGACTGGAAATACAACCTGTTCGACATGACCCTCGACGCCGTCAAGAAGCACAACGCGACCGTTACCATCGGTTCCGACGCCCACACGCCGGAACTGGTGGCCAAGTCGTTCCCCCAGATCATCGACAATCTTAAAAGCAAAGGTATAGAAACCGTATCGGTGTTTGAGCAGAGGCAGGGAAGGCAGGTGAAGTTAGGGTGAGTGGCTCCCGTTCACGGAGCATATACCATCAATCCCGCAATGGCGTCGAAGTGCTTGTCATACGATAAAAGTCTCGACCCGGTTTCGAGGGCGGTCGCAGCGATCCAGATGTCGTTTGTGGGAATGGGTCTTCCCTTGCGCCGCAATTCCGCTACGAGGAGGCCGTAACGCTCGCAGATTGCTATCGATGGAGGGATAAATTCAACGCCCGGAATTTCAAAGAAGTCTTTTAATTCCGAAAGGTTCCGGTGTGCCTGCCTGCCCTGATAAAATCCCGCAAACAGCTCCCCGACGACGATTGCAGGAACATACACCGTATCCGCCTCCTCAAGAATCCGCATTGCTTCCTCGTTTGCGCCGCGTCTTATTTCCGTATAGGCATTGGTGTCGAGGCAGATTTTCATTTTTTTTCCACACTTCCGGATCTATTGTTTCGAACACCTTTGTGTTTCTGGTGAATTCGTCAGCTTCTTCCTTTGACCAGGTTCCCTCGCATCCTGCAAACGAGCGTTTCTTTCTGGCCGAATCGGACAATCCCAGGGACTTGTTTAACAAGTCTATTGCGGTTCTGTTGAGGCTCTTTCCGCTTTTCTTTGCCTCAGACCGCAGGAGATTCTCTGTATTCCTTGGTATCTTGCGCAAGGTAAGTTGATTCATTTTGTGCCTCCAGTGCCATCATTGAATGACATCACCTCAATAATACTTCACGGCTGAAGCACCGTCAAAGAAAATTATCAGCGCGGGTATCGGCCGGGTGATTGAAAGAACAGGCTTACGTGAGAATCGGACTTCGGTCCCCGCAAATCATCAATTAGTTCACCAATTCTTCCATATATTATATGGTCTGCCGCTGATCCTGTCGCCCCCGATTTCTTTATAGTTTGTGCGGTAGTTTGAAACTAGGGGAATTTCTTGTGGTGGTAATATTTATCAAGGACTTGGGGTGTTTTTGGCTGTGGTTCTAAACCGACCAGAAATACCGCTTTTTTACCGGATTTTTGTCATGGTTTAAACCCGTTTCGACCGGAAATTACCGCGATTTGAACGACCTTTCAAGGCCGCTTTAATGCAGGTTCAACCATTCCTATTATAATGAAGTGCTCCGGCGATCCCGTGAGTGGTCGGCCCGGCGCAAAGTGAAGAGGATAAATGAAAAGCTTACTGATTGACGCCACGAGAACGGGCAATAAAGAAACCAAGAACGGCGCTCTGAGAGAGGTCGTGTACCTTGATTGCTGAGACGAGGGGAATCACCCAACCCTTTTGACCATCCCTTATTGATGTCGATTTTCCTTTACGAGCGCCCTCATACTTTCCGTCATCCGCAAGGCGCTTCACCTGCCGGTGAGTGATTCCAGCAAGCGAAGCAACCTCAACCGCAGAGAGGTCCAGAGTACCATCGTGAATAGACAAAAGATTTTCACGGGCACCCTGCTCGCGTATCACGCCGCACCTTACGAGGTCGGCGATTGATTCCTCCTTCAAAGTCGTGGAGCGCGCAAAAAAACTTTCATCCATCACCAGGTCTTTTGCTGTTTTATTATCCATGTGATTCCTCCTTGTGTAGATGTGAAAAAATATTAAAAGCGCCAGGATGTCCCGGCGCTGTGTAAAACCATCCTCAACAATCAACGGCTTTTGCGCCACGTTTCGTAATTCCAGAACCAGAGTTCGTTGCAAGCCCGGAACCGGCCGTCCTTTTTCACAGGGTTCCTGGTGCCGTCAGGGCAAAGCCTGTGAATTGTGTAAAGAGAACCCGGCTCATCCTTTGAGAACCCCTGTATTTCAGGGCGCGCAGGTTTTGAGATTGTCGCGCGCTTCTCATGGAGTTGCTTCGTGGTTTCTGCCAGGACCGCCGCCTGTTCGTTGTAGCGGTCGCAAAGCGCATAGAACTCGGCCGTTGCCAGTTCATCTTTTTTCTGCCGAAGAATGACAGAATTTGTTTTGAGCGCCTCGGTCTTCTCGGTTACAAGAGCACCCAGGCCGGCCGCCTTGTCCCGTGCCGCCTCCAGCTCGCGCTCCAGCTTCTCGATCTGCTTCTCGACCGTCGCGGTGTTCTCCTCCAGGGCCGAAAGACGTTGCCGCTCCCGCCTGGAGGACTCCAGGGCCGTTGACAGATCGACAACCTCCTCGACGGCCGGGAGATGGTTTTTCAGTTTCAAAATCTCCCATTAGAGCCTTTGGGCCTTTTTCTGCTCCTGTTCGAATTCCCCGGCGAGCTGCGCGGGCTTTGAACAGTGTCTGCGAACTTTTCCATACCTAAACCTCCATTTGTTAAGTGTTTTTATTCCTGCCTGTGCGGATTCTTACCATTTTTTCAACGGATAAATGTCCCGTCAGTGCTTCCCTTCTGGCGCGGTCTGTGTGGTTCCTCAGCCTTGCACAAGAGGGCAACGGCATTGTGCATCTCGTAGTGTGCATCAGTCGCTCTGGCCTTGAGAACAGTTATGCGCTTCTCCGCTACGGTGGTATTTCTAAAGTGCATTGCGAGAGCGTCTCTCCTGTGTTCCGCTTCTTTGAGCGCCTTTTGGGCGAGGTAGAGTTTGTCGCGAGCTGCATACATGCGGTTTCTGAGAGCCGCAATCTCCGCTGTTTGTTCCTGGTTAGTGGTTGTCATGCTTTTCACACTCATTTACAAAACAAAAAATTCCCGCGAATATCAGGAAATTTTTAATGCGCTTTCGTCGTAGCACGGGTCGCTCAGGTACTCTTTATATTGTTCTTGAGATCTGCACGCTTTGCATCTCGGACAGGGCTGGAAGTTGAGAGTAACACGCTGGATTTACATTTCGGACAGTGCGGGGAACGGATTAGAATAATTCGTCTGCGAGGGCTGCTCTTTTGGTATCTCGGTGCCTCAACGAGGGATCTAAACTTGTTATGTTCAGACTTTTTGCGGTTATGACGAATTTTTTTTTTTTTTTTTTTTTTTTTTTTTTTTTTTTTTTTTTTTTTTTTTTTTTTTTTTTTTTTTTTTTTTTTTTTTTTTTTTTTTTTTTTTTTTTTTTTTTTTTTTTTTTTTTTTTTTTTTTTTTTTTTTTTTTTTTTTTTTTTTTTTTTTTTTTTTTTTTTTTTTTTTTTTTTTTTTTTTTTTTTTTTTTTTTTTTTTTTTTTTTTTTTTTTTTTTTTTTTTTTTTTTTTTTTTTTTTTTTTTTTTTTTTTTTTTTTTTTTTTTTTTTTTTTTTTTTTTTTTTTTTTTTTTTTTTTTTTTTTTTTTTTTTTTTTTTTTTTTTTTTTTTTTTTTTTTTTTTTTTTTTTTTTTTTTTTTTTTTTTTTTTTTTTTTTTTTTTTTTTTTTTTTTTTTTTTTTTTTTTTTTTTTTTTTTTTTTTTTTTTTTTTTTTTTTTTTTTTTTTTTTTTTTTTTTTTTTTTTTTTTTTTTTTTTTTTTTTTTTTTTTTTTTTTTTTTTTTTTTTTTTTTTTTTTTTTTTTTTTTTTTTTTTTTTTTTTTTTTTTTTTTTTTTTTTTTTTTTTTTTTTTTTTTTTTTTTTTTTTTTTTTTTTTTTTTTTTTTTTTTTTTTTTTTTTTTTTTTTTTTTTTTTTTTTTTTTTTTTTTTTTTTTTTTTTTTTTTTTTTTTTTTTTTTTTTTTTTTTTTTTTTTTTTTTTTTTTTTTTTTTTTTTTTTTTTTTTTTTTTTTTTTTTTTTTTTTTTTTTTTTTTTTTTTTTTTTTTTTTTTTTTTTTTTTTTTTTTTTTTTTTTTTTTTTTTTTTTTTTTTTTTTTTTTTTTTTTTTTTTTTTTTTTTTTTTTTTTTTTTTTTTTTTTTTTTTTTTTTTTTTTTTTTTTTTTTTTTTTTTTTTTTTTTTTTTTTTTTTTTTTTTTTTTTTTTTTTTTTTTTTTTTTTTTTTTTTTTTTTTTTTTTTTTTTTTTTTTTTTTTTTTTTTTTTTTTTTTTTTTTTTTTTTTTTTTTTTTTTTTTTTTTTTTTTTTTTTTTTTTTTTTTTTTTTTTTTTTTTTTTTTTTTTTTTTTTTTTTTTTTTTTTTTTTTTTTTTTTTTTTTTTTTTTTTTTTTTTTTTTTTTTTTTTTTTTTTTTTTTTTTTTTTTTTTTTTTTTTTTTTTTTTTTTTTTTTTTTTTTTTTTTTTTTTTTTTTTTTTTTTTTTTTTTTTTTTTTTTTTTTTTTTTTTTTTTTTTTTTTTTTTTTTTTTTTTTTTTTTTTTTTTTTTTTTTTTTTTTTTTTTTTTTTTTTTTTTTTTTTTTTTTTTTTTTTTTTTTTTTTTTTTTTTTTTTTTTTTTTTTTTTTTTTTTTTTTTTTTTTTTTTTTTTTTTTTTTTTTTTTTTTTTTTTTTTTTTTTTTTTTTTTTTTTTTTTTTTTTTTTTTTTTTTTTTTTTTTTTTTTTTTTTTTTTTTTTTTTTTTTTTTTTTTTTTTTTTTTTTTTTTTTTTTTTTTTTTTTTTTTTTTTTTTTTTTTTTTTTTTTTTTTTTTTTTTTTTTTTTTTTTTTTTTTTTTTTTTTTTTTTTTTTTTTTTTTTTTTTTTTTTTTTTTTTTTTTTTTTTTTTTTTTTTTTTTTTTTTTTTTTTTTTTTTTATGTTGCCGCCGAATTTCTTTATCAGTTTGCCGCCGTACCATGCTGAAATCATGGCGGCAACGGCGGCGGCGCTGAGGCCCACACCACCAACGTCTTTGATGTTTGCCTTGTCGATCCCGAACTTGATAAGGTCCGCAAGCGCCTTGTTTATGGGACGCGCGAACTGTTCTCCGGCATCTGTGAGAAGATTCTTGAGGCGCGCGGCCTGGTGGGCGGCGTCGGCAGTGGCCTCGCTCATCTGTTGCTCATATTTATCGGCGGAAGTAGCCACGCTATTTCTAAATTCCGCACCTTTTTTCAAGCCGTTTGATTCCAGAAATATCTGGGCGTTCTTCATCGATTTTGGATCGGCCCCGAGCGACATAAAAGTGTCGACCCTTTTTTTTTCCGACAATCTATCATAAAGAGTTTTAAACTTAGATAGAACGATAAGGGGGTTTTGTTTCTCACCGGTCTTCGGATCAAACATGAGTTGACCCAAGCTCCCTTTTGGATTGGTCAACCCTTGAAGCCCGGTGAACATCTGTAAGGTCTGTTTTGCCATTTCACGCATCTGTTCGGGGTTCTTGGTTACCTTGGAAATCTCACCGATAAAAGTGATGGCGCTATCGAAGTCCATCCCGGAAAGTTTTGCCATAGGCGAAATAGAATTGAAAATGCCCGCTAGATTCCGTAATTAACCTGTGCCAGGAGCGATCGCGCCAAGTTTATTAAGAACCTCCGAAGACATTCCTGGTTTGGAAAGGTTTTTTCCGAACGTTTGCGCAAGGGCGAGTGATTCGGCCAGGGTATCGGTATTCGCTCCCATAACCGTTACCGCCGTATTTACGGCCTCAATTGACTTCTTGGCAATGTCCCAATTTCCGGTAAGGCTGAAAATCCGGTCAAATCCGTCTGCGAGTCGCCCCACGTTCTGCCCGGTCTTGACGCTCAACCCTTGCAGCTGCTCGCGTAGATCCTTCACTTCGACTTTCCCTTTACCCGCAGAGAGCGCGACCCGCGTGAGGTGCTGGTCCAGGATCGCCGCGCCCTTGGCTAGTTCGTATGCACCGAACCCGAGGCCCAGAGTTGGCCCTTTTCCGACAACAGAGTTCATGAAGTTTTTTAGTGAGCTGAATTCGTGTTGCACTTTTTGCACGAGCCGACTTGTCCTGCTCTGGGTTACGGTATAAACGGCTTTAACCACAGCGTTGTCAGCTATGAGTTTGAGCGCTACCGTTAGTTTCTCATCCATGTTTTCTCTCTTGGAAGCCCCGTGTAATCCCCAGGTACCATTTAAATGGTTCTTGACAGCCTCTAGTATTCCCTTTTTGGAATTATCATCCAGAACCAGGAACGACCTTGCGGGAATGGTTATCGCATACTTTCCTGATTTGTATTCTACCTCCACGAAAAGTTTGTGCCTCCCCGAGGCAATGACAGCCAAATGATTGTCTGGACATTGCCGAAGAAGTCTACCCTTGGAGTCGGTTCTTAGTCGCAGCACGCCGTGCCGCGCTTTTATCGGAATAGTACCTCCAAAGTGTTTGTATCGTGGCGTAAATCTTGTTTGATCTGATAACTGCGCTATTGTTATCTGACTCCGCTTGAATGGAAATCTTTAGGCTGCTCGTATGGATGTCCAATATGCCCCCGGCCAATGGCCTTCTTTTGCACGTTGCTTCTTGGTAGATTCCGCAAGATCAACCCACCTGGGACGCCCCTCGTCGCTGAAATTTTCCAAAACGCTTTTTAGCATCAAGGCGGATACAGTTTTCATCAGGGGCCGAAGCTCGGTTCCGCGACTCGAAAGGTCCTTGAGCCCTTCATAATTCCTTATTGTCAATTTTCACGCTTATGATTTTAACTCTGCCTTGGATGCTTGATTTTTCGGGAGCTGCGCTCCCGGTTCAGTTTTCAGACTGTTTTATAAACAATAGAGCGATGCTTTTTGTAAACATCTCCCACGCCGAAGCCAGGGCGGCTGCCTGGCTTTCGGCACCTTCGGCCTTTAGAAGTATGATGGCCGTTGCGACCGTAGAATACATAACGAACAGCGGCGTCTCGTCCGCCTTCATGTCTTCCAGGTTCTTTCTCAAGTAAGCGTTCACGCGCCGCCATTGTTCGACTAACCCCTGGGCTGCAAGACCTTTTTCCTTTTCGGCAAGCACGACTGCCGAATAATATATCACGGCGTCAACGATTGCCATATCCGGCCCGTAAGGGTTCGAAGGTATGCTTTTGTCTTTTGCTTCGTTCATGTTCAACATCTTCTTGATTGATTTTTTCCAGCCTTCGGAATATGCCTTTTCAAAGAAGTCGACCAGGACTTTTGAGAATTCATAAGCGCCGTGTGCAGAACCTCTGCGTGCGATTCCGTGCCCATCTTCCTCAAGAGTAGCACGGCAATCGTGATTTCCATGTATATTCCATCGATTTTCGTTTGGTATAGTTCAGGATCAGGCAAATGGTTGTCGAGGTAGTTCCGGGCGCGTTTCCATTGATCTTCGAGCGCCTGCGCCTCCGCGAGATGCTCAAAATTGCGGAGTTCGACAAGAGTGAAGTGAAATGCCACGCCGAGTTCCGCGTATGCGGTGACCTGTTTTTGTTCTTCTTCGTTCAAGCTCACTTGAAAGCCCCCTTTGTAAAGGTCTTGTTCGCCGCCTCTATGCGTTTGAAAAATTCCAGTCGCAACCGGGCCGCCCGCTGTTGACAAACATCTTTTGCAGCGCCGCGTCCTGTTCGACGCCGGTCCCTGTGACGTGAACGCTGTACATCGAATCAGCCGTGTTCGTTGAAGTAAACGGGGTCGCCGACCTTTCCGAACCCGACGCGGAAGGGACGGTATTTACCGTCTTCGATCTTGATCCATTTCGGGTCCGCCTGGTTTGTGGAATACCCGAGCGCGTCGGCGATAGAATAGAAGTACGCTTTGTTAAGACGGTTGCCGGGCTTGCCGTCCAAAGTCAAGGGAGTCAACGCGGCCCGAACGTGCGCCACGACCACGGCCGCGCGCTGCGCGTCGGTCGCTCCGAGGTCGGGCGTGATCCCGTAGGTGCGCTCCCAATCGGGAAGCGTGCCGAGAACCGTGTCTGAGGTTGCCGTGTCAGGGAACAATTCCTGATGCAACCGCTTCGCCCGGCCCTCTGCGCGGTCCAGCGCAAGGCCCTTGGAGTCCAGCCACACGTCCAGGTCGCCGTCGAGATCAAGCGGGAAAAGCTTCTTCAAAACCGAGTAGTGGCGGCTCTGCGGATTGTACGACATCTTCAATTTCCTTTCCTGAGTGGCTCCAAGGCCGGTTTTTCACTTGTTGAAGGTCCGCAAAGGGCAGTTTTACCCCTGTTTTCGGTCAAAATTGTGCTTTTCCTGTTCACTTGCCCTCCAGTTTCGCGCCGACCCGCAGTAGAACCCGTTTAACGATGTTCAATTTCGACGATCTCAAATTTCCCGCCCCCTTGCTCGTCCGGACCCGAGATCGTCGATTGTAGGGCCACTAACGGCGTTCTACATGCGGTCGGTTTTCGCAAAAACGGCACCTTTTCGGCCCCGAGGGCTTGTTTTCCCGAAAAAAGCGGTTTTTTAAATATTATTGAAGTTCCCTTAAATCAATCGTCCGCTAGGCGTCGACCAGGCTCACCGTCGCACCGTCTTGCCTGGGCTTCATTGCTCTGTCCACCGACCGCTTGAACCGCTCCCACTGATAATGAAAACCGTTGATATTGTATTTGTCTTGTCCGTCACCATCCACACAGGCATTAATACAAGTTTCCAGAATGTAAAGGTCTTCAATAAGTTCGTCCACATCGGAAAGAGCGCTCGTTCTTCTTTCTTCTTTCTTCTTTGCCATGATGTTTTCCCTTTAGTAGATGTTATTGAAAAAAGGGGCGAGCCACAGTCCCGCTCAAACTTCCAAGGCGGTGCGGCGGTTTCCTGACTCGCAATGGTTTCCCCTTCTTGTATTTGACAAAACGCAAAGGTGATTCTTCCGCACGTTACTATATGCCGACGCAAAAAAGGTTTATTCCCGGATCGGCGTGAGAGCTGCGGAGGCCATTTTGTGAAGCGTCGAGCCGTTGCCGTAAAAATCGGCCGAATCGTTCTTTCAAAAACCTGATGAACGCAACCGCGCAACACAATACGGTCTTCCTTCTGCGCCGCTATGACGACGGACCGTGAATCCAACGCGCCCGAGTTAAACGCCTTGATGACGGCCGCAGCCAACGCATCAAGCGCCGCCTGCTTTTCGTTTCCTGTTTTCGCCCCTTTGTTCCTAGACATATTTCCCTCCAATTTGTTAAGGTTTAAAAAAAAGCGGCCGCTCGCCCTGCGTATTACCGCAGCTGCGGACACACACTTGAGTACGCCACAGACGGCCGCCATGTGAAAAAAAGGGAAAGGGCAGCGAGGGAGCTTTTCCCGCGAGGAGACGCGACGCCCGCTCTTTCGATGCGGACGCTCCTTGCCTCCCGAACAGTTCGCGCAAAGTCAAGGACGCCTTCGCGCTTCCGTTCCGGCCAACGTCATAACCCATCGGCCGTCCCTGTAATTTGAAAAAGATATTCATAATATTGTTACTCTTACGAAAGCAGTACATCCGCCGCGCGTCTCACGACCTGCCGTGAAATCTCCATGTTATTCAGGTCCGCGATATGCCTTGACATTCGGCACAACTTGGAAAGCCGCCACGCATTCTCATTGCACAGTTTCCAATATTCCGGCCAGAGATGACCGCCGAAGGCACGGCCGCGCGCACGAGTTTCTCGGCGTCGGCCTCTTAAATACTGTCAACTTTAATTGCAAGCCCGACGCGAGAATAAAGTTGACTGTGTTCCCCGCGTCGGCCGCGCATTTGCTCAATCAGGCGAGGCATTCCCACGAGCACAACACAGATACCGGCGAGATCATGCAGGCGGCGCAGCATGTTCAGCGTCTTCACGCTCACGTTTTCCGCCTGGTCAAGAACGCAGATTTTGCCGGAGTCTTTGAGCTTCTTTACCGCGTTATCGAACAACTCGGGAAGCGACGTGTAGGTGGGAAGTCCCAACATCGCGTTTATCTTGCGGAAAATGTGGGACGGATTATATCCACAGGATGACTCAATAACCAGGGCGCGTCCCTTTTCCTTGCGCGCCCACGAGAGTACGGAAACGGTTTTTCCTATTCCGCTTTCCCCGTAGATTACCACGATGTCGCTCTGTGTCGCGCCCAGGGCTATTGCCTCAGCGATCCTCTTTGATACCGTGGTTTCCACAAATTCGTCGCCGGTGTCAGGTGTTCCCTTTTGGGAGCTTGCTTTCGCTATGCCCGCGAGAATCCGTTCACCGAGTTTTGGCAAGCTGCCGACTGCCTTATAATCGAGGACCATGTGGACCTGGGCGGGGGACAAGCCGAGCATTTCCCGGCCTTCTGCTGGGAAATTCCTTTCCCTTTGCAAACATGCGCTCTCGAAAAGGACGCGGGAAGAGTAGGTGAGTTTTTTCATTTTAGCCCGCCTGCCGTTGTTCTTTGTCGGATTCAAGAATAGGAAGTTGACGCTCCGCACCGTTTTTCCGGTTCCAGATTTCGCGATTGTGGGGGTCCTGGAGCCAAATTTCCTGGTCGGTATCAGTCAAAAAGTACGGGATTTCCTCGCGTCCCTTCGGGGGTACGAGGTGACTAATATCGCCGGTTCCCCGTTCGTCAAGGAACTTCTTTTCCTTGACAATCCGGTCATATTCAGAACTAGGCAAGCGGTGAATCTTCGGGTTTTCTTCGGCCGCACCACCTGAAGTTTCTTGCGTTGCGAGCTTCATTCTGGAAACGTGGTCGACAATGCTTATGGAGTGTGCGGATTTGGAAAACGCTTTTGTGATTCGGAGGTCTTTGCGTTTGACGGAAAGTGCACTCCGAAGCTGCGCGGTGTCTGCGGGACCATCAACAAACGCTTGCGCGGTGAGTCGCTCCTCGTGGGCGATGCAAATAAATTCATCAGTGACGGAATCAAAAACCCATGCAACTCCAAAGTTTTTCGGGTCGCGCCTCATGTAGACTTTTCGTCCCTTCATCCCCGAAAAGGCTTCCGCCCAATAGCGAAGGTCATACTTGCTGTCCGTCAAGCCGTTCCGTCCAATCCTCACGTCACCGCTTTGCCGCATGCAAAACAATACAATTGCGTCGGGGTGTATTTCGCGCTTGACAATGAAGTCGTTAGCAAATACCCAGTTTGGAGATTTGCCTTTGTGGTTCTTCCCGTAAACGGCTCGGTTGTTGAAACTTTCCTCAATAAAGGTATTGAAAAGCAGACTAGAATTCCGAAAAGGAAAGAATTGCTCTTGATCCGATTTCGTCGGTGAGTTTTTCCGGCTGCTCAGTCACGTTGCTTCCCCGATATCCCACGCAGAATTTGCAAAACATGTTGATGAGGAACGGAAGTCACGTTCAATTGGTTTCGCTTGGGCGTTATATGGAGCAGCAAAGTGAGCGACAACACCAAGAAGGGAAGAGCGGTCCGCCGCTTTTGGTCGTCATCATTGCCTTCTACCTTCGACAAGCCGCCTGCGCTTTCCGGCAAAATCTTTGCTCCGGTAATCCTTTCCGTTATCAATCAAAATTCTCTTTGGCAGTCCGTATTTTAGGACAGCCAAGTAGAATGTATAAAAAATATCGTCGCTGTTTGGGTCATTGCAGTGCAGGAGCCAGGACAGCCATTTGCCACTTTTGTAATCGCGCCAGACCGTAAGCCAGGGGAAACACGGTTTTCCAGATTCTCCACTGTAAAGAGCAATATCGACTTGGTGATGATCGCTCACCCAGACTTCTCCCGCGTGGATCGCTGAGTCATCGCGCTCAATGTAAGATGCAAATTTGCGGTTCCATTTTTTTTGACCATACCGCGCCAGATATTTCGCTTGTTCTGGGACATCGCGGTTGAGCTTATTCATGAAGGCACTACCGGAGGGGAAATTCGTCACGTCGAGGCCGTGCTGCTTTGCATAGCCCAAAGCATCTTGGCGGCATGCCTCAACAGATCGTGCGCTGTCACATAGATAAAGCCCTTTGAATACGTCATAGACATTGTCGGGCACGATTGACACTCCAGCACGCTTCCCGTACTTCGCAATAATGTTTGCGACACCTTCGGCCTCATACCGGATTCGCGCGTCGCGGATCGCCGAGTAACTGGTTTTCTGTTGGGGGTTCTCCTTGTTCCATGCCTCAATGAACGCCTTTAGATTCTTCTTGCTCTGGACTCCTTCACAAGCGGAAATAATCGCGAGGTATTTGTCCACACGTTTCCGCGCCCAGGCGGGAGCGGCTTGGTATGCCCGCGCATCAGCATCGCGGTCGTGGTCTTCTGGAGCCGGGAGCTGCGGCGCTATTGTCAAAGCGGAGGGCGCAGGCTTGGAGACAAGAGACTCGAAGTATTTCTTTTGAGCTTCGGGAGGGAGAGAATCAACGAAGACGAAGCGTTGTTTTCCGCCATTACATTTTTTCCATTCGTATTGCAGTTTGTCGCTTGCGAGCAACGTTTGAACGTAGCGAACGGTGACCCCCATAAGGTTCGCTGCTTGTCGATTAGAAATGGATTTGCGAGGGTTCACGAAGTTCCCCAGGGCGACAGGGTTTTGAACGCTGAGACTGTCTAAGAAACCGATGCCGATTCTTCCGACGTGGCGTCCCAACCTAATTCTTGCTCGTATGCCTTGACGATTTGCGGGTTCTCCGCTTTGACAAGTTGGTATATATCCCTTGAGGAGGCACTCGGAAACTGCTTCTTTTTCGCTTCCATCAAGTATGAAATGTGTTGAGTTGCGGTCATCCCTGGAAACGCTGTGTTCTGAGCGGCTTTCTTTTTTTCAGAGAAACTCGCGGAAGCGTTCTCTCCTTTCTGTCCAAAGAGTTCGGTGTACAACTCGGGACGCCGTGCCTTCAATTCCTTGAACTTCCGGGCGGTCGTCATGCCGGGCTTTCGATAGGGAAGACCCTCCATCTCGCGCTGCAACTCAAGATATGCGGCGTTAATGTCCATTTTTTCGCCTCCTTAATTTGGGTTTGTGGGAAGTTCTTCTTTTCGAGTACTTCGGGAAATACTGAGAGAGCAAAAAACCGGAGTTGGGCCGATAAATCTTAATTGACAATCCGTACTTCGCTGCTGTCACGTGTATAAAGTCGTCGAGAGCTGCGGATATTCGACGACTCTTTATCTTTCCGTCAAGGACAGACGCGATTGAGGTATGGGAAACCGAAGGCTTCAACGAGCGCGCAAATGAAGACATGGATTCTTTTTCAAGCACGCAGCAGCCTAAAAACAGTATTTTGCGGAGTGCGCGTTCGGCGGTCATTTAAGAAAGTGCCTCTTCAAGATTCAATAGGAAGCTTCAAGTGAAACTTACAACCATGCCTAATAATACATCATGTGTTGTATGAGTGTCAATAACAAAAATACAACAACTGAGCAAAGCAAATACGTGGATATTAATGACCGCATTGGGCTCGCCGTTATATGCCGGGGTCTTTCCCAAAAAGAATTGTCGGCGCGGGTTGGAATTTCCCAGAATGCCATGGTGAACTATGTTAAAGGAAGGAGAGAGCCTCCAGTAAAAACTTTACTCTCGATATGCGAGATTTGTCAGGTCGACGCAGGGTGGATGATTAGCGGCGAGGTTAATAAGGCGATATGCAATGCGCTTCTCAAGTCAATGGAGAGAAAGCACATTCCGATAGAGCTATTCGCGAAAAAGCTAGAAGTTGCTCCCGATTTTTTCAAGAGCCTTATGAGCTTTAAGATCGAACCTTCCTTGTCCTTTGTCAAAAGATACCATGACCTGTTTCACGACAAACTTGATAGAGATTTGTTGTTAACGGTTACTGGAGCATTGGTCACCGAGGCTGTCGATTTTGATTCCCATGCGGACGCCGTTTTTGACCCGAAGATACTTGAAATTGTCAATCTGATTTACGAGGACTCCGCCGCACAAGACATAATTCTGGAGATTCTTCATTCAAGGGACAGACAAAAAAAATTAGAGCAGAAGTTTGTTTCAGGTCATACGTAATTCCCGTTCTATCTACTTCGCACCTTTGGCAAGAAGGTGCGAAGTAAAGGTGCGAAATGTTTTCTGACTTCGCACCTTTTTTGTATCCCATACTAAATTCAATGGCTTCCAATGCGGCATAAGCCTTGTTGAGTAGCGTTTCCCCATTATTTGTTGGCTCAAAGGTGCGAATTGAATTTATTGGATTTTAAAGCCCGTTTAATCACCCTTTTATCTATGAAAAAGCTCGTTACTTCTATATTATATTGCCCTCCTGGGCAGTTTCAGACCATCACGCAAAAAGTTCAGGACCATCGCGCGCGTTATAATCTTCCCCAAAAAATCTTCATTTTCCCCAAATTCTCCTATTGACTCAACCCCCTATATATTGTATCTTTATTTTGTTAAGCATCTATCGCTTGTAGCGCCCGTTGTCACACAGGAACATACGCTTTCCACGACACCTGCCCAGAAAAGGAAGCAGAACCCATGGTGTTACGCAGGCTGACGATTTTCGGATTCAAGTCCTTTGCAGAAAAGACTGAACTGGAATTCGGTGAAGGCGTCACGGCGGTGATCGGTCCCAACGGGTGTGGCAAGAGCAACGTGATCGACGCGATCCGCTGGGTGTTCGGCGAGCAGAAGCCGTCGGCGTTGCGCAGCGCGACCATGCAGGACGTTATTTTCTCCGGTACACAGAATCGCCAGGCGCTCGGCGTCGCGGAAGTCACATTGACAATAGAGAACACCAGGAAGATCCTCCCGTCCGAATTCAACGAAGTGGCCATCACCCGCAGGATATTCCGCAGCGGCGAGAGCGAATACCTCATCAACAAGGTGCCGTGCCGCCTGCGCGACATCCACACCATGTTCCTCGACACCGGCATCGGCAACTCGGCCTACACCACCATCGAAAACTCGATGATCAATTCCATTTTGAGCGACAAGGCCGAAGAGCGCCGCACCCTGTTCGAAGAGGCGGCGGGCATCGGCAAATACAAAGAGCGGAGGAAGGAAAGCCTTCGCCAGCTCGAGCACACGAGACAGGACCTGCTCCGGATCAACGACACGGTGCAGGAGGCCGACCGGCAGGTGCGCATGCTCGCGCGGCACGTGGAAAAGGCGAACCGGTACCGGCGCTACCACAACGACCTCAAGACAATGGAAGTGAGTTTCGAAAACAAGCGGTACGCGACGTACACGGCTGCGCTGGCCTCGCGCAAGAAAGAACTTGACGAATGCGAAGAAATGCGCCAGACTGTGCGCGCCAAAGCCGCCGCCGCCGAGGCGACCATCGAGAGGATGCAGCTCACGGCGCTTGAGCAGGAGAAGGACCTCGAGACCGCCTCCCGCAACGTGGCCGAGGCAGGCGAGGCCATTATCGGACTCGAAGGCGAACTGTCGGTCGCACGCGAGCGCACAACGAATCTGGGCGAGAATGCCGCCCGTTGCGACCGCGAAAGTCTCGGCTTCGACGAGCAGATAGAAAATGCGGGAGCGCTCCGGCTCCAGGTGGAAAAAGGAATCATCGAGCACACCTCCGAGCTCGCCGCGTTCGACGAAAAAGTTGGCCGCGCCCGCGGCGAGCTTTCGACGTTTGATGAAAAAGTGGGCCTGGCGCGGAAGGACGCCGACAACGCCGCAACCGAGCAGATCGGGATCATCAACGCGATAGGTGAACTCAACAACTCGGTCGCCGCGCTCAAGACCAATTACGCGAACTGCATGGAGCGGACCGAGCACGACCAGAAGGAGCTTGCCGCGCTCCAGACAAGGTTCGACGAGTACCGCGAGGCGATGGAGGCGTGCAGGCGGCAGCTGGCATCGGCGCACGAATCGCACAAGAACCTGTCGGCCTCGCGCGAGGCCCTGCTCGCCCGCATCGAAAAGGAGGACGGACAGTACCAGTCTCTTGTCGAACGGGAAAAACGCATGGAAGCGCAGATTGACGCGTGCAAGTCACAGCGGGTCTTTCTGGAGGGGCTCGACGCGGCGTTCGAGGGCTACGAGAGCGGCGTAAAAGCCGTGCTCACCAAAAACCTGCCGGGCGCGGCGGGCATCGTTGCCGATCTGGTGCGCGTGCCCGACGAGTCCATGCTCGGCCTGGTGGAACGCGTGCTTGGTCATTCGATCCAGACCCTCGTGTTCCGCACCGACGCCGACCTGAAGAACGCGGTCGCGTTTCTCTCCGCCGAGAAAGCAGGGTCGGCCCGCATGGTTTCCATGGAACGGCTCAGGCGGACCTCGTTTGAGCCGGGCTTTGCGCACGCCTCGGCCGAACCCATGCGGAAATTCGTCCAGACCGCCGACGAGTTCTCCTGCGTCGCCGATTACCTTTTTGCAAACACCTACTGCACGTCCACCGCCGATGAGGCGATCGACCGCTCCAACGAGTTCGGCAGGGGGATATTCGCCTCCAGGGACGGCGTCGTGTGCCTGGAAAACGGGTGCGTGCTTGCCGGCGCTCCAAAGAAGGAGCAGGCGGGCATTCTCCAGCGCAAGCAGTCCATAGAGAAATGCGTCGCCGACATCGAGCGTTTCGAGAAAGAGTACCAGCGGGTGGTCCACGAAAAGGAAATCTGCATTATCAACCGCGACGAGGCCAAGTTCGCGCTCGTCGGGGTCGACGAAAAGCTCAACACCGGCCGGCAGAAGCAGCAGGAACAGGAAACCACCATACGGCATTACGAGAACGAGAGCCGGACCGTTGCTGCCGCGATGGATGAACTCCGCGCCGAAAGCGGCCGCACGCGCGAGCGCATGGTGGATCTCGCCGCGCAGATAAAGGCCGCCGACCTGAAAAGCGAGGAACTGTCCTCGAAGCGGCAGGAGATCGAAGGCCGGGTCGAGCAATCGCGCGCCGCGCTCGCGGGCATGCAGGAGGAGCGCAACCGCATGGCCGAGCACCTCAAGAACATCGAACTTGAGATGATGGGATTGACAAACAGGATAAACCAGGAGAAGCAGGACGTCGCGCGCCTTCTTTCCGACATTCGTCAGTACACGGCCAAGAAGGAAACTGTCGCGCAGGAAAAACAGCAGGCGCTGGCGGAGATCGAGTCCCTGGCGTCGTCGATGAAGGGCCAGGAAGAGCAGCATGGGCTTCTGCTTGCAAAGCGCGCCGACCTCGAGCAGGTGCGCGCGACCCAGCGCGACCGGTACAACGCGACGCTCCTTGAAATCGAGGAGATTCGCAAAGCACTCAAGACCGACCAGGCTTCCGGCGAGGAACTGTCGGACAAGATCCACGGTCTTGAGCTCGACCAGACGCGCGATGAACAGGAACGCCGCCGCATCCGCGAACGCATTTTCGAGGCGTACAAGGTCGACCTCGAATCACCCGAAGAGCAGATCGGGGCGGTGGAGGAGGACGAGGCCGCGGTTGTTGAGCGGATCGAAATGTTCAAAGAACGGCTCAGAAGGCTCGGCGACGTGAACATGGCCGCGCTTTCCGATTTTGAGACCGAGAGCGCGCGCCTGCGCGAGATGACGGTCCAGCGCGACGATTTGCAGACCGCGGTTGACGACCTGGAAAAGGCCATAAAGAAGCTGGACAAGGAAGCGCGCGTGCAGTTCATCGCGACGTTCGACCAGGTGAAGAAGAACTTCGTCACCATGTTCACCACGCTGTTCGAGGGGGGCGAGGCCCAGCTTGACCTTGAGGAAAACGCCGACCCGCTGGAGGCCGCGATCCATATTAATGCCCGTCCGGCCGGCAAGAAGATGCGGGGCGTGGGCCTGCTTTCCGGCGGCGAGCGCGCGCTCACCGCGATTTCGCTTTTGTTCTCGCTCTATCTTGTAAAGCCCTCGGCTTACTGCATCCTCGACGAACTCGACGCGCCGCTCGACGACGCGAACATCGGCAGGTTCGTGAACATCCTCAAGAACTTCTCCGAACGGACGCAGTTCATCGTGGTGACGCACAACAAGCGCACCATGGAGGCGGCCGACCTGCTCTACGGCGTCACGCAGCAGGAAAAGGGCGTGTCCACCATCGTGGGCGTGAAGTTCGAGGAAGCGGCGCTGCAGGCCGCCTGAGCCCATGCGCGTCCTCGCCGCAGCTGTTTTCCTCGCGCTGGCGGCATCCTTTGCCGCGTGCTTCCTTTTGGGCGCATTCGACGAGATGGCTTTGAGCGCGGGCGAGCGCGGCCCGTACTGCCTTGTGTACCGCGAGCACACCGGCCCGTACCGCGACGTCAGATCGGTCCCTGCCGACGTCGGCGGCTATCTTTCGGAACGGCATACTGCCGTTCCCGTCCGCGCCTTCGCTCGTTTCCTCGACAATCCCCGGACCACGAAACCCGAAAACCTCAGAAGCGAGGCGGGGTACATCACCGACAGCCTTCTCCCTGATGTAAAGCTTCCGTACAGGACCGCCGTTGTTCCCGCAGCCCGCGCCGTGAGCGGCGTGCTCCCGGTCCGCTCCTTTCTGTCGCCGTACGTCGGCCCGCTCAAGTTCTATCCGCGGCTGCTGCGCTATTGCGAAAGGGAAAAGCTTGAGCTGAGCGGGCCGGTGATGGAAATTTATGATGGTGCGGGGAAGAGGATTGAGTATATAGCGCCGGTGAAATAGAGACTTTTTAAATCTATGAAAGGAAATTGGGCGTTCCCCTCGCCTTCGCTCGGGTCGGTCTCCCTCCGGGCTCGGCTGTTCGCCTCGTTGCCGACCGCCACTATGGCCCTACGGGCCGGGTCGGCGGCAACGCGCTCTTGCGCGCCCTGCGGTCCCCCTAACGCGGGGCATCGGACATTGCCCCATCTAATGTGATTCTTGGTTGGAAAGTGAGTTGACGGGAAAGATGCAAAATCGGAAAGAATGTCGAAAAACCTTAGCGGAAATGATATAAGGGGACCTCTAAAAATTCCATATTTTGCTAAAAATGTGGCGAATCTAGTCAAAAATCGCCAATTGTTTTCTGAAAAAGGCAATTTTTAGAGGTAC
>CAVWBU010000019.1:0-167156 GCA_963753345.1 uncultured Fibrobacterota bacterium
CCAAAAGCAAACTTGGTATCGGCTATGGATACGACACCGACAACGAAGTCGACGGCCCCAATGAGGCCGGCAACGGTCCCAACGGGAATCCCACAGACATCAACGCCAAGTGCCTGTATTCAATCAACAATGGGTGCGGCGGCATAATGATATGGTCGATCGATCGCGCCCCGACCGTGTGCGACAGCGTCACCGCTTATTACGTGAATAAAACCGTGACGCAGGCCGGGCTGATCCCGTTGTGCGCTCTGCATCGCGGGCAGCGGGTCGCATTTACTATTGTGAATAATGGATCAACCGGCATAAGTGAAATCAGATATTCGGTGCCATCTGCCGTGAGTGTTAAGCTGGCGCTTTTCAACATGAAAGGCGCGCTGGTGCAGAAGCTCGCCAGCGGTCAGCGCGAACCGGGAACCAACTACACCGTTGTTGTGAGTAAAAACATTTCGGGCAATTCCGTCAAGCCCGGTGCTTATGTCGTGAAGCTCGCCACACCCGAAAGCTCAGAGCAGGGCACAATAATAATCAAGTAACAGCACTGGGCAGATTGATTTCCGAAACATCGGATTTGCAAGTGCCTTAACTATGGAGTGATGAGATGAATTGCCAAAAAAGCTTTTGTTCCGAATATGATGATCTGTCCGACCGGCTGTTCGCCCCTGAGCCCAGTGCTGAGTTCGTCGAAGCATTGTCGAAGGGTAACGGCCGCAACATTAAGCCATTCGTGCGTCAACAGGCTCAGCACGAACGATTTAGTGGAGGAATCGCTGTCGGGCGGAAATCCAAAAGGGTTTGTTTTGCCACGCTGTTGACATCATGTATGGTTACCCTTAGTCTTGCCCAAACCGATTTCCTTAAAACCGACGGCATGAACATCCGGAACAATATGGGCAAAGGTGACACGGTTCGGTTGTACGGAGTTAACATCGGCGGTTGGGAAATCATCGAGACATGGATGGCGCCGATGAACGGCGCGCATAACGAATGGGACGCCCGCAACCTGCTGGCAAGCAGGTTCGGCTGGGACAGCGCGGTCGCGCTGAAAAAGATTTACCTGAACTCATGGTTAAGAAGCGACGATTTTCCGAGGATAGCGGCTGAGCATTTGAACTGCGTTCGGCTCCCCATGCTGTGGTGTGATTACATGGACACGAACGGGAACTGGCTCAAAAAGCCGGACGGCGACACCGATTTTACCCTGCTCGATTCCTTTGTTGTCAATGCGAGTAAAAACGGCATTTACACTGTTTTCGACCTGCACGGCGCGCCCGGTTCGCAGAACGGCGCGGACCATTCGGGCAGGGAAGACGGGAAGCTCCTGTACTCGGTCCCGAAGTATAAGACGTTCCTGATAAACTGGTGGAAAGGCGTTGCCTCGCACTTCAAATGCGTTGCCTCGGTCGCGGGATACGACCTGCTCAACGAGCCGTCGTCAACATATACAAACCCCATGGGCGCGGACGTCGTCGCATTATACGATACCTTGTACAAGGAAATCAGGAAAATCGATCCGGACCACATGATTATCATGGAAGGAATCTGGTCATGGGACGTGCTGCCCCAGCCGTCTTCGAAAAACTGGACAAATGTCGTTTATCAACTTCATTGGTACTATTCGGGAGATCCGGCGACCGGGGTGAATGGCGACGTGAGCAACGCCCTTACGTACATGAACAACTGGAAGGTGCCGTGTTATGTCGGGGAATTCCATTTTTCCGGCCAGACCGCCTACGGCACGAATAAAATGTCGCAAAACCCGATCAGCTGGACTATGTGGACATATAAGATAGACTACAACGACGATTGGGGCATGTATGTTCCGACCAACGGAAGTTCGACCCCGAACCTGAACACCGACACCTATGCCCAGATCGCGCAGAAATGGAACACCTGGGACACGCAGAACCACTTCACCCGGAACACCGGCGTTGCCAACGCGCTGAAGACCGCGGCAACGCTTAACGGCGAACCGAAACATCCGCTGCCGATTACCAGGATTTCATGTGTAACGCCGGTCATCCAAAAAGCAACGCCACATGAGGTAAGTTCTTTTCAAATGAGAAAAACCGGTAATGGTTCGCTTTTGGCGGATTGGCCATCGACGCAAAAATTCACGTTGTCCCTTGTATCTGTCAAGGGCCAGGTCGTTGCAAAACGAGTTGGAACCAGCGGCAGCTGTGTCTTTGACATGAGGGGAATCGCACCCGGGGTATATCAGGTCGTGGCCCAGATTGGTGGAGTCATGTACAACCGGCAAGTGATGATTGCGCGATAGGTGCGTTAATCGAACAATGATACAATTTGCACACGGGCATCGTTCATGATGAGAACGTGTCCTGAGTTTATCATGAACAACTCAAATAGGATTTTCTAAAATTGTAATGTCTTCAGGAGGAAAGCATGAAAAAATCCTCAGTTCTTGTTCAGTTCTTAATTTTGATTTGTTCCGCGGCTTTTATTCCACCAGCATTACAAGCAGAACCTTTAGCATCGAGCAGCGCTCAAGATTTTCCCGGCAAAGTCTGCGCTCCCTATGTGGAATGCTGGGGAAATCTGTCCGTCTCCACCCTGGCAACCGGCACCGGTAACAAATACTACACCCTTGCTTTTATGATATCCAACAGCACTGCCAACAGCGCGCCGTACTGGGACGGCAGCATGCCGCTTAGCGACAATAAATACGTGAGCGATATTGCAAATCTTCGCGCACAGGGCGGCGATGTCATCATTTCCTTTGGCGGCGCATCCGGATCGGAACTCGCTCAGGTATATACCAGCGTGAATCCTTTGCAAGCGGCGTATCAGCAGGTGATCACGAAATACAATTTGAACTGGATGGACCTTGACATCGAGGGAGCATTCATCGCCGATGCAGCGGCCATCAACCGCCGCAACCAGGCCCTCAAGAACCTGCAGGCCGCCAATCCCGGCCTGAAGGTCTCCTATACGCTGCCCGCAATGCCCGAAGGCCTCACCCAGGACGGGTTGAATCTGCTCTCAAATGCCAAATCAAACGGCGTGCAAGTTGATATTGTCAACGTCATGGCAATGGACTATGGCTCCTGCAACGTCGACATGGGCCAAGCAGCCGTCAATGCCGCCAGCAATACTCACAGCCAACTTGCCGCCCTGGGTGTTTCCGCGCAGATCGGCATCACGCCGATGATCGGCGTCAACGATGTCTCATGCGAAAACTTTTCAACAGCGAATGCGCAGACCGTGGTGAATTATGCCAACGCAAACAGCCACATCGGGTTCCTGGGGTTCTGGGCAATGGACGTCGATGCAAACCATAATTACTTGAACATCTTCAAGACCTTCAACGCTCCGATTTCCGTGGTTCCAGTGATGAGCAAAGCGCTTTCACTCGCACATCAGAGGGCCGGAATCTATGACGCCATGGGCCGGATTGCAACGCCCTCAAACAGACCGTTTTCGGTGGAGAAAACTATTACGGTTAACGGGAGCAGGCATACACTGAGGATCAAGTAGACGACCGCGAAGGATGCTCTTCATCTGCCACCATCATTGAGGACGGTTACGGGGACCTCACCTGCACAAGCTCCAATCCCAAATACGGTCCGCATACGTACTTTGTCAATCCCGTTACCTGCCCTAATCAAAAGACACCGGTCTGGTGGAGCCAGTTTATAGCTTCCAACCATAAGTAGATAAAATTGGCATAAGCAATGGGATGGGCGTTCCCTTCGCTTCGCTCGGGTCTCCTTCCGGTCCACCCCTTCGGGTGCTTCCAAGGGTCGTCGGCCTCCGGCCTCGGGCCGCCACGGCCTTATGGCCCACAGGGCCGGGTCCGGGCGGCATCCCGCCTCAAGCGGGACCATTTTTCCAGTCGCCCCTAACGCGCGGCAAAGGAATTCTATTCGGTCAATTATTGTTTTTCGCGCCATCGATATCAAAGATACGCATACGTAAACGCGTATACGCGTCTACTTCTCAACTCTTTAGCTATTCAACGTTTCACCTTATTCAACTGCTCCACGTGGGTGCCCCCCAGCCGAAGCAGCTTTCTTGCAAATCAACTTACTTGGGGGCCACCCAGAAGGGGGTAGCGAAGGACACCACAGGCCGAAGGCCGAGGAGGCCGGAGCGAGGGGGATACCTCCCCCGTGGATATTTCTTCTAGCGGAGTGCTTTTATCCAATTAGCTAAATTCAACCGTATTCTTCCCATCCATTATTATCAGCCCCTCAAAAAACTCCCCGGCCTGGCCCATGCACTTGAACGGCCTCGGGCTCTTGCCCGCGCCCACGAAGAAACCTACTTCGTACGCGGTCGCCCCCGCCGCGACTTCCTGTTCGTCAACATGCACGCCGACAAGGTCGACGCGGCAGTTCTTCCAGTAGGGCGGCGAATTTCTCGCCCGGGAAGGGCCGTAGGCAAGCCCCTTGGAGCGTCCCCACACAAACTGGAACAGCAGGCGGTCTTCCACGCTCGCCCAGAACGAGGGGCAGCTTATTTCCTTGAAGGTCTCACGGCGCGGCGTGAACAACTCGTGCTGCGAGCCGCCGGAGAAGTCGATGCTCTCCTTTGTCCAGACATCATTGACAATGTGGATGGGGGACAATAACTGTTCCCGGAGCGCGACATTTGTTTGCGCGGTGATCCTGTCGAACACGAGCAGCCCGTCGTCGCCCCAGGTCACCACGCGCACGTCCCTTGACAAAAGCAGTTCCCCGCCGCCGCCGAAGTAGTGGAGGCGGCCCATGGTCTCAAAGCCGTCTTTCTGAATACGGTCGTTGTGAAAAACGACGTCCCAACGCCTGACGCGTTCCCCGGTCGCCGGAATGCCGAGCATGTCGGCCCTGTGCTGGACCACCAGTTCCGGATAGCTGTGCACGTTGAGACCGATCACGGGATGGCCGGAAAGCGCCTTCCAGGCGACGCTGCGCGTCATGCGCACGTTGCGGCGGTAGCAGACCTCCACGAAGGGATAAATTTGCCGCGTGTCAACCGCGCTTTCTATCTGGCCCGTGGTGTAGAACCGGAACTCCTCGGGAAACGGCAGCACGCCAAGCATGGCAAGCTCGAAACCGACCTGGCTCTGAAAGAGAAGCTCCCAGCCTTCGTGCGCGGGCGTAAACCCCAGAACCCAGGGCGCGCCGGCCGGGTCTCCGGGCGCGAGCTTCTCGTTCATCCATGATAGCAGTTTGCCGGTTATCGAAAACGCGCGCGGGTCGTTGTTCCACAGCCCCCACGCGAGCGAAAACGGCCGGGGCATAAAGTAGGGAAGGTCCTGGCCACCCGGCGCGTAAATCATGCCTGTGGGCAGGCAGAACCGGAGCAGCAGGTCGAACGCCTGCTGGTGGTTGGTGCGCCGGAAGTACTCCGGCGCGGGCCTGCCGTGGAGCGCGTAGGCCGCCATGGACAGCACCACCCACATGCCGTAGCACAAAATGTCCGGATGGAAGAAGCCGTGGTTCTCCGCGGTGAGGTCGGGAAACAGGGTCTGGGTCGTTGCGAAATGGGAAACCGATTTCTCGAGGTATGCCGAATGGTCGGCCCTGTCGTTCTCCGACGAGGCGATGTTGAGCGCCCACACCGCGCAGGTCCGCTTCCAGCGCTCAATGTTGGGATGGCCGTCGCAGAGGTTGATGGCCCAGCTTAGGCACAGAACGTCGAAGGCGTTTTCCTCGAGCTTGGTGTCGACGTCACAGCCGCTCGGCGGCAGCACGCCGGTAAACCGGTCGGCCTCGTAAGCGAGCACGCGCTTCACTTTTTCGACAAGCTCCGGAGCAAGCGCCTCGCGGGCGAGCCTGCACGAGAGGCCGAGGAGCGCCGCCCACAGGCTGCTGCGCCAGTTCTCGCCCCACCGCTTGCGCTCAAGGAACGCCTCCACGTCGCGGCTTCCCGTAAGGTGCGTGTCGCACGCCCATGCAATGCCTTTGCGGATAATGTCAATAAGCCGGTCTTTTGTCACCAGCGGCTCCAGAAGCGCGGTTTCGTTTCTGTAAAGAAACGCGGAGAGCGTGCAGAGCGCCTGCAGATGGGGACGCACCACGTATTCTATGACCGGCGACGACGACCCCACCGTCCGCATGTTGAATGCCTGCGGATCAACGGTGCCGAACAAGCCGCAGGTATCGTCGAGGTCGTGCCACGAGGAAAGGTAGTAGCCCATGCCGCGCTGCAGCAGCTGGAGAACCGAATGCGGGTCGAGCTTTTCCTCAAAGGTGAGCGCCATGGGAAATCAGACAGGCTCCTGCGGAAGCGGGTTGTCCATGGGATACAGCGCGATGTTGCCCTGCCCGGCGTCGTCGGCGCATTTGCGGGCAAATTCGCGGGCGGTGTTGGAGTCGTACAGCACCACGAAGCCGTCGCCGAAGAAGTGCGGCCGCCGCTCGCCCTGGAGCCAGGAGAGGCGTTTGTCAACTTCCCCGCGCAGAAACGAGGGATCGCTCCCCGAGTAGCCGATGCCGATGTACGCCATAATGTTAAAAATTAACAGGTGCCGGAGGTAAGATAAAAACTTGGCTTATTATTTAATAGAAGAATTGGGCGTTCCCCCGCTGCGCGGGGTCGGTCTCCCTGCGGGCTCGGCCGTTCGGCCTCGTTGCCGGATCGCCCTATGCCTATCGGCCGGGTCGACCGGCAATTCGCTTTTGCTCACCCTCCGGTCCACCTAACGCGCGGCAACAGGATTACGTTCTGTCAAGTGGCGCTACTTGCGCCATCCAGAATACTCATAAAGCAATGCAAGAAGACCCCGATTAGTCAAGCTCAAGCAAATTGTGGATGGGTCTTACTACCCAGCGCCAGGCAGGACTGGAGGCCGCGCCAAAGCGCGGTGCTGCCTGACCACGGCCCGCAGGGCCCTTGTGGCAGGCAGCCCGAGGCCCGCGGCCGAGACCGGAAGGACGGCCGCCGCCGCGCAGCGGCGGGGCGCCCAGATCTTCTCTTAAGTTCTAAAACAAATCTTGAAGCGCGGATATTATTTTTTGTGGTATGGGGCTGTAGCTCAGCTGGGAGAGCGGTTGGTTCGCAATCAACAGGCCAGGGGTTCAATCCCCCTCAGCTCCACCATCCTTTCTTCTACGCAATCTTCCTGTCGACCTTCAATCCGAACACAGGCTCGGTCTTGCGCAGAATCACGTCGCGGGTGATGAGGCATTCCTTGATGTCGTCGCGGTCGGGTATCTCAAACATGATCGAGATGAGGACGTTCTCCAATACGCTCCGCAGGCCGCGGGCGCCGGTCTTCTTTGCCACCGCGGTCCGCACTACCTCGCGCAGCGCGTCCTGCGAAAAGGTGAGGCGGATGCCTTCCATGGAAAACAGTTTCTGGAACTGACGCACGAGCGAGTTCTTGGGCTGGGTGAGGATCTTGAGCAGGGCCTCGTCGTCGAGCTGGTCGAGCCCGAACACCGCAGGCACCCTGCCCACGATCTCCGGAATCATGCCGTATTTGATGAGGTCATCGGGCTCGACCTTGCGCAGCATGTCGCCGATGGAGTTTCCCTGCTTGCGCTTGAGCTCGGCATTGAACCCCATGCGGCTCTGGCCGATGCGCGCTTCGATGACGTCTTCGAGCCCGACAAACGCGCCGCCGCAGATGAAAAGGATGTCGCGCGTGTTGATGGGAATCAGGTTCTGCTCAGGGTGCTTGCGCCCGCCCTTGGGCGGGACGTTCGCGATGGTGCCTTCGAGGATCTTGAGCATGGCCTGCTGGACGCCTTCGCCCGATACGTCGCGGGTGATTGACGGATTGGGAGATTTCCTCGCGATCTTGTCGAATTCGTCTATGTAAATGATCCCCTTTTCGGCCTTGGGAACTTCGTAGTTCGACACCTGCAGGAGGCGGACGAGCATATTTTCCACGTCCTCGCCCACATACCCCGCTTCGGTGTACACCGTGGCGTCGACAATGGTAAACGGCACCTTGAGGAGCTTCGCCAGGGTATGGGCGATAAGGGTCTTGCCCGTGCCGGTGGGGCCGATGAGCAGGATGTTGCTTTTCTCGATTTCCACGCCGTCGTCGTCGAGCTGAGTGCGGGACAGTATCCGCTTGAAATGGTTGTACGCCGCGACGCACACGCCCTTTTTCACGTCGTCCTGGCCGATCACGTACTGGTCGATAAAGGACTTCATCTCCCGGGGCGTGGGGAGCGTGTCGAGGGCGAGGTCGCCGGGCGTTTTACTCTTGTCCTCACGCAGGATCTCGTTGCACATCTCGACGCATTCGGCGCAGATGTGCACGCTCGGGCCGGTGATGAGCTTGGCCACGGTGTCGGCGCTCTTGCCGCAGAAGCTGCACTTGATGCCCGGATACTTCGGCTTCTGGTTCATCTCACTTTTCCCTTTTGGTAAGGATCTCGTCGATGATGCCGTAGGCAAGCGCTTCTTTCGCGTCCATAAAGAAGTTACGGTCGGTGTCCTTGCTGATCACGCTCACGGGCTGGCCGGTGTGCTTTACAAGGATGGAATTGAGCGTTTCCTTGATGCGCATGATTTCCTTGGCGTGGATCGCGATGTCGGTGGCCTGGCCGCCCGCGCCGCCGGCCGGCTGGTGCAGCATGATGCGCGAATTGGGGAGCGCGTAGCGCTTTCCCTTGGCGCCGGCCGCAAGCAGAATGGCCGCCATGCTCGCCGCCTGCCCGATGCAGATGGTGCTTACATTCGGCTTGATGAACTGGATGGTGTCGTAAATGGCGAGTCCTGCCGAAACCACGCCGCCCGGAGAATTGATGTAGATGGTGATGTCCTTGTCCGAGTCTTCGTATTCGAGGAAGATGAGCTGGGCCATCACGAGGTCGGCAATGGTCTCGTCGATCTCCTGCGCCATAAAAATGATGCGTTCCTTGAGCAGCCTGGAGTAGATGTCGTAGGAACGCTCGCCGCGACCGGTCTGTTCGACGACAATCGGAACTAATGACATGCTGATATCCTCTTGTTTATGATGTAATGCGTGCGATGAATTTGTCAAGATACTTGAAAGATTTGGGCGTTCCCCGTCAATGTAGAGACGTAGCGCGCTACGTCTCTACATTGACGGGTCGGTCCACCCCTTCGGGTGCTTCCAAGGGTCGTCCCTGCGGGCTCGGCCGTTCGGCCTCGTTGCCGGACCGCCCTGTGCCTGTCGGCTGGGTCGGCCGGGAACGCGCTCCTGTGCGCCCTCCGGTCCACCTAACGCGCGGTAGAGGGATTCTTGTAAGTCAATTGCTTTCTCGCGCCAAACCGTCGCCTCACCCCGGCCGCTATCGCGGCCACCCCTCTCCACTCGGTGGAGAAGGGAAATGCAAATTGTTCCTTTTGTATTCCCGCTGTCAACTGTCAACCGTCAACTTTCAACTCTCTTTCGTCGGTGCCCCCGCAGCCGAGGCTTCTTCTTGCAAACAAACTTCCTTGGGGGCTACCCAGGAGGGGGTAGCGCAGGACCCCGCAGGCCGAAGGCCGAGGAGGCCGGAGCGAGGGGGAAACTTCCCCCCCAAGTCATTTCTATTTCTTTTCCGCAACATCTTCTGCTTTTTCTGGAACATATTCTCCAATCAGAAAATCCAGCGTCTTCCGTTCGCGGATGTCCGACCTTATTCTATTGGTGGTGCCGTTGGCGCGCAGCGACTGTTTGAGCTGTTCGAACGGCTGCCCGTATGCGGCGGCAAGTTGCTCCACCTGGCGGTCCACCTCCGCCTGGGTCGCCTTGATCTTTTCCCTGGTGGCGACATACTCGATGATCTTGTAGCGCTTGATCGCCCGTATCGCCGAGTCGCGGTACTTCCGGTTGATTTCCTCCTCGGTGGGAAGCGGTTCGCCGGGGCGCGCATATTGCCGGATTTCGTCGGCCATGTGTTCGAGGTAGCTTGTGATGCGCGATTCCGGGACCTCAAAAGGGCTCTTGTCCGCGAGCTTGGCGATGGCCTCGGAATACGCCTCGTTCTTCGAGCGCTCCTTTTCCCTGAGCTCAAGGTCCTTGCGCACCGCGTCGGCGAGCGCCGATTCGGTCTCGAAGTTGCCGAGCTTTTTGAGGAATTCGGGCGAAAGCGCGGGCACGATCTTTTCCTTGACCGCGTTGATCTTTACGGAGAAGAACGCGTCCTTGCCCGCAAGGTCTTTTGAGGAGAAGTCCCTGGGGAACCGGATGTCCACGTCCACGGTTTCCCCGGCGCTGCGGCCGATGAGCGCCTTGTCGAATTCCTTTATTTCGCCGTTGCCGAGCTCGACCGGGTATTTGGGGTTCGAAAAATCCTTGCGCTCAACGCCGTCAATGATCACCTTGAGGTACTCGATGGCAACGCTGTCGCCCTTTTTCGCGGGCCGGACAACGTCGACGAGCTCGGCATGGCGCTGGCGCAATTCCTCGACCGCCTTTTCCACATCGCCGTCCTTGACTTTCCTGGGTTCGGCCCTGATGTTGAGGTTCGTGTAGGACTTTATTTCCACAGGCGGGTCGATTTCGAATTCTATGGAAAAGGAAACCGGCGCGCCTTCATCCGCCTTGAGGTTGCTTATTTTTCCCCGGCTGATGGGCGAAAGCGAGTTCTGTTTGCATGCGTCTTCGAACGACCGCTCGACAACGTCTTCCACGGTCTGCGCGTAGATCGATTTGCCGAACCTGGATTGCACAAGGTCGAGCGGGACTTTTCCGGCCCTGAAGCCGGGCAGGGAAATTTCCTTTTTGTACTGCGAAAGTTTTTTGTTGTACTCGCCTTCGACGTCCTCCTTGGGGATTTCGATGTCGAGAATGCGAATGTATGAACGCGGTTCGGAAATGGCAGCCTTCAAATAATCCTCCCGAAAAAAGAAATCCGGTGTTGCGAGAAGGGGGACTCGAACCCCCACAGGTTTCCCTACGAGATCCTAAGTCTCGCGCGTCTGCCAGTTCCGCCATCCTCGCAGACCATACAGCCTGATAAAAGCTTTTTGAACTTGGGCTATATGATTGTAATTGAGGAAAATAACTGATACGGATGTGAAGTTACAAGCTAAGTATGCTGCAACTACTGGTTAATAGCACTCAGGTGGGGGAAGTGTCCCCCTAGGGTGCGACTTCCGGCGCCTCCTTGCTAAATGCAAATTCCACAAAATCCGGAGGCGCCGGCGATCCGCACCCATACCCCCTCGTGGGTAGCCCCCAAGTAAGTTGATTTGCAAGAAAGAAGCTTCGGCTGCGGGGGCACCGAGAAGAATAGTTGAGAGGTTGAGAAGTTGACACGTGTACGCGTAGCCGCGTTTACGTGTGCGTGTTTGGGACACAGATTGGCGCGAGAAAAGTGTTTGACTGATAAGAATTCTGTTGCCGCGCGTTAGGGGCGACTGGAGGCCGCGTTGGAGCGCGGTGCCGCCCGGACACGCCGCGCAGCGGCCTCGTGCCGAGGCGGCCCGAGGCCGAAGGCCGAGACCGGAAGGAGAACCGACCCGAGCCTGAGTCTTGACGAGGGGGAGGGAAACGCCCAATTTTTTATTTATTTTTTATCGCGACGTATTAAAAGAATACCTCAGCCAGATGCGGTGCTGGGAAAGGTCGAGCAGGGGGCCGCTCGAAAGCGGATGGTTGTACTGGAACGAGTACAGATAGTCAAGCGTTACCGATCGGGAGATTCTCCAGGAGACGCTGGCATTGACCCAGTACACCCAGTAATCCGGAAGAATGGCGTGCTTTTCGAGAATAGGTTCTATGGGAAATTGTACGATGACCTCTCCCTCGGCGGTAATCGCCCGTCCGAGCCGAAGGGTCGCGTCGACCGACGCTTCGGGACCGTAGGTAATGTTCACGGCGTCGTCTACTTTCTGCAAGATCTTGTAGTTCGCCTGGAAACGGGTGAGCAGGGTATCGAGCGTGTCTGCGGAGAGGGAAGAGGAAGACTTCTCCTCTTTGGTCTTTATTGCCGAGTCCCCTTCGTTCGTTATGTCCTGGTACTGGCCCCAAACGTTGCGTTGAGAATAGCCTATCCCAAGCCTGACTTTCGCGTCGAACACCCCAGAGGTGATCGCGTCCACATTCGCGCCGACGCCGAGATCGACGGACATCGGCGAAAATGACGGCTTGAGCCTTTTCGAACGCGAAACCGAGTCAACCGCGGTCACCGCCGAATCGGGGCCGGTAATGAGGAACAAGTGAAGTTGGGACGATTCCTCGAAGCGGTCGTACAGCGGGAAGAAGCTGGTCTCGAACTGCATCCGGCCGTATGGCCCGAGCCAGTGCATGATACGCCATATGTACAGGGAATACACCCGGAAATCATCGGACGTGTTGTTGATTTCCGAGATGTTGAGATTTGAGAAGTTGAGCTCCTCGTCGAAGAAGAACTTGGTGTCCCACTCGCCCCTGCCTCTGGAGTGGTTGACGCGGAGGTTGGTGAGGAGCACAATGGCCGAGTTGTTCGTGTCGTTGGTGGTGTTGAAGAGAATGCTGCCGCCGATATCGAGGCCGTATTTCCAGTGCGACGTAATCTTGCGCGAAGCTTCACCGATATCGGTGACGCCTCCGCTCAGGATCTTTCCGGTCACCGAATCTTCAACCGCGATGAACTGGGTAAGCTCGCCCGGAAGGAGGCGCACCGTCACAAAGCTGGTGACGGCGTTATAGCCTCCGCCGGCCCCAAAAATCTTGTACAATCCCGGGTTGAGGATCCAGGTCTTGATGCGTTCGCCCTTGGTCGGGTCCCTTCCGTAGGCCCTTCCGAACGGTTCGAATTCGTCAAGCCGCACCAGTTCGTAGCTTCCCCGGAAGGGAATGTTGCTTTCGCTCACCACGTCCACCTGAAGGCCGCACCAGGTGGGGAACAGCATGGTGGTCCTGCCTTCGTCGACCACCACCCATTTCTCGATGCGCTGCTTGGTGGTGCCGTTTCCCAGGCGAACGCTGTAGGTGCCGGGAATGAGGCAGTATTTTTTCCCGGGCTTGCCCGTGAGCACCACCTTGCCGACCGAGTCGGCGATCTGGACGTCGGGTTCGAGGGAAGGGTCCGATATTCTCGGCACGAACACCGCGCCTTTACCGATGGGAATAGGGGTTTCGTCTTCGTCGACCTGCTGGGTAACCGGCGGCGCGTCCCAGGTCTTTACCGCTTCTACGTACCATTCGGGCGCGTAAGGGGAAGAGACCGGCGCATGCACCGAGGCCGTATCTGCGACCACGCTCGCGCTTGCCGCGCCGGTTATTTCCTGGCCGGGGAGCGTCGGCGGCGGTTCGGCAAAGGCAACGGAGGCGCACAGCGCAAGAGCGAGACAGGGGAGGCGCACGAATGCCGAAAGACGGCGACGCTTTGCGGGCAAGGCGAGCATATCACTCACCGCCTTCACCCCGGAATTTTTCTATTTCCTTCTGCCTGCTGGAGTCGGCGCCGGCGGTGGAGTTGCCGCCCGCAGCGCCGTATTCCCTGAAAAGAACCGCGTCCATGTCGTGAACCGCCTGGTCCATGATGAATTCGAGGATCTCCGACATTTCCCGCACCACGTTGTCCGGCGAATATTGAAACACGCGTTTGCGGTTGTCGAATTCCCGGGAATACATGACGCGGCCGTCCGACAGCCTGGTCAGGGAGAGCCGTAACGCAAGGTGCGCGTACCACAACTGGTCGCTGTCGTATTCTTCGAGCGCCTCGATGACGCCCGACAACTCGTAATTCGGCTTGAGCCCTTCGTCATAACGCCTGATGATGTGGCTCACGAAATTGATGCTTTCGAGATGCTTCTGGATAAGATCGGTGATCATCTTCTTGGGGCCCACCGCCCAAAGCTTGTAGAAATAATATCGCAGTTCATACGGGCTCTGGCGGTAGACAATCTGCGAACGGTTGTAGGCGTCCTCAATGTCAAGCTCCTTGAGCCGTATGGTAAAGGGGTACGGCGTGGCAAGGAGGCGTCCCGTGCTCCGCATCGGAACATAGTTGAGGACATAGTACTGCTTTATAGGAATGGTCCCGCAGCACACCGCGACGGCGCAGGCGGCGCACGCGAGCAGCAGGATCCTGCGACGGCGACGTCTCATGTCAGTGTTCTCTCTCTTTCTGTTGTTCGCCCCTGAGGAGCAGCGACGGGTTTTCGGACAGCTCCTTGGCGAGCTGGTTCGCGTTTTCGAGGGCTTCCCTCAGGTTCTCCATGGAGACCGAGATGTCTTCCCGGTTCTGTTTTACCATGAGAAGGACCGTTTCGGAAAGGTTCTTAAGCGACAATGCCGTGGAGTCGACGCGCGTGATGATTCGGGATATCTGCTGCTCCGAGAGGCTCCGGTTGAGCGTGCCTGCGACGCCATGGATGTCGGTCGAAATGCTGTCTATCTTGCCCATCACCTGCCGGGCCGTTTTCGCTATTTCCTTGAAATCGGGCCCGGCGCCGCCGAAAAAGCTTTTTGCGTCGGCCGTGACCGTCACGAGGTTGTCGAGGATTTTCTTGATGGACGCCAGGCTGTCCGGCTCTGAAATCGCGTTGAGGTGGTTGAGAAGAAGCTCGACTTTTGCCACGATCACGTCCACTTTCCCCGTGAGAGAAGAGAGCATCGACACCTTGGTGGGAATCTCCGAATTGGGGGGAAGCTCCGGCGACGCATTGGTGCCGCCCATGATGTCGAGATAGTTGAGGCCCGTGATGCCCATGGCCCACGACTGCGCGTACATGTCCTTCTTCATAGGGAAATCGCTCTGCACCTTGAATGCCACCTTTACCCTCGAAAGGTTTTTCGGGTCGTAGCTTATCGCGGCGACTTTACCGATAAGAACGCCGTGGAACTTCACGGCCGAACCCTGCTCCAGCCCGCTCATCGATTCGCCGGCAAAATACGCGAAGTATGTTTTCTCCTTGTGGGACACGTGCAGGCCCAGCGGGATGGCCACGAGCACGAACGCAAGGCCGCACACCACGGCCACGAAAATGCCGAGACGGGCGCGTTGTGCCTTTGTCAAATCGCTCATGCGGTCTGCTCCACGAGAAAAGGAAATTCCGATGCGGCACGGCCCTGCGCGGTCGCGCCCTCCTTGCGCATGAAAAAGTCGAACACCGGCCCCGAGGCCAGGCGCTTTGCCTGGGAAAAGGGGCCTTCGAAAAGAACGCTTCCCTGGTACAAGAAGACGATGTTGTCGGCGATCTTTTCTATCGAGGCGAGCTCGTGGGTCACCACCACGATGGTGATCGACAGGGCCGACCGCAGCGACAGAAGCAGGTCGTCGAGCCCCGCGGCGGTCACGGGGTCGAGCCCGGCCGACGGTTCGTCGCAGAACAGAAGCGGCGGGTCGAGCGCAAGCGCGCGCGCAAGCGCCGCGCGCTTGCGCATGCCGCCCGACAGCTCTTCGGGAAGGAGCGACGCCGCGTGGGCGAGTCCCACCTGTGACAGCTTGAGATGCACCACCTCCCGCACAAGGGCGGGAGGCAGTTTCGTGTGCATCGTAAGGGGCAGCGCCACGTTTTCCTCCACGGTAAGCGATCCGAGCAGGGCGCCGTTCTGAAACAGGATGCCGGCGCGCTTGAGCAGTTCCATGGTTTCCGAAGAGTCAAGGTCGGAAAGCTTGGTGCCGAACAGGTGCACGCTGCCGCCCGACAAAGGGAGCAGCCCCACAATCGTCTTGAGCAGCGTGGTCTTGCCGCAGCCCGACGGCCCCAAGATCACGCGGATCTCGCGCGGCAGCACGGTGAGGCTTACGTTGTCAAGCACGGTGCGGCGGCCGTAGCGGGCCGAAACGTTTCTCACCTCGACGATGGGCGATGCGGCATTTTCGGGCATAAGAGCACAACCCTCGGGATGTATTCGCGCAACGAAAGCGCGACGAAGATGCTTTCTCATTATACAACAGGCGCTTGCTTTTCCGCAAGAAGACATAACCGCAAAGACGCAAAGGCCGCAAAGTTTGACATGAAGGAAAGATTAAAACTTACCAAGCAGTTCATAAGTATGAGCACATATTCAGACTCGCCGCTCGTCCTGAGCTTGTCGAAGGATGAGCGACCGTTCATGGTTCGACAAGCTCACCACGAACGGCAAACGTGTCCTTACTAATGAACTGCTTAGTAACATTGCAAAGTTGAAACATTGGCATTCCTTTGCGTTCTTTGCGTCTTTGCGGTGAACTCTTCTTATCAGAAAATAAACGAAAAGGCCGCATCAGCCATGATGATCACAAAGATGCCCGTGACCACGCTCGCGGTGGTTTCCCTGCCCACCGCTTCGGCGCCGCCCCTCACCCGGAACCCGTGGAATGCGCCTATCCAGATAATAAGCCAGGAAAACACAACCGACTTCACGATATTTGCGACCACATCGGCAAGCGCGATGTTCTTCATCATTTCGCGGATGAAAAGCCCGGACGATATGTCGAGGTACAGCACGGCCACCAGGTATCCGCTCAGAAGCCCGGTGAGCGATGCGGTGATGGACAGCAGGGGCATGGTGACCGACAGGGCGAAGAACTTCGGGACAATCACAAACTGGACCGGGTGGATGCCCATAGTACGGAGCGCGTCTATTTCCTCCCCGACGACCATGGTCGCGATTTCCGCGGTGATCGCGCTGCCGTTGCGCCCCGTGAGGATGATGGCGGTCATGAGCGGGCCGAGCTCCTTAATCATGGAAATTACGATCATGGGCGCAAGGAAGATTCCCGCGCCGAAATGTTCGAGCTGCATGGCAGCTTGCAGGGCCAGCACGTTGCCGATAAGAAACGAAAGCAGGCCAACGATGCCGAGCGCCTTGTACCCCATCTGGAACATCTGCTGCTCTATGGCGCCCTTCCTAAAGTCCCGTTTCTTGAGAAGTCCAAACGTGCCCCAGTACAGGATTTCGGCGAGCATTGACAAAGCGAGAACAAGCGTGTTGTAAAGCGCGGCGACGCTGTCGCCGAGGCGAAGCAGAATGTTTTGTTCCGGAGCCTGCCGCTGCGGACCGCCCCCCAGCGGGGGCGCCGCGCTGCGGAGGGCGGAGAGCACCGCGTCGGAGGCGTTGCGAAGAACAATTCTCTTTCCCGTTTTCGCGTACGCTTTTCCCACATACGAGAGCAGGGAAATGCCCGAGGAATCGATGAGCCGTGTTCTGGATGCGTCGAGCACGGGCGGGTCGGCGGCAGGATGCAAAAGAAGGTCCTGGCCCTCCTTTTCAATCCAGTCCCTGGTTACGGAAGCGGGCAGTTCTATAACAGAGGCCATAGGTGCATTTCCGGGCATCGGCGGCGTGCTGCCGCGCCGTCATTTCCTGTGCCGAAACGTTTTAGGCCCCTGTCCGGATGGCTTGACGGAATGGTATGCCGTCCTGTCAATCAAAACCGGCAGGATTGCCTTGTTGTAAATGCCGAAGAATTATCGTGAAAATAACGTCTTATTTCAATTATTATCAATACATTACACGAGTTGAAGGCGTTGGATTTCCAAGGATCCGCCCCTAAAATAATCCGAGAAAGTTGTTGATTTTTTTCCTTTTCGGCGATATATTTGGATGGCTGTTTGGGTTGCACCACTATCTATTAGGAATATAAGTCTTAAGCAGCGCGTAAACACCTCCTAACCGGGAAAGGACGCGAAACGTCTATGCAGTTACCCAAGTCAAGACGTCGCCAGAAACTTCGCGAAAAAAAGTGCCAGTATCCGGGGTGCGGAAAGATTTTTTTTGGCATCCACATTTCAAAGTACTGTCCCGAGCACAGGCAGGACAGGTACAGGATCCGCAAGCGGACCAAGCCGGAAGACGTCAATATAAAGAATCAGACCTTCAAGCACAATTACACCGAGGTGATCACCATGGTGCTCGATTGCGCGCTTGAGGGCTGCGATAACCAGTTCGAGGTGAAGATCTACCCCCGGCAGTACATTTATCCCAAGTACTGCCCGGAACACAGGAATGAATATAAGCGGGTGCGCCATCTGCGTCAAATAGGAAGGGAAGATCTCATCGAGCAGATGATGAGGGAAAGCGAAATGATGGAGATCGAGCCTCCTGCCGCCAAGGATAAGTCCGCCGAAACAGACGATGTGGAGGCGGTCGACGACGTGGCGTGAGCCGGCAGGTTTTGTTCCCTGAAGGGCGGGAGAAGGGTGAAGATCCTTTTCCCGTTTTTATTTCCGTATAATAAATATTAAGAATATGGGCGTTCCCCTTGCCTTCGTCAAGAAATTTAAATAAAAAGATGGGCGCCCCGCCGCTTCGCGGCGGCGGCCGTCCTTCCGGTCTCGGCCTTCGGCCTCGGGCCACCTCGGCCCTATGCCGCGGTAGCGGCGGGTCCGGGCGGCACCGCGCTTTGGCGCGGCCTCCAGTCCTGCCTGGCGCGCGGCAACGGAATTCTATTCAGTCAATTGCTTCTTCTGGCGCCAATAGGTATGCACAATAAATCAGCCAGAGCTTCCTCTTTGCATTTTTAAACTCTTCAACTATTCGACCTTTCAACTCTCTTTCTCGGTGCCCCCGCAGCCGAAGTTTCTTTCTCGCAAATCAACTTCCTTGGGGGCTACCCACGAGGGGGTATGGGTGCGGATCGCCGGCGACTCCGGCTTTCGTTGCATTTGCCTGGGAGGCGCCGGAAGCCGCACCCTAGGGGGACACCTCCCCCACATAAAAATTAATTAGATTGTCGAATTAATAATCTATTTTCAAATAACTCGATTCATCGCCTGGAGATTTCCTTTATGAAAATTGTTCCCTTGCTTCTCGCGGCATTTTGTCTCACTCTCGCCTCATGCGCCTTTGCCCCGTACTATTACAACTTCTCCCCTGTCGACGCGCACCGCCGCAGCGCCGTATCCGGCGACACCGGTTCGGTTTTATTTGCAAAGGAACCCGATTCCACCGCCGCGCGCTGCACGCTGTCGGACAGCCTGGTTGACATCCGGTTCTGCATCACCACCTATCAGATTGAGTTTACCATAAAGAATAAGACCGGCCGGACGCTTACCGTGGACTGGGAAAAGTCGGCCTACACAAACCCCCGCGGGGTGCGCAAGAGAGTGATCCACAAGGGGATCGTCTATGCTCAGAAGGAGGTTTTCCAGCACCCGAGCCTCATTTACAAAGGCGAAACGCTTTCCGACGTTCTGCTGCCCTCGGAGAACGTGGTGGTGTATCTGTATGGGAGCGGCGGCTGGAACGTGGCGCCGATTTTCTCGAATGCGGATTTGGGTAGGACCGCGCAGGTGCTGTTTGCGCTTGAAATCGACGGCGTGGTGCACGAATACACGGTAAGGTTTGTGATCAATTCGGTGTAGGGCGGGAACGGCAGCCCTTTCTCACCGCTCTTCGACGAGAACCATGGTGGCGCCGGGACTGCCCGGCATTCCCGAGGAAAGGCTCTTTACAAACAGGCCGTCGCTCTTCCTGAACCAGTAGTCTCCGTGCCAGAGAGCGGAAAACAGGCCGGTCGGCGCGATCCTGATGCGCACCGCCGCAACCGGCGTTCCCCTCACCGACACCGCTTCCTCGCCCATGCGCCGCGCCCGCAGCGTGTAGGGCTTGAGCGTGTAGGGTCCCACAAGCGCGATGCCGGTGAAGGTGATCTCGGCAGCGGACGACAGCGCGAAATCGCGCAGGTCAAACGGCATCAACTGCTTCCACACCGCCCGCCCGAGGGCATACGTCCGCGCAACGGGTTTGCCCCGGAACGTGCCGGACAGCACGAGGCTGTCGCCGGCCTTGACAAGAAGGACGTTTGTTCCCTTCATACGCTCCACGGCCTTCCAGGACCGGTCTTCCGCCGATTTGTCGATTTTCAGCTCATTGACCATAGCCGCCGTGTCGGATCGCCACTCGGTGCGAATGATCGTGCCCGCGCTGTCTCCGGCAATGACGCACGACGATGTCACGGTGTCCTTGCCGGCAAAAAACCGGTAGGTGAGGGTGGCGGCCGAAAGGGGGCGCGCGGGCAATGCAACGGCTCCCAGTGAAAGGCATGTTGACAGACGCAGAATTGCCCGCAGCAATGCGGTCCGTGCCCGTTGCGATCATTTTGTATCGAACCTCTTTATCGCATCGTATCCGCCGGCGTTCACCACGTTCCCGAACCCGTTCTGTTTGAGGACCGAAAGTGCCATGGCGCTGCGGTTGCCGCTTCGGCAGTAGACGACAATCTGCTTGTGCCGGTACTGTTCAAGCTCTTTGATTCGCCCGGCCATCTGGTCGTGGGGAATGTTGATCGCGGTGCTGAAATGGCCGGCGTCGTATTCCTGCTTTGAGCGGACGTCGATGACGAGCACTTCTCCCGGCGGAAGGCGGAAGTACTGCCCTATCGATTTCCTTCTGACAAGACCGATGCCGACAACGACACAAAGGACGACGGCGCACGCGATGAGGATTTTCATGGGGTTTGTTCCAGTCTGACAAGGTTCATCAACCAGAGCATCTGCGGCGATTGGTCCGCCCGTGTTCCCGGCCCTGTCGCGGGAATGATCCCGGGTCAGATCCGCAGCGCCGCCGGATTCCACTTCTTCATCGTAAACCAATACACGGAATAAACAAGCCCGCCCGCCATCATGCCGAAAACCGCTCCCCCGAGAACATCGAGCGGGTAGTGCACGCCCACGTACACGCGCGAGAACGCGATGACGGCGGCAAAGGCGAACGCGGTGATCCACACGCGCCTGCGCCTATACAAAAGCGAAAACAGGGCTGCCTGGGCGAACATGTTCGCGGCGTGCGACGACGGGAACGACTCCGAGCCCTTGCGGCCGAGCAAAAACCGCCCGCCGGTAATAACCACGCGCTCGTCGCACGGCCGCAGCCGGTGAAATTGCGGTTTGATGATCCTGTTGCACACCGGGTCGGAAACCGACACCGTGACAAGCGCAAGTGCGAGAACAACCATGGCCGAGCGTCGCTTGACATAAAGAAATACCAGCGCCGCGGCAACCGCCGGCAGTATCCAGAACCGTCCGTTGGTGATAATGACAAACACGGCGTCGAGCACCGGGTTGGCAATGGCGTGGTTGAAGAAGAGGAAAAGCTGGGTGTCGAGATCGAGCAATGCCCGGACCATTTCGCGCTACTCCTTCCGCTCGTACCAGATGAGCCTCGCGGTGATCACACCCACCCGAATTCTCGCGCTCACCACCACGGGCATCTTGTAGGCGTCGTCGGTGAGCCACAGCTTGATTTCATCCCTCTTGGTAAATACGCGGCCCCGGCCGACAAGCACCGGCTTCACGAGCACGCAGTTGAACGTGCCGGCCTCCACCGCCACCGGTTTGCGCTCCACGCAATGCGAGACGATTTTGAAGGGCTTGGTGTGCACGAAACAGTCGACGGAGAACGAATCGCCGGGAGCCAAGTCCATGGCGCGAATGTAAATGAACAGCGAAAAGTAATTCTGCACAAAGGGCGGACATTCCGCAAACCCGGTGTCGTTGCCCTTGGCATAGGCCCTGTTGGCGGCCTGGTCGAACAGCGACCAGCGATCGTCTTTGTATCGGCCCTCGCGAAGGTGCTCCTCGAAGAAGAAGGGGTACATGCCCTTGGGATCCATGGTGGTGCGTATGAGGTCGCGCACGGTGTAAAACGCGCTGAAAAAACCGTTTGTCAATCCCCTCCCCGTGACCACCAGGCGTCCGCTTTCCGAATCGAGCGACGTTTCGAGGATGACGAAACCGGCGCGCAGCGGCCCCCAGCCGACGTCGTAGACGAATTTCTCCCCCTTGACAAAGGGCACGCTGTCGACCGATCGGAGTCCGCCGGCGAACGAGCATTGCTTCCTTTCGAGGAGGGAATCGACGAAGCGGGCCGGGAAGGGGGGCGGACACGGGTTCTCGCGGTCGAGCCTGGTCCATTCGCCTTCTTGCACGCGGGCCGGCTGCGAGGTCCCGGAGGTGTCGGCGCCGCCCGGCGTTTCCGCCGCGAGAATAGTGAGGAGCACGTAGGGGAGAACAGTCCTGGCGCGCATGGATGAAAGCCCTTCCGGCCTGCAATAGATTTACAAAAGCTACTGCGGCGGTCAGCGCGCCGCGGTCCGGCACCTGCACGTCGTGCAGGACTGGCGTAAAAATAATCCCTGCCGCCGGAACCGGCCGCAGCCCCTTCTCCTTCATGCAACGGTTTTGCCGCGAGAACGGCACATAGTATCTTTTACGTGGGCCGGCAACCCTGCCGCTTCTATTCGCCCGCTGGCCCCGCCCGGTGTGGCGGGGAACGCGCGGGCTGGGTTATTGAAGAACCTCGCAGTCCCGCCAGAGCGGGACGAGAAATCTTCCATCCCTATGGAAAAAAAACATACTCATAGTCGGTCGCTAACCCCGAAGCAAGCTTCGAGGATTACGCTCGCTATGGGATTCAAACCGGAAAGGACCATTCTATGAAGTCGCGTGCGTTAACGTACCTGTGCCTTTGCGTTCTGGCGCTTTCACCGGTCATGTGCGGAAAGAACAAGTCCACCAATCCCACGCAGAGCCAGTACGCCGTCTACGACTACTCCGACACGGTTGCGCTCCGCGCCATTCTCGACGCCAACAGCCTCACAGCGATTTCCGCAGGAAACCCGGGCAATCCGCCTCTTTTTTGGATAATGCTTGACCCGAACAACAATCACCGCATCCAGGAGCTCGACCTCGGCGACAAGGGCATTTCGGTTATTCCGGCGCAGATCGGCGCGCTTTCGGCCATGACCATTCTGCGGCTTGACTCCAACGCCATATCCGTGCTGCCCGCCGAAATCGCCCGATGCACGTCGCTGGTCCTTCTCCGGTTGTCAAACAACCAGCTTTCCACGCTTCCCTCCGGCATCAGCTCACTGCATAATCTCAAGACGCTCGTCTTGTCGCATAACGCCATTGTAGGACTGCCGCAGACCCTATGGACGATCACCTCGCTCACCGAGCTCGATCTCGATTACAACCAGCTCGACAGCCTGTCGTCGCAGGTGTCGAACCTTGTAAACCTCGGGAGCATCCTGCTCAACAACAACAGCCTTACCACCCTGCCCCCGTCGCTTCAGCAAATCGGCGCCCTCGAGTACATGCAGATCGACAACAACCACATCTGCCCTTCCACGCTCGACGCCGCGTTCACCATATGGCTTGACCAAAGGGCCGAGCAGCACTGGGACACCACGCAGGGAACGTGCCCATAGGCCCGGCTCAATCGGATAGAAAGATTTCCTTGCCGTGAGCGGACCAACTGCTGCACAAGTCTCGTCGGTCGCCCGTTTTGTAAAGTTCAGCATCGTGGGAGGCAGCGGCGTTGTCGTCAATGCAGGCCTGTTCTATCTGTTCACCACGGGTGCAGCATTTGATCATAAAGTCGCAAGTGTTATCGCCATCGAATGTGCGATAATCAATAATTTCTTGTGGAATTATTTCTGGACCTGGAAAGACCGAAAGACCGAAAGCAAGCGGTCATTTGCGTACATGTTGATGAAGTTCAACCTGTCTTCCGGTCTTATCGCCTTCGTCGTCAATTTTGGACTCCTCGTGTTGCTTACCGATTTGTTGCATGTCAACTACCATCTCCCGATATCCCAAGTGTCCAATGTCTTTATATCAAACCTTATCGGCATCGGTTGCGGCACCCTGGCCAATTTTTTCCTCAGTCATTATCTGGTGTTTTCGAAGAGAAAAAATAGCGGAAAGTAAAGGACGCGCCGCCGCAGATCATCTGGAAAAGTGATGATACAATGGATCCATCCGGAAAGAAAATAAAAGAGAAGAGCGGCAATCGACCCTTTGCGCCTACCGATGCGGCGGGGAATCCGCTGCCCGCAGCAACGTGGAAGAGCTTGTTCCTCGCCGGGATTCTCATCCTCCTGACGGCGATATTCTACTGGCCGATTCTTGTCGGTAAAGGGTTTCTCTGGAACGATTTTCTTGAGCAGAACTTCGTGTACCGCCTGTTTGCGGCGGTGTCCCTCAAGCAGGGAATTCTGCCGTTCTGGAATCCCTATGTGTTCTCGGGCCTGCCGTTTTTCGCGGATGTCCAGGCGGCCGTGCTGTATCCGCTCAACCTTGCGCTCACTCCCTTCGCAACCCAGGACTGGCTGAGCCCGCTTCTCGTCGAATACCAGATCATTCTGCACATCGCCATGGCAGGATGTTTTATGTACCTGCTTGCCCGAGAATTCGGGGCAAGCAGAAGCGGCGGCCTGCTTGCGGGCGTAACGTTCATGTTCTGCGGATTTTTCACCACGCACATTTTCCACGAGAACCTTATCCATGCTGCGGCATGGTTCCCGCTGGCAATTGTTCTTTTCCGGCGCGCCCTCGACAGGATCAGCTTGCTGTACGCTTCGCTCACGGCGCTCGTGCTCTGCGTGATCTTTCTGTGCGGGTATCCGCAGCTCATGGTGCATATGTACTACTGGCTGGCCGCCTATTACCTGTTCGGGCTCATTGTGCGCATCAGGGGAAAAACGCGCGTAGCGCCGGAAGTGAAGCGGGGCGTTCTGTTCGCGGCGCTCGTGATTCTTGGCATCGGCATGGCAGCCGTCCAGCTCCTGCCCACGCAGGAGCTTGCGAAGAATTCGGTGAGGCCGCATCTTTCTTTTTCGGAATCCTGCGAAGGGTCACTGCGGCCCTACCGGTTCGTCACCCTGTTCGCGCCCAATTATTTCGGCCGGCCGCAGAAAAGCGCGTACTGGGGCGTTTCCGAGCAGGACGTCAACGGCGGCATGCACAACTACTGGGAAACCGCGGTCTACGCAGGGACCGTGTCGCTGGCAATTGCGGCGATTGCGCCGTTCGTGGTGCGAACGCCGCTCACCGTGTTCCTTTCCATTATGGGAGTGGTGAGCCTGCTGCTTGCGATGGGCAATTCGTTCTTTCTGTATTGGTTCGCCTTCAAATTTCTTCCGGGACTTAACGCATTCCGGATACCGGGCAGGTTCGCCTACCTGTTTGCGTTGTCGGTGTCGCTGCTTGCAGGAACAGGTCTCACCTGGCTGCAGGCAACCGGCCCGCTGGAGAAAAACGGGCGGCTCAAATCAATCGTGGAACGGGTGCTGCTTGCCGCTGCCGGAGCCGGCATCCTCTGGGGGCTGCTTGCCGCAACCGGCGCGTTCAAGGGCGGCATCGCGGATTTCATGCTCGCCTCGGGCCGGTTCGGCGCAAACGCGGCCGGGCTGGCAAACTACGTTGACAAACAGATATATCCGAATGTGGTCGGGAGCATATGGCTGTTTGCAGGGCTTGCCGCGTGCGCGACGGCGATAACCTGGCTGCGACTGCGCGGAAAGATCTCAGGCAGGACCGCGGCGCTCTGCATGGTTGCCGCGGCCGCGCTTGACTTTCTGGCATTCGGCTTCGGATTTGCCGCGGGGAACATCGATCCCACGGTGATGTACGCAAAGACGCCCGCAATCGAACAATTGCAGGACATGGAGAAAACCGAATACTTCAGAATAAATTCCCGCAACTCCAACCCGGGCACCGACGATCTCGGCGGGCCGGCCATGGTATTCCGCAAGAACCAGGGCAGCGTTCACCGCTTGTTCCTCATAGAAGGGTACAATCCCCTGCGGCTCAGGCGGGAGCTTGTGGACCGTAGAGACCGAACGCTCGACATTCTCAATGTGGGGCTCAAGATCGCGGTGGACGACCGCGGGCAGATGTCGCTTGTCGCGCATCCCACGTATTTTCCCCGCTGCCGCATGGTGTACAACTATGTTGTGGAACCGGATGAGGAACGCATTCTGCCGCTGTTGTATTCGCCGGGATTTGACCATAGAAAATCGGTGATCCTCGAACAGATGCCGGCCGCGGCAATCGACACCGCGCAGCCGGACACGGCGTGGAAGTGCCGCATTGTCAACTACGCACTCAACAGGATCGACCTCGACGTCACCACCGCGAAAAGCGGGCTTCTCGTGCTCAGCGAGATTCACTACCCGTCGTGGAAGGCAACGGTGGACGACAGGCCCGCGCCGCTGTACCGGGCCGACTTTGCGCTCCGGGCCATTCCGGTGGGGCAGGGGCATCACGTGGTGTCGTGCTTCTTTTCCCCCAAAGTGTTTTTAAGGGGACTTGCCATATCGCTCGTGTCGCTGGCGCTCACGCTTGCGCTTGGCGTGTGGGGATTTTTGCAAAAGCGCGGGCGTGGAAGAGCAGGCGCAAAAGGTTGAGAGGATTTTTGGAAAACGTTTTTCGCGTAATTCTGCGGCAAAAATGCTCCGGATTTTAGCAAATTCTCCGTGGTTTTGGTCGGTTTTGCAGTAAATTGTCGATGGTGGGCGCAAGCGGGGTCAAAGGAACGGCGCCTTCCTTCCCGATGCGGTTTTCGCATGAAAGGAGTCGAAGCAGGCCGCGGGTTTGTTTCACAAGGCAAGTCTTTTTATATTGTTCCAAAATAGGGAATCATTATATATTTTACAAAGTCCGTTGATTCGAAGGCGTTCATTACATAAGTATATTCTCAATAATTACCTTCAATTTTTCAGACAAGGAGGTCGGGTCATGTTTTCAAAATTAAGAGTTCTGGTGCTTTTCCTTGCAGTATGCGCCATGGCCGACGTGGAGAATCTGTCGTCATCGAGCGCTGCTTTCAGCTTTGCGCCGGTGGGAGTCATTCAGCAGGTTTCGTACTTCTCAAATTCGGTTTCCTTCACTTGTAAGAAAATCGCCGTGGGAAGGGAAGGTATGGCCTTTTCCTGGGCGCTGCCGAAAATAAAGGGAGAGACCGGTAAACTCAGCATTTGCTCGGTTTCCGGCAAACTCATCAAGTCGTTCAACCTCGCTTCGAATGAAGGCAATTTCACCTGGAACGTGAGCCGCGGGAAGATGGCCGGCGGCGTGTATTTCGCAACGCTGTCGTACGGACAGTTCAAAAAGAGCCTGAGAATTCTCTACTAGGAAACAATCGGCACAATCCGGATCTGCAAACCGGTTCAACACAACAAGGAAAAAATTAAAAGGAGATCAAACATGGTTAAGAAAGTACTGGGAATTCTCATGGTTGTTTCGGCCAGCCTGTGCGCGACGGTGACGTACGGCCCCACCGTTCTCAACTCCGTCCACGTCCCTGCGAATATCATCAAGGGAAGCGGACTCAGCTGGTCGGGAAAAGTCACCTACATGCTCACGGTGGGCGACAACGACTCACTCACGGTGACCCTTACCGTCGCTCCTGATGCAAGCACGCCTGCCGCGCCCGCATGCGTGGTAACGCCGACCGACGGAGACTATGGCGTTTTTCCCATGATCACGGGCAAGAACGGAAAAAGGGAGATATTCTTCAATGCAACGTTCACCACGGCGCCTGCCGTGACCGACAAGTATGTGGCAACGGTTGCAATCCATGCGAACATGAGCCCCACAGAGGTGCTCGCCCGCCAGATGCTTGCTCAGATTCCCACGCTTGCGGATAAGATCGGAATGATTACGGGCGACGGCAGTTTTGACACGCATGATGCCAACGGCGGCACCTTTGGTACAATTGTCCGTTTTCAAATGGTGGATGGGCCTCACGGCGTCAACATGTGGAGAAACATTCCGGCCACTGCTTTTCCAACCGAACTCACCTCTGCTTGCGCATTCGATACGGGTCTTACCTACAGAATTGCTCAGGCCATCGGCAGCGAATGCCAGACCGCTTATCTGGGTCGAAACGTAAACCTTGGTCCCATGTGCAATATCGTAAGAGACCCGCGGGGCGGAAGAGACTACGAAACCTGGGGAGAAGACGCTTTTCTCCAATCCAAACTTATCGCGTCCGATGTGAGGGGCAGGCAGAGCCAAAATGTTGTGGCCACATGCAAGCACTTTGTGTGCAACGACCAGGAGCGTGACCGATACCTGACCACGGCCAACGTCGACACCGTGGTCATGCGCCAGACTTATTGTCTATCCGTTCGAATCGGCGGTGAGAAATGGCGGAACCTGGGGGATCATGGCGGCGTACAACAAGGTGAATAACGTGTACTGCACCGAGAACCCCTTCACCGAAACCCAGATCCTCAAGCAGGAATGGGGGTTTAGAGGGATAGTGATGACCGACTGGTTCACGCAAATGACCATCGCCGGCGCAACTTCCGGTACCGATATTGAAATGGACGAGTCGAAAATTTTCGGAGCAATAGTAATTGGACAGAACGGCGTGACTCAGGATATTCTCGACGACAAGATCCTGAGGGAGCTGCGCGTGAAGATCTGGACCGGTTGCGTTTCGGGGTTTCCGTTGGTAAACGGGGCGAGCACCATCTGCAGCGATGACCACGGGAAGCTTTCGTATCAAGCGGCGTGCGAATCGTTTGTTCTTGTCAAGAACAACGCGGTTCCCGCCAACAACAACAAGCCCTTGCTGCCGCTCGATTCAAACGGCACTGCAAAAATAGCGGTTGTGGGCCCCTATGCCAACCAGTGCTGGACCGGCGCGTCTCAAACCGGCACAAGTTCCTATATTGTGGCGTGTCCTACCGACGTGCATACCCCGCTTGCGGCGATTACGGCAAAATACGGCGCATCGAAGATGGTGTCCGACTGGACCCTGGCCGACATCGTGATTGTGGTGGTTGCCTGTCCGTCAAAGGGTGCCAATGCGGCTGCCGAGAATCAGGACAGGACCGACGCAATCCTCGGCACGAGCGAGGCAATGAACGATCTCACCACCGGCGCCGCAGTCCCGCAGGTTGACCAGAACGCACTTATCGCGCAGATCATCGCCGCGGGCAAGAAGACCATTGTCGTGCTCGGAGGAGGAAGCCCTATTGTCAAGGATTCGTGGTACACCGCGCCGTCGGTGCTTGTGGCGTGGTATGGCGGACAACGGTACGGCCTGGCCGTGGCCGACATTCTTTTCGGCGCAGTCAACCCGAGCGGCAAGTTGAGCGCGACCTTTCCGGTTCTGCAGTCTGATTTGCCGGTGTTCACCAACGACCAGCAGTTTGTCCCCTACGAAAAAGCGAACGAAGGCAGGGGATATCCTTATTACATCGGCAAGGGCGTTGCGCCGCTCATTCCGTTCGGGTTCGGTATGAGCTACACGACATTTACCTACAGCAATCCTGTTATTCCCCCGTATGCCTATATCGGCGACAAGATACGGATGTCGGTTGATGTGCAGAACTCCGGCGCGGTTGCCGGCGACGAAATCGTGCAGCTGTATATCAGCCAGGCAGGCAATCCGGTGTACAGGCCGGCTCGCCAGTTGCGCGGGTTCGCCAGGGTGAGTCTTACGCCCGGGCAAACCCAGACGGTCAATTTCGACCTCAGGGAGCAGGATTTTGCGCACTGGGTGCAGGGAACGGGATGGGTTGTTGATCCCGAAAGCCAGTACAACATAATGATCGCAAAGAACTCGATGGACGCCAACGCGCTCACGGGGACCATTACATTGCATCCCGCCGACTAGCGGCCCGCTGGCTCGGCGAGGAGCCTTGACAAGCGGTATATTTTCGCGCATTATCGAGGCGGACAATCAATCGGCCGGAAACAACGCACCAGGCGTTTCCGGCCGACTGCCGTCGGCATGCGGAACTCTATTTTCGCGCTCACACGGAAATCGCCCTATACGTGCGGTATTAACTGCTCTTCAGAAAGGGACAGCTATGGGAGGGAAAGACTGGATTCGCAATTGTGTTCTTGGACTTTTGGCAAGCGCCGCGCTCTGTGTTGCGCAGGAGACAGATTCGGCAAACGGCGACCAGCCGTCACCGGCCCCTCAGTCCAATCCGTATTCGCAAACAATTGCAAGCGCAGAGGGTACTCAAGCACGGCCTCTTGCGGCGGCGGAAAGTCCCCTGCGCAACAGCCTGTCGCTGTTCTTTGCGCTCGATGAAGGTGAAATCGAGCATGGGGTGGAGAACGAAAACAGCTCCGCCAACCCGGTCAGCCACATGTGGCAGCAGAGCTTGTGCTTCGACCTCACCAATGACGCAGTGTACAAGGAAAGGCTCAGGTTGGTGGTGAGCATGGAGTGCCACCTTTCCTTTTCCGCAATGCAACTTAATAATTTTCCAGCCACGCTAAGTCCGGATTTTTCCTTTTACCCCAACGATGTCGAACTCAGCTACGCCATCGGAGGATCACCGGCCAGACCATGGCTAAATGTGGCTGCCGGCTATTTTCCGTTCAAGTACAACCCGGACGCAAAGCACCTTGGCGAATATTTGCTTCGCTGTTCCGCGTATCCGACTTTTATAGTCACCAATAACGAATTTCCCATGACACGCGAGCTCGGCTTCCATGTGTTCGGCAATTCCGACTGGCTCATCAATCCCGCCATCGACCGCATCAAATGGGACTTGATGCTCACCAGCGAAACCCACGACTGGCCCACCCAGGACTGGACCGTAACCGGGATTCTTTCCAATAACCTCTTTAATTTCTTTGACATTGGCGCCGGTGTATCATTCCAGAGAATTATTCCCATCAACGACACCATCACGACTCCCCGCGGCAAGGCGGTATTTACGTCCGGCCATATTACCAGCAATTTTCTTAATGCCAATGGCGACACTACCTACTTCACCTTCAAATCCACCAAGATCATGGGCCGGGCATCCATTTACCCGCAACGATTCATTCCTCAATTCAGGATACCGTTTGCCCCTGTTTTTGGAGATAAGCCGTTCTTTGGAACAGAGGACCTCAAGATTTACGGCGAAGCGGCAATTCTCGGGTTGGACAACCAGACCGTCTATTTCGACAGCGTAATCGCCCCCGGAGACACGGTTCTCATGAAGGCGCCCGAAGCCAATCAGTATTACGATTCGCTCGTGGACAGAATTCCCTATATGGTCGGCATAAATCTTCCCACCAACCCTCTCCTGAGCTATGGTATACTCGCCTGGGTGCTCGGCAAATGGCTCCAGGATGAAACCGGCGACGGCATCACCAATATGCGATTCGGATCGGCCAATATCCCCCTGGGCGTTCTCACCATTCCGGTGGCGCTTGCCTGCGGGCCGTTGCAGCACTATTGTGGAGTGGATCTCTCCCTCGACCAGATTTCGCTGGAATTCGAACACTACAGCAACCGGTTTCCCAACAGCGATTATAACGCAATCAACTTCATCCCGGCAGGGCTTATCCCGACCCCGCGGGCTACGGTTTTCGTTAAAAACCCGAGCGATATAAAATATGCCTTGACATTCAAGAAGTCGTTCGCGGACCAGCGGTTCGCGGTTTCCGGCCTCATTGGACGGGACCACATGCGCCCGCCGTTTCTCGGCCCGGCCGCCCAGGGTGACTGCGACGATGAGCTGCAGGCAAGGAATCAATGGTGGTGGACGCTCAGACTGTCGGCGAATTTTTAACCGCGATTCTCCGAAAAAGAATCTGATGAGGCCGATTCCAACCACGGAAGAAGTTCTTTGATGAAAAGCAAGTTGACAGTTCCGGAATCCGACAAGCGCACCGACAACGCGAACCGCTGCTGCAGGGCGGGCCGGCTGTTTCATTCAGGAGGGAAACAAATGATAGCGAGGATAGGTCTGGCAATGCTCGCTGGGGCATGCCTGAGTCTCGGGCAGACAATAGATTCGGCGGGCAGGGGACTCTCCGGTTCCGCGGGCCAGACAGGCCCCGAAAACGGCATAGGGCTTTTGCAGCTGATTCAGCCGCGGGCCCTATGGGAAAAAACGGGCTTTACGTACCGCGAAAACCTGTTCCTCTGCCTTGACGAAGGCGAGGCGGAACAGGGCATGTACGATCACCCGATTGCGCCGGACACGGCCGGGTACACCAGGCTGGACCATGTATGGCTCCAGGATATGGTATTCCACCTCACCGAGGACGTAACCTACAAAGAGCGGCTTCGCCTCATCATGAGCGTCGAAGCGGAATTGAATTTCTCCATGGTTCACCGGCTTGAGTACCCTAGCACGCTGATACCGGCATTTACTTTTTATCCGAACGACATGGAATTGCAGTATTCGGTTGGCGGCACTGTTGCGCATCCCTGGTTTTCGGTGGCGGCGGGGTACTTTCCCTTCAAATACAATCCGGACGCCAAAAATCTTGGCGAGTTTCTGCTCAGATGCGGCGCCTATCCTACCATCATTCAAACAACGCCGTTCTTCCCCATGACAAGGGAACTCGGGCTTCATGTGTCAAGCAGTTCCGATTGGTTCATGAACCCCGCAATAGACCGCGTTCAATTGGACCTGATGCTCACGAGCGAGACGCACGACTGGCCCGTTCAGGATTTTACGCTCACCGGGATCCTATCGAACAACCTTTTTAACATTCTGGACCTGGGAGCCGGCGTTTCGTTTCAAAGGCTGATGTCGGTCAACGAGTTGCTTACGACTCCCCACACGGGGGATAGTGTTTCATATCTTGACCAGAATGCGCAGACACAATACTATACGTTTGCATCCACCAAAATCATGGGTCGCGCCGCGATCAGTCCTCTCAGGTTCGTACCGCAATTCAAGATTCCGCCTTCCTTTATTTTCGGCGAGCATTCGTTCTTCGGAAAGCAGGATCTTAAGGTCTATGGCGAGGTCGCGGTCCTGGGCACGCAAGACTATGTGAAATACGGTTCTTTTGCCCGGGTAGGCTCCATAGACCCAAACACGGGCGACTCCGTTTACACAAACGTGCCTGGAACCGGAACTCCGCTGCCGGATTCCCTCAATTTTTATAACAATATCAAAGACAGAATGCCAATGATGCTCGGCATTGATTTGCCCACAACCCCGCTGCTGGCCTATGGCGTTCTTCCTTTTCTCCTCACCAAATGGCTTTACGATGAAACTGGTTCGGACATCCGGCAACTTGCATGGGTGACGCTCGTTCCCGCGCTCGCAAGCGGTGTGGCCGAGCATTTCCTGGGCTGGGACATGGGGCTCGACGAATTCTCGCTGGAATTCGAATGGTTCAGCCAGAAATATACCAACAGCGACAGGCATCAAATAAACCCGGAGGATGGGGGAGGTCATGGCGGCATACCGATACCTTATACCAACGACACATGGAATGCGGCCAATTTGGGCAAGGCGGAACCGACAAAGTATTCCTTGTATTTCAAGAAGGCGTTCCTCGACAGATTCGCGATTTCCGGAATTGTCGGGCGGGACCATATGCGTCCGGCATCAGTAGGCGTTCCGCCATCCATCCAGCAGACCGACGATTTTCTGAAGACGAGGGAGAACTGGTACTGGATGCTCAGACTGTCGTCTAATTTCTGACCGGAACAAACTTTGCGCCGGGAAGCGACCAGGCGGACCGGTGCTCCCCCGTGCAATAGTTCAAAGGCCGGCATCAATCAGCCGGCCTTTTTTATTTTCAGAGCGTGCGGCGGATCATTCGCGCCCACGGCACTCATTTATTTCCAGCTACCACGAATGAAGATTCGTAGCTGTGCCTACGGCCGTGATTTTAAGAGAAACCCCCGCCTATGGCGGGGGAGCTGGACGGCTACGTAACGGCACAGGTGCCGTTTCTTTTTTTCGCGGCCTTATGGGCCGCTTCAAAAAAGCCACCGCCTATGGCGGTGGTCGTTTACTATTTTGTAACGGGGAAACACGTACGCCATAAGACTCTGTTTCTGGAATCGTCACGAAAGGATCCTTTCGATCGTGGATAGGAAAGGCATAACCGCAAGGGCGGAAGAATACGTTCGGCTCGAACAAGACCCTTTCTTCCGGAACCAGGTGGAAGCCCTCCTTGCGAAAAAGGACTTTATTGAGCTTTCCGACCGGTTCTACATCGACCTCGAGTTCGGCACGGGCGGCATACGCGGGGTTATCGGCGGCGGATACAACCGGCTTAACCCGCTTGTCATACGCAAAACCACGCAGGGACTTGCCAACTACATCAAGAAAACCGTTGCGCCGGACAATGCGTCGGTCGCCATCGCCTACGATTCCCGCAACTATTCCGACGCATTCGCGCTCGATGCGGCGCTGGTGCTGGCAGCGAGTGGCATCAGAGCGTATCTGTACACGTCGCTCCGGTCCACGCCGCAGTTGTCCTTTACGGTGCGCAAGCTCGGGGCAACGGCCGGCATCGTGATCACGGCGAGCCACAATCCGGCCGAGTACAACGGTTACAAAGTGTACTGGAGCGACGGCGGGCAGATTGTTCCGCCGCACGACACGGGCATCGTGAACGAGGTCCGCGCGGTGCGCGGACCGGGAATCGCCTGTTTGACAAAAGACGAAGCGCTTGCAAAGGGGCTCCTGGTTCCGATCGACAGGGACATGGATGTCGCATTCATCGGCATGGTCAAGGCGTGCGTGCTGCGGCCCGAACTGGTGCGTGCGCAGGGGGCGCGGCTCAAGGTGGTCTACACGCCGCTGCATGGAACCGGCGCGATCCCGGTGGCACAGGCGCTTTCGGACATGGGAATTGTCGTGACGTTTGTTGAGCAGCAGCGGAAGCCGGACGGCAATTTCCCCACCGTGGCGTTTCCCAACCCCGAAGAGGCCGCGGCCATGAAGCTGGCGCTCGACCTTGCGAAAAGTGAAAAGGCCCACCTGGTGCTGGCCACCGATCCTGACGCCGACCGCCTGGGAATTGCCGTGCCCGACGGCTCGGGCGGTTTCACGCTCCTTTCGGGCAACCAGCTCGGCGCGCTCCTGCTCGACTACATTCTCTTGAGCCGCCGGGAGCTGGGCACCCTGCCGGCCCGGGGCGCATATGTAAAGTCGATCGTCACCACGGAACTCGGCCGGCTCATCGCCGAGGACCATGGCGTGGCATGCTTCGACGTGCTCACCGGCTTCAAGTACATCGGCGAGAAGATGCGCGAATTCGAATCACAAAACGACGGTTACCGTTACGTTTTCGGCACCGAGGAGAGCTACGGGTTTCTCGTCAACACGAGCGTGCGCGACAAGGACGCGGTGTCGGCCGCGGTCGTCACGGCCGAGATGACCCTGTACCACCTGTCGCAAGGCAGATCGCTGCTCGACAGGCTTTCCATGCTCTACGAACAATACGGCTTTTTCCAGGAGACGCAGGTGTCGCGGTATTTCAAGGGCGAGTCCGGCCTTTCGACAATGGCCGCGCTCATGGCGCGGCTGCGCAAAGCGCCGCCCGCGGCAATCGGCGGCGGGAAAGTCGGTTTTGTAAAGGACTACCGCGACGGCACGGTGCTCGACACGGCCAGCGGGGAGAGAAAGAAGTCGATTGGCCTTCCGTCGTCCGATGTCGTGCAGTTCGTGTGCGACGACGGGTCGGTTGTCACGGCGCGGCCCTCGGGCACCGAGCCGAAGATCAAGTTCTACGCCTCGTGCCGGGGCGCGGCCGGCGTCCCGCTTGCGCAGTCCCGGCCGCAAACGGCCGCGAAGATCGAGGCCATCCGCGCCCAACTAACCACCCTTGTCGACGGAGGCAACTGATGCCCGACACCAGAAAAATTCCCGCGGTTACTGCACCGGCGGAATCGTCGGCGGCCCAAGCCGACCCGTTCGTGGGGTCCACCATCGGCAACTGCCAGATCATCGAGAAGATCAACGAGGGCGGCACCGCGTTCATTTACAAAGCGCACAACATTCCCTTCGACCTCGACAGGGTGGTGAAAATTCTCAAACCGTCGCTCAAGGACGAAGAGGACTTCTTCATCCGCTTCCGGCAGGAGGCGCAGCTCACCGCGAGGCTCGACCATCCCAACGTCCTTCGCGTGTTCGACACGGGCGAGGTCAACGGCTATTTCTACATGGAGATGGAGTACATCACCGGCCAGACCCTGCGCGAGTTCATGATCTCCAACTCCAAGATCGGCGAGCGCGACATCCTGTCGATCGCGCTGCAGATCACCAAGGCCCTCGAATACGCGCACGGCGTCGAGATGACTGGCCCTTCCGGCGAAATCATCCACGGCATCCTGCACCGCGACATCAAGCCGGAGAACATCATGATCACGCCGGGGAAGCTGGTGAAGCTCATGGACTTCGGCGCGGCGCGGCCCCTCAACATCACGAGCGACACCATGCAGGGGATGATCGTGGGGACGTTCCATTATATGTCGCCTGAACAGTTGTCGGGCGGCAAGCTTGACGTGCGCAGCGACTTCTTCTCGCTTGGCATCGTGATGTACGAGCTGTGCACCAACCGGAAGCCGTTTATGGGCGAGAACCTCACCGCTCTCATCCAGTCCATCAACGACTGCCGCTACACCCCGGTGAAGAAGCTGCGGCAGTCGACGTCCTCGCTCACCGAGGAGCTCATCGACAAACTGCTTTCCAAAGACCCGGATCACCGGCCGTCAACGGAAAAGGAGATCATCGAGGACCTGCAGGTCTGCATCCAGTCATACTCGACCTGGGGCATCGGCAAAAAGATGAAAGTGCCGTTTTCGTTCAAGCGGCAGTTCGGCACGATCGCCTTTGTGGTTTCACTGGTTGCGCTTGCGCTGTCGGCGCTTGCGTTTTACCGCGTCTTTTTTACCGATTTGTCCGCACCGCGGTTCTCGCAGTCGGCCGCCGTGCCGCTTCTCGAACGGGGAAAGCTTGACGAACGGGAGGGCCGGTGGGACGAGGCCGCCGCCGCGTACCGGATGGTGCCGTCGCTGGATAACGGCGGGCTGGCAAACGAATACCTCGAAGCGCAGATCCGTCTTGCCGCCATCTATCTCAAGCACACCAAGCAGTACGACCGCGCCCGCAGGATGCTCGAGCGCCTGCGCATGCAGTTTTCCGATCCCGCAATCGACGCGTATCTGGGCGAGGCGTACTACTGGCTCGGCATGTTCGACGAAGCGAAGCTGCGCTTCGAGGCGTCGCTCGGCTCGCAGGCTGGCTCGGTGATCCTTCTGAACCAGGATTTCAAACGCGAAGTCCTCTTCTTTCAGGCCTCCGCGCTCGACAAGAAGGCCGGCCTTAATAACTATGTACCCGCCGCGCTCATGGAGGCCCAGAAGGCGTGGAACTACTACGTGGAGTACTCCGGCTGCGCAACACGGCCCGGCGACGACCAGTGCGCCTACGCGAGAAAGCGGCTCAATGATCTTGACAAAATCGACCACGACCGCGCGCGGTAGCGCCCTCGCATGAAGACCGTTGCGGTGCTCAACCACAAGGGCGGCGTGGGCAAGACCACGTTTGCGGGCTGCACCGCGCAGGCGCTGTCGCTGGTGGGGTTCCGGGTGCTTGCCGTCGACAACGACAGCCAGCACAACCTTTCCACCATGCTCGGCACGGGCGCCTGCTCTCCCTCCATCCGCGACGTGTACCGCGGCCCGGTGGAAACCGCGCCGGCGATGTTCCTGCGCGCCATCCGCCAGACCGGTCTTCCGAACCTGCACATCGTCACCTCATCACGCGAGCTGTGCGACGCCGATGTGCCCAACGTGCGCTTCATGCGGCAGGTTCTTGACGCATGCGACCTTGGCCGCTTCTACGATTACGTTCTTGTCGACAACGCGCCGGGCATGGACCGGCTCCAGATGTCCTCGGTGTATGCGTGCTCCGAGATCTTTGTTCCCACCGAGCTCGGGCAGTTCGCCGTTGACGGCATCGTCGAAATGGCGAAAATGCTTGCCACCGAGCACCCGTTCGGCGGCAGAATAACCAGGATAATCCCGAATTTCTACCGCGACACCAGACGCCACAACAGTTTCCTTGCCGCTCTGCGCCGCCTTTTTCCCGGCATGGTGACGCAGACGGCTATCCCCGCGGACCCGGTGTTCGACGAGCTTGTCACCGAGGGAAAAATCCTGTTTCTCCACCGCCTGGCCTCGCGCGGGGCCGCGTACTACCTCAAATTGATTCATGAGTTGTTTGACCTGAGCGAAGAGAAAGTGTGGAGCATGGTGCTTGCGAAAAGGGATGAGAAGAGGAGTGAGGAGGCGCGGTCGCGGTTTAAGGGGTTTCAAAAATCGTGAGGAAGCCGACCACCTGACCCGGCCGGTTACGCAAATTCCAGTGAACCTTTCCCCCTGTTTCCGCGACTATCCCTTTGGAATCGGAGAGACGATTCCCTGTAAAATGGTTGGGAAGGGCTGCCGTGGTGGATGGCGGCCCTTTCTTGTTTTGCGGATAAAGCGGAAAACCCCGCGCGAAGGATTGACAAGAAGACCGATACGCCTTATTTTTGAAGGGTGGCGGTTCCGGAGAGAAGTGGCGGGCGGCAAAGGGTTCATCAACAGGTCGGTACGACAAAAGGGGCATCATGAGCGACAACGAATTAAGAGAACACCTGACCAATCTTCATCAGGAACTCAAGAACGTCGAAGTTGTTGATGAAGAATCACAGAAACTTCTCGAAACTATCCATTCAGATGTGCAGATGCTGCTGGCGCATAACGGCAGCGCGCCCTCCGAACACCACGCACCGGCGCGGGACCGCCTCGCCGAATCGGCGCGCCATTTCGACATTTCGCACCCGCAAGCTGGCAGCCACCATCCGCACCGTTGTCCACACGCTCAACAACATGGGGATCTAAAGCACCCTGCTTGGAATCGTGCTCGGACCATCGGATTAGTTTGAGTACCTGTCGCGCCGATTGCCGGCATGGGCGCGAAATATCTCCTGTCGAATTGCATTATAAGTATTGAAATAATACCTCTTTCTTCGTAAATTATAAGGTGAGGGGCGGGCTGCTGCTTGGTGTACCATTAACCGGAGGCGCCTGATGAGAAATGCGGGAGCAGGAATTGTTGGGGTTTTCGCATGTGCTTTGCTGTTTTCGCAGGCTGTTTTTGCTGCGGAGAATGCGGTGAAGGTGGTCACGCCGAAGAAAGGCATTGCCGCGGCCAAGTTCGGCCCCGACAAGATCGCTACGGCGGATGCGAGCTGGTACTACGACTGGAGGAACACTCCGAATTCGGGGACAGCTCCCGCGGGAAAACCGGTGGAGTACGTGCCCATGCTGTCCAACGCGGGCGCGGTTACCACTCAGAACATTGCTGCGCTGACAACCGCAAAGAACAACGGCACCTACAAATATCTGCTTGGCTTCAACGAGCCGGATCTTGGAAGCCAGGCGAACATGACCGTGGCACAGGCCATAAACCTGTGGCCCCAGCTTATGGCCACAGGACTCACCCTCGGCAGTCCTGCGCCTTCGTACCCAAACGCTTGGTTCGACAGCTTTATGACCCAGGCTGCCGCCAAAAAGTACACGGTAGACTTTATTTGCCTCCACTACTATGCGCCGCCCAATGCGGCGAACGCGGTGTCGGCCCTTCAGACGTTTCTCACCAACGCCTATGCCAAGTACAAGAAACCAATCTGGCTCACCGAGTTCGGCGCGCCGGACTGCAAAACGCTCGGTTGGTGCGGAAGCAATGCAGCGGCGCTCACCCAGGCGCAGGTCGACGCCTTTGTGCCGCAGGTCATTGCCATGCTCGAAGACCTTGCCTGCGTCCAGAGGTATGCGTGGTTCGTGGACGCGTCACAGGCGGGTTTTGAACTGTCGGCCGTCTTTAACAGTGATGGTTCCCTCACGCAGACCGGCATAGACCTGCGTGACGCGCACGGCACCGCGTCCGTGCAGACCTACAGCCCTGTATTCACGCGGGCGGCCGCAAGCCCCATCGTGCGCATCCGGGCCGACAAAAAAATCGCCGGCGTCCTTCCTGCAAATCCGACTTCGTACCGCTTCAGCCTTTACAACCCGGCAGGACGGCTCGTCGCCTCGTCCGCAGGCACCGGCTCGGGCGAGACTGTTTTCGACCCTTCCGCGGCAAGATTGACAAGAGGTACATTCATCGCCAGGCTGGAATACGGCGGCATTGCGAGGCAGGCGAGGGTCGTGGTGGAGTAACGAGAAGCAGTTTGATACGAAATGACGGTCGCTCGGTATAAGGCGGCCGTTTTTTTTATTTGCGAATGCGGCAGATCGGGAGTGTCCCGACTCTGCGCTTTGTTGCATTCCTTTCTGTGAAGTGAACTGAATTTGCCGTGCTCCTACTCCCAATCCCGCGTCTTCTCGGACAGCTCCACCAACCGCGGCACGTTCCTTATGAACTCCTTCACCGGAATTGTATTGTCCGCGTCGCAGAGCGCCTTGTCCGGGTGCGGGTGAATTTCGAAGAAAAGTCCGTCTACGCCCATGCACACGGCCGCGCGGGCGAGCGGCATTGCAAGGTCGCGGTTTCCGGATGAGCGCCCCTTTGCGCCGCCCGGCATCTGCACGCTGTGGGTAGCGTCGAAAATCACGGGCACGCCGAAGCTCTTTAGCACCGGGATGCCGGAGAAATCCACCACAAGCCTGTTGTAGCCGAACACGGTTCCACGTTCGGTGAGCCAGGCCTTTTTGCCCGCTTTTTCCAGCGAATATTTCATGTCGTGCGGGGCCATGAACTGTCCTTTCTTGACATTCACGAATTTCCCCGTGCGTGCCGCGGCGACCAGCAGGTCGGTCTGCCTGCACAAAAACGCTGGAATCTGGAGAATGTCCACGACTTGGGCCGCCTCTTTTGCCTCGGCCGGAGAATGAATGTCCGTTAAAATCGGCAGGCCTGTTTTCGATTTCACCTTTTCCAGAATTGCGAGACCCTTTTTCATTCCCAGGCCCCTGAACGACGAGCGCGAGGTGCGGTTCGCCTTGTCGTAGGAGGCCTTGAAGATGATTACGGCATTCTCCTGTGAGGCCAGCGTTGCCAGCGTTTCCGCAATGTCAAGGCAGAGGCGTTCGGACTCGATGACACAGGGGCCGGCGACGAAGAAGAGGTTTTTCTTGGTAGATGGGCCGGATTTGAAGGGATAGGAGAGGGGAAGAGGCATGTTAGATCCCTGGTTGAAAGTTAAAAGTTGAAAGTTGAAAGGATAAACATTGAGTTTGTTTGTTTACGCAATGCGACCTCACCCCTGCCCCTCTCCGCTAGGAGAGGGGGCTTTAAGTAGAAAGCTGCGATCCTTCAAGTGCCTTTGCATTTCTTGTCTCGATTCCACTTCCGCTCGTGGGTGCCGCCACAACAATGTATGGTCTTGCAGCTGCTTTATCAAGGCGGCCACCCAGGAGGGGGTAGCGGAGGAACGGACGCGCATTAGGGATGCTGGTTTGTAAACCGGCGCGGCCGGGCCGCAGCGAGGGGGATACTTCCCCCTTTAACAAATTCTTTTCTAGAAAAAATTCACAAAGAACCGAGGCATTAAAGCCCGAAAACTTGACTGTCCAATCTCAGCCAAAGTATATTTTGTAGCCTTCTTTGGAAAGCAAAAAGCACTGCAAATTCATCCGCTTTCCAGAATACAAAATAGCTAATTCGAAACAGACAGAACACATAACTTTTAACCTTCTAGCCGATGGAGGAATTCATGGCGCTCAAAGTCGGAATCAACGGGTTTGGTCGTATCGGAAGGCTTGTGTATCAGGCAATTGCGGATCAGGGACTACTTGGCAAGGAAATCGATGTTGTCGCGGTTGTGGACGTCACCACGGACGCGAAATATTTCGCGTATCAGATGAAATACGACTCGGTGCACGGCAGGTTCAAATACGAAGTCAAGACCGAGAAAAGCGCTCCCACGGCAGAAGCGGACGACGTTTTTATCGTGAGCGGCTGCAAGACAAAATGCATCATGGCCACCAAGACGCCTGCCGAGCTGCCGTGGAAGGCGCTGGGCGTCGACTGGGTCATCGAATCGACCGGGCTCTTCACCGATTCCGAAAAGGCAAAGGGCCATCTTGCCGCGGGCGCGAAGAAGGTCATTATTTCCGCTCCCGGCAAAGGCGATGTCAAGACCCTTCTTATGGGCGTCAACGAGAACGAATACGATCCTGCAAAGCACAACATCGTGTCCAACGCCTCGTGCACGACAAACTGTCTCGCGCCGCTGGTGCACGTGCTCATCAAGGAAGGCATCGGCATTGAGACCGGTTTGATGACCACGATCCATGCTACAACCGCGACGCAGAAGACCGTTGACGGCCCGTCCAAGAAGGACTGGCGCGGCGGCCGCGCGGCCTCGATCAACATCATTCCCTCGAGCACGGGCGCGGCCAAGGCCGTGGGCGAGGTGCTCCCCTCCACAAAAGGCAAGCTCACGGGCATGTCGTTCCGCATTCCCACGGTCGATGTCTCGGTGGTTGATCTCACCTTCCGCTCCGCGCGCGATTCCTCCATCGAGGAAATCGACGCTGCCATGAAAAAGGCGTCGGAAACCTATCTCAAGGGATACCTGGGCTACTGCAACGAGGAACTGGTTTCCACCGATTTCATCCACGATGCGCGTTCGTCTATCTACGACTCGCTCGCGACCGTCAAGAACAACCTGAAGGGTGAGAAGCGCTTCTTCAAGGTGGTGTCGTGGTACGACAACGAGTGGGGCTATTCGAACCGGGTTATCGACCTCATCAGGTTCATGGCCAAGAAGTAAACGGCGCATTGCCACGTTACACATTTACGGGAACGGAAAAAACTCCGTTCCCGCATGCTTTCGGGAGGAACAAATGGGGATTTCGAAAAAGACGCTGAGAGACATTGACGTAACAGGAAAGCGCGTGCTCATGCGCGTGGACTTCAACGTTCCGATGAAAGACGGCGTGGTGCAGGACGACACCCGCATCAAGGCTGCGCTTCCCTCAATCAAGTACGTGCTTGAAAAAGGCTGCAAGAGTCTTGTCCTGATGTCCCACCTCGGCGATCCGAAAAAAGACATGAAAAAGGCAAAGGAAAAGGCCGAGAAGGACGGCAAACCGTTTGACGAAAAGAAATACATAGAAGGCAAGCACCGTATGAAGCCCGTGGCCGAATACCTTGCCAAGTTGCTTGGCAAAGAGGTGAAGTTCGCGCCCGCGTGCATGGGGCCGGAGACCGATGCCATTGTAAACGCGCTCCCGCAGGGCGGCATCTGCATGCTCGAGAACACGAGGTTCCACAAGGAGGAAACGTCCAAGGAAGAGTCAGAGCGCGAGGTTCTGGCTACGGCGCTTGCTAAATACGGCGACGTGTACGTGAACGACGCGTTCGGCACGGCCCATCGGCCGCACGCCTCCACCGAGACCGTCGCGCATCACCTGCCCGCGGTCGCAGGGTTTCTCATGGAAAAAGAGCTTGAGTATCTTCAGGAAAAGATCGTCAAGAATCCGGCCAAGCCGTTTGTGGCGGTGATCGGCGGGGCAAAGGTGTCGAGCAAAATCGCGGTGCTCGAAAGCCTGCTTTCCAAGGTGAACACCATCATCATCGGCGGCGGCATGGCGTATACGTTCCTGAAATCGAAGGGCGTTTCCATCGGCAAGTCGCTTGTCGAGGACGAGATGGTGGAAACGGCGAAAGGCGTTCTTGCCAAGGCCGCGGAAAAGAAAGTCGCGCTTCTGTTGCCGGTCGATCACGTCGTGACCCAGCAATTCGCCGCTGATGCTCCTTCAAAGGTGTCCTCCGGCGATGCAATCGAAGATGGCTGGATGGGCATGGACATCGGGCCGAAGACCATAGAGAAGTTCAAGGCCGCGCTTGCCGGCGCAAAGACCGTTTTCTGGAACGGCCCCATGGGGGTGTTCGAATTCCCGAAATTCGGCGAGGGCACCAAAGCCGTGGCCACTATGCTTGCCGGACTTACCGGCGCCACCACCGTTATCGGCGGCGGCGATTCGGTCTCTGCGGTCAACAAGCTGGGCCTTTCTGCCAAAATGTCCCATATTTCAACGGGTGGCGGCGCGTCCCTGGAGCTTGTCGAGGGCAAAGAGCTGCCCGGCGTGAAAGCTTTGATGGACAGATAGTCATAACGTATTTTACAAGCCCTAAGGAGAGAAAACCATCATGGCCCGAAAAAAGTTTATAGCAGGCAACTGGAAAATGAATACCACGATTGACGAGGCTGTCATCCTCGCAAAAGCAGTGGTGGAGAAAATGGGAAAGGTCACCGACGTGGACATCGCTGTGTGCCCGCCCTACATAAGCCTCAAGGCTGTGGCCAGAGCGCTAAAAGACTCATCGGTCAAGCTCGGCGCGCAGGACGTTCATTGGGAGGCCAAGGGCGCATTCACCGGCAAGGTGAGCTGCGCGATGCTCAAGAGCGTCGGCGTGGAATATGTGATAATCGGCCATTCGGAACAGCGACAGTATTTCCACGAGACAAACGAAACCGTCAATAAAAAAGTAATCGCCGCGCTGGCGGCTGGACTTCTGCCCATTGTGTGCGTGGGAGAGACGCTTGACGAACGCAAAACAGGAAAGCTGTTTTCTATTGTGGAAGCGCAGACGAAAGGCGCTTTTGCGGGCGTTTCCAAAGCCGACGCCCTTACATGCACCATCGCTTATGAACCGGTATGGGCCATCGGCACGGGTGAAGTCGCGACGCCCGAACAGGCCAACGAGATGCACGTGTTCATCCGTAAGCAGATTTCGTCGATATACGATACCGATACGGCCGCCGCCATGCGCATCCAGTACGGCGGCAGCATGAAGCCCGACAACGCTAAAGCACTGCTCGCGCTTTCGGACGTGGACGGCGGGCTCATCGGCGGCGCCGCTCTCAAGGCAGACGATTTCTTCGGGATTGTCAAACCTACATAAAGGGTAGTAAGGCCGGGTAGTTATGCTGTTTGGAATCGGACTTGTCATTTTCGTGATCATCTGCGTTTTCCTTTGCCTGCTCATCCTTATTCAGTCGGACAAGGGTGGCGGTATATCGGGCGCGCTCGGCGGCGGGTTTTCCAGTGCGACCAACCTGCTGGGTTCGCAGGACACGGCAAACATCCTCACGCGCGCAACCGCGATTTCGGCCGGGATATACTTGGGGCTGTGCCTTCTCCTGTCGATTTTCCTGTCCCATCCTTCGGGCGCGCAGGTGAAGTCCGCGCTCAAGGAACGGGCCGAAAAGCAGGGCAATTATTCTCCTGCATCCGCGCTGCAGGGGCAGCAGGGACTCCCCATCGGCAATCCCGGCGGCGGAGCAGCTCTCCCGCCGGGCGGCCTACCTGCGCCGCAGGGGGTTCCCGCTCCGCAGGGTAGCGTGCCGCAGACGACGCCGGCACAGGGCGGACAGGCACAGTCACCGCTTACGGTGCCGAAGGTGCCCGCGCCGTCCAAGGGGAACAAGTAAGTAGCATTTGTTACGTGCGGTCGTGGTGGAATTGGTAGACACGCATGTTTGAGGGGCATGTGGGAGTAATCCTGTGTCGGTTCAAATCCGACCGACCGCACCATCGTTGAGATATCCTCTTTGTCAATGGCTCCGCGAAAGCGGGGCCTTTTTTCTTGGACGGTTTTCCCGTCGTCTCACTCCGCCCTATAGATACCCGCTCTGCGCAGAGTAAGAGTAGCTGGTTGCGTCGCATCGGAGAATAAATGATCGTGGCGGGTATTCGTTGCAGGAGAATTATATTTTATAAACAAACGTTCCTGCCCGAGGTAATGAATGCCTTTAGATAAAACGCAAATTCTTTCGTTCCTGAGGAGTAACACCCGACTCTTTTCCGAACAGTACAACGTACGGCGTATTGGACTTTTCGGTTCTTATGCCCGTGCCCGGCAAAGGCCGGAGAGTGATATTGATATTCTTGTCGAAGGAGAGAACATCGGTGAGTCGGAATTACGGGAACTTCTTGAGAAGAAGTTCGAAAAGAAGGTTGACATAGTCAAAGAAAACTCTCTTTTCAATTTCATGAAATACATCATTCATAAAGAGACGGAATATGCTTGAAGCCAAGGATGCGGGTTACCTGCTTGCCATGCTCAAGATGTGTGACGATATCGAATCATACAAGTCAGAATTCGAGACGATTGAGGCTGCCCTGGAAAAAAGGATCTGGATAAATGCCGTTTTAATGAACCTGTCGCAGATAGGAGAATACGCGGGAAGAATAAGCGAGTCAACCACCGGGAAATACGGCTCGGTCGACTGGAAACGGATCAAAGGCCTGAGAAACATCATTGTTCATGATTATTTCGGAGTTGATCTTGAGAGAGTCCGCTCAATTGTTCAGGAATATGTGCCATCCTTGACAAAGGAACTAACCAGGATCATTTGCCAGAGCGTCGCTGACGGAGAAATGGATAGGGGATTGGTGGATGCGGCGAATTCTGACATGAGAGCCATTAAGATCGTTTTACCTTCCTGAACATCGTGTCTCTTGTACCCTTGACTATCATTGTTACCCACATTTCTGCAATGTCATTTCATACTAACGTCTTCTGACCATGGTAAAACCCAACCTTAAAGACCTCCCCCTGTCTTCCCTCGCCGAAGCAATGGCCTCTTTGGGCCAGCCTTCATTCCGTGCCCGCCAGGTGACGAAATGGCTGTATCAAAAACGCGTCGATTCCTTCGATGCAATGGCGAACATATCAAAGGAAGCGCGGAGATTGTTCGCCGAGAACTTCACCATTGGGAAATTGCCCCTGACGGCAGTAATCGCGTCGGAAGAAGGCGATGCAATCAAGTTCGGGTTCGGGCTTGCGGATTCGGAATACCTCGTGGAGAGCGTGCTCCTTGTCGAAGGGGAACGCCGCACCGCGTGCCTGTCGAGCCAGCTCGGCTGCGGGCTCGGCTGCGTGTTCTGCGCGACCGGCGCCATGGGGTTTGTGCGCAACCTGACCCAGGCCGAGATTCTGGGACAGCTTATCGGCATCAACGACTATCAGGCGTCAAGGAGCGACAAACTCGTCACCAACATCGTGTTTATGGGCATGGGCGAGGCGCTGTCGAATTTCGACAATTTCCTTTCGTCGATTCGGATCATCAATGCCGAAGACGCCTTTACCATCGGCAGCCGGCGCATCACGGTGTCCACGGCCGGTGTGATCCCGTCGATCCGCAGGCTCATGCAGCAGGACCTGCCCGTGGGGCTGGCAATCTCGCTCAACGCGCACGACAACGCGATCCGCAGCAGGATAATGCCCGTGAACAGGACCTATCCCATTGAGGATCTTGTGAAGATCGCGGGCGAGTACTTTGACAAGACCGGAAGGCCGGTAACGTTCGAATACATCCTTGTCGAAGGCGAAAACGACGGAGCGGAGGCGGTGAGCGCGCTCGCCGCGTTGTTGAACAAGATCGTTTGCAAGGTAAACGTTATTTCGCTTAACCCGGCCGGATCTGGAGTCTCTAGGGGACCCGGTGAAGAAAAGGTGGGGCGGTTTGTGCAGGCGCTATTTGACAAAGGCCTTAATGCGACGATCCGGCGGAGCAAGGGGAGGGATATAAGCGGGGCGTGCGGGCAATTAGGGGGCAGAAAGAGATAGGAAAAGACTTGGGCGTTCCCCGCGCCGAAGGCGCGGGTCGGTTCTCCCTCCGGTCTCGGGCTCGCCCTCGGGCCGCCTCGGCCCTATGCATTTTGTGGAGACGTAGCGTGGTACGTCTCCACAAAATGCCGGGTCCGGACGGCACCGCTCTCTAGAGCGGCCTCCGGTCGCCCCTAACGCGCGGCATAAGTTGGCATCCGCAAATCACATGTGCGCTTCGCAATAAATACAGAACTTCTCGGGGAACAGTTCCCCCTCTCCTGGAGGAGAGGGGGTCAGGGGGTGAGGCCTTCCACAATGGTTGCGTTGCGAAGGGACGACGCTTCGCGAGCGTCAGCGAGTGAACTCGCGCGGCCCTTCGCAGGAGGGGGTGTGCCCCCGGATCGCCGCCGCGTTTGAAAGGATGTTATAGTTGACGCGGCGGAAGCCGGGGGCCAGGGGGAAACGCGAAGCGGTGCCCCCACCAGGTATTGATAAATTAAAATTGAAATTCTATCCCCAGCGCCGGGCGGGTGATGTCGGAAATGAACTGCTTCTCGGTGTAGTCGTAGTTCCAGAAATACCCCCCGGTTTCCGGGCTCTTGTAGCCGTAACCGAAGAGATTGCTCAGGTTGGTCACGTCGAGGTAGATGTCCCAGATCCAGTTCTTAAAGATAAACTTTCTCTCGTACCGCATGTCAAGCGAGAAGAACGGGTCCATGCGCGCCGAATTGGTCGCGCCGTACAGCGGAACGTACGAACGGCTGGTGGCGTCGAACCACTTGACGCCGAGCACCGGCGTGGTGGGGTCGCCGGTGACGTAACGGACCCGGGCGCCCAGCTCCCTGTTTCCCTTGAACCTGAAGCTTCCCACAAGCTGAAGGTTGTGGGTCTCGTCCTTGCCGAACAGGTCCCACTTCTGCTCGTCGAAATTGTAGCGCTCGCTTCTTGACAAAGAGTATGCTATCCAGCCGAAGAAGTGTTTCCCCTGGTCGTGGCGGATCATGACCTCCAGCCCGTACATGCGCCCCAAACCGTCGCCGTAGTATTTCTCCACGTCGGTCGGATCGGCCGCGAGATCGGCGGCGGTCGGCGTGCGGGCGAGGTCCCACTGGCGGTTGTAATAAACCTGAACATCCGCGTTGACGAGGTCGGTCGCCTGCCATTCGTACCCCAGAACGTACTGGCTCCCCTTTTCCGCGGGCAGGTTGGGATTGCCCCACACCTTGTCGATTGACTCGCCCATGGGCTGGGGCGTCTCGTTGTAGGTCCCGAGCGATCCCTTTATGGTGTGGTTCTTGACAAGCTCATATTTCGCCGCAAGCCTCAGCGACGGCTCTCCGGACGTGGGCTGGCTGTTGCTCATGTTGTAGTCCCAGAATTCCGGGATAAACGCCCCGTGGTAGTTCCTGAGTTCCGGATAGTAGTCGTACCGCAGGCCGGGCATTAAAAGCAGCTTTTTAATGGGACGCCATTCCGCGTTGACATACGCGCCGATGGGCCCGAACGTGTACTGCGACGTGTCCTTCACGATGCTGTTCTGCGCGTTCGGAATGAGGAGCGTGAGCTGGTAGGGGACAATCGACATGTCGGCGCCGAAGTTGATCTTCAGGCGGTCGGAAAGGGACCATGCAAGCTGGTCGCGGAAGTAATGGGCGAGCTCGTCTCCCTGCATGTTCAAGAACCCGAACGCAGTAATTCCGGTTACATACTTGGTGAGCGAATAGCGCATTTCGTTTTTCAGCGAGGGATCGATGTCCCAGTCCCAGCCAAGAATTCCCATGTCGAAATACTGCTCGCTCGAGAGTTCGTTGGTGGCGCTGGTAATGTCCGAGCTTCCGCCCCGGACCTGGCCCGTAATGAGGTCGAGCCTGTCCTTCGAGCCGAACAGCGTGAGGTAGAAATGCATGTCCTTGTTGGGCTTGTAGTCGGTCCGGAAGATGTAGTCCCAGTAAAACGGCACCGCGGTAAAGAAGAGATTTTCGTGGAGCACGTCGGTAAGCACGAAGTTAAGCACATTGGCGATGTAACTCCGCCGCAGTGTGAGCAGGAAGGAAAGCTGGTTGGTGATGGGACCTTCGACGAACACCGACGCGTCGAAGAGGTTGCCGTCGAGGTAGCCGTGGAGCCTGTCGGTCTTCGGTTCGCGGCCCTTGATTTCGACGATGCCGCCGAGCGCGCCGCCGTACCGCGTGCCCCAGCCGCCGGGATACAGGTCAACCGTGGCGAGCGCGTCGGAATTGTAGGTGGATTTGAGCCCGCCGAAATGAAACAGGAGCGGCAGGGAAACGCCGTCGAGAAAATACCGCGTGTCTCCCGTTCCGGACCCGCGCACGATGATGCCCGCCGCGTCGAAGGCCGACCGCGCCACGCCCGGAAGCGCCAGCACCACCTTGACGGCGTCGCCGCCCAGGCCCGGCACTTTCTTGACTTCGTTGAGCGTGAGGGTGTATTGCTCGACCTCTTTCTTCTCGGTCTTTCCGTACACCACGATTTCGTATTCGCTGTACGAAAATCTCTGGATGTGGTAGGTGATTACCTTTACCATCCCCCGCTGAATCGATTCGTTTTCGACAAGCTGCTCGTAGCCGGGGCACACCACCTTTATGGTGATGGGGCCGCAGGGGAGCGAAGAGAAGCTGAAGTTGCCCGCCGAGTCGGTGAGCGTCACGACGGCGTTTTCCTCGCAGTGCTGGTTGCCGAATTTGCAGATTTTCTTCAGGTACGCGCCGAACGGAACGCTCAGCGAAGAATCCGCCGTGGTGTCGCGATAACTCACAATGACGGTCGCGTCGCGAACAGGCGCGCGCGTGCCGCGTTCGAGCAGCCGGCCCTTGAGGTTAACGTATTGTTCGATTTTTTCGGCGACTTCCTGAAGGGAGAACCGGTAGACATATTGCAGGATAACCGGGACCGGCCTGCCGCCCGCCTTTGCGGGCGCGAAACTGAACCGCTTTGCCGCCGCCGCTGCGCTTGAGTCGAGCAGCGGATAAAACCCCCGCACGATCGCCACCGAATCGACCCTGCCGAGCGTGTCCACCACGAGGTCGAGCACCACCGCGCCCTCGACGCCTTTTTTGACAAGATCTGGCGGATACTCTGCCTTGACAAATTCAAGAAGCCGCGGCATGGAGTCGATGGCCGGGAGGCTGTCCTGCGCCGCGGCGCGGGAGGTGTCTGCCGGTGCGGAAGAGGAAGGGGACGGCCTGATGAGGTGCGCTTGTGGTGACCTGGGCGAATGCGAGCGCGGACGCACAACCGATAACGAAGCACCCCAGGCGAACCTTTGCGCTGCAAACCGGCAATCGCATCGTCACTCCTGCAGAAGCACGTATCGGATCGAGAAGGTTATCCACGTCGCAACCGGTTTGCCGTCTCGCATGGCCGGGTCGAATTCAAGTTTCAAAAATAACTCACGGGCGCTCTCGCGTGTCCCGTACCCGAGGTCGTTGAGGATCTTCACTTCCTTCACTTTTCCGTCGCCTCCCACGAGCAGTTCGGCCCGGACCACGCCCTGCACCTTGGCGTCGATCATTTCCTTGGTGTATTCGGGTTTGATCTCCTTCCTGAGGCGGGGCGCCGTGGCCACCGTGGTGATCGACACAAGCGGTCCGGAAAGGTCCTTCCTGGTCGCCGTCACGGTGTCTACGTCTTTGTCAAGCGTGTTCCCGAGCTTGCCGATCACGGCCTCCGACACCGACCCGCCCGCGCCGATGCCCATGGAATAGACGCGCCGCAGGCCGAACACCGGGCGCGCCGCGTCCTTTGCCTGCACCGGGGCGTTCTGCACGGGCGCGGTGAAATCCTGCTTCTGGTTGAGCAGCGGCGCCTTGGTGAGGTCAACGGGTTTTTCTTCGGGGGAAACGGGCTTGGGTTTGGGGGCAGGCGGTTTTTTCTTTTCGGGAACCACGAATTGCGTGGTGACGGAAATCACCCGTTTCTCCTCGTAGCTCACCGGAAGCGGCTTGACGGTCCTCAGGTACAGACCCGCGCCGAAGAAAAGGAGAAGCGTGACGCAAAGGACGACGCCGAACAGGTTGTCGTGCGACCGCCGGGGCGGCGCCGACAGGAGTTCGAGGGTGGCGTTGTCCATGACTGCCGCCATAGGCTAGTCCTCAATGACAAGCACCGAAAAATCGGTAAAGCCCGCCTTGCTGCAGGTGTACATGACGCGCTTGACAATGTTGAATTCCAGGTCCCGGTCGCACTGGATAATGATCCGCTTCGATTCGCCGGTCTTCCTCCGGGTGAGCCACTCGTACACGCCGCCGACGAGCAGATCGGGCGACGCGGCGAACGACGCGTTGGCCGCGAGCTTTCTGCCGTCGGCAACGACCGCGTCCCGCGTGATCTCCACCATCAGGCTGGGACTCGGCTGCTGCTTGGAGGACGACAGGGGCAGGGTGAGGTCCGACGACGGCGTGACGAGCGTGCCTTCGGCGTTGAAGCTCTGGATGAGAAAGACAAGGAGGAGCGTGAGAATGTCGATGAGGGAGGTCATCTGCGGCTTGATGAGGTCGCCGATGCCTTCCGCCGGGGAGAATTTCTTTTTGTGCAGGTTCATCGTGCACTTACCGGAGCGCCGGCCGGGTTTTCCGTCGCGCTGGCGAGGCTCACTTTTTCGAACCCGGTCTTCTTGCATGCGTCCATGATGCGCACCACGTACCGGAAATGGATGCCGTCGCGCGGGGCCACGATAACCTCGTCCTTGACGTCTGCGCCGGCGCGGCGGACCTGCAGCTTGGAAGCGAGCACCTCGTAGGGATATTCGTCGCCCGTGCGGGGAATGGAATCGAGCAACGATTCGCCCAAGGTAATGAGACAGTACGATTGCGCAACAAGAACGGTAATCTTTACTTTCGGTTTTTCGTTCGCGGCGCCCGGCGCGGCCGCCGCGGTCACGTTGGGCGGCAGCGACATGTCGATGACCGCGAGGTTCGTGTACACCGCCACCGACACGAGAAAGGGGATAAGGATGATGAGGACATTCATGATCGGCTTGACGTCGACGTCTATTTCCGCCTCGATGACCTCGGACGGAAGAAACCCCTTTTTCCCCACCGACAGCGTTTTCACGGCTTGAGCTTCTTCATGAAGTTGAGGGTCTTTACCACCGAATCGTCGATCATTTTTGTCAACTGCGTCTGCTTGTTGTAGAGTGCGGTGTACGCCACCATGCAGGGCACCGCCACCATGAGGCCGAAGGCGGTGCAGTTCATGGCCTCGGCGATGCCGGCTGCGAGCATGGTCGCCTTCTTCGACGCCTCCACCGAGGCGAGCGACGAAAACGACGCCTGCAGGCCCGAGATGGTGCCGAGCAGTCCGAGCAGCGTGGCGATGTTCGCGAACAGGGAGAGATAGTTGAGCCGCTGGATGAGCTTCGGCATCTCGATGATGGCCGTCTCTTCAATGCCCTCCTCGATGTCGTGCACGCTCATGCCGGCGCTAAAGCGGTCCACCGCGGTGCGCAGCATGGCGATGAGCGGCGCGCCGCCCTTCGCAACGACCTTCTTCGCTTCTTCGGCATTGCCGCTGCGGAGCGCCGAGGCGATTCTGGAAACCAGAACGGGCCCGCTTGCCCTGCAGACGATAAAGTAGAAGAAGACCCGTTCGAGCACCACCGCCGTCGAAATCGCAAGCACGGTCAAAATGACCCACATGAAGGGGCCGCCGGAATTGAAAAACGTAGCGACTGCATGAATCATGGAGTATTCGCTCCTTGTAAATGAAGGATTCTGGGTGTTTGTCCGGGAATTGAAAGCACGCGGACTCCGGCCGCGCGGACGCCATAGCGGAAAGGCCGCGACGAAGACCGACGTTGAAAATTACAACTGGCCGCCGTATCTGCGCCCTTATTTCCGCGAATTGCACCGGCGGTCGGTGAAAAGCACGGCCGCAGCGTTGCGTTCTTTTCCCTCTAATGGTGGGCGCTGGTGTAAATCGCCAGAATCGTTGAAATGGTCACCGCAATGGCCGACAGAATGGGAATGGCGACCAGGGTGAGGAACTTGTACTGTTGGGAATCGGGCACGACGATGACGTCCCCTTCCTCCAGGACGCCGGTTTCCTTCACCTGTCTCACGGAGCCGTAATAGGTGACGACGACCGAATTGGTCCTGTCGGCCTTTGAGGAATACCCGCCCGCCAACCTGATGTAGTGGTCTTTGGTGCAGCCCGCCTCGTAGGGATACGCGCCCGGCCGTCGCACGCTCCCGCTCACGTAAACGCTGTACTCCTTTTTCGGCACCACGATTTCGTCGTCGGGCTCGAGCATGATGCCGCTGTCGTTGTCGGAGAATCGAAGGACCGTAAAGTCGTTCGAGAAGCTCATATGGTTGAGCCCCGAGTTTATCTCCGGCCGTACCGAATTGTCCAGCACGCTTACACTCACCGCAGATTTTGCCGTGCTGTTGCCCTGCCGTTCGTCGGCGAACATTTTCTTGCGCCGTATCACGTAGGTCCTGTCCGGGTTGCCGAGCGCCGTGGCGCCGCCGGCCTGGCTCATCACGTCGGCGGCCTTGGTCACGTTCCTCACCAGGGGATACACGCCCGGTCGCACGATTTCCCCCCGCAGCGACACGGTTGCCACCTGCGGGTAGTTCTCCTTTTCCGCTACAATGACAAGGTCGCGGTCACGGAGGGTGAAGGACCCCGAATCACGTATCGAGACGATTTTCGTGTACGCTGTCCGGTCGGGATTGGTGCGCTGTATGATGATGTGGTCCGAGTCGGCCGACGCGTCGAGCGAAAACAGGGAAAGAAAATCGGCAAGCCGTTCGTCTTGACGTATGGGAACCAGTCCGCTCACCTGCGCCCTGATAGATCCGGCAATCATCGCGCGGCGCCGGGCGAGCGAGAGCCTGATGTTGTCGCCGGGATACAGGTAGGGGTTTTCCGACAGGTCGGCGGCAAGCAGGTATTTGAACAGGTCGAACACGCGCGACGAATCACGGTTCCGGCACTCTATCTCGCGGTAGTTGTACTCATTGAGCGAGGGGACCACGCCGTTGTTCGCCGCCTTTATTGCGTCGAAGAGCCGGAACGTGCCGGAGAGCCTGTAGCTCCCGGGACTCGACACCGCGCCAGACACGCTTACCACCGCCATCTTGGTCTTTGCAAGAGAGACATACACGTCGAATTTCTTCTTCAGCCTGGAGGAGACGAATTCGGCGATAATCTGCTTGGCCTGCACCAGACTGGTCTTCCCGATCTTTATGATGCCGAGCTCCGGGATGTACACGTCGCAATTTTCGTTTACGGTCCCCGTGTACTGGATGGAAGGCAATTCGACCACCGAGATCTGAAACACGTCCCCGCCGCCGATAATGTACGCTTCGGGGATGATGGAGTTGTCCGCAAGCTGGTCGGTTGAACGGATCAGCTCTTCGGTCTGTGCGCCGGGGAGCAGCTTCGAATAGGCCTTGAGGTCCGAGGGCGAAGGGTCCAGTGCGCTGGAAGGCGCCGCGAGGAGCACCGCGACGAAAGCGGCACCGAGAACGATCCGGCTTGACGACAGTGACGTATTCAGAGTGCCGAGCTCCTGGTGATCGGTGAAGCGCCCGACCTCGACCGGTCGGGCGCGGGGAAATCCCCGCTCAGCCGGCAGGGGCAACCCCATTCTGTCAAACAGTGAAAATACTATCCAGACGCTCTGCGCGCATAAAAAATGGGGCGGAAAGCAAGCTCATAAACTAATTTATGAATGGAAAACCCCATGGCCTGCTTTGCAAAGACAAGTTTACGAGCGATGAAACAGTTTATTGCAGAAATCGTGTCTCACGGTCCCGTGTCCGACTGCTTTTTCGAGCTTGTGTTCGCATGGGACACGGCAGCAGGCGTGCCCGGCCCGGGCCAGTTTTGCACCCTTCGGGTGTCGCCGTACACGGCGCCGCTGCTCCGGCGGCCGTTTGCCTTCTCGGCATTCGACCAACAGGCGAAAACGGCGTCGATCGTCTACAAGAAGCGGGGACCAGCCACCGAACTCCTTTCGGGCAGGCAGGCGGGAAGCACCATCGACGTGATCGGCCCGCTGGGCAACGGCTTTCTGGGCTTTGCCGCCGGCTGCCGCGGCCCTTTCCTTCTCGCGGCCGGCGGCACGGGCCTGGGCCCCATCGCGTTCCTCGCGAATCATTTCGCAAAAAGCAATAGTGCATGCACGGTCGTCCTCGGATGCAGGACGCGGTCCCAGCTTCCGCGCCTGTCCATGCCTTCATCGGTAAAGGTGATTACCTGCACCGACGACGGCACCGACGGCATCCGGGGCACTCCGCTCACGTATCTTGAGGCTCTCACGCCATTGCAATGCCGCGGCCTCACCGTCTTTTCCTGCGGGCCTGCACCGCTCCTTGCGGGCTGTTACCGCTGGGCGCAGGGGCATGGGCTGGGCTGTTATGTGGCCATGGAACAGGTGATGGCCTGCGGCGTAGGCGCGTGCATGGGCTGCGCGGTGAGAGTGACGGACGGCGGTGCAAACGGCTTCGCGCGCGCCTGCACCGAAGGTCCTGTGTTCGACGCCGGGAGGATCGCGTGGACCTGAGTGTCGCAATCGGCACCAAAAAACTCCCGAACCCCGTGGGTGTCGCCTCGGGCACGTTCGGCTACGGCGGCGAATACGAGAAGTTGGTCGATTTTTCGGCCATCGGTGCGCTGTACACCAAAGCGGTTACAATTGCTCCGCGTCCCGGCAACGACATCCCGCGCATCATTGAAACGCCTTCGGGACTTCTCAATTCCATCGGGCTCGCCAACGTGGGTGTTGACCGGTTTATTTCAGAGAAGATGCCGTACCTGAGGGGCCTGCCGTGCGCGGTGATCGTCAATATTGCCGGCTCCGACGCGGACGAATACGCCGCAGTGCTCGAAAAACTGGAAGGGTGCGCCGCAGGCATCTGGGGCTACGAGATCAACGTGTCGTGCCCCAATGTCAAGCACGGCGGCATGGCCTTCGGCACCGATCCCGCGCAGGTGGAGCGGCTCACCGCGGGCCTGCGCAGGCGCACCAGGAATCCGCTCATTGTAAAGCTCACGCCGAATGTCACCGACATCCGCAGCATCGCCAAGGCGGCGCAGGAAGGCGGCGCCGACGCGGTCTCGTGCATCAACACGCTGGTCGGGATGGTGGTCGACACCGCCGCAAAGAAGCCTGTGCTGCCCTCGACCGCGGGCGGACTTTCGGGTCCCGCAATCCGGCCCGTGGGCGTGGCCGCCACCTACGCGGTGAGCAGGGCGGTGAGTATCCCCGTCGTCGGCATGGGCGGCATTACAAATGCGAACGACGCACTGCAATACCTTCTGGCCGGCGCATCCGCCATCCAGATCGGCACGGCCAACTTCGTTGATCCTTCAACGGCCTCGAACGTGCTTTCCGGTATTTGCGAATTCTGCGATAAGGAAAAGATTTCCCACATAGAAGATCTGCACCGGTTTATCCCCTGATTGTCCCTGCATTTATCGAGTGAACGTTTAAGCGATCCTGAACCATCAGCCATTCCGCGCCACACGTTCGCTTGCCGCCGCTACACATTATGCACGTGTTATGATACAATGATTGCATGACGTACGCTCGGGCAACACCATTCTCCGGTAATAACCGCAGAACCTGGCTGTTTATTCATCTTATGCATTGTTGGTCTGATCGCCGCGGTTTTGATTTCAGGCTGCGCGTCGTCAATTCCGCGTCCGCGAAATCCGGCGCGCGGAACGGATTTCGGCCCGCATGAGGGAATGGCCAGCTTTTACGGGCGGGAATTCAACGGAAGAAAAACGGCGAGCGGCGAGCGCTTCGACAAAAACGCCCTCACGGCTGCGCACCGCACGCTTCCCTTCGGTACAATGCTGCGGGTGACCAATCTTGCCAACGGGAAATCAACGGTCGTGCGCGTCAACGACCGCGGGCCTTTTAAGCGGCAACGAATCATCGACCTTTCGCCTGCGGCTGCAAGGGCAATAGGTCTTGACGTCGCGGGAACCACGAAGGTGAGGATCGAGGCAGTGAAGTAAAAATGTAGATTGTAGAATTTAGAATGTAGATTGAAATACAAGAGAGGTTTCTAACCGGCGACAATGCGCAGCCGCAGCTGAATAAGTCTTTTTTTTTAAATTCTACATTCTACAATCTACATTCTACAATTAGGTATTTTTCCCGCCATGAGAATCCTGCCACCCGCCCAGTATCTCCCCACGCTCAAGGGACTCGCTCACAATGTAATAAACCATGAGGCGGTGTTTCCCTTCTATGCCTCGTTCAAGCTCACCTCGCGCTGTCATTTCGGCTGCCCGTTCTGCAACGTAAAGAACGACCGTGCGCCGGACCTCTCCACGGCCCAGGTGATGGCGGTTCTCGACAACCTTTCCCGCTCGTCCGTGCTCATGACGAGCTTCGAGGGCGGCGAGCCGCTCCTGAGGCAGGACATCGGCGAACTGCTGCAGTACGCGCGGAACCAATGCAGGTTTTACCTGCTGTTCACCACGAGCGTGAAAAACGTTCTGGAGTACCCGCTTGAAGAATACGGGCGGAACATTGACTTTTTCCACATATCGATTGACGAAGGCCACAACAACCTCGAGCTGTTCGACGCCCTGCCCGCGCTGGTGCGCAGGGTGGAAAGCCAGGTATCGGTACAGGTGGTGGTGACGCGGCAGACCGTTGCCGCGCTTGAGGACAAGGTGAGGCGCGCACGCCTGGCGGGAGCAAACGTCGTTATCATCCCCGCCACCCATATGGACAACACCGACGACTGTTTCCCCGACATTGCCGCGCTCGAAAAGGTAGTGACCGGGCTCAGAAAAAAATATCCGTCCACGATCCACACGCCCGGCGGGTACTTCCGCGCTTTTCGCAAGGGCCGGTGCTCCTCGGCTTCCGTCATCATCGCGCCCGACGGCCGGCTGTACTATCCGTGCCACATTCTCGGGACCAAGGGCCCCGATCTCACCGTGGTGCAGCTTTCGAAATGGCTCGTGTCGTACGAGGCGAAAACCATGCGCGACACCATGCGGCGGTGCGAAAGGAACTGCGGATGGTACCAGTACTATTCGATTGATTCTTATACGTCAATAGGCTCGGTGTTTGAGGCGCTCGGGCCCATGCTGCGGCAGGGGAGACGGAACAGGGAGGTTGTGAAATAAAAGAGATTAACGCCGGAGAATCTGCAGCACATTCTTCAGTTCCTGGGCCACTTCCTCGATCAGGGGACCGTTCGGCGAGGTCGCGTTGTTGGTGCCGGCCGGATGCGTCGTGAGGTCGAGTTGCATCTGGCCCGGCATGTCGAATTCTTTGGTCTCTGCGAGCTTCTTCTTCGCGCCCGGGATGGTGTATTGCTCTTCGTAAAGCAGGTACTTGATGTACCTGACGATTTCGATGTCCTTGTCCCGGTAGGCGCGGTTACCCGCCCGGTTCTTCTTGGGCCTCAACTGCGCGAATTCGCTTTCCCAGTACCGCAGCACATGGGGTTCGAGCGCGGTTGCGGCGCACACCTCGCTGATGGAATAGTATGTTTTCCCTTTGTCAAGCATCAATGCGCCCCGTAATGGATTAGAAGGACGCCAGTTAGGACGTTTGTTTGACGTTTATTCTTAAGACCAATTTATTATACAATATGACAAGAGACAGTGCACGTCTTTTTATCAAGAAGGCAGAATCAGGATAAAACGCGTCTATGGGGGGAGGTCTACCCCGTCGGGTACTTCCAGGGGTCGTCCCTCTCGCTCCGGCCGCCTCAGTCGGCGTCCTCCGCTACCCCCTCCTGGGTGCACCCCAAGTGGAAGCAGTTGCAGAACCAGACACCTATGTGGGGGCACCCTTGGAGAGCAGTTGAAAAGTTGATGAGTCGAGAGTTTGAGAAGTTGACACGTTTACGTATGCGTCCTTTGGATACCGATTGGCGCGAGAAGAGATAATTGACTGATAAGATTTCTGTTGCCGCGCGCAAGGGCGGACTGAAGAGTGCGCTGGAGCGCATTGCCGCCTGATCCCTAGCCGAAGGCGGTTGGGACAGGCGGCAACGAGGCCGTTAGGCCGAGCTCGTAAGGAGGCCCGCCGCCGCAACGCGGCGGGGCGCCCAAGTCTTTTCTATGAAACTGGAAGATGAAGATATAGAGTAACTATCACCACCGCTCCGGCTTTGACTCCCGCAGCATCAGATCACGGAGCGCGTCTCTCACCGATTTCCCCTCGAACAGCGTTTTGTAAACCTGGGTGGTGATGGGCATCTCTATGCCGTATTTCTGCGCGAGCGCATAGGCCGACCTCGCGGTTTCCACTCCCTCCGCAACCATAACGCTCTTTGCAAGAGCATCCTTGAGCGGCACGCCGGACGCGATGAGCTCGCCCAGGTTGCGGTTGCGCGAATGCCTGCTGATGCAGGTGGTGATAAGGTCGCCGATGCCGGTAAGGCCGAAAAAGGTCTGCTCCTGGGCGCCCATTTTTTCGCCCAGGCGCACGATTTCGGCCATGCCGCGGGTGAGTAGTGTGCCCTTGGTGTTGTCGCCGAGCCCGAGGCCGTCGCTGATGCCGGCCGCAAGCGCAATAACGTTCTTGACACTTGCGCCAAGCTCCACGCCCACCACGTCGGTGTTGGTGTAAATGCGGAACGTATCGGTGGAGAATTCCTTCTGGATTTGCACGGCCAGGTCGAGGTTTTTCGACGCCGCGACCACGGTGGTGGGGATGCCGCGCGAAACTTCTGCGGCAAGCGACGGCCCCGAAAGCACCACGAGCCTCTTTTGCGACAGTCCAGGAATCTCGTCGGCAAGCACCTCGGTCATGAGCTTGAGCGTGCCGCACTCGATCCCCTTTGCTGCAATCACCCAGCCCTGTACTTTGTCAATCGATTTCCGGTCGAGCGCGGCCACAAGGGTTTTGCAGGTGGGCCTCATGGTCTGCGACGGTACCACGCAGAGCACCAATTCGGCCGACGCCATGGCGTCGCGGATGTCGCTTGAAATAGCGACCTCGGGCGGGATCTTTATTCCCGGAAGTTTCTGCGGGTGCTCGCGCCGGCTCCTGAGCATGTCGGCGTCTTTCGGGTTGAACTCCCACATCCGCACGCCGTGCTTCTTTCCCGTCAGCATGACCGCAAGGGCGATGCCCCAGCTTCCTCCGCCGAGAATGGTGACGTTCATGGGACAGGCTCTCCTTTCGGTGACCGGGGTTCCAAGCCTTGTGCGGCTGCGTACGAGCGTTTACGGATGGGAACAAAATCGACCACCACAGGGCACCCGTCGAAATCAAAGGCCTCGTAGAGCTTGTTGACAAGGAATCTTTTGTACGACGCCACGGCGCTGCGCGGGTTGGTGGACACCACGTGAAACAGCGGGAACGGCGCATCAGCCTGGACGCACGAGACAATTTCGACATGCCTGTTCTCGCTTATCGGGTGCGGGTGGGCGGTGGTCCACTCCGCAACAAGGTCGCGGAGCTTTGCCGCGTCGACGCGCGTGTGCATGCGGCGCCGGATGTCCAGCGTCTTGTCGAGCACCGCCGTCACGCGCTGGCCCGTGATTGCCGAGGTCGACACCATGGGCGCGCGCGCAAGCTCCATGCTGCCCCTGCGGGTGCGCGCCACAAGATGGTCGAAGGTCGTGTGGGTCTTGGCCACAAGATCCCATTTGTTCCAGCACACCAGAACGCCCTTGTGCAGGTCGCGGATTTTCCGCACGATGCGAAGGTCCTGCTCGTGAATGCCCTGCACCGCGTCAACGATGAGCGCTGCAACGTCGCAACGTCCTATGCTGTCGATGGCGCGCAGGTTGCAGTAGTACTCGAGGTCCTCTTTCACGTTCGCCTTCTTGCGCAGCCCGGCCGTGTCGATAAGGACCACGTCGTTGCCCTGGTAGGCGAGGCGCGAGTCTATGGAATCGCGGGTGGTGCCGGGGTCGGGACGGACGATCATGCGGCTCGCGCCGAGCAGCTTGTTGACAAGCGACGATTTTCCCGCGTTGGGCCTGCCGACCACGGCGATTTTGAGCGCGTCGCGGTCGTCAATGAAGGCGGACGATTTCGGTTCCTTGTTGCCGGTGCGCTTGAGCACGCTGCATACCGCGTCGAGCAGGTCGCCCACGCCGTAGCCGTGCAGCGCCGACACCGGATGGCCTTCGCCGAGCCCCAGTGCGACGAATGAGCCAAGATCGTACGGCGCGGCCTTGTGTTCCGATTTGTTAACAACGAGAACGACGTTGTCCCTGCCTTGCTTGCGGAGGGAATGCGCCACGCGCCGGTCGATGTCGGTGATGCCGTCGCGCGCGTCCACGACGAACAGGATGACGCCGGCTTCTCCGCACGCGATGTTCACCTGCCGCTCCACGTCCGCCGCCATGCCGTCGCTTGACGAAGGGATAAGTCCGCCGGTGTCGGCGAGCGAGAAGGCGCACCCGTTCCACACCATGGGCCGGTAGTTCCTGTCGCGCGTGACGCCGGGCATGTCGTCCACCACGGCCACTTTCTTTCCGAGAATCCTGTTGAAAAGGCTGGATTTTCCCACGTTGGGCCTTCCAACGATGGATACGACGGGAAGCACGGCGCGGCTCTCCTTTGTTTCGATGCTAACAGATTCTGGGCAAAAGCTCGCCCGGCGGCATTTCGAGGGGTCTGGTTCCGCCGATGGCAGTCCTGAGCAGGACCGGGAATTTTCCGGCCTTGGCAACAACGCCGATGACGCACGCGTCCCTGCCTTCGGGATGGGCGCGCAGCGCGGCAACGGCGGCGTCGGCGTTTTCCGGGGGAACGATGGCGACAAACCGGCCTTCGTTTGCAATGTGCAGGGGGTCCATGCCGAGAAATGCGCACGCGCCGCGCACCACAGGCGGCACGGGCACGGCCGGTTCGTTGAGAATAATGCTCGCCTTGGAGGCCTGGGCGATCTCGTTGACCACCGCAGCAAGGCCGCCGCGCGTCGCGTCGCGGAGCGTGCGGGTGAGCGGCACGGCCGAAAGAAGCGCATCGGACAGGGCGAACAGCGGCGCGCAATCGGACACGGCCGACGACGCGAAGCCAAGGTTTGCGCGTTGCGACAGCACGGTGATGCCGTGCAGGCCGATGCCGCCGCTCACGATCACCGCGTCGCCCGGCCTGGCGTTGGCGGCCGACAGCGATATGCCCACCTTGACGATGCCGATGCCCGCGGTGTTGATGAACATGCGGTCGGCTTTGCCCTTTTCAACGACCTTGGTGTCTCCGCACGCGATGCGCACGCCCTGCGCCGCGCACACGGCATAGAGCGACTTGAGCATCTTTGACAAAAGCGAACAGTCGAGCCCTTCCTCGAGGATGAGCGACACCGAGAGGAGGATGGGCTTTGCCGCCATCATGGAAAGGTCGTTGATGGTGCCGCATGCCGCGAGCTTGCCGATGTCGCCGCCGGGAAATTCCAGCGGAGACACCACAAAGGAATCGGTGGAGAACGCGAAGCGGCGTCCCGGGATGTCGAAGATGAACGCGTCTTCCAGCGTTCCCACGCCGCCGGGGTGCAGCGCGGGGAACACCACGGTCTCGAGGAGCTCCTGGTTGCCTTTCCCGGAGCCGTGCGACATGCGGACGGTTGCGTTTGCCATGTTGTTAAGCCCCGTACCTGAAATAGGCCGCGCACGATCCTTCGCTCGACACCATGCACGGGCCCACGGGATGCGCGGGCGTGCACGATGTTCCGAACAGCGGGCATTGATTCGGCCGCAGCCTGCCCTTGAGCACGTCCCCGCACGAACATTTGTCGGGCATGTCGGCGGGGCCGCCGCCGTCCTGGATGCCGAACCGTTGCGCCGCATCGAGCGTCGCGTACTCGGTCCTGAGGGCAAGGCCGCTTCCGGGCACCATGCCGATGCCGCGCCATATCGTGTCCGTCACGTCGAAAACTTTGTACATTGCGTCAACCGCCCGCGGGTTTCCGTCCATTTTCACCACGCGCTGATACGCGTTGAGCACCGCCGCCTTTTTGTGGATGAGCATGTCGCATGCCATGGCGATGGCGCTGAGGATGTCGAGCGGTTCGAAGCCGGTTATCACCGAAGGAATGCCGAATTGCGAAAGGGGAAGATACGGCCGTTCGCCGATGACGGCGCTCACGTGGCCGGGGAGCAGGAAGCACGAGATGCCGAGCGCCGTGTCGGCGACAAGGGCCCCAAGCGCGGGCGGTACGGTCTTGTGCGACACGAGGAACGAGAGGTTCTTGAGACCTTCCTGCTGGGCCATGACAACGGCCCGTGCCGTTGCCGGCGCCGTGGTCTCAAACCCCACGGCCAGAAAGACCGCCTGCTCGGCCGGGTGCCGCCGTGCGATATCGAGGGCGTGCAGGGGCGAGGTGACCACGTCGATCGCGGCGCCACTGGATTTCGCTTCGTCAAGCGACGTGCGCAGACCGGGCACCCTCACCATGTCGCCGAAGGTGATGATCCTGGTGTTCTTCGACCGGGCAAAGGCCGCGGCCGCGTCGATGTATGCACCGGGCGTCACGCACACCGGACAGCCGGGTCCGGAAACGAGCTCGATGTTTTTGGGCAGCAGGGAACGGAGGCCGAGCCGGCCTATTTCCATGGTATGCGTGCCGCACACCTCCATGATGCGGACGCTGCCGAGCGAATCAGCGGCGCGCGAGATCCTGGCGAGCACGAGCTGTGCGGTTGATGGATCGGAAAAATCAACGAGGCCCATTTTCGTCCGCCGTTTGAACGAGTTCCTTTAATAGCTCGAGCGTTATCTTCGCCTCCTTCTCGTCGTATTTCTGGATGGCGAGGCCCGCATGGACCATCACGTAATCTCCCACCCCGGCTTTTTCCAGGAGCGAAATGTCGGCCGTGGTCGTATTGCCGAGCATGTCGACCGTGGCCAAAGGCCCGGAAATGGAAACGATTTTCGCAGGGACGGCGAGGCACATGGTGGCGTCTGGCTTTCCGGTGATGGTGAGGGGTAAAAATACTACGTCCCTGGGGCGGGCTGAGGATTTTTTAGGGAGGGCTAGGAGCGGTCTGAGGTGAGGATGCGCCGTCCTAAAATTAAAACCTGAGGTGTATCCGTGCTCCAAGGTGAACGTAATACAGAAAATTCAAATTGTCGGTTGTTTTTCCGTCTGGATCGTAAAAAAGGTTCTTCAGATCGGAGAAGAGAACGTACACATCATATTGCATGAGCGTTCTGTTTTCCGGAACCGGTTCGCACAATTGGAACTTTAGGTCAACGCGGTCGTAATTCTCTTTTCTTTTGGCCTCCTCATCCCACGACAATCCTTCACTGGAAGTGATTACATCATGATAGGGCAGGCCTGCATAGAAATTGCCGATGAGAAATGCAGTCAGCATAGTATCGATCAAGGAATAAGAGATAATAGTCTTATTCGTCCAGGGCATATCCCACTCGTAGGGTTCCTGATTACCATGAGACAACAGTACCGATTTTGATATTGACTGGACGCACCGCATATTAATTCTTTTGCCGAGATTGGCCGTGATCTCCGCATTAATTCCTACGGAAAAGAATTGATCATTGGTGTTCTCGTCCCATACCGGCATGCGCGGATTTTGACTGTAGACGAGTTGATATGGTCGGTACTTGACAAACTCCTCAAGGGATCCCTCAAGCCAAGACAGCGGCTTCAGGTGGACTTGGGAACTGGCATTGTAGGTCTGGACTAATTTCTGTTCAATTGCCTGCGAAGGCATGCCGCGTATATCTGGTTGTGACGTAATGATTCCTGCGGAAGCCTTGAATGAGTTCTTTCCAAAAGGGAACAGGAGCCAGAGGCCGGGATCGATATACCATTTTTCCCTGGGGAAACAAAGCCCTTCGCACACATTGAGTCCGAACTGAAGATTGCCCGCCATCCTCCCGTAACTTTGGCCCGCTCTTATCTCGCCCTGGTACCCTGTTGCAATGATGCTGTCGGCGTTGAGCGTCAAGATGCCGGTGGATTCCTGCGGAAGCAGCACGTGGCCCGTCCAGGGGACAAATTGCATCAAGAGGCTCGTGGTAACCCGGCCCGAGCCTGCAAAGAACGCCGGCCCCTCCGCAGACAACGCCATGCTTTTGCGCTCCACATCCTTGCTGTACGCGGCAACCCCCGATTCGCTCTCAAACCAGTGTTGCAAAGCCCCGCCTACCGCAAGGCTCCTGCACCACGGCACCGGCAGGCTGTCCAGAGAGACGATGCAAATTCCCCACGGAATTTCCTTTTGTCGATCGAGCGCACTATCGGCATAGACATCCTCGGAGAGCCAAACGAGCTGCCTCATTCTTGCTCCGAAAACTTTTTGGGAGCCAAGAAATTGGACGTCCGTGTAGGTTGATGGCGCGGAATAACCAGCAGGAAGATTGTTGTCCACGATCTTGTATTCGTTCAGGAACCAAAGCGCGTACTTGTCGGATGGCCGGTAGGAAATCTGGTACAAATCCTCGCCCCTTCTCATCGGGACGGAGAGTGTCAGGTCCGCGCCGAGAGTTCCATAGTTGATAAGAAGCTCCGGGCGGGCCACGTGTATCGGATCGTGAATTATCCCGGGATCGATCCGCAAAACCGAACCGGAACCTCCGCTGTACAATCCGCTGATGCCGGTGGTGAGAAGTTCAATGTCGAGCGGCGTTCCAAGGGAGAATATGCTTCTGTCAAAATAGGAAACACCCGCAAAATGCGACGGAATAAAAATGGGAATGCCGCGAAGCATGAAGCAGTTGTCGTACGGGCCGTCGCCGTTGACAAGAAGAAGCGACTGGGCGTTTGGGGCCGATGCGACTCCCGATTGGGTCGTGAGGAGGTTGTTCAGGTCGTCGGTCCGTCCGTATATCTTTTCCTCCTTTGCAACGTCAATCTTCTTTTGAGTCAGGTGTCCGTAGGCAACGATTTCATTCTGCGCTCCGGGCGATTCTTCCAGCCAATACGTGGTTTTCGTGACTTCGCCGCATCGAATCACAACGCTGTCACACCGTGTCCTGAATCCCAGCCTTCCCATTCTCATCAGCACTTTGCATGATGGTATTGATTTGAAAGAGAATCTTCCCAGAGAATCTGTTTCTGTAATGAGACGACCGTTTTCAAGATGCTGTCCGTGAAAGGTGCCTATCTTGTCAAGATATGATCGTATCGGGACTGCGGGGTCTGTTTCACAAAGTGAATCAAGAAGTGACACCTCTATCGCGACTCCCGAAAGCGGCTTGTGTGTTTGCTCCTCACGAATAAAGCCGACAAGATTTTCGAAGGCTTGGATGGAGTCAAGAATTTGTCTCAACGCGAAATGATATTGAAATCGGAGCGTCACGGCAACTGGTTTGTGGTGCGCCAGTCCGGGGGAAAAGACGAACTTCAGCGCGGCCGCCTTTGCTGCCGAGTCAAGTTGAGGCGAGACGCCATTGGCCACGGCAACACTGTCCACAAGGCCGCTCTCATTGACCAGAATGTTAAGCGCCACTGTTCCTTCAACGCCCTGCTTTGCCTGTTCTGCAGGGTACTGCGCTTGTACAAACCTGACAAGCTCCGGTTCCCTGTCAAGCAAAACCAGGGAATCTCCCGAAGTGCGGCGCGCGTCGGCGGATGATATGGTCGATGCAAAGGTGGAATCCACTGCGCAAAGCCGGAATGAAATGACAAGCAGCATCACCCACAAACCGCCAACAACAGGTGTCCGGCAACGGTTTGTGGAGAAGCCGTGCATTGTCATAAGGTAATACTACGACTTTGCAAAAAAAAGATTGCGGAAATGTGATGATCTAATTTGTCAATTGTATTTCTTGATGTGGTGATTGTGCCATAGCGCGGGCAGACGTCTTGTATTTGTGGACCTCTGAAAAGAAAGGAATCCTCTGTGTGGCCTGGATTCTGCGATCCAGGTCCTATAGTACCGTGACCAAATCTATTTTGAAAGCATGAAGAAGAAAGTCTTCAGAAAAGGTCGGATTCCCAAAAACAGAGTCCCGACGCATCCCGGAGAGGTCCTGCTGGAGGAATTCTTGAAGCCTTCTGGCATGTCTCAGGTGGAACTGGCGCAAAAGCTTTCCGTTCCGGTACAGCGGCTGAATACGCTGATCAACGGGAAACGCGGAGTAACCGCGGAGACCGCGCTGTTATTGGCGCGCGAATTCAAGACTTCACCGGAATTCTGGATGAATCTACAGGCTAATTTCGATCTGTATTATGCGCGGAAGAATCTTGAGTTGGCGGCATAGCCTCAATCACCGGTCTCCAACGCCCTCTTCGCCCCGGCCACCACAAGCTGCCCATACGAAATACATTCGTCATTCGGCGGCGTGCGCCGGTGCAAAACAGGCGTAAGCCCCGCCTGCTTCAAAAGCGGTAACAGCCGTGTCACGAGCAATGCGTTCTGGAACACGCCGCCGCTCAGGCACACGTTGGTGCACCCGCATTGCTGTGCGGCAATGGCGGCGGCGGCCGCGGTTGCCTGTGCGATGCTCGTGTGGAACCGCGCCGCAATTTTCGGCACCGGCGTTCCGCTTTTAAGGTCCTCGTATACTTCGCACAGCAGAGCCGGCCCGTCGATGATGATTCCGTCCTCCTCGATTGACAGGGGCGAGCCGTACGAGCCGGCCTCCAGCGGATCGACCGCGCCTTCGAGCATGATCGCCGGCTGTCCCTCGTACGTTCTTTTCGAGCAGATGCCGAGCAGTGCCGACGCGGCATCGAACAGCCTGCCCATGCCGCTCGACCGAACGCAGTTGACGTTGGATTTCACCATGTCAAGCACTGCTGATTTTTCCTCCTGCGGCATCTGCGGAAGGGCGCTTTCCGCTTTGTCGCCAAGAAGCCTAAACAGCGCGGCAAGCGCGATGCGGCCCGGGTTGCGAATCGCTTCGTCGCCGCCGGGTAGGGAAAGGTATGAGAGGTGCCCCAGCCTGCTATAGCCGGTGTAGGTCGCGTGCAGGATCTCGCCACCCCATATCGTGCCGTCCTCGCCGTATCCCGTGCCGTCGAAAACGGCAGCGAGCACCCCATCTGAAATCTCGTTTTCCGCCATGCAGGCGGCCGCATGCGCGTGATGGTGCTGGATCTTTACAACAGGCAAACCCGAAGACGTCGCGTGCGATCCGATAAGCGACTGCGGGTGCATGTCGCACACGTAAACGGCCGGGGTCACGCCGAGCGCGGCCGCAAGGTGGTTTGTCGCAAAGGCCAGGCTGTCGAGCGCCTCAGTCGTATCGACCGTTCCTATATAATGGGACAGGTAGCAGTCATTTTTCCTGCCAGCGGCAACCGTGCTTTTCAGAACGCCGCCCAAAGCAACAAGGCCGGTCACATCTGCGGGAGACGGTAATGGTTCGGGGACGAATCCGCGCGACCGCCGCAGGATCACGGGCATGTCGGTAACGACGCGTACAATGGAATCGTCGTTGCGCATGTAAATGGCCCGGTCATGCGTGAGGAATGCGTCGGCAATGCCGCCGAGGGTCGTATAGGCTTTGTCATCGCCGTGGATGATGGGTTCGTCGGCCAGATTCGCACTTGTCATGACAAGAGGAGGGATTCCATCGTCATGAAAAAGCAGGTGATGTAACGGTGCGTAGGGAAGCATGACGGCAAGCGTGGGCAGTCCCGGAGCAACTTCGTTTGCAATCCCCGGAGCTCCGCTCTTCTTTGCAAGCAGCACGATCGGGCGCTCCGGACTTTCGAGGATGTTCTGTTCGGCTGCGGATATCACCGCGCACCGGAGGGCCGCCGGCGCGTCCTTCACCATAATCGCAAAAGGTTTCTCCTCGCGCTGTTTGCGCTTGCGAAGGACCGAGACGGCCGCTCCTGAATCGGCCCTGCAGGCAAGATGGAATCCGCCGATGCCTTTTATGGCCAGGATTTTCCCGCTGTTCAGCAGCTCGATTGCGGCGGTGATCGGATCATCTTTGTTGACGATAGTGCGTCTACTGTCCGTCAAGGCAAGTTTCGGTCCGCAATCGTGGCAGCAGATTGGCTGGGCATGAAATCGCCGGTTCGCGGGATCTTCATATTCCCTTTTACATTTATCGCACATGTCAAATGACGACATGGTGGTGTTGGGCCGGTCGTACGGTAGCAGTTTGATGATGGTGTAACGCGGGCCGCAGTCGGTGCAGTTGATAAAAGGATGATGAAATCGGCGGTTTGAAGGATCAAACATTTCCTCCAGGCATGCCGGGCACACCGCGGTGTCGCGTGCGATATCGATTTCCGCGGATTCGCCTTTGTCACTTTGCGCGATGCTGAAGCCTGCAGGGACGTTTTCAACGGTTGTTTCCTTGATGGCGATTGATTTGATGTGCGCCAAAGGAGGAGCGGATTGTTTGATTGATTGTATAAATGCATCGAGATGATTTTTGTCGCCGAATGCTTTGATAGTCACTCCCGAGCTGTCATTTCGCACTTCGCCCCTGATTGAATGAATCTTTGCGATACGATAGACAAACGGCCTGAACCCGACGCCTTGAACCGTGCCTTTGATTGTGATAGTGAAACAGAGTTTTGGTTTCATGAGGGTGCGGCTGTGCGCGGCTTCGGGCCACCGGGCATTTTCAGGGGCGACCGTGGGATTTGAGGCCTTCCAGGTACGCGGCGAGCGCGTCCACTCCTTCGCCCGTGGTGCACGACACCCGGAATATCTCGGCGTCGTTATCTGAGCTTCCGGATGTCGGCAATGGCGCGCTCGACGTCGAACTTCACATACGGGAGCAGGTCGATCTTGTTGATCACCACGGCCGCGGCGCGGACAAAGAGGCCCGGGTACTTGATGGGTTTCTCGTCGCCCTCGGCCACCGACAACACCGCCAGTTTTTCGTCCTCGCCGAGGTCGTACGACGATGGGCACACGAGGTTTCCCACGTTTTCGATCACCAGCAGCCGTACACCGGCAAAAGACTGTTGTTTGACGACCTCGTGTATCATGTGCGCCGTAAGATGGCAGGAGCCCCTGGTTTCAATCTGGATCGCCTGCGCGCCCGCTTTTTCCAGTCTTTCTTTGTCAAGCTGCGTCTGGATGTCGCCGGTGATCACCAGAAGGGAGCGTCCCATCCGGCCGGCAAGCGCCTCGAGGATAGACGTCTTGCCCGAGCCGGGCGAGCTTATCATGTTGACAACCGCGATGCCCGCTTTCCGGAACAGGTCCCTGTTGTGAGCGGCCACCGCATCGTTGATCGCATGCGCGCTTTTTTCGAGCCGTATTGTTTCAGGCATCCTCGACCTCAATGCTTTCCACCATGCAGTCCTGGCCCGCGGTAACGGTCCTGGCGTATTCGCCGCACTTCGGGCAGGCGGAAGCCATGGTTCGTGCCGTGTACTGTTCGCCGCACGAGCAGGTGAATGCCGCCGGCACCTCTTTAAATTCGATTTTCACGTTGTTCATGCCCATGTCCGGGAGGACGAGTTCAAGGTACATGGTGAGCGATTCGGTAAATATACCACTCAGCGCGCCGACGGCGAGCGTGATTTGCCGCACCGGGCGGCCCTGCGCCGTTTGCTTGACAAGAGCGGCTATTTCGCAGGCGACCGAATATTCGTGCATGGTTGATTCCCGAAAAATGATGATCGCAAATGCGACCTCACCCCGTCCCCCTCTCCGCCAGGAGAGGGGCTCAAATCGAAAGCCGCTGTTCTTTTGACTCTTGGCAAGAACCTTTGGGTTCCTTTTGTTATTCCAATGTCGCTCGTGGGTGCCCCCGCACAGGTGCTTGATTCTTGCAACCGGCCCCACTTGGGGTGCACCCAGGAGGGGGTAGCGCAGGACCGGCCGCAAATATTCTGAATTCTAGTTTATGAAGTACGCGGCCGGGCCGGAGCGAGGGGGAACCTTCCCCCCCGTTATAAAACTTTTTACCGTTCTTTTAATGCGTCGAACAGGAAATGCACGGGTCGTATGCCCGCACGAGCATCTCGAGCAGAAGCTGGAGCTCGTCCTTGCCCCTTTCCTTGAACTGCGGGACAAGCTTGTCCATGTCAAGCTGGATGTTGGCATGGTTCTGGTTGGTGGGAATGATGCAGTTCGCCTTTACGCATTTCCCCTTTGTGTCGTAGGTGTAATCGTGGAACAAAATACCGCGCGGCACGTCGACCGCGCCCACGCCGCGGCCCTCGCGTGGCGTAAAGGAGACGGGCTCGGCGGCAAGCTTACCATCAAGCAATGCGTCGATATGATGAATGGTGCGCTCCGTAAAGTAAACGCATTCCACGAGCTGGGCCACGGTATTGAAATAGGGGTTGAAGCACGGCCCCTTCATCCCGAAGTCTGCGGCGATCGCGGTAGACAGCGGCGAAAGCTGTTTGTAATTGTTGTTGTACCGGGCAAGCGCGCCTGCCATATAGGCGTCGCGGTTGAACTTCGCCCATTTGGCGGTGGAATGCGGCGTCATGTATTCGTTGGTGACGCGCAGGTAATCCTTCACAGGTATTGGTTCTTCAACATCGGTCGACTTGATCTGGCCGTCGTAGCTGGCGTATTCCGACGGGTCGGTGAGCGACACATATTCGGTCTCGCGGGTAAAATTCGGCAGGCCGCCGGCCAAGGATTTCACCACGCCCGCAAGTGTCTGCAAATCCTTGAGCGCTTCCACATGCTTTGTCTTAAGAGCGGCGAGGTCTTTCTTTATCGGGACCTTGGTGAACCCGCCGATGCACGTGCGGATTGGGTGCGTGGTGCGTCCGCCCACCACGTCGCAGGTCTCGTTTGCGAGTCGGTGAAGCTTGACAACAAGGAGGACCGCGTCCTTGTGCGTCGTCGCCAGAGGGATAACGCTTCCCACTTTCAGAAGGTCGGGGAGCGCAAGGTACCCGATGTGGAGAATATGGCTTTGCAGGTTTTCGCCGTGGTTGAGGATCTCGCGGAGGTGGCGCGTCTGCTCGGAGATCTGAATGCCGAACGCGGCCTCGGTGGCCTTGAGCGACGCAAACGTATGGCCTATGGAGCAGATGCCGCAGATGCGCGAGGTGATGCCCGCGACTTCGGTGCAGTCCCTGCCCACCACCATGGCCTCGAAGAACCGCGGCGCCTCGGGCACGCTCCATTGCACGGACTTGATTTCGCCTTTGTCTATGTCGACATGGATATTGCCGTGGCCCTCAACCCGGGTGACCGACCGGACGTCTATATGGATCGACGAGTTCATTTGGTGGCCTCCGGCTCTATCGCAAACATGGTGAACTGCCGCATGATGTCTTCGGCCGTCAATTTGTTCTTGGTAAGGACTTCCTGCATGGCGTTCTTGTTCGGGTTGGGGACGGTGCCCCGGCAGCCTTCGCACGGGGAGTTGTTGCTTGGGCATATCGCGTTGCACCCGGCCCGGGTGATGGGGCCGATGCAGACCTGGCCCTTGTCGTACATGCATTCGTTGCCCCGCGCCTTGCACTCCACGCACACCGGGTATTCGGGAATGTCGGGCGTGGTGCCGAACACCAGCGCTTTCACCACTTTTAGAAACTCGGATCGCGTTATGGGACATCCGTGTATCTTGTAATCAACAGGCACCACCTCGTGCACTGCCTTGGTGGGGTAGGTGTCGAGGTGCGGCATGGCAAAGTCTTTGCCGTACACTTCCTTCTTTACTTTGTCGATATTCCCCCACAGGTTCTTTATCTTGTTCACCCCGCCCGTGGTTGCGCATGCGCCGAACGCCACAAGCACCTTTGCGCGGTTGCGGATGTCCTTGATGCGCTCCTCGTCGGCGGGACGCGAAATGGAACCCTCGATAAATGCGATGTCGTAGCTTGGGGCCTTGCCCGTGTACACTTCGCGGAACTCGACGATCTCGACGAGGTTGAGCACCGCGAGCAGGTCCTCCTCGAGGTTGGCTATCTGGAGCTGGCAGCCTTCGCAGCAGGTGAAATCGAAGAATGCGACTTTGGGTTTCATGTTACAGCGCCTCCACGAGGTGCGTTATGCCTTCGAGCGTGAACACGGGACCGTCCTGGCACACGTACACGCCGTCGATCTGGCAGTGGCCGCATTTTCCCACGCCGCATTTCATGCGGCGTTCCAGCGACACGATGACGTCGGCGTCCTTGAACCCCAGGGTGCGCAGCTCGAGGATCACGAATTTGTACATCACCGGCGGCCCCACGATGAAGGCCTTGGTGTTTTTCGGGTTGAGGCGGTCCTTGATTTTCGGGATAAGCGTGGTGATGACGCCGGTATTGCCGTTCCACGACGGCGAGCCGCGGTCAACCGTTTCGAGAAATTCGATGGAGGTGTTCTTCTTCCACGAATCCATTTCATCGGTGAAAAGCCGCTGGGAAACGTCGGTGAAACCGCACAGCAGAAAGATCTTGCCGTAATCGGCGCGGTTGTCAAGCGCGTAGTTGATGGCCGAACGCAGCGGCACGAGCCCGATGCCCGCGCCGAAGAACAGGAGGTCCTTGCCCTTGAATTCGTCCATGGGGAAATGCGTGCCGTACGGGCCGCGTACCCCGAGGGTGTCGCCCGGCTTAAGGTCGTGGATCGCCGCCGTCACCTTGCCCACCTTGCGAATCACCATCTCGAAGCTGCCCTTCCTCGTGGGGGACGAGGAAACCGAGATGGGCGCCTCGCCGATTCCGGGAATGCAAAGTTCGGCGAACTGGCCGGGTTTGTGGCCAAGGTCTTTTCCGTCAAGTCTGAACTCGAAGTACCGGTCGCGCTCGGTCATGGGGCTGGTCTTCACCACGGTAAGCATCTGGGGCATGTATATGGATTCGTGATTGCCGCATCCGCATGCTTCGCACATGTCATGACTCCTTTTTCAGAAGATCAGCGTCGATGTCCGGAGGGTACGCGATGTCCGCCGTGCAAGCCTTTTTGCACCTGCCGCAGCCCACGCAGCCGGCAAGCCCGAGTTTTTCCAGAAGGTATTTCTGTTTTCGGTACAGCCGGTGCCGGATTCGGTCGGCGGCTTTTTTGCGGAAGTTATGGCCGCCCGCGCACACGGCAAAAGGCTCGAGCACGCACGCGTCCCACGTGCGGAACCGCAGCCCGTAATTGAAGGAGAGGTCGAGTTCGTCGAGCATGTCGAAGCAGTAACAGGTGGGGCACACCGTGACGCAGGAACCGCAGGAAAAGCATTGTGCGCCCCGCGTCTCCCATACCGGGTGGCGCTCCTTTCCGTCAAGAAAGGAGGGAAGCGCGTCGCGCTTCACCTGGAGCGTCACCGTGTCCTTCACCGCGGTCTTGGCCTTCTCGGCCTTGGCCTTGATATCCGCGCCCGCCGGCGTTGCCGCGCTTGCGGAGAAGAATTCCTTGCCGCGGTCGGAAACGATTTCCACGGCATAGGAGGAGTCGCCCATGTCAACAAGAAAAGCGTCGGCCGCGAGATAGGGTTCTTCGGGCTTTATCATGGACGATGTAAAGCGGTATGCGCCTGGTTTTGTGGGATAAATCCCCACGAGCGTGGTCTTTTCCCTGCGCGTGCAGTAGTTCGCGTCGATGTTCCCCTCGGTAAATGCCTTGTCGAGCATGGCGATGGCGGCGAGGTCGCCGGGATGAATGCCGATAATTGCCTGGTCCTTCTCCGCGTACACGGGCTCGCACGAGGACGCGTCCTTGGGCGCGTAGGACAGCACAGGGTCCCTGGGCGGAAAAAGATATTGCTTCGGCGAGTACATGGTTTCGTCGAAGTCAAGCCTGAGGTCGGCGCCTGAAGCAAGCCTGTCGTACGTGAAACGGCCGTCTTTCTGCACCACGCCGAACAGGTCAAGGGGACCGGCGGCGAGCGTTCCCACAAAATCCAGGAATTCCTTTTTTGAGATCAGCAAAAGTTCCATAAATGGTTCTTTCCATTCTCATGTGGCAAATCGCGGGAACGATTCGGAAAGGGGTTGCTCTTGTGTGACTTCTTTCACAAAACAAGGTCTAAGTAAAGAAAGCTCAAAATAATTCATTGCTGGATTTAGTTAAAGATAAAGAGGGATGCAAGACGAGATGAAGAATTAATACAAAAGAGTTCGGTGGGGGCACCGCTTCGCGTTTCCCCCTGGCCCCCGGCTTCCGCCGCACCTCAATTGCCACGTAACAATGCATCAAGCGGTGCGGCGGCGATCCGGGGCACACCCCCTCCAGCGGAAACACGCACGAGGCGCATCGCTTGCGCAATGCGCGTGTCGTGTTCCCGCAACGCCTTCTATAAGGTATGCCGCTTCGCGGCGATGAAAACACACGCAGAGGACATCCATGTGAATTTATATTTACTAAAGGCAAAGAGATATTAAGCTCAAGCATATTTCTAAACTGAGGCGTTTGTGAATATCGCAGGTATTCTGACAAAAATCTCTTCCTGGGAAGAGTTCAGGCGGGAAGTGCGCGGCCTGAGCGACAAGGGAAAAGGCGACGCCTTTGAACTGCTCACCCAGTATTACTTGAGGATTGAGCCGCGGTATGCCACAAAGCTTTCAAAAGTCTGGCGCCTTTCCGAAGTGCCGTTAAGGATCACGGAAAAACTCCGGCTGCCTCCGGCAGACAAGGGCATTGATCTAATCGCCGAGACAAAAGACGGTGAATACTGGGCTGTCCAGTGCAAATACCGCGAGGACCAGACACATTCGCTTACGTGGCGCGAGCTTTCCACCTTTACCGGCTTGGCCTTTACGGTCTGTAAAGGAATCTCCTTCGGCCTTGTCTGCACCAATACCGAACGATTCACCGGAGTTCTCAAACATCAGGATAAAATCGGGTTCTGTACGCTCGATACCTGGATAGATCTGGATAAAACATTTTTCAGGAACATCCGGGCATTGCTGTACGCACCGTCCGGAAAAGATAACGCCCCTGCGGCCGCGTCCGCACCAGAAAAAAGCCATCACTGAAGCCTCCCGGCATTTTGCAAAGCGCCGCCAGAAACGCGGAAAACTCATAATGCCCTGCGGCACGGGGAAAAGCCTTGCAGCATTCTGGATCGCCAGAAAACTAAAAGCCAGAAAAATCCTTATTGCAGTGCCCAGTCTTGCGCTTATCAGGCAGACCCTTAAAGTCTGGCTCAGGGAGGCAATTGCCCATAACCAGCCAATAGAATGGCTGTGTGTGTGCAGCGATGAAACCGCCGGAAAAATAGGGCAGGATGATGTGTCGGTGCTCAAGCAGGATCTCGGCGTACCGTGCTTTACAAATCCAAAAGAAATCGCGGCAAAGCTTAAAACACAAGCGCAGGGCCTTACTGTTGTTTTTACCACCTACCAGAGCGGCAAAGCCATTGCCGATGCTTCACGGAAGACCGGCTACTCATTCGACCTGGGCATAATGGACGAGGCGCATAAAACCGTTGGCGCAAAAGACAAACTGTTCACGCATCTGCTTTACGACCGGAACATTACAATCCGCAAGCGGATTTTCATGACCGCAACGGAACGCCGGTACATAGGCCAGAGCGACGAAATCGCCAGCATGGAAGACGAGAAAATGTACGGCGACACCTTTTCCCTTCTGTCCTTCAAGGAAGCCCTTGAATACAAACCGCCCATACTGAGCGATTACCGGATCATCACCATCGCGGTTTCGCGGGATGAGGTCGCAGACCTCATAAAAAAGAATCTGTTTGTAAGGCCCGACAAAGGCCCGTGGGACCGCGAAGTCGAGGCGGAAATGCTCGCCTCGCTTGTTGCGCTTCGCAAGGCAATGAAGAAATACCCCATCAGGCACGCGGTCTCCTTCCACAGCAGCATACAACGGGCCAGGGTGTTCCAGGAAAACAGCGACGCATTTACAAAAGCGTTCCCCAAATACGGCAAGCTCGAAGCTTTCCATGTTTCCGGCAAAACGCCTACGGGCACGCGCGCAAGGACACTCGACGATTTTAAAAATGCCTCCCGCGCCCTGATCACCAATGCCCGGTGCCTCACGGAAGGCGTGGACGTGCCGGACATAGACTGCGTTCTGTTCGCAGACCCGCGTAAAAGCACCATAGACATCGTGCAGGCAGTGGGCCGGGCGCTCAGACCGGCAAAGGGAAAAGCGCGGGGATACGTTGTTATCCCGATTCTCCATGACTCGCGGATGAAAAGCGAGGAATTCCTTGAAAGCGAAGAGTTCAAGGAAGTGCTGACGACGCTACGGGCGCTGGCGTCGAATGATGACAGGATTATCGAGTTTTTCCGGGCAGTGAGCAAGGGAAGACGGGTTGGAAGGGGCGGGATTGTTGAGTTTGATGTTGATGAAAGATTGGGAAGAAAGATTAAGATTGATGAGTTTGTTAAGGCGGTGGAGTTGAAGTGCTGGAGCAGGTTAGCGAGGCTGAGTTGGAGGGAGTTTGAAGAGGCGAGGGGGTTTGTACATAAATTGAATCTCAAGAGCGAAGCCGAATGGCGTGCATATTGCAAAGGTCGGATTCAAGGTAAGCCTAGGAAACCCGATGATATTCCGGCACACCCAGGTCACATTTATCGCGGCAACGGTTGGGTTGGCATGGGCGACTGGTTAGGAACGGGAACCATTGCACCACGACTACGGGTATACCGTCCATTTAGGCAAGCACGAGCCTTTGTGCACGGTTTGAAACTTCACGACAGAAAGGAATGGAGCGCATATTGTAAAGGCCAGCTACGAGGCAAACGCAAGAAACCAAATGACATTCCAGCCAGTCCAGTTAAGACCTACTGGGGCAAAGGTTGGATTTCTATAGGTGATTGGCTGGGAACAGGAGCAATCGCCACATTCATGCGTAAATTCCGCGCCTTTAAGCTGAGCACGTTCGTTCTCGCGAGGTTTGGAACTCAAGAATGTAACCGAGTGGCATGCATATTGTGGAGGCCAGCTACAAGGCAAACGCCCAAAACCAATTGATATCCCGAGTAATCCGCAAAAAAGTTACGTGGGAAAAGGATGGGTGAATTGGGGTGATTGGTTAGGAACAGGAAATGTGGCAAATACATTACGGGTTTTTCAACCTTTCAAACGCGCCCACGCCTTTGCCCGCAGTTTGAAGCTAAAGAGCGAAGCTAAGTGGCGCTCATATTGTGAAAATAAGTTACCGGGTAAACCAAAAAAGCCAGATGATATTCCGATCTATCCAGGAGATATATACCATGGGAAAGGTTGGGTTGGTATTGGCGACTGGCTAGGAACAGGAACAATTCCGCCACGTTTACGCACATTTCGGCCATTCAAACAAGCCCATGCTTTTGCTCGCCGTTTGAAACTCAAGAGCGGAACTGAGTGGCGTGCATATTGTAAAGGTCAGCTTAAAGGCAAACCTAAAAAACCCGATGATATTCCGGCTAATCCAGATAAGTATTACCGAGGTGAAGGTTGGGTTAGTAGGGGTGACTGGCTGGGTACAGGAAGAATTGCAGATCATTTACGCATCTACAGGCCGTTCAAACAAGCACGCGGCTTTGTGCGTGCTTTGAAACTAAAAAGTGGAGATGAATGGAAGGCATATTGCAAAGGCCAATTACGAGGTAAAACAAAGAAACCAGATGATATTCCGGCTCATCCAGAAAGAACTTATTGCAGTAAAGGGTGGAATCGTATGGGCGACTGGCTGGGAACGGGCACCATTGCACCCGGTCTAAGGGTATATCGCTCCTTCATACAAGCTCGCGCTTTTGTCCATAGATTGAAACTAAAAACCGGAGATGAGTGGAAAACCTATTGCAAGGGTCTGCTAGAAGGCAAACCAAGAAAACCTCATGATATTCCAATTGCCTCGGATCAGGTATATCGAGATAAAGGCTGGCGAGGTATGAAAGACTGGTTGGGAACTGAAAAACGTATTTTTTCAAAAAGAAAAAATAGAAATCAAAGTAAAGAACTTTAAGCAACGCCCCTTCCATGGCACTTTTTGTACTTCTTCCCGCTACCGCAAGGACAAGGATCGTTTCTGCCGACCCTGGGTAAGAGGGATTGGTTTTGTTTCATTTTTTCTTCGTGGCCTTTAACAAAGTCGATGCACTCTACGGACGGCATTCTAAAAGAAAAAACCGTCTGGCCGTCTTTATTTGTGACCGCAAAATCCCCGCTATTTATTATGTCCATTCCTATGAGAACATCCGTTCCTGTCAAAACCCCCTGAGTGACTTGCAATATCGGAATCACAATCTTATTCGGTAATCCAATACTCACATAGTAGGTGGGAACCGTATCCGTACCGCTTGCAGTATGGACTCTTGCCATGCCGGTAGGCTTGAGATTGCAGGACTGGACAACATTTCTTGAAATTACTGTTCGTGTTGCTCCCGTGTCCCATATTGCCTTAAAGGGCTTGTGGTCGCCTTTAGGCGGAGGGGATTTAGGATCGAACGGGGAACCAATATGGGCAGGTGTTGCTAAGACATTGGCTATTTTGTCAAGACGTGCTGTAAAACCGAAGACCTTTACTTGGGGCATCTAGAAAAGGCCTATATAAAAGCAAAGCGTGAGTGGTAGGTCGCGGAAAACGACTCGTCTCCGGGCACACATTTTTGAACCAGAAAGGTACCGATTTCGCAATTTTCTTTTGTCTTGTTGATAGCTTCAAGTTCTGAGGAATAATCGCCAATTACTTGGCAATCCTTGATTACAATAAACCGGCCATTGTATTTCTGGACCAGTTCATTTTGATGATCAAGATAATATTGAAATTCTTTTTCTAACATGACCTCATCTCCCTAAATGGAAACGCTCTATCAACTCTTGCTCTATTTGTTATTTCGGTTGGTTCAACAAGATATTTAGCGGTGGTTTCAAATATAGTATAATTCTGTGGCCTCATATGATGAATTTCAAGATGCCCGCCATGCGCTTACGAATTTTCGATCACACTCCTGTTGTATGTCTTTCGCGCCAGGCCGGAACGTAGGCCGCGTTAGAACGCGGTGCCGCCCGGACACGCCGCGAAGCGGCCTAGTGCCGTGGCGGCCGGAGGCCGAAGGCCGAGACCGGAGCGAGGGCCGCCGCTGCAAAGCAGCGGGGCGCCCAGAATTTTTATTCTGGTCGAGTATGGTATTTATTGATTCAATCCCTTCAAACATCTTCTTCAAGTTATTTTACTCCTCAATAAAAACCATTACAAGAAATAGAACTTCACAAAATCACCAAGAAAGAACACCTATCACAACCTCTGCGGAATGCCGCTTCACGGCGATTATTCAGTAGGACACAATCTCTTTCTTCAATTATTGTATGTCAATGAATTGTGAACATACAATCAAGCATTTGTCTTCTGCGCTTGCGCCAGGTTGGACTGAAGGGGACGCCAGAGCGCATTGTCACTTCGTTCCCTAATGTATGGAAATAGCGCTTCGCGCTTCACAATTAAATTGTTTGCCTTATGCCGGCCGACGACCCTTGGAAGCACCCGACGGGGTGCCCCGCCGACAGGCATAGGGGCGGACCGGCAACGAGGCGAACAGCCGAGCCCGGAAGGAAGACCCCGCCCAACAGGAAGGGCGGAGCAGGTTCCGCCGCCGTCTTCGGCGGGGCGCCCATTATTTTCTTAATAACCAGAAAAAATCAAGAAACTTCATCAAGAAAGAACCAAATACTCCCATGCCCGAAAAATTCGTCTACTTCATGAACAGAATGACCAAGATCTTCCTTCCCAAAAAGGAAGTACTCAAGGAAATTTCTTTATCATTCTATTATGGCGCCAAGATCGGGATCATCGGCATCAACGGCTCGGGCAAGAGCACGCTCATGCGCATCATGGCAGGCATCGACGCCGAATTTCTGGGCGAGGCATGGATCGAGCAGGGCCGCACCGTGGGCTATCTGCCGCAGGAACCGGTGCTCGACGAGGCGCTTGACGTAAGGGGAAATGTCGAAAAGGCCGTTGCGCACAAGCGCGCCCTGCTCACGGAGTTCGAAGACATTTCGGCGAAGTTCGGCGAGCCGATGTCCGATGACGAAATGCAGAAACTGCTGGACAAACAGGCAAGGCTCCAGGACAAGATAGATACCGACAATTTATGGGAACTCGACCGGCACATGGAAATAGCCATGGACGCTTTGCGGCTGCCGCCGCCGGACACGGCGGTCACCACGCTGTCGGGCGGGGAAAAGCGGCGCGTTGCCCTGTGCCGGCTTCTGCTCGAAGAACCGGACCTCCTGCTTCTTGACGAACCGACCAACCACCTTGATGCGGAATCCGTTGCCTGGCTCGAACGGCACCTCAAGGAATACAAAGGTTCGGTGATCCTCACCACGCACGACCGCTACTTTCTCGACAACGTGGTGGGCTGGATTCTCGAGCTTGACAGGGGGAGAGGCATCCCCTGGCAGGGAAACTACTCATCGTGGCTCGAACAGAAAACGCAGCGCATGGAACAGGAGGAGCGCGAGGAAAGTACCCGACGCGTGCGCCTCAAAAAGGAGCTCGATTGGATACACCTTTCGCAAAGGGCAAGGCAGGCAAAGGGCAAGGCGCGGCTCAATGCGTACGAGGAACTGCGCAGCCAGGAAACGCCGGAAAAACTCACCACGGCAACCATTGTGATTCCGCAGGGCCCAAGGCTTGGCGACCTTGTGATCCGCGCGGAAAACTTGAGCAAGGCATACGGCGACAAGCTGCTGTTTGAAAACATGAACTTCAATTTGCCGCGCTCGGGCATCGTGGGGATCATAGGCCCGAACGGCGCGGGCAAGACCACGCTGTGCAGGATCATCACGGGCCAGGAAAGGGCGGACGCGGGGAAGCTTGTCATCGGGGAATCAGTGCAGCTTTCCTACGTAGATCAGAACCGCGACGCGCTCAACCCGGACAACACCATTTTCCAGGAGATCACGCGCGGCCTTGACATCATACGGCTTGGCAAACTGGAAATGAACTCGCGCGCCTACGTGGGCAGGTTCAATTTCTCCGGCTCTGACCAGCAGAAGCCCATCAGGGACTGCTCCGGCGGCGAGCGGAACCGCGTGCACCTTGCCAAGCTCCTTCAGACCGGCGGCAACGTCCTCTTGCTCGACGAACCCACCAACGACCTCGACGTGGAGACGCTCCAGGCGCTCGAACAGGCCATCCTCGATTTTTCCGGCTGCGTGGTGGTCATCACCCATGACCGGTGGTTCCTCAACCGCATCGCCACGCACGTCCTGGCGTTTGAAGGCGAAAGCCAGGTGCACTGGTACGAAGGGAACTTTGCCGACTACGAAGAGGCGAGAAAGGTGAGACTCGGGATCGATGCGGAGCAACCGAAGAGGATTAAGTATAAAAAGCTGGTGAGGTGAGACAAGTGAACTGCGACCTTTGCAAGAGGGAGAAAGGGCGATTTGAATATAACAATCTCGCTTTCGAGTGCGAGAAGTAGAGGATTCTTAATCAACCTTAAGAATGTGATAGCACTCTAGTCAAGACGTCGACAAAGACTTTTGAATCGAGAAAGTAGTTCGGATATGCTCGGCGCAATGAATCCAAAGAATCAACCGACACAAGTACAGCATCAGTAGCAGGTCGATTTGTGTTGGACTGTTCCACTGATAAGTATTCTTCCGAAGCCTTATTAAGGTCTTCCTTTTTAAAACCGGCAACCTGAACGCGGTTATTAACAGGGTCAAGGTTGAGAAGCAAATAATCTGCATTTTTCGCATTTTGTGTTTCCGAAACCTGTAATGCATACCCAAAACCTTCAAGGCGTCGTGCGACCTGAATTCGATTTGCGTAATCGCGTAGCTCGTTTAGTAGTTCTGTCTTTTGAGTCGGGGTATCGGGGACAAGAGTAGTAGCTTCCTCATTAGCCATTACGCTGCCCATGAGAGAAAAAAAACGTTTCCAGTTTTCATCTCCAATGCTTGATTTTAATGCTTGGTTAGTAAGAGTACCAACCGTTTCAACTGTGGTGGCCCACGCGTGTTGAAGGAAAGTTCGGATTTGAATTTCGATCTTCAGGTCATTGTAGTGCTTATATTTTTTATCACTGTAGTAACGATAGACAAGATGGATACCACGATAACCAGATGGTTTCGGGTTTCTGATATAGTCTTTCGCTCCAACTAATTTGTGTTTTAAGTGACCCTTCTTATACATACTCACGATCTTATCTACGCTCCTGATATCTTTCACAATGGCTCGACACCCGCCGATGTCCTGCATTTGAGGCAGCTTCATACTTGGTAGCAGCTCTAATTTTAACTTAATAGAATAGAGGCGTTTGATACGTTGGGCAATAAGCACATGTGGGTCAACTTGCCTTGCTTTTGAGCGAAGCCCATTTTGAAATACATTTAGAGGATAGTAATGGCATGCACGCCAATTGTTGATCACTTGGAGGGTTTCTTCAAGCAAAGCTGGCCGAGTATGCGGATTAACTAGCTCATCCCCAGCAGATTCTACCCGAGCTCTTGAATATTGTAGGGTTGCCCATTCCATTCTTTGGCCTGTCAGCCTTTGCTGGTCTAAGAGATCTTTGTTACTCGGTCCCCGGCCTTGTATTTCGCACCATTCATTTCATTCTCAATGGATAATATAGGTGCTACCGCTCCCCATTGTCAAAGCGGAAAATACGGCGGCGCGCCGTCAACCTAATACACGCACGCATCGAGGATTGCCAGCACGTCGGCCAGAAGATGCGGCGGAGCCTTGTCGATGAACTTTGCGCTTCGCGCGACAAAATCCACCGACTTGACCTGGTCGACCATGACAAAACCGGTGAGGACGCAACTCTCGGGGACCTTGACATGAAAAGGGATTTTTCTGTCTGTGTTTGTAAGGGGACAGACCATGGCGAGGCCGGTTCGCTGATTAAAGAGATCGTTACTGATGACGAGAGCTGGCCTACGGCCTCTTTGTTCGTGTCCCGACTGAGGATCAAATGTCAGAGCAACAAAGTCTCCTTTGCGAGGGGTGTAGTGCGGCATCACCAGGTCTCCCTGCCTCTTGGTTTGCCCCACTGTTCTTCCAAAGGTTTATGGCGGGCGGGCATCCTGGCAGCAAGGTCTTTAAGACGATACCTGCGCCGGGGAGGGGTGGCGTGTTTTACGACAATTTCACCCTTTCGTACGGAAATGTCGACTTCCTCTCCGACTACGATGCAGGCTTTGCGAAGAACATCGCGGGGGAAGCGGAGCCCCTGGCTGTTGCCCCATTTCTGAATTTTCGTGACCATCGAATGCCTCCATGACAGTGTTTATACCAAGTATATACGCTGCCGGGCGGGGAGTCAAGAACTACTGCTGGCCAAATACCGCCGTTCGTGTGTTGGAGGATAATACCGACAGGGAATTTCCTTTCTTCCGGCGCTCAGATGAGCAGGCGCGAAGCACGCAGGGGATATGTCGAATCTGCTCATACAATTCGCTGCGGCAATCGTGCGGGTCTGGTTGATGGAAAGCGACGCCACACCGAACGGTCCGGTGCATACGCTGTTAAGTTTCGCAACTATTGCAGTGAGACCTGTGGTGTCAACAAGGTTTAGGTACGGCGCATGAAGATAGCCGCATCCGTGTTTTTCAACCGACCGAATGACGCGGGTGACAGTCTCCCAGAACGGCCAGCTGTCCTGCCGCTCAAAGGGCCGGTGGCTGCAGCCGTAATGGCCGTATTGAACGAACTCCACATCGCTCTGCACGCAGGATTCGAGAATTTCTTCGAGGCAATCCAGCCCGTCGCAACTTCCCACGATCGGACACAACCTGCGATACGCGATTCCCGAGCGCAGCAAGTTCCGGCGGAGGGTATAAATATCGGAGGAAGATTCAACCTTGGCCAGGAATACTGTTTCCCATTCGACAAGCGACCCGATGCCTGACAATGCCGCAATGTCCTTCTCGAAATCAGCGGTGGCGGCCTGATTGATGCGGATGCAGTGCCCGCGGCCGTCGGGGGGGCGGCAGGTGAAAAACTGCACAAGCCGTGCTCGGGCCTGTTCCCGATCCGCCGCGATGCGGACGGATTCGAGGGGCGCTGAAAGATTGTCCTCAAGATCAAGCACCAGCACCCCTCCGGCCCGTGCAACCATGGAGCCAAGACGATCGATGGTGCTGGGAGTCGGGACAGGCGACCATTGGTACACGCGGCAACCGGCCATTAGAACAATCTCCCGGCGTTGATGGCAAAATCGTCTATCTGCTTGTGAAGCTGCTCTGCTGTTTGATAATATACTAAGCCCGTTTTGCATGTCAACGAAGTCGAAAAGAAAAGGTTTTCTGGTAGAAAACGCTTTGTTCAGCGTGATGCAAATAACCGAGGAGCGTCACCAGTGCCGCCATTGTTTCTCAACCCCGACTGAACGACTTGATACCTCTGGACGAAGGCTTTTCCCCAGCGTATCTTAATTACTTGAGAGTCGGGGTTGATGACTACGGAATTGAAGAACCCCGCAGCACCGCGACTACGACAGCATACAACACTACAGGAGTAGCCGCGACAGCGAACCTCCGGGGAATGCGCTCGCTGTGGGATTCACCGATAAGCAACGAATAAAGAACGGAAGGAGAAACTGCCATGAACCCGGTCCAAAAGATTGCAGGGATTGATCCCGCAAAGAAAGCGTTTTCACTGGTTGATGAGTTCAAGGCGTTTGCCTTTAAAGGCAATGTCATCGACATGGCGGTGGGCATCATCATCGGCGCGGCATTCGGGAAAATTATTGATTCCTTTGTCAAGCATATCATCATGCCGCTCATAAGCCTGCTGCTGCCCGCACAGCAGGGATATCTCAACTGGAAGCTCGTCGTGGGCGTCAAGGAAGTGCCGTACGGCCTGTTCATCGGCGAGGTGGTGAATTTCCTGATCATCGCGGCGGTGCTGTTTATTTTCATCGTGAAATTCCTGGGGTTTCTCACCAAATCCAGACAGAAAGAAGCGGCTGCGCCCATAGTGATCACTCGGGAAGAGCAGCTTCTTACGGAAATCCGCGATCTGTTGCAGAACAGGAAGTAGTCCAAAGCAAACACAGAACTGAACCTGGATGGAACCAGGGCATTCTTCTCGCCTTCCTTAATAGACCAGGATAAATACTTGGGCGCCCCGCCGCTTTGCGGCGGCGGCCGTCCTTCCGGTCTCGGCCTCCGGCCTCGGGCCGCCTCGGCCCTATGCCGCGGTAGCGGCGGGTCCGGGCGGCACCACGCTTTGGCGCGGCCTCCAGTCCTGCCTGGCGCGCGGCAGAAGAAGTCTATTCAGTCCGGTTTGTTATTGCGCCAATCGGAATACTCAATACAAACCAGGATCTTTTCCCCAATCCTGCTGCCAACTGTCAACTTTCAACTACTCTTCGCGGGTGCCCCCACAACCGAAGTGTGATTCTTGCAGCTGGCCTCTCAAGGGGTGCACCCAGGAGGGGGTAGCGGAGGACTGGCCGTGCATATTTGTGATGCTGGTTTGTAAACTTGCACGGCCGGGCCGGAGCGAGGGGGATACTTCCCCCACCAGATATTTCATTTTTTAAATGGTCTTGAGAGACCTTAAAGGACGAGCCTTGTAATTCCCATCCCGCCTCTATATAATGTTAATAGTAAACATAGAGGAATGTAACAACGCTGAGAGCAGGGAAATCGTGTCTTTCAAGAGTTCAATTTCAATGAAATTGCTCAGGCGGCTGGCAAGAAGCCTGCTTATAGGCTCGGCCATGGGCGTCGGCGTGGCGCTGGCGACCAACTTCTTTGTAAAGGACCTGATCGACAGGCTCGAAAACCAGACCTACTACATGCGGTACCGGTGGGAATTCAAGAACCTTGCCGCGGAAAAAAGCAGGGAAAAGGTCGACAACGACAACGGCATCTGCATTGTCGACATCGACGAGCGGAGCCAGCACAAGCTCGGGAAATACTGGAACTGGGATCGGTCGTTCCACGCGGACATGATCAACGCGCTTGCAAAGCACGACCCTGCCGCCATCGCGTTCGACGTGATGTTCTTCGACCCGGACGACCGGAACTACGTCGCGCGCCTGGACAGCCTCATTGCCAAATGCAAAAGCGGGCCGGCTGCCTTCTCCATGCCTCAAAACCTTTACAAACCGCTTGTGTCGGCCATAAACTATGATGAGCAATTCATTGAGGCCACGAAAAAGGCCGGGAACGTGTTCCATGCGGTGATGATGGCCGACTCCTCCGATTACCCCAGTTTCGCCCAGTCGCAGATCCAGCCGAGGACCACCATGGCATGGCACGATTCACTTCATCCGTCCTCGGCTGTTTTGCTTCGTCCGGCAGTCCGGCGTCAGGTTTACGAAACGAGACATGTGATCGACGGCATTTTTCCCGGGCTCGCGCAGGCCAGCCGGGACATCGGGTGCGTCAACATCCTGCCGAACTCCGACGGCGTCATCCGGGCGGTGCCGGTGCTATACGGGTTCGGAGCCAACCCGCCGGTGTATCTGCCCATAAGCGTTCGAATGGTCGCGACGCTGTTTAAAACCCCCAACCGCGAAATCACGTACAAACCGGGCAGATACCTTGACATAGGGAAACCTTTCAAGGCGTTCAGGGACTCGGCGGGCGCACTCACCTTCTCCTACCCGAACGTCACCCCGCCGCTGGTGAGGGCCATACTCGGCGCGTCGCCCCGTATTCTGCATTGTGTTCGCGGCAGGCCCGTGGAAGTGAGTTCTCGTTTGAAAATAAGAAAGGATGCCGGCGGCACCTGTTTCATCGACATGGACTGCGGCTCGTTCCCGGGACCGGTGGCAAAGTCCCTTCTGGGCGCCGGCACGAACAGAATTGTCGCTCTGGCCGAGAAGGACTCGCTCGCCATCGGCCCGCAGGTGTTGGTCAAGCGGACCTCCGGCGCCGAATGGACGCTTTCCGCGCCGCAGATCGACAGCGAATGGACCCTGTCGAGGCTTGATGTGGAGACCATCGGCCGAGTGGACAGCGCGGAGTTTGACGCACTTAAACCGGGCGAGTCGAAACTCCTGTTCTATGCGTTTACGGTGAAGAATGTTGATGGAAGGCTCGTTTCGACCCTGCCGGTGATCAACGAGTCGGTGCTCCGCGATCTCTGCGCCACGCCGTGGAGTGCCATAACCTCGATGGCGCCCGGCGCACGAATGGATTTCGGCGCAACGGTACGAATACCGCTTGTCAAGGACGAAGCGAAGGAAGGCAGAGACCTGCATATCGTGACCTATGCCGGGCCCAAGGCCTCGACCTTTGTCCGCTACAGCTACTGGGACGTCATGAAGGACCGGGTCAAGGGCGGGCTCGAAGGCAAGATCTTTCTCGTGGGCTCCACGGTGCAGGGGCTGTTCGACATCGTGTCCACGCCCATCGACGACCACTATCCCGGCGTGGAGGTGCATGCGTCGCTTGTCAATTCGTTCCTCACCAACACGTTTGTGCGAAGGCTCTCCGAATGGCAGGATTTCCTCATTTTGCTCCTTGTGGCGATGGTGATCGGCATCCTCACCTTCTTCCTCAAGCCGGTGTGGGGGGCCATAGTCGGCGCTGCCGCCATTTTCGCATACTTCCTTATCGCCATGACCGTGTTCACCGAAAGCCGCCTGTGGATCGAGATCGCGCGCCCCATCCTCGCCGTTGTGATCACCTTCAGCGGCGTTATGGTATTGCGCTACATCACCGAGGAAAAGGACCGCAAGTTCCTGCAGAGCACGTTCAAGCAATACCTGTCGCCCGAGCTCATCGACATCATGTACAGTTCCAAGCAGCAGCCCAAGCTCGGCGGCGACGAGGGAATCCGCACCGCGTTTTTCACCGACATCCAAGGTTTCTCCACCATCTCCGAGAAGCTCGGCTCGCCCTCGCGGCTCGTGGAACTCCTTAACGAGTACCTCACCGAGATGACCGACATCCTGCTCAGGCATTTCGGAACGCTTGACAAATACGAGGGCGACGCGATCCTCGCGTTCTTCGGCGCGCCCATGCCCATGGACGACCACGCGAAACAGGCCTGTCTCACCGCGCTCGACATGCAGGCGCGGCTCGCCGATCTGCGCAAAAAGTGGGCCTCCGAGGAGGACAAGTGGCCCGCCATCGTGCATGGGATGCGCATGCGCGTGGGCATCAACAGCGGGCCCATCGTGACCGGCAACATGGGGTCGAGGACGCGGCTTAACTACACCATGATGGGCGACACCGTCAACCTCGCGGCGCGGCTGGAAAGCGCGGCGAAGCAGTACGGCGTATTCATCATGATCAGCAACTTTACCTACGAGATGGTGAAGAACGACTTCGAAGTCCGGCAGCTCGACAAGATCACGGTCGTGGGAAAATCCGAGCCGGTCACGGTGTTCGAGCTGCTGGCGGCAAAGGGGAAGCTTTCGCCCGAACTCGTCGCCATGCGCGACCGGTATGCAAAGGGCCTTGCATATTTTTACAAACAGGAATGGGACCAGGCCATGGAGGCGCTTGCCGAATCGGAAAAACTCGAACCGTACCGCGCGTTTGCAGCGACCTCTCCGAGCGCGGAGTTCATACGATACTCCCGGAACTACAAGGCGAACCCGCCCGGAAAGGACTGGGACGGGGTTAATAGATTGACGGCGAAGTAGAAAAGTTGACGGTTGTCAGTTGACAGTTGACGGAGAATGCAAGAAAAGAAGTTAAGAGTTAAGAGTGATCTCTGATTAGGGGCATAAAGCAGAATACTATATTGATGGACAGCCGACAATCGGGCGGATAGCGGCGCGTAATCCTACTAGAAACCCAAAGGGGGTGCAATATGATCGAAAAAATTATTTTTTTGCCGTTCTGGGTGCTGAGAAGGGTCATAGGCCTTGTTCTCTTTGCCGTGCGGCTGGTCTTCGGCACCGGTGCGGGCGCGGTGCGGTTTGTTTTTTCCAGACGGCTGGGGACGCTTGTATTGGTTACTCTGGCGTTCCTGGCGGGGAAGAAGTATCTGGAGGAGAATAAGAAGAAGGAAGCATAGAATAATTACAAGCAAGAGTATTCTAGTAGGGGAAGGATCTCCCTCGCTGCGAACCGGCGTGCTGCTCTTATTCATTGCTCATTTTAATCGCGCGCCGGTCCTCCGCTACCCCCTCCTGGGTAGCCCCCAAGTTGGGCCTGCTGCATGAAACAAACACCTGTGCGGGGGCACCCACGAGCAGTAGTTGCACTGAAGAATTAATCTCTTAATTCATTCACTGGCGTTTTTTAGTAATGCGCCGGAGTGAAGCGACAAAGCAATCTACTCTCGATGCTATTCATTTTTATTGTTCTCGCCAATTACCGCAAGTTCATTGCAAATGCTACCGCTTTTTCGTGGTGCCCCTGCAGCTGAAGTTACTTTCCTGCAAATCAACTCTCTAGGGGGCTACCCACGAGGGGGCCAGGGGGGACACTAATATATATATTTTTATAAATAATAATATTCATCCCGGATTCGCATAACAATACATGCACCGGTGCAAGCACTTCTGCAAATACGACCCCACATCCCTGCTCTCAAAACACCCGCATCCTTTCCGCGTGGGCTTAAGGAAAAGTTTCGGGTGCACGCCGAACCGGTCTGTCTCGCGCAATAATTCATCGTCAATGCAATGCGCCTGCAAAATGTCCGGAACAAGGCCCAGGACTTCCGGGTTGCAGCAGTTGTAAAGCTTTATGCCCGCCTTCAGCGTTGCATACAGCAGTTCTTTTCCAAGCGCGGTCCTCTCCTGTTCATCAAAATCATCAAACAAAACGTCCCTTTTTTTCAACTTTGGATAGTGGCTCATGTACGAGAAATAACAGCGTTTCACGCCGGCCTTTTCAACGTGGGGTAATATGTCAAAGAAGGCTGAAAAATTGGTGACAACTTGGCCATCTTTCCTTCTGTATTTGCAAATCGGATCAAACCTCCACATCACCCGTTCCGGTCCCACAAGACCACATAAGCGTGCAAGAGTTTCAAGGCGATCTGTCAAGGGCGCGACATTGGGCTCCAGGTCAGCGCAATCGTTTATAGTGTAATGGAAAACCGCATTGTTCTGCTCAATCAGCCTTTCAAAATGTGGGTGCTTGATAAAAGCGGAAAAGTCTTTTGACCAGAAAATATAGCCCAGAACATCAGCGGGTCTAAGCGAAAGCGTGTATGAGCGGCCGTAGCCCGCATCATAGCTGATTTCACCCTTCTGCCATGCGTCAAAAAACTCATTGAGAAAAAACCGCGGGACGTCGGTGCGGCGGGAGGCGGAGATGTAGATTGAATGATGAGAAAGCATTTAGAGAAAATATATCGGACAGAAACTACTTCAGTTTTTCCATGAACCTCTCGTACGCTTTTCCTTCAAGACCTGCGGGTTTGCCTTTGAGAAGTTTGCGGACGGCGGCAATTTCACTTTTTGAAAAGCGCGCCGCATTGAGCACATGCTCGTCAAACGCGTCAAACGCAATGGGACACACCTTTGTGCTGATTGCATGCAGCACCTTTGCGTATTCACGGATCTCCAATTGCGCGTGCGCGTCGAGCCTGAGGGCGAGAAAGCGGAACAGGTTGTGCAAATCGATCTGCCAGTACCATTCGGTATAGAGCGACAGCGGCAAATTGATGCGTGCGAGTTCGCGCGCGATGTTGTTGTCGAGCAGGTCTTCGTACGTGCCGTACAGTTCCTTCTGGTATTTGGTGAGGATCGCAAGGACCTTTTCCTGCATCGCGGCGGGCACGGTCTCGGTCGAGCGGCCCTGCTTGTTGCTTTCGCTCTGGAACGCGATGCTGCCTGTTGACGGAAGGTAAAACTCGGATTTCATCACGCTGTACCTGCCCGAAATCTCGTTGAGCCGCGCGGTGCGGTGCCGTATCCACTGACGCGCAACAAAGATGGGTAGCTTCACGTGGAACGTGAACACCACCTGCTCGAACGGCGAGGTATGGTCGTTGCGAAGGAGGTAATTGATAAGGCCCTTGTCTTCCCGGAAGGTTTTGGTTCCTTTCCCGTAGGACACCCGCGCGGCCTGTACAATGCGCGAGTCGTTGCCGAGGTAGTCAACAAGACGGATAAAGCCTTTGTCAAGGACCCTGAATTTCCTGTCGAGGACCTTCTCGGCGGCGGGGGAGATGCAATGCGACATCGGTCTGGGTCTCCTGGTTTCATGATTCTGTCAGGACTGTGGAAACTGCGATTATGTGATGAAAATACGAGAAGCCTGCAAAAGAGTGAAGCGGGACGTGCTGGTCATCTATGGAGATGTTTTTAATTTCCGGCCATTGCCATCAGTGCGTTCACGGTTTTCCAATTTCTTGTTGTTGCGATGCAGGACAGTTTCTTTTCGAAGGCATTGTTGTTGAGTTTAGTCCTGCCGTAGCCGTGGGGAAGACAAAGGAAGATTTCTTTTTCAATGATCTTGAATTCCTCGTCTTTTTCTTTGGGCGTGACGAGAGAAGTGATGGTCTTCTTATCAGGCGTTTGAGCCAGGAAAGTCACATATAAATACTCGATTTTGGTATTGCCCGATAGAAATGGATTTTCACTCACTATTGTTGATAAATCATTTCCGGTCCGTACCACGGCCGGGATTTTAAAACCGAATGTTTTCTGCAATCTTTTCTCAATCATGGATGTGATTTTTCCTGTTTCGCTTTCCGATGCGTCAAACACGATGTTCCCGCTCTGCACGTAGGTACGGACATCTTTGAATTTGAGGGACTCGAATGCAGAGACCAGGTCGGCCATTTTAACTGGTGCTTTACCCCCTAAATTTATTCCGCGGAGTAGTGCTACGAAAGTAGGCATTGTGAAATTGACCTCACAGACTATGCGAATGCGGAAGAAGATATAAACGGCAGCATCTCTGTTGCCGAGCGTTAGGCCGGACTGGAGGCCGCGCCAGAGCGCGGTGCCGCCCGGACCCGGCCGCGTACTCGCGGCATAGGGACGAGGCGGCCCGAGGGCGAGCCCGAGACCGGAAGGAGGGCCGACCCGAGCCTGAGCAACACCATGAGCGAAGTTGAAGGGCGAAGGCGAGGGGAACGCCCATATTCTTTGTTTGGATTACTATTGCAAGGAGGCCGAGGCCGGGGGAGACGACCCTTGGAAGTACCCGACGGGGTAAACTTCTCCCCCGCCTCTTTTTTCTTATGGATTACTAATATCTATAATGCTCCGGCTTGTACGGCCCCTCCACCGGAACCCCGATATAATCCGCCTGCTTTTTACTCAGTTTCGTCAGTTTCACGCCGATCTTTTCCAAATGCAGCCTCGCCACTTCCTCGTCGAGCTGCTTGGGGAGCCGGGACACGCCCGGCTTGTAGGTCTCCCTGTTCTTCCACAGGTCGATCTGTGCGAGGGTCTGGTTTGTAAATGAATTCGACATCACGAAGCTCGGGTGGCCCGTGGCGCAGCCGAGGTTGACCAGGCGGCCCTCGGCGAGCAGGTAGATGCAGTGGCCGTCGGGGAAGATGTATTTGTCCACCTGCGGCTTAATGTTGATACGCTTGACACCAGGGTAATTGTTGAGCTTTTCAACCTGGATCTCGTTGTCGAAGTGGCCGATGTTGCACACAATAGACTGGTCCCGCATTTTGAGCATGTGGTCGATGGTAATGATCTCGCAGTTGCCGGTGGTGGTGACGTACAGGTTTGCAAAGGGGAGCGCGTCCTCCACCGTGGTCACCTTGTAGCCTGCCATAGAGGCCTGGAGTGCGCAGATCGGGTCGATTTCGGTGACCCACACCTGCGCCTTCTGCGACGACAGCGATTCGGCCGAGCCCTTGCCCACGTCACCGTAGCCGCACACCACCGCGATTTTGCCTGCGAGCATCACGTCCATGGCGCGCAGGATGCCGTCGGCGAGCGAGTGGCGACACCCGTAGATGTTGTCGAATTTCGATTTGGTCACCGAGTCGTTTACGTTGATGGCGGGAACCAGAAGCTTGCGCGCCTGTTCCATCTGGTACAGGCGGTGCACGCCCGTGGTGGTCTCCTCGGACACGCCTTTCCATTCCTTCACAACTTCGTGCCAGTGGCCGGGACGCTTCCGGTGCACGTTCCCGAGCAGGTCTTTGATCACGCCTTCCTCGTGGCTTGCGGAAGAGGAATTGAGCCATGTGTCCCCGTTTTCGAGCTCAAACCCTTTGTGAATGAGGAGCGTGGCGTCGCCGCCGTCGTCGACCACAAGCTGCGGGCCCTTGTTTCCGGGAAACGTGAGCGCCTGAAACGTGCACGCCCAGTAGTCCTCGAGCGACTCGCCCTTCCAGGCGAACACCGGCACGCCCGCCTTGGCAATGGCTGCTGCTGCGTGGTCCTGGGTGGAAAAGATATTGCACGATGCCCAGCGAACCTGCGCCCCGAGCTTGACAAGCGTTTCGATGAGCACCGCGGTCTGGATGGTCATGTGCAGCGATCCGGAAATGCGCACGCCCTTAAGCGGCTGTTCGGCCGCGTATTTTTCGCGCACGGCCATGAGGCCGGGCATTTCTTTTTCGGCGATGTCCATTTCCTTGCGGCCCCAGTCGGCGAGCCCGATGTCTGCAACCTGGTAGGGCAGGTTCTCCCAGAGGTTGATGTGCGGTGCCATGATATGTGATCTCCTTGTTGATGGAAGTAAAATGCGAGGGGGAAAAATAGTTCATGCAGAGGGAAATTCAATACAATCAAGATGGGAAGAATATCTGGTGGGGACACCACTTCGTGGTTTCCCCTGGGGTGCAGCTTCCTTCCGCTGAAGATCAGCGGGAGGCGATCTGCACCCACACCCTTTCCAGCGGAAACGTGCGCGAGGCGCAACGCTTGCGCGTTGCGGGCGTCACGTTTCCGCAACGCCTTCCTGTAGGAATGCCGCTACGCGGCATGGAAAACTAAAAAAGGTTCATCGCAGTATCCGGTTGTCTACAACGCGCGGCAGAGGAAATCTCTTCAGTCAAGGCATGTTGTTGCGCTATCCGGTGAGCGGGGGTGGGTTGCCCGGTCTGATGGATTTCTGCTGTCAACTTTCAACTCTCAACTCTCAACTTTTAACTCTTTAATAGCAGCGGCTGGCCGGTCCTGTCAATCACATCCCTCCATAGAGGGCTTTCCGGATCGACCCTGTTCCGCTTTGAGACCGCGAGCCGTATGGGCAGGTGGACGAAGTTGTTATTGACAAGAGAGATGAGCACCTCGGTCTTGCCGGCCATTGCCGCGTGCACGGCGTTGGACCCCAGCCGCGCGCAGTAGATGGAATCGGTGGTGATGGCGGGCGCGCTGCGGATCATGTAGCTCGGGTCGATGTACTTGACGCTCACCTCCACGCTCTTCTCGTCGAAGAACGCCTCCACGCGTTGCTTGAGAAACCCGCCGATGTCACCGAGCTTCTTGTTGCCCGACGCGTCGTGGCCGCCGGTCTCGCCCACAAGGTTCTGGCCCGCTCCCTCGGCAACGAGGATCACGGCGTGATGCCGCGACTCGAGGCGTCTCGTGAGGGATGCAAGCAGGCCTTTTTCGCCGTCGAGTTCGAACGGGACCTCGGGAATGAGCACAAAATTGACATCGCCGGAAGCGAGCGCGGTGTGCGCGGCAATGAACCCGGAGTCGCGGCCCATCACTTTCACGATGCCGATGCCGTTCATCACGTCGTGCGCCTCAACGTGCGCGCTCTCCACCGCCTCCACCGCGAGCGACACTGCGGTCTCGAACCCGAAGCTCCGCTGGCAGAACGCGAGGTCGTTGTCGATGGTCTTGGGTACGCCGATCACGCCGAGCCTGGTGCCGCGCTTTTTTGCTTCCTCCGAAATGGCAAGCGCGCCTTTCATCGTGCCGTCGCCGCCGATGGCAAAGAGCATGTTGATGTTCATCTGTTCAACGGCGTCGACCATGAGCGGGATCTTTTCGCCGCCGCCGCGCGAAGAGCCGAGCAGGGTGCCGCCCATGGCGTGAAATCCGACAATGATGTCGGGCGAGAGGTCGATGGCGGGCACGCCGAATTCGGGCAGCAGGCCGCGGTAGCCGTAGCGGATGCCGGTTATCCTGCGCACGCCGTAGCGGTGCCACAGGCTCATCACAATGGAATAGATTACGTCGTTGAGGCCGGGACACAGCCCGCCGCAGGTCACGATTGCCGCATTGACTTTTGCGGGATCGAAGAAGATCTTCTCGCGGGGCCCGGCCATTTCGAGCAGATTCTGCTTTGCAAACATGCCGGACGAAGATTGCGCAGTTGCGTTGATGTCGTATAATATGAACTGGTCGTCGGTGGCGAAATTCGCTATGAGGTCGTCCGGTTTCTTCGACAGCCTGATGGGCGACGGTATGTGCGGGGTGCCGAGCATGGGAATGGAAAAGTCGTATTGTTCCATAATATTATCTCCTTGAAAACTCCAATGTCTAATTATACAATAAGTCGCTGAAATGTACGTGGAAAAACCGGTGACGGGAATTCCGGCGCACGGTGATCCGGGTCACGTTTGCGCGGAAAGAAACGCCGCAGCGGAACAAACAGTGTATTTTGCCGGTCCAATTATTCATTGCCGGCATCGGAAAGAAAGCCCATTATGCGGAAAACTCATGCGTCCATTGTTCTTGCCGCCGCAATGGTTGGATCTCTCGTGACGAGCCCGGGCGCAGCCCCGGCATCGGGACTGAGCATCCAGAGCGGCCCGGCCATGAAAGTAAACAGGACCGGGCATTACTGCGCCACGCTTGCCGACGGCCGGGTAATTCTCTTTGGCGGGCACGGTACCGGGTTCGTGTCCCTCAGCTCTGCTGAGATTTTCGTTCCGGCCGCGGATTCCTTCACCTTGTACGCGATGAACTATACGCACGACAGGCCGGCATTTGCAAGGCTTCTTGACGGCAGATACCTGCTTGCCGGTGGCGCCGCAGACCTTGGCGTGGCGCCGGGATACAAGACAGCGGATATTTTTGACCCAAGCAACAATTCGTTTACCGCGGTCGCTGCCCCGATGAACAACGGCAGAATGACAAGCTGCGCCGCAACCCTTAGCGACAGCACCGTGCTTATCGTCGGCGGCTGGTACGACAACACCAGTGCGACGTATGGCGAGGTGTTCGATCCAAAGAACGGCACCTTCACCGCCACCGGTCAATTGAACGTTCCCCGGGCGTGGCCCCTGGCGGTGCCGACGAGCGACGGCAAAGCCGTTGTGTTCGGCGGCATCGGCATTTTCGGCGCTTCAATAAAGCAGCTTGTCGAACTTTACAATCCGGCAGACAAGAGTTTTGGTGTGCTTGATAGCAGCATATTCGGCCAGGACACGGGCTGGAACAGCGGTTCGCTGGAGTCCTACGACCGGTCCATGGCCCAGCAGAAACTCCGTGGCGGTGCATACCTGTTTTTCGCGGACAGCGGCAGCGCGTATCAGCTTTTTACGTTTGATCCGTCGTCAAAAGCGTTCGCAAAGGTCGGCGCGGCCATAACCGACACTACCGTGTCGCTCACCCCACCCATCGTGGACACGCTGCGCAGCCGCGCGTACATCATCGGCGAAAAATGGTCTGCGGGCGGGGTTGATTCCGCGCCCATCCAGCTCTGCTGCTACGTTGTCAACACGAGCACCTGGGCCGCCAAGGCCCCGACCGGCAGGGACACGCTCCCGTCGTCATATTTCATTTCCAGCCCCGGATTCAGCATGCTGAATGACGGACGCATTCTCATGAGCGGAGGAAATTCCGAGACGGGGTACAACACAAACTTCTCGCCGATTGACTCAACAAGAATCCTTGTTCCGGATACCTCCGCGCCCACGGGAATCCGGTTCGGGCGGGTGTCGGTCCAGGGCGAAGGCTCAAAGCTTTACAGCGTGCGACCGGTGGCGGGCGGAATACGGTTTCATTCTTCCATTAGGGAAAACCTGACGATTTCCCTGACGTCAATTTCCGGAAGGACGGTTGCCGTGTTGTTCATCGGAATCGTTGAGCCGAGCATTTCCTACGATTTTCCGCTCGGAGACAAGCGCCTGGGAACGGGAGTGTACTACTGTTCCATGAAGAGCGCGACCAAGACAGTGTCGGTGAGGCTGGCGTTGACAAAGTAGAACCATCATTGGCGTGCTGATGGGCCTCCGGTGGACAAAGAAAGTTTGCCGGAGGCTTTTTCTTGTCCGGGCCCCCGACCCTTCGAAAGGCTCAGGGTGACAGGCAATCGTTTTTACTCCGGCAACTAAATATGATTAAACAAAACTTGTTTCCCAGAGCGAAAAGGATATGATGTTTATCTGTATTCTAATGCCGGAGTAATAATATCAGGGGAATTTACAAAGAGGGCTTCTACCCTTCTGCCCCGCGCCAGGCAGCATCCCGCCTAACGAGCGCAAACAGTTATTATCATCAGTCAACTACGTTCTCGCGCCAATGGGCATCCGCTGCAAATCAGACAAGATTCTATTGGGCAAAAATTATAGGGATTCGCAGACGCGGCTGCTCCTGTAGGGTTGTATGCCTTAGTAGTCGTGGTGCTTCGCGAAGTTTATCCCGAGCTCTGACGAGGGGCTCGCAATGACACTTTGTTTTATCTTGCTGTCAACCGTCAACTTTCAACTCTTCTTCTCGGTGCCTCCGCAGCCGAGGCGTCTTGCTTGCAGATGAACTGCCTGGGGGGCCACCCACGAGGGGGACACTTCCCCCGCCTGAGTATTTGCGCCTTGAAGTAAGCAGCTAGAAATCCGCCACCGGCCTCATAGTTTTTGGGTTATATTTGTGGTTATCCCATGAAACCAAAAAGACTTGTCTTTATCCTATTAATCGTCTCGCTGGCCGCCGGCCAGGTCCCGGTGTCGGGACTCTCCGCCTATTACCCTTTTAACGGCACCGCAAACGATTCCACCGGCAACGCCCTCAACGACGGCAAGCTTTTTTCGGCAACCGCAACGCCGTATGTTCCGGGACGATGGGGCCAGGGCCTTGCCTGCAATTTCGCCGACAACATCGCGGGCGCCTGCGGCTATGTTGTGGTCCCCAACAAGTCGGCGTGGAATTTGCCGCGCGACACCGCCGCCATAAGCCTCTGGTACGATGCAGGCGCATGCGTCAAGACAACCTCGGCTCCGCAGTGCATTCTCGACTGTCACGGCCACTCGAACACGGGCATGCGCCGCGAGGTGATGCTATATCTTGCCGCCGTGCCGGACACGGGCGGGATCTATCGCGCCGCGCTGTCGGCACAGGCCATTGTAAGCAACGACGTCGACACCCAGTTTGTCGCGCTTGCCTGCACGCTGTCGTATGCGGGCTGGCACAATGCGACCATTACCTGGGTAAAGCCCGTGTTCTCGTTTTACGTTGACGGTGTGAGGGCCGGAACGGTAACGCCGGGTCTGAGCGGAGCAAAGCTGTCGACGAACAACAAGACAACGTATTTCGGGACCGACATCTGGACCGCCTCGCAATGTTTCTGCGGCCTGCTCGACGACGTGCGGCTGTACAACCGCGAAGTTTCCGATTCGGAAATCGTTCTTCTCGCGGCGGAGGGCACACCGGTGGTGGCACGGGCGCGTCCACGTGTAGCCACGGGTTTTTCGGTGACCGTCCGGAAGCTCGCGGCGTCTCGGGCGTACCGGATTGAAGCTTCGTTCCCGGCCGCATGCGTCGAAATCTACGATATCAACGGCCGTTGCCTCCGGCGCCTCGTGCCGCGGGACCGGGGCGCTGCCGTCTTCATCTGGGATGGCGCTTTACAGAATGGAACAGCCGCCGCCGAGGGCATGTATTTTGTGAAGGCGTCCGCCCCGCACGTCGGGACGCGCACCGCCGCGTTTGTTTGCGCCCGTTGCCGCTGATGTTCCGTCCCTGAACGTGGAGGGCACGCGCCGCGACCCTCCGCGTGAAAAGAGCGGAGCTTCTCCTGCGTCCTATCGGCGACCTGTCCTACAAAATCCTACGAACCCATTTCTTTCACGGTAATAACTGATCCATCGATCGTTGCCGCGAACTGGGCCAAATCCCTGGTGGCCGGACCATGCGTCACTTTCCCGGCCGCGTCGAATTTCGAGTGGTGACAGTGGCACTCGATAACGTTATTTGCCGGAAGCGGGACTTCGCATCCGAAATGCGTGCATTTCGACGAAAAGGCCGCGACGCTCGTTTCGGACAACCTGCTCACGATGATGGGCTTCTTCTTGTCTTTGGGATCGGGGATCTTTACCGCTCCGCCGGCCTGTGCGAGCGCGGCGTATTCCGGCTTGGTAACATCAAGCATGATCGGCGCCATGGGCGCCTTCTTGGCCTCCGCCTCGAACCCGAGAACCGGAGAAACAATCGCCGCTGCAATCGCTGTCTTCCCGACATCCGCGAGAAACTCACGTCTAGTCACCTTGTCGCTTTCCATGGGACCTCCTTTTGGTTGCAGGTAAAATACATCAATAGGCATGCCAGGTTTGCGGCGGGCGAAGCGTTGATGCTCATGACAGCGGCATCGGACAAAAGGATGTCTGCTTTGTCTTGCCCAATTCCCTCATTCTCACAAATATTCTCAAAACCGAAAATGTTCAACGGCAATTCCACGATATTCCATTATGTTGCCCCTTGCCGGGGTTTGGTATCGCTTTGGAATGACACTTGCTATCTATCCTGAGTTAGCATGACCAAACACACAAAGGAGGATCGCATGTGGAAACGCGGCATAGCGGGTAGTATCGGCGTCGCGGCAATGGTGGGAGTGTTGTCCGTATTCGCGAGTGTCAATGCCCAGAACAATTACCTGGGCGAAATAAAAATGTTTGCAGGCACCTTTGCTCCCGTTGGCTGGGCTTTGTGCAACGGCCAGCTCCTGCCGATAAGCCAGAATACGGCGTTGTTTAACCTGCTCGGCACTACCTATGGCGGCAACGGCACGACCACCTTCGCGCTGCCGGACCTTCGCGGGAGGTTCCCTATGCATTTTGGAACCGGAACCAATCTCACTCAAAGAAATCTTGGTGACGTGGGTGGCGCGGAAACGGTAACGCTTACGGAGGCGCAGATGCCCGCTCATACCCACACCGCTGCCGTCGGTGTCGATTCCACGGTGGCCTCCACGGACAGCCCGCAAAGGGCGCTGCCGGCGCGCAATGCCTCCGCGACTCCGGCCTACGGAAAGTCAAGCAACGCGACCATGGCATCCACGGCCGTCGTGGTGGGCACTGCGGGCGGCGGTCAGCCGCACCCGAACATGCCGCCGTTTGAATGCGTCAACTTCATCATCGCGCTCACGGGTATTTATCCGTCCCAGAACTAGAAACGGGGCAAGCGGCAGGGCTGCCGCGCACACCGAAAGGAGCCCGCAATGACCAGAGGGAATAGAATGCTGTGTCGTGTAGTGCTGATGCTGGGAGCAATGGTTGCGCTTGTCGCTGAGGCGTCCGCCTCCACGCTGTACTGGATAGAAGCATCCTTCGCCTCGCCAAGGCTCGTGATGGCTGACGCCTCGGGCACAGGGCAGAACACGCTTGCGCTCGCTCCGCAATCCCTGCCCCAGGCGGTGGCGGTGAGTACGAGCCTCGGGAGAGTGTTTGTCACCGAACTTGCATTCCTCAACGCGCATGTCAAGTACATCCAGACCGGCTTTGCCGATTCGGGCGCACTCATATCTCTTCAATCGTGCCTGCGCGGGATTGCGGTTGACTCCACCAACAGGAAGCTCTACTGGACAAGCACCAATCTTGTTGCCGGCCCGGCCGTCTACCGGGCGAATCTTGACGGATCGTCGGCCGAGGTGCTTCAGACCTTCGGTGCGGGCGCCGCACACGCACCGTTCGGCATTGCAGTAATCGAATCGTCCCAGACCATGTACTGGGCCGATTTTGATGCCGGCGCAATTGTTCGTGCGCAAACCACCGTCTCGGCGGTGCCACAAACGGTTGTCGCCGGACTTTCCGGGCCCGTGGGCGTAGCGATTGCCCCGGACAGCGGAGCGCTGTTCTGGACGGATGCGAATACGGGTGCCATCGGAAGGGCCGGGCTCGACGGGTCGGGTGCAAGAACCATTGTTTCTGGCCTTGCCAATCCGCAGTATCTGGCGGTCGATCGCGCTTCGGGCCGCATCTACTGGACGGAGTTCGGCGCTTTGCTGGTGCGCTCGGCCAGGCTTGACGGATCGGACACCGTTACGGTCGCGGCCACCGCGTATCCCCCGGTGGGCATTGCCGTGGTGAGCGGGCTTGCAGTGGCGGTGCGACCGGCCGCGCCGCTCGGAGTTCCCCGAACATATGCCATGGCTGCATCAACCTTGGCATCTCCGGTCCGTTCGATCCGTGTCCGTTACCAACTTCCGTTCGCAAGCCGTGTCAACCTGTCCGTTTCGGATCTGCGCGGTCGCCGCGTTGCCGGGCTGCCCGCCGCAGACAACAGTGCGGGTTCGTATGTTCGCGACATCAATACCGCCATGCTTGCAGCAGGCGTTTACTTCGTGCGGTTCACAGCCGGAACATTTGTGAGCACTGCGATGTGCACAATCGTGAAATAACAAGCAAGGTACTTCTCTGAAAAGCGGCTGCTGTGTTTCCTGTGTCGAGGGAACGCACGGCCCTTTTTTCATGAGCCGTGGCTCCTCAAAAGTTTCAAAGGCGGGATGTATTTTTTGAACCGAGGAGGACGGCGCGCCATGCATTGCTGCAAACGTTCTGATCGTGTCACTGTTTTCATTCGGAAATCTGGTGATTTGCTATGAGCACGCGTGCATGGGACACGCGGCCAAGAAAAATCTGCATTGTCCAGCTCGGCCGCATTGGAGATATGATCCTGATATCGCCGCTGTTCTCGGCGCTCAAGGCGGCAAACCCGCGCCACGAGCTGCACCTGCTTGCAGGACGGAACAACTACATGGTTGCACAAGGCAATCCGTGCATCGACCGCATGCACGTGTACACCAAGCGGCCGTTGAGCACGCTGCGACTCCTGTCCCGGTTGCTCACCACCAGATTCGACGTGTGGCTCGATCCCAAGGAGCACAAGTCAAGCGAAAGCTCGATGTTCTGCCGCCTTGCGCGCGCGAAAATGAAAATCGGATTCAAGGGTGATAAGGTCTTTACCCATTCGGCATGCGAACAGGGAAAGGGCGGGGAGCATTATACGCTCCGCAGCCTGCGCAACCTTCGGTATCTCGGCATTGGAAACGCCTCGCCGAGGCCGTCGGTTCCGCCGAAGCCGGCGGAAGATGCTGCGTTTGCTGCGTTTCGTCAGCGTCAGGGCATTCACCGTTATGTGGCGGTGAACATATCCGCCTCCCAATCTGTGCGGTACTGGACAGACGACAAATGGGCTGAGCTTCTTTGCGCGCTCCCTCCGGACTGCGGCCCTACGGTGTTTCTGTCGAGCCCCGCCGACAGCGCCGTTGCGGAGGCGATGTCGCGCAGAGTGCCCGGCAGCCAGGTGTTCGGAACGCGGTCCGTTCTCGGGACCTTCCCTGTTGTCAAGAACGCCGCCGCTGTGCTCAGCGTGGACACGTGCATCGTGCACGTCGCGGCCGCGTTCAACGTGCCCGTGGTCGCCCTGTTTATCAACCAGCCTGAATTCTATGTCCAGTATCTGCCCCTGTCCGACGTGTACCGCGCCGTTTTATCGCCCGAACCGGGAGGCTGGGTAAATACGATCCCCCTTGTTGACGTAAGGGAAGCAGTGCATTCCCTGCTTGCGGAGATGGGCGTCCCCGGCGTGGAAGCTGGTGGGCGGCTCCCGCCGTCGGTCCTCAGAAACATGCAATAATCCTTCAGCCTTTTCCGTCTTCAACGGTGCAGCCATGGAAACGCTCAACAACAGGATTGCCGCTTTCATACGGGAGGAGCGTTCCGCGCTGGTGGGCTACGTGCGCGCACTCATCGGCGATGCGGCAGACCGGGACGGAGAAGACATCGTGCAGGACGTGATGACGGGCATTCTTGAGCAGGCCGACCCGCTCCTGCCGCTGCGCAGTGTGTCGGCCTATGTGTATCAGTCGATCCGCAACAGGGTTGTCGACGCTTTCAGGAGCAGAAGGAAAACCATACCTCTTGACGGAGGAGACGGCGAAGACGTGGAACTGTCGCTTTCCGAAACGCTGCATGATGCGCGGTTCGACACCGGAGCAGAAGTCGCCAACGGTGAATTGCGGGAGCTGCTGGTCGCGGCCATGGACCGGTTGAGCGAAGGGGAACGTGAAATCGTGATCGCCACCGAGCTCGAAGGCTTTACGTTCAGGGAATTGTCGGAACTGTGGGAGGTGCCCCTGGGGACGCTTCTTGCCCAGAAGTCACGGGCGCTGGCAAAACTCAAGGAATCTATTCGGCTGCAGGAATACAGAAACCAATAAACAGGGGAGGAATCCATGGAAAACAGTTTTGAACACGGCTATCCGCATTTCCCGCCGCACAGGATGTGGGGGCCGGCGCGGATCGTCGGGCTAGTCATCGCAGGCGTTGTCGCGGCCGTCCTGTTCGCGCTTCTGTTCGGATGGCTTGTCTTTCTTTTGTGGAACTGGCTCATGCCCGTGCTGTTCGGGCTCAAGGCGGTCACCTACTGGCAGGCGTTCGGCATCGTATTGCTTGCCAAGCTGCTGTTCGGTGGCGTCGGCTCAGGCCGCGGATGGCATCATGGAAAGCCGCGCTGGATGCGCCGCCGGGATTATGCAGGGAACAACGACTGGCGCGTTCATGGGTCGTACAGGGACTGGCGGTACTTCGACGAATACTGGAAGGACGAAGGAAAGGCCGCGTTCGAAGCATATATCGGCCGGATGCAGCAGAAAAAAGAAGGTGAGTAGTAAAGTGTTTTGGTGGGGGAAGTACAGTCTGTCTTAAAAGTCAAGGCAAGACTTGGGCGCCCCGCCGCTTTGCGGCGGCGGCCGTCCTTCCGGTCCACCGCTTCGGGTGCTTCCAAGGGTCGTCGGCCTTGGGCCTCGGGCTGCCTGCCACGAGGGCCCTGCGGGCCGTGGTCAGGGCGCATCCCGCTGTCGCGGGACCATCTTTCCAGTCCTGCCTGGCGCTTGGCAGCGGGAATACTGCACAATCCACACGCTTGACAAATTGGCAACTTCTTGTTCTGTTTTTTAAGAATTCAACATGGCGCAAGTATTTCTGCTTGACAGAACATATTTCTGTTGCCGCGCGTTAGGTGGACCGCAGGGCGCGCTAGAGCGCGTTGCCGGCCGACCCGGCCGCTAGGCATAGGGCGGACCGGCAACGAGGCGAACAGCCGAGCCCGGAGGGAGACCGACCCGACCCCGAGCGAAGTGAGGGGGAGGGGAACGCCAAAATCTTTTAGTTAATATATTAATTTGCTTAGCAGCAGCTCCCAGAATCACCGCCGCAATCGCAGGTGCCTTTATCAGGGTCGCCCTTGGTCACAAGGCCGTTGATCATGGCGACCGCGCAACCGACCCCATTTTTTACAGACAGCGCGCCAAAGGAGCAGTTCTGAGAGCAAGCGCCGCATTCCATGCAGTTGTCAAGCGCCACGATTTGAGCACGATGATCGTGAATTTCAAAAACGCCGTGAGGACAGACTTCCACACAACGTCCGCAACCGGTGCAGTTCTCTACGGTAAGTTTCAAGGTCGATACGCCTGCTATATACGAATATTTCATACAATCCTCCAGACGTGAATGATTACCATGATGAGCAATAGTGCGGAAATTCCTGCACTCGCGAGGTAGAGCGGCCAGGCGATTTTCAACTCCACTTTAACGCCCGAAGGTGACGTATAGGTGCTGCTGCCAGTGAACAAAAACGCCAGGTACGAGCTGAACGCGGGCACAGAAACCAGGTTGAATGCTGTCAAGAATGGCGTGCTTCGACAAATTGGCGACAGAAAAATGATTGCAATTGCACCAGTCAGGCCGGTAACGAATCCCTTGAGCGAAAATGACCGGCCCGGAATGAAAGGCAGCAGCAGCGGCGAAAGGATCGTGCCGGTGAAAAGAGCGGTCAGTCCCGCTATGACGAGAGGCACAACACCCGATAGCGCTTGACGGTAAATAATACCGGTGCGTGTCATGCCAAATAGAACAGCGGCAAAGAGTAAAAAGAGCCCTACTTTTTCGAATGCGGGGAATCGTCTCCATGGGAACAAGTTTTGCACGATCAACGATTGAAAACCGCACCCGCCGCATCGCAGGACTCACGGTGCAGTTATTGTCAAGAAATGCCGGTATATCCGATGCGCGCACCGGGCCGAATTTTACCGAAAAGCCGCCGCAGGCCTTTTGCAGCTTTGATGCGGAAACACCGGATGCGCTCAGTTGCGGCAGAATGAGAGTTCGGTGTGAAATTATTGATGTAAGATTGCATGCCGAAAGCTGTTTGACTATTTCATTGGTGCAAAATGTGCCTTTTCCTGCGGCGCACCACACGTTGATGCCCTTTGTGTCAAGCACAAGGATCCAGGCGTTCCTTCCTGTCAATGAACTGCGCAATATGTTGAAGCTGAGACGGTAGTTGGCAGAAACGAACACCGGATCCGATTCCTTCGGGTCTCCGAGCGCGTAGAGGCCGGGATCAACGCGGTACCGCATGCGGAAGCGGTTGCTGAGGCGGCACATGATCGCGCCGAATTTGTCGGCAAACGAAAGCATGGTGGTGATCTGCTTCGCTTGCGGTTTGGAACCGCAGCCGTTGGGCTGCTATTATTTGGCATTGGCAGGATATCCTTTGCTTGAACTTGAGAGCGACATTTACAAGAGCGATCATAACCGGGACTTCGATGAGGGGGCCGATCACCGCAGCGAACGCCTCCTGCGAGGCAATGCCGAACACGCCGACAGCAACGGCAATGGCGAGCTCGAAGTTGTTGCTTGCAGCGGTGAATGAGAGGCTGACGGCCTCGTTATAGTTGATGCCCAGTCGCCGCGTGGCAAACATCGATCCGAAAAACATGATGAGGAAATATACCGCCAGGGGAATTGCTACTCTCACCACGTCAAGAGGCAACGCGACAATGGTTTTCCCTTTGTATATGAACATGACGAGGATCGTAAACAGCAGCGCCACGAGCGCGACAGGCCCAATGCGCGGCATGAATTGTCCGGTATACCATGGCGTGCCTTTGATGGGTTCGACGATCATGCGTGTGGCGAATCCGGCGACAAACGGGATCCCAAGATAAATGCCGACGCTTATGGCCACGTCCTTCATGGAAACATGAACTTCGCGTCCGGCAAGCCCGAAGAGCGGCGGAAGCACGGTGACGAACAGCCATGCATACAGAGCGAAAAACAAGACCTGGAAAATTGCGTTGAAGGCCACCAGCGCCGCGGCGTATTCGCTGTCGCCTTTCGCAAGGCTGTTCCACACGATCACCATGGCGATGCATCGCGCAAGGCCGATGATGATGACGCCGGTCATGAGGTGCGGCTGGTCGCGCAAAAAGATGATGGCCAGGCAGAACATCAGGATAGGCCCCACTACCCAGTTCTGGACGAGCGAAAGCGCCAGCGCTTTCTTGTCCGTAAATACGCCGCCGATCCGCCGGTAATTCACTTTGGCAAGCGGCGGATACATCATGACGATAAGGCCGATGGCGATGGGAATGGAGGTGGTGCCCACGCTCAGGCGCGACAGCGCAACGGAAGCCGAAGGAAACAGCCAGCCGATGGCGACGCCGAGCGCCATGGTACAAAAAATCCACAGCGTGAGGTAGCGGTCGAGGAAGGAGAGGCGCTTTTCGGGCACTGCCGGCATAGTGTTCCTCTTTGTCATGCTTGCAGGATCAAAATGAATAAAAAAGGTACATTGCTGTCGCAATCAGCAGGAGCCCAGCGGCAGTCCTGACGATTTTTTCCACCTTTTGCAGCCGTACAAGGTTCTTGCCGAAAGAAAGTCCGAAAACGAGCGCCGACAGAGGAACACTAAAACCGATGGCATAGGCGAAAAGGTTAGTCAAAGCCCATGCAGTGTGTTTCTCAAGCACAGCGGCGCCGAGAATAATAAAAATGCCGGGATTGCACGGCAGGGAAGTCACGACAATGGTACCGCCGAAAATCATGCCGGAAAAACCGGAAACCAAGGTTCTCGACTTATTCCCGGATGTTATGAAAGGGAGTTTCGGGAATGCAAAGGGAAATAACCGGAGCGATGCGATGCCGAATAAGAGCGCGATGGAACCCCCGGCAATTTTCCAATATTCGCCGGAAACCCGAATAGCCGTTTGTCCGGAAAAAATGATTACCGATCCTATTGCCATCAGTGCGGCAACCGCTCCGGCTATAAATAAAAGCGCGGATTGCAATGCTTTTTGCCGGTTATCATCCTGAATAAGGGAATATCCCGCAACAGCGCCCACGAGCGGCAATGTGCAGCATGCGCTTGCGATTACGCTGAGAATACCCAAAACAAATGAAAATGCAATAGACACAGGACCGTAGCCGGCGCTGTTGAGCATCGATTTGATTGCGGCAATAGCTTCCTGCATTGAGATCGTCTCCTTATGAATTGTTATTTACAAACGCGATTCCCTCCCGCCGGGCAGCATCCGGATGGCTGCATTGCAGCGATACATGCCTGAAGGAGGTTTGTTCGGGTGATATTATTTCCTGCCACTGCGCGCATGCCATGACCCTTGACTACAACAATCACGCCTGGAGAAGGAACCTGGGTGCTCAAGGACTCGAATTCGGGACTTCCGGCTGTAAGCTGGAATGCACCCATGCGCATGCCCTTTGCCGTAATTGTGGCCGCAGCATTGCCGATTTCCTGGGTGATGGCTTTCGTTTTCTCCGCCTCACTCTTCACCATAAGGATGAAGACCCCGTCAAAGTTGGCCGCTAAGGTATCAAGTGACGCAAAAGACGGCAGCATGGCGAATAAAATCGATTTCCCGGTATCCCCGGCTCCCGATGTCGAATCTGTTTTTACCGGTGCCACAGATTTAAGGGAAAGTGCTGATGCATAGTTAGAAGCTGCTGGCGTTTTTGCCTGACGGGATTTGCGTACAATGGAGCTGGCCAGCACGGCACCGGCGCAAATGATAATAACGGCGAGGAGGATGACCTTTGTACGCCGGGAAAGTCCTTTTTCAGTCTTACATGCGCAATCCGGGCCGCATTGCTGTGATTCCGGCTGCTCTGTTTTGTTTTCCACTAAATGCCACCTTTTTTTTGAGGTTTATCCATGATATTGTCCGGTAACTCTTCCACAAATTTTCTGATTTCATCCCGCACACGCCGGTAATGTGGTAACGCTTCATTCTCTGATTTTGCGAGTTTCGCAAGGCTGGGCGGGTCGTCAAAACCGACGTGCAACCGTTTCACGTTCCCTGGAAAAATCGGGCATGATTGATTTGCCTGGTCACATAGGGTTATCACGAAATCGAAAGGAATATCCATCAATTCGCGGACATGCTTTGACCGCTGTTTCGAGATGTCAATGCCAGCCTCAGCCATGACTTTGATCGCAAGTGAATTCACACCGTGAACTTCAACGCCGGCCGAATACGGCTCCATAAGCTCACTCTTGAGTGCCCGCGCAAAACCTTCGGCCATCTGGCTGCGGCAGGAATTGCCGGTGCAGAGGAAAAGGATTTTCAGTTTGGTCGCCATATTACTTGCACCGCTGCATTTTACATAAACTTGATGGATTCTGTTTTGTTATTCTTGCCAAATCTTTCTGGTCTCTGATAACTATCTCATCTTTTTCCGATGCCGGCAAGACCCATTTCAGGGCGCTGCGAACCGCCGCGGTCATATCCTTGTCTTCCGGAAGCCGGTAAAACATCCACCTTTCTTCCTTGCGGCCTGCGACAAGTCCGGCCTGTTTGAGCACGGACATGTGCTTGGAGACAGTTGACGGGGCAAGGCCAAGCAATTCGATGATCTGGCACACACACAGCTCACCGCCGCGCAATGCCGCCAAGGCTCTCAAGCGGTTTGTGTCGGATAAGGCTTTTGAAATTATGACGATGTTGTTCAAAGCATAACTCCGCATTCAGGAGCAGCAGGATTGCTTCTGCTCGCAGGGGGATACATGCAGATGTTTGTTCGCAAGATCAAGAATATTTGAAGCCGACGCCTCTTTAACCATCTTCCCGGTCTCAACCGCCTTCACCATATCGCCTTCCGATATGCCCAGCTTTCGCGACTTGTCGTAGTGATATTTGAAACAGGGTTCGCAATTGCAGGCAATAGCGGCTCCTATGGCTATAAGTTCCTTGACTTGCGGATTTATCAGGCTCGCTTCATCATTTGCCATTGTAAGACCTTTCTACATCAGATCATTCATTTCAAGAGTAATTCTATATTTCGTCACACAACGAAATATATTGCATCCCAAAACATAGTGCAAGACTTTTGATTATGCTTCACTATTTCGCGGCTTCAATTCGCTAAAATGACCATTTTACGCGAAACTCAATTCTGTGATGTGCAGGTCTTGAACCATAATCAGATTCTTTATGTCCCAAGAAAGCAATATATCTGCCGGTGAATAGAAGATTCCGTGAATCATGAAGTACATTGAAGTTATTCACTACGAGTACTTTTCTTGCTCGGGCTGGTGTTTGTATTCCTGAAATCAACCCTTCGCATGAATCAACGACCGAACAGTGGTTACGATCCGTTCGATATGCTCCTGTGTTACGGGTGTGGTCCCCTTTTGCACACCCAGATCGGTAATCGTGATATGCGTAAAACCGCTCACTCCAGCGGCCTCAAGGATTTTCTTTGCGCAGTGTACCGTGCAACCATCAATGGCTATGGCATTACCGCCCGCAGCTTTATATTTATCAATCAGCGCCGCGTCACCGATAGCAATCTTGGTAAGGCAGTTCATATTAACATCACCGGAGGAGTCCAGCAACCGGGTGATTTTATCGGCAAATTCTCCGGCATTTGACGCGCCGGAACAGGAAACGGCGCGGAATATCGGCCCACTGTTTTTAACATCATTCATAATGCCTCCTGATAATTGGCAGCGTGGTTACCCTAGGTCTTTGTAAACTTGCTGATAACTTTCCGTAAAGGTTTCGACAACAGCATCATGATCGGCAACGCAACTACATATGCCACAATCCAATTGTGCATCCACGCAGAAAAGCGTATGGAAAACCCTGCATTAATGAAAGAATTTACGCCAGTCATAATAAAGGTCATGGCGCCGACCATTACGACCGCGAACAACGCATTGGCTTGTTTTTGAGTGAACATATGGGCTATTATATTCCGAAATACAATCCGAAATTATGTTTGAGGATAAGAAATATTCCTACCAATAGCATCACTGCCGCGGTGATGCGCCGCACCCAGATTTCAACGGCGGTCAGCTTTTTAAAGGCAATGCCCACCAAATGCGCGCCAAAGGCAAGCAGGAGCGCGAATCCGATGACCGGCAGCGCGGTTCCGATGCCGTAAAGACTCGACAAAACCACGGCGTTGCCTTTTATTGCAAGCGGAATAAGACCCCCAAAAAACAAGCCGGCCGAGACCGGACAGAAGGCGAGCGCGAAGAGTATCCCCAGTAAACCTGCGCCCCATACTCCCATGCTGTCGATCCGGGCCTGGAGCCTGTTTCCTATGCCGCCGCCAAAGCTGAATTTCCATATGTCAATTAACAGCAGTCCGACAACGAGCATGAGCGGGCCGATAAAAAGGTTCATGTACTTTTGAAGAAAGTTCGAAACGCCGGGAATCGAAAGAAGGCCTTTTGTCACGATTATTGCCACGACAAGGTAGGCCAGGCTGCGTCCGAGGGTATATAACAGCCCGGCAATGAGAACCCAGCGGGTTTTTTCAACCCGCCGTCCGACATAGGAAATGGCGGCGATATTGGTCGCGAGAGGGCAGGGGCTGATTGAAGTGAGTATTCCCAGCCACAACGCCGCCCCCATTTCGATAAAGGCCTCGTTCACAGGCATTTCCCTTCAAGGCAAGCCCGCACTTCCTTGCGGATGTACTCCATGTATTGGGTCTGGTCGCCGACAAGCGTCCAGATCTGGTCGAGGTTTTTCCATGATGATTCCTTCCGTCTTTCCGGGTTGAAACAATCACCGATTTCGTGTAGAGCTTGTAGTCATTTGTAAAGTGCTCGTTGCCCTGGCTCTTCCACATTGACGGTTTTCCATTCCAGCTTTCCATCCTTGATTGCATTGGCGAAATCGGTTTCCACCACGGATTTGGCGAAGTTTTCCAGTTTGTAGCAGGTAGGGCAGCGGGCGTTGCCGTGGAAATAATAAACCACGATTTTAGTATTTGCCGCTTCTGGCATTGCCGTCACAGCTTTTGTCGAATCGGTTTTTGCCGTTGCGGTTTGTTTTGAGGTTGCTTGTTTTTGCGGTTTGGGCTTGCGCACGCATTACATGCTATCAAAAACAGAAACAGCAAACATTCCACAGAAGCATGCGCATCGGAGAAATTTCATGTACCTTTTTCCTTTCCGTGTTACAAAACGTTAAACGAGAAGACGAAATTGAATAAGAAGCCTACCAAGAGAATTCCCGTTCCCACAACAGCAATAAAAGTTGCAATGAGCGTTGGCTTCAGCACTTTGCGCAAGATAACCATTTCCGGCAACGACAATCCGATCACCGACATCATGAACGCCAGCACCGTGCCGAGTGCGGCTCCTTTTGAAAGCAGGGCCTCCACAATGGGAATGATCCCCGCGGCATTGGAATACATGGGAATTCCTATGAGCACTGCAAGCGGCACGGACCACCATGCATGCGCGCCCATGATCTTGGCCATGAGTCCTTCCGGAACCCACCCATGAATGGCGGCCCCAACCATGATACCCGCAACGATATAGGGCCAGACCTTGACGACAATGTCTTGTACCGCCTGCCAGCCGGCATCGATGCGGTTCACCCACGTCAGTTTTTGCGATGCAACAGCACCTCCGTTCATTCGCATGTCGTAAACCCATCCCTCCACATGCTTTTCCATACGGAGCTTTCCAATCACAATGCCGGCTGCAAGCGCGATTGATAACCCGGTTGTCAGGTAGAGCGCCGCTACTTTCCAGCCGAAAAGCCCGAAGAGCAGGACAAGCGCGATTTCATTCACCATGGGTGCGCAGACAAGGAAGGAAAAGGTCACGCCCAGCGGCACACCCGCCTGCACGAACCCGATAAAAAGCGGGACCGCCGAACAGGAACAGAATGGCGTGACAACGCCGAGCAATGCGGCAAGAATGTTCCCGACAACCGTCTTCTTGCCCGCTAAAATCGCGCGCGTCTTCTCCGGAGTAAAGAACGACCGCACGATCCCGATGCCGAACACAATCAGCGTAAGGAGCAAGATCACTTTGGGAGTTTCGAACAGGAAAAACGCCAGGGCGTCGCCGAGATGCGTCCCATGCGCAAGATTGAATATCGTATAGGTGAGATATTCTGAAAACCGCTTCAGCACCGAATAGACCAATACCCAGAATATCAGAAGTCCCGATATCATCGTTATTCTTACTGCGAGGGGATTCTTGGAAAATGTCACGATTACCTTCTTCTCTTCAGTAACATTCACGAAATCATCGTTTTCAATTCGTCCGGTTTTGGAATGCGACCGGCGACTTTCACCTGGCCGTCAACGGCAAGCGCCGGTGTCGACATCACATTAAACTTCATGATTTCAATGATGTCGTCCACTTTCGTCACCTCGGCCTCTATGCCGAGTTCTTTGGCCGCTTGTTGCGCTGCCTCGTAGAGTTTCCTGCATTTGGGACATCCTGTCCCGAGAATTTGCAGTTTTTTCATGAGGGCCTCCTGTTTATTATTCGTCAAGATGAGATTTCATTCCCATGATCGTACCAGCCTCTATTTTTGAGCGCATCTCACGCAGAAACGCAAGCGCTTCCTCTTTGTCTTTGTCGACCACGATCATTTCCAATCGCATCATTTCCTGTTTTGTCAGAGTGACGACCGTTGGTTCGTTTCCCATGCAACGTTACTCCTTGTGGCCCCCGAGGCCGCCGCAGATTTCAACAAGCGCATCCTTGAGGTGGCCATGAGTTCCGCCGAAAACAGGTTTACATTGCGTAAGGGCAATCTGGCCGCTCCAGAGCCGCAGCGCAAAAGCCATGCACATCCGTTCGCCGCATTCGCCGCAATTTATCTTCGGCAGGCGGTAGTAAATTTCCAGCGCAGGAGGGCGCCTGCGGAGTTTGTTGGATGGCGTGATGGCAGCCCTGTTCTGCCAGCACTCATTGAAGCGCACCCGCAGCATTTCAAGGACCCGCCACGTATCGACGATATCGTCGGTTTTTGCCATAGCCACGCGATGCGGATATAGTGCGAGCATCCGGTGACCGTCCATGAACGTGAACGTCTGGCTATGTTCATGGTAAAAAGCCTCACGCATCAGTGAGTTCATGTAGGGAAAAACAGGGGACAGATTGCCGGAAAAATGCGCTGTCGCCCGCAGTTTTGTCAGGTCTGCTGTGCAAGGCTGTAACACCATGATCGCCACGTTACCGAAAACATCATCGTCGAACAGGGGCGGATTGTTTTCCGGAACATCACAGGAAGATTGACGACAGTCGACCCAACCAGAGGTAATAAACGCGCCCTGACCGCCGCCCAGGAGTTTGCCGCGGTCTTCTTCTTCAATAACAAGTGCGGGAAGGCCGACGCGGGAAAATCCCTGACCCGGCATTATGATACTATGCTGCAGGGGCACTTTTTCCAGTACATGCCTTGCTTTTTCGAATTCCCCGGCAGAAGGGAATGTGGTCAAGATTTTCATTTCCAGCTACCTTGAATAAACATTTGTGATAGTGCCGATGGCCGTGGTTCCAAGAGAAACCCCCGCCTATGGCGGGGGAGCTGGACGGCTACATAACGGCACAGGTGCCGTTTCTTTTTTCGCGGCCTATGGGCCGCTTCAAAAAGCCACCGCCTATGGCGGTGGTCGTTTACTCTTTTTCCTGCGCATTGCGGTCCATTTGTTGCCGTTTGGCCAAAGAGCCAATTAATGTAACAAGCAGAAGGACCTCATGTGAAAACCATCTGCGATTCTACTTTCTTCTTCAATACCTCATTGACACAGGTAAAGAAATTCAGAACGCATTTCATTTTCAAGGTGTAATAAATGCTTGTTCCGCGTTTTTCAAAACCGACAATTCCGGCGTTCTTCATGATTGAAAGATGCTTGGAAATCGTCGAAACGTCTGCCCCAACCATTTCCGTCAACTCGCACACGCATTGCTCTCCCTTAGCCAGTTCATGCACGATAAAAAGCCGGGTTGGATGAGAAAGAGCCTTCATGATTTGCGCTTGCGCTTCGAATCTGACTAAATCGGTTTTATCCATATTTTTTCCTTTCACTGCAAATACGACAGAAAACTTCACTTATTGTGGCTATTTGGTAATATAGCCAAATACACGGAAGGAGTCAAGGGAAAAAGGTTTCTTCGAAAAATGAAAGGGACGATACAGCGTTGTGTGAAGCCTTGTGAACAAAAGACATGAAAAAACGTGGACGCAACCGTATTCCGCAGCGTATCTTAATCGTTTCACCACAGGATTAAGCCAATCGCATTGCCTCGCAGATGAAGAAAGCGCATCACGGAGAAGCATGGAAATTTCATGAATGAAAGAACCTATCACCGCGGCGTGGAAAGGCTTCGCGAGCCGGGGCGAATGGCGCTCCTGGAGCCCGACCGCGTGGTGCGACTCGCCTGCGAGAGCATGGAAATCCGCATGGTGCTCGATGTCGGCACGGGCACGGCAATCTTCGCCGAGGCCTTTGCGCGTGCCGGTCTTGCCGTGGCAGGTATTGACATAAGCGAAGAAATGCTTGCCGCAGCACGGCGGTTCGTCCCGGGCGGCGACTTCAGGCCCGGGAGCATGGAGAACATCCCGTTTCCAGACTCATCATTTGATGTCGTGTTTCTCGGGCATGTGCTGCACGAGGCCGACGACGTTGCAACGGCATTGACCGAAGCGAAACGCGTCGCAAAGAAACGGGTTGCGGTCCTCGAATGGCCGTATGTGGCGGAAGAAATGGGTCCGCCGCTTGGCCACAGGCTCAAACCAGAAAATATAGCCGCCATTGCGGGGAAGGTCGGCTTTACAAGAATACAAATTCTTCAACTCAGCCACATGGTGCTGATCGTCATGGATGTCGGAGCGCATGCAGTGAAACGGCAGGAATAATGTAATGGGTTCAATAGCTGCGGAAGACTGCATGACGCCGACGGCTCTTGTCAAGGCCGCCATTGCCATCATTATTTACCAATAAACCGGAGTTTCCATCATGCAAACCTCAGTAGTTCTTCTTGCCGCCATCGGTTGTCTTGCAGGACTCATTGCCGGACTCGTCGGCATCGGCGGCGCCATCATCATGATCCCGGCGCTCATGTTCATTGCCGGGTTTCCCCAACTCACCGCCACGGGCACGAGCCTTGCGGTCCTCATCATGCCGGTCGGGCTTGCCGCAGTGGTCCAGTATTACCGCGGCGGCAACGTTGACATAAGGGCGGCGGTCATCATTGCGGTGGCGTTCTTTTTCTGCGCATGGGCGGGATCTCTGCTTGCGAAAAGGATAAACCCCGTGGCGCTCAGGATGGGGTTCGGCGTCTTGATTGCGGCGGTGGGGGTGTACACCGTGTATACGGCGGTGAAAATGATCAAGTGAAGGAGTCCTATTTCAGCAGCGGCAGCTTTGCGGTGACTCGCTCCCCGTTGATTGTCGCCTTGACAAGGTAAACTCCGCCCGCTGCACCCGCAGTCTTCCAATCGGCATCAGTCGCATTCGCAAATGAAGCCACGCGCGATCCGTCCATCGCAAAAACGGCAATGTCACCGCGCAACGCCAGACGGATGCGCACGCTGCCTGCCCGAAGGTTTGTGAGAACCTTATTGCAGGGGAGGCCGCTGTCCCGGCGGCATGCGCCGGCCTCACGGCCGAACCTGCACCGTATTCGTATGCGCCCATGTCAATGCCCGCTCCAAAGGGCCGCGCATTTCCGTCGAAGTCCACTGCCGTTGCGCCGGCGGACGTGCCTGCGTCAATGGCCGGGCTTCCGGCCTTGAGATGAAAGTCGGCGACCGCGGGATCAACGGAAGGATTTACAAACAGCGGATCTGCTTCCTTGTCATGCGCTCCTGTCTTTCCTATAAGTGAAGCCACCGGGCTCCCGCTTGCGCTCCAGTAGAGATTGTAGTCAACCAATAGATTTGTGTTCGGACAACAGTCCTGCATCACATATCTGCCTGCCGGAGCATACATGATGTTGTTGAGAATCCTGGTGTTCTTGCCCTGATTCGGGAAGATTTGTCCGCGGTTTATCTCCTTGCCGTCTGGTCATTCATGTAAGCCGTATTATTGATCACATCAACATGATTCGTCTTGAATAAGCGTAATGCCGTCCCCGCCGTTGTTGAACACCACGTTGTTTTCAAGCAGCATCCGCCCCGTGTAGGCCGGAATATTGCCCGCGGTCCCGTCCTGGATGTCGATGATGATGCCTTCGCCGTCGGTGGGAACGACTGCCGCCTTGGATGGCGGGAATGCAATTCTTGTTTGAAAAACAGATGTTGCGGCAAACAAAGACTTTGTAGTCCGTGGTGTCGTTGTCGAAATTGTAATTCCAGCCGAGCGAGATCCCGCTGCAGTCATACGGGGAATACCAGGCGTTGTTATACACGGTGTTCTCTTCGATGGTGATGTAATCGGTGGTCTGCGTCGAGATGCCGCCGCCGCCGCAGTCGTGCACACTGCACTTCCGTATGACAATGTGGTGCGGGTACGGCGACGTGCCGCTCTGGTACGACATGATGCCGTTGCCGGAGGTGAGGCAGTTGTCGCCGTCGGCCCTGTCCGCGTAGGCGGTCGCCGAATCCATGGCGGCGTTGTTGCCGATTATTTCGAGACCGCAGATTTCGATGTAGCTCGCCCCGGTTATGTAAATCCCGCCCCAGCCGTTGAATTGCAGTTTAGGATGATGGGTCGGATACGCCGTGTACACGATCCATGCGGATGGCAAGCCCGAACGGGTGATGTTGACCACGGTGCCGTTCCACCAGCTGTTGGTGTAGGTGCCGTTCATGATGAAGACGGTGTCTCCCGGATTGGTGGAATCCGCCGCCGCCTGGATGGTTGAAAACGGGTGCGCCGGGGTGCCGTCCATGTCGCCGCTTGCGGAGGCGGAAACGTAGCGGTTCGCGGCCTGCGGGGTGGAGAAAAGGCAGAGGGAGAGAATCGGAACGAGAAGGATTCGAGAGGTGCGATGTGCCATAAGTACCCCCTGGTTCATGAGTTCCGGGTGTTTCTTGACAAATGGGCGCGGCTAGTACCGGCGCCGGATGTAATTGACAATTGCAACGCTCGCCACGATATAGACCAGCATAATAATGATGCGGGATGTTCCGTGCGGCAAAAAGACGAGCAGCAGCACAAAGATGACAATTTGGATCGCCCATGCGGCTTTGGAGACGTTGGACATGGTCACCTCCATTCATATATGGTATTGGCATACCAGGATGATGTCAAGGAAAATGCAGGTTGTCCCTGGGTAAGACTTCATCTCATTAACTGTCCGGCGCCATCCGACCAAGGGTCGTGCCGGCCGCAACGCCACATTACGTTTTCTGGCAGAAAACGGTTTTTTCTCCTGCCTGTTGAAAAACCCGTTTGAATCCGTTATTATTATAGCAGACAAAGACACGGTCACGAGGGAGGCGGATGCGCGTGGCACCCTGCACAGCAGCCACTTCCCGCGAAAATAGTATGTGAGGGCGGAAAGGGGGGCTGTTCATGCGCATCGCTTTTCTGGTAGCAATAGGGTTGATTCCTTTCAATTTCGTGAAGATCATTCTCTATCGGATAATCTTCCGATTTCCCATCGCCCGCCGGTGCAGGATTGGAATGAGCCTTATTCTGTGCGACAAGGTCTCGCTGGAGGAGGGTGTGAGCATCGGCAATTTCAACGTCATATCCAATACAAGGAATCTTGTCATGAAAACCGGCTCTTGTCTGGGTAGCGGGAACATCATCAAGAACCTCAACACGCTTACCATCGGGCAAGGCGCCAGGATAGGGAATAGGAACCATTTCAGCCGGGAGCCGATACTGTGTAGGTCCGGAAACTTCACCCTCGGCAGGAATTCGATGATAACGGCACGGCATCTTTTCGATGTCACCGAGGACATCAGTATTGGAAGAGGAACCGTAATCGCGGGCAACGGCACGCAGTTCTGGACGCATGGTTTTGACATTTGCCGCAACGGAATCGTGGCGCCAATCCGCATCAAAAACAACTGTTATTTCGGCTCATCCTGCCTTGTCAACCTCGGAGTCACCATGGAAAGCGACAACCAGATTGCGTTCGGGACGGTCGTATCGAAATCCATCACGACAAGGTTCGGTTTCTGGACCAGCAACCAGCTTGTCAGGAAGAAAGACTGCCTCAACGTAAGCGAAGAGAAGAATTATGTGATCGAGGCTTCTCCCACAACGATTCCAATGTACCATAAGTACTCAGAGGCGCTTTCCACGGAAGCTATGGCGGAGTTCAGCACCTGCCTCACCTGATGGAACTAGATCATATAGTTGACATCATGCGCCGCCGACCCGTCCAGGATGTCCTGCAGAGATATTTCCGACAGCGTTTTCACTTCTGCGTCATATAGTTTTTTCCACACCTGCCGCGCCGGGCACCACGGTGTTTTTTCGCATACAGCACGGTTTTCCAGGCACTCGACCGGCGCAACAGACCCTTCGAGTGCGTTGACAATGTCAAGAACGGTGATCTTCGACGGGGAAAGCCGGAGCACGAACCCTCCTCCCGCGCCGCGGGTGGTGCTCACGAGTTTCTTTTCACGGAGCGAAGTGAGGATATTCTCAAGATAGGCTTTTGTGACATGCTGCGTCTTGGAAATGCCGCTTCGGGAGAGGGGCCCGGCGTTGAAATTCCGGGCCAGTTCAATCATCGCGCGCAGACCATAGCGGCACCTTGTTGATATCTTCATGGTATTCAGCCCTTCGGCCGCGCGTTGCCTCAGATGCCCGTGCCCTCGGCAAAAAATTCCTCGATTTTTTTCAGGCTTTCTTCCTCATCGCCGCCCTCCGCAAAAACCTCGATCTCCGCTCCTTGGGCGGCCGCGAGCATAAGGATCTGCAGCACCGATCCGCCGTCGGCCGTCTGGCCGTCTTTTTTTAACGTGATCCTCGACGAAAGGGCCTTGGTGACCGCGGCGATGGCATAGGCCACGCGGGCGTGGAGCCCGTGGGTCTGGCGTACGATGAACTTTCCGGTGCGCATTGCGGGGACGACCTCCGTGGCGGCAAAACCTAGACCAACGCCAGCGCTTCGTCAAGCGCGTCCGTCAAGTCATCGATATGTTCCAGCCCGATGGACAGGCGGATGAGGTCGGGCGTGAGCCCGCCCTCGAGCTGCTGCTGCGTGGACAATTGCGAGTGCGACGTGCTCGCCGGGTGAAGGATAAGGCTCTTGGCGTCGCCCACGTTCGCCAGGTGCGAAAACAGCCCGATGCCGTCGATCACCTTGACGGCCGCGTCGTATCCGCCCTTGATGCCGAACACCACCATGCCGCCGAAACCGTTGGCAAGATACCGGCTCGCAACGGCGTGCGCCGGGTCGTTGGGAAGCCCGGGATAGCGCACCCACGAGACCTTGGGATGCTTTGCGAGGTGCTTGGCAACGGCCAGGGCGTTCTCCGAGTGGCGGATCATGCGGACCGCCAGCGATTCGAGCCCCTGCAGAAAGATCCACGAATTGTCGGGCGAGATGCAGGCGCCCAGGTTGCGTAGCGGCACGGTTCTCACCCGTAAAGCGAACGCGATCGGCGCAAGCGGACCCGGAAGGTCGAGCGCCCAGCGCAGGCCGTGATAGTTCCCGTCGGGTTCGGTGAACAGCGGGTGCCGGCCCGCCTTCCAGTCGAATTTTCCGGAATCGGTGATGATGCCGCCGATGGCCGTGCCGTGGCCGCCTATCCACTTTGTCAACGAGTTTATAACGATGTCGGCGCCGTGCTCGATAGTGCACAGGAGAAACGGCGTGGTAAACGTACCGTCCACGATAAGAGGCACGCCGCGGCGGTGCGCTGCGTCGGCGACGGCCTTGATGTCGGTAAAATCAAGCTTCGGGTTTCCAATCGTTTCTACGAACACGGCACGGGTCTTGTCCGTTATCGCCTTTTCGAAATTCCGCGGGTCGTGCGGGTCCACAAAGCGGGTGGTTATGCCCAGTTTTGGCAGGATGGCGTCGAACTGCGTGTACGTTCCGCCGTACAGGTTGTTTGCCGAAACGATCTCGTCTCCCGCCTGCGCGAGCGTGATGATCGAATAGAAGACCGCCGACGATCCGGACGACACCGCGACTGAAGCCGCGCCTCCCTCAAGCTGCGACACGCGCTGCTCAAGAACGTCGGTGGTGGGATTGGTGAGCCGGGAATAAATGTTTCCCAATTCCTTGAGAGCGAATAGATTCGCCGCGTGCTGCGTGTTCTTGAACACATAGGAGCTGGTCCGGTACACGGGCACGGCCCGGGACTGAGTTGCGTCAACGGTCTGGCCGGCATGAAGGGCCAACGTTTCGAAACGATAGGGTTTTTTGCTCATTGTTTATTTCTCCGGTGAGATCAATGTTCTTATGTCAATTAATGTGCCGGTGTTTCAGCCGGTTCGTCCCAAAGCCAGGTGCTCAGGTAGCGCTCGCCGGTGTCGGGAAGAACCGCCACGATCAGTTTCCCGGCATTTTCTTCCCGCTGCGCAACCTGCAGGGCGGCCCAGAGCGCCGCGCCCGATGAAATTCCCACAAATATACCTTCTTTTTGTGCAAGCATTCTTGCCGTGGCGCCGGCGTCCTCTTCCTTCACCTTGATTATTTCATCCACGGTTTTCCCGTTGTAAACGCCGGGCACGAACCCTGCTCCAATGCCCTGTATTTTGTGCGGTCCCGGTTTTCCGCCGGAAAGTACGGGTGATTTTTCCGGCTCAACGCCAACGATTTTCACGGATTCCTTGCGGCTCTTGAGGACTTCGCCCACGCCGGTAATGGTTCCTCCGGTTCCCACGCCGGCGACAAATATGTCCACGCCGCCGTCGGTGTCGTTCCATATTTCCTCCGCAGTCGTCTTCCTGTGGATTTCCGGGTTTGCGGGGTTGTTGAACTGCTGAGGCAGGAATGAATTCGGCGTCTTTGCCGTGAGTTCCTCGGCTTTTTCCACGGCTCCCCTCATCCCTTTGGCTCCTTCGGTAAGCACCAGTTCTGCTCCCAGCGACGTGAGAATTTTCCTGCGTTCCACGCTCATGGTCTCGGGCATGGTGAGGATGAGCCTGTATCCGCGTGCGGCAGCGACAAAGGCAAGCGCGATGCCGGTGTTACCGCTTGTCGGCTCGATGATGACGCTGCCTTTCTTCAGGAGGCCTTTCTTTTCCGCGTCCTCGATCATGGCAAGTCCGATCCGGTCCTTCACGCTCGACATCGGGTTGAAGGATTCAAGCTTGGCAACGATCCGCGCCTTGCCGTTTTGGTTGAGCTTGTTGATCTGAACCAGCGGCGTGTTACCGATGAGTCTGGTGATGTCTGCAGCGATTTTCATGAGACCTCCCTCCCGGAGTTATGTTCTGTTCACATCAATTGGTATTACGGAACAATGTCAACCATGTTTATAAACTATCATTAATATAACGAAAATTCGGATCCGTGTCAACAGAAAAGGTTTGCATGTTCAATCGTGATTCTGAAAGCAACGTTTTTCGGGCCCAATCGTCGCATGTTGGGCAGGTCGGGTCGTTTTGCCTGCTGTTATTCTTTCAAGAATGTCACAATAAGTTCGTTGAATTCCTCGGTGGCCTCGAACGGGGCCATGTGCCCGATGCCCTTGAGGACAACTACCTGAGCGGCAGGAATGGCCTCCTCGAACTCGCGGACCTGGCTTTTGCGAACCGTCTTGTCGTCGTCGCCCCAGATAAGCATGATGCGGGAGATGGCTTCCCCGGTCTTCCGGTAGTAGGGCCGGTAATCAAGTACCGCTGCGTTCCGGAAAAACGATATGAGTGACCGCTGGAATCCCTTGATGGAGGCCTGCTCGATAAACAGGTCTGCGTAATGGTCGGGCATTCCCCGCGCAAGGAGCGTGCGGCGGATATCGCCTTCAATCTGTTTTTTAAGCTGTCTTCTCACAAACGTGGCGCCGACCGATGATTTTGTCAACAGCTTGGCAACGTCGCCGAGCGGGTCGACCACGGGCGCTGCAAAGATCATCCGGTCGACACGGTCCGGATGCCGGGAGGCATACGCGGCGATAATTGCGCAGCCGAACGAGATTCCCACCAGCGATACGGGTTTTCGTATTCCGAGAGTGTCAAGCAGACGGCCAAGCTGGTCGCAATACAAGTCGATCCCGTAATCCGCGACAGGCCTGTCGGAGTAACCGCGGCCGAAATGATCATACCGCAGCACCCGGAAGCCCGCGTCGGCAAGGACCGTTACCTGCCTGTCCCATGTCCACTGCGGCAGGGTGGAGCCGTGGACGAGCACCACGGTTCGCCCTGTGTCAGGCCCCAGAAGCTCGTAGTGGGTCATTCCCATGGGGAGTGCGGCATAGCTGCCGCCGGCCTGCGTTCTCAGATGGTCGTCGAGATCGTTCACTTCCCACGGCGGGAAATCGCCGGTGGACTTGCATGCTACTGAAAGACAGGCAAGGGCCGCAAGCAAAACGAGGAAGGAATTTCTCATGCAACACAATATGGATGATGCCGCAATGGTGCTTATCATTCCTGTGCAATTCTTTTCCCCTGCGACATTCTCTCTCGGCAAGAGGCCTCAGACAAACTCGCTCAGCACCTGCTTGAGCTGCACAAGCGGCATGGCGCCGGCAATGCGGTGTGCTTCCGACCCTTTCAAAAAGAGAATGAGCGTGGGAATCGCGGTGATGTTGAACTGCTGGGCGAGAAGCGGTTTCCGCTCCGTATCGATCTTTATCACGGTTACTCTATCTTTCCATTCCTTTGCCAGCTCCTGAAGGATGGGGGCCATCATCTTGCACGGGCCGCACCATTCGGCCCAGAAATCCGCGAGAATCGGCTTGTCGTGCGTGCGGATGAATTCGTCGAGGCTTTGGGGCATAGTGTTCATGTGAAGAGGTCTCCCTTGGATGAAAAACCGAAATTCCCTCATCCTTATTTGAAAATAAAATAGGAATTTGGCCCACGCCTGTCAAACAATACCCCCTTCCTTTGTTTCAGAGGCAACCACCTCCTCCATATCATATATTTTGCTTTGATCATGTCGATATTGTCCTTGTTGTGCGATCGGATTTTCCCATTTCAAGGGGTTCCATGGCGAAAGTGATATCCGTCGGCCTCGTCGGCTACGGCATTGCCGGTCGCGTATTTCATGCGCCGCTTATTTCATCCGTTCACGGCCTGCGCCTTGTCTCGGTGGTGGAGCGCCATGGCGAGACTTCGCGCGATCGATACCCGGACGTTGCAGTTGTCAAGGACGCTTTCGAGCTCTTCCGTGATGAAGGCATTGAGCTTGTGGTGATTGCCACGCCCAACACCGCACATTACGAGCTTGCCCGCGCCGCGCTGCTTGCAGGGAAGCACGTTGTGGTGGATAAACCGTTTACGGTATTGTCAAGCGAGGCCCGGGAGCTAATAGAATTTGCCAAGAACCAACAAAGAATCCTGAGCGTGTTCCAGAACAGGCGGTGGGACGGCGATTTTCTCACCGTCTCCGAAATCGTCCGCGCACAACGCCTGGGCCGTCTGGCTGAGTTTGCGTCGAGTTTCGACCGCTTTCGGCCCGGGCTCAAGCCGGGCGCGTGGCGCGAGCAGCCCGGTCCGGGTGCGGGATTGCTGTACGACCTCGGACCGCATCTCATTGACCAGGCGCTCGTGCTGTTCGGCATGCCGAAGTCGCTGCGCGCCGACATCAGGATAGAACGCGACAACAGCACGACCGATGACCGGTTCGAGGTCGTGCTGAAGTACGAAACGCTCGCGGTGACGCTCGGGGCAGGCATGCTGGCGCGCGAGCCGCGGCCCCGGTTTATGCTCCGCGGCACGCGGGGCTCGTTTGTCAAGAACGGCCTTGACCCCCAGGAAGATGCACTGCGGCGGGGCGGGACGCCGCACGACAGGGGCTGGGGCGTGGAGGAGCCGGCGCGATGGGGAACAATTGATACGAGCGACGGCCCGAAGGGGCGGCGGGAGACAGTGGCAACGCTGCCAGGGCAATACCAGTCGTTCTACGAAAATGTTTATGATGCGATTGTCAACGGCGCGGCGCTGGTCGTGACGCCGGAACAGGCACGGGACGTTGTACGGATCATAGAACTCGCGATGGAGAGCAGCCGGGAGGGAAGAACGGTGGAGGTGCCCGCATGAAGGTGTTGAACCGCGTTTTTCCCGTTGCCCTCCTGCTCCTCGCGACCGCCGCATCGGCAGGCCCGCTTGCCGGATTCCCTTCCGGTACAGGGGCATTTTTCCCAGAACGGCCAGCCCGTGTCCCGATTCAAGGTCGAGCGGTTTCTCCTCGCACATGATTCCAGCGCCGACTTGCCGACCGTTCGCTGGGGTACAAATGGAGCGGCCATGCCGTGGGCGCGCTGCTGTGGTGCGTCGACATAGGCATTGCGGCGTACGAGATCAAGGGAATCTATGACGCCATAAAGAACGAAAGCATTCTCGACACCAACGGGATACGGCAGCCGTACTCCAACAGTCTTTACAAATTCACCATACCGCTCACCATAGGGACCGAGGTTGCGTCGTTCATCCAGGAGCGGTTGTACGTCCGCTCGGACTATCTTCTTCACAAGGCGGCGCTTGCGTTCAACGAGTCTGTTGCAAGAAAAGCTTCGCCGGGCTCGTTGTTTGACCTTCGTATTGACAAATCGGGATTCGGCTCGTACCGGCAGGGCGGCCTCACGTTCGGCGATCCGGTGCTCGACGGCATTCTCCTGGGAGCAGCCGGCATCAGCGGCGCGCGCCGCCTGGTCGTGGGTGCTCAAGGAAACCGGCATCCAGGTCGGCTCTTGGGGCGGGATGTATGTCGGACTTGCCCTGTTTTCGTACCTTGAGGAAATGCAGGGCGACACGACCCTTGCCATCGACAAAAGGGCGCGGGCTGCGAACCTGACCATCGGCGTGAGCCTCATTGCGGGCAGCATTGTCTGCGCGATTGTTTCGTCGGTGATAAGAAACAAGGGGATCGAGAAGTACAACGAGGCGATGGCAATGCGGCCCGCGGCCGCGGTGCAGTCGTCGCCGCCGCAGAAGGCAGTGCCTCTACCGGATTCTTCCGGATCAGGCATTTCGGAGTTGCCGAAGAAGACGTTGACCGATACCGCTTCGTCAGGAAAATAGATGACGAAGTGCGTTCACCTGCAGGTTGCTTCCTAGCCGCTTGCGCCGTGCTCCAGGTCTGCAATAATATCCTCCATAGCCTCCAGTCCCACCGAAAGCCTCAGCAGCAGGTCGGTAATCCCGAGTTCCGCGCGCACCTGCGCAGGCATTGCGGCATGCGACATGCGCGCCGGATAGGAGAGGATGCTCTCCACGCCGCCCAGGCTCACGGCGACCGATAGCATGCGCACCGAGGAAAGGAGCCGGTTCAGGCGCTCCTGCGAATCGAGGGTGAAGGAGACAACGCAGCCGAAACCGGAGGCTTGACGCATAAGAACGTCGCGTCCCGGATGGCCCGCAAGTCCCGGGTAGAAGACGCGGGTGACCCACGGCTGCCGTTCGAGCCATTCTGCCACCTTGACCGCCGTTTCCTGCTGGCATTTCATCCGCGGCGCAAGGGTTTTGATGCCGCGCAGCAGCAGCCATGAGTTTTCCGGGCTCAGCACGGCGCCGCAGGTGTTCTGGACAAATCGGACCGCCGGTGCGTGCTCGCCGGTTCGCGTAACCACTGCGCCGGCGATGAGATCGCTGTGCCCCCCAAGGAATTTTGTCCCGCTGTGGATGCTGATGTCCATACCGTGTTCGAAGGGCCTCAGAAAGTACGGGGAGAGAAAGGTGTTGTCGATCATGGTTATGATGCCGCGCTCTTTTGCTATTTTGGCGTGGGCCGCGAGGTCGGTGATCTTGAGCAGGGGGTTGGACGGACTTTCCAGAAACAGCACGCGGGTGCCGGGCCGTATCGCTGCAACAGTGTTCTTGGGATCGGTTGTGTCGGCAAAGGTGCAGGTCACGCCGAATTTCGGCAGAAATTCGCTCAGGAAGCGGTAGCTCCCGCCGTAGAGGTCGCGCGTTGCGACGACATGATCGCCAGCCTTGACAAATGCGGTAACCGCCGCATGGATGGCCGCCATGCCCGAGGCGAACGCGAAGCCCGCGGCGCCGCCTTCGAGCGCCGCCAGGGTCTGTTCCAGCGCCTTGCGCGTGGGGTTGCCCGAGCGTCCGTAGTCGAACTCCTGCCGCTTCGAGACGTCTTTCTGGCGGTACGTTGACGCAGGGTAAATCGGCATGCTCAGCGCGCCTGTGGCCTCGTCGAAGGCGCCTGCGGCGTGCAAAATGGACGAGTCGTAGTGCAGCAATTCTTCATTGTTCATGGGGTCACTCCGATTGTGATATTTGTCAACAGGCGGGATGTTTTTTCCCTATACAATCTACGGCACCAGTCCGGCAAGTCCCCGTGACGCGGTATAGGCCGTGCCGATTCCGCTCAGGTGAATCGCGACTCGAATTGCCTCAACGATTTCCTGCTTTGTTGCGCCTGCCGCCAGCGCCGCGCCCGCAAGAGCCGTGACTCCCTGGTCTGCTCCGTGCGCGGCATCGAATGCCATGGCAATGATGAGCTTGATCTTCCTCGGCAATGCGCCGTCGGCATACACAAAAGCGTCGGACAGCTTCAGATGATTCTGCAGGTCTGGATCGAGTTTGAAAAGCGGAGCGAGGGGATGGTCGGCCATGGAATTGCTCCTGAGGAATAAAGGACTGAGTATATTTACTGTACCCTCGTCGAGGTTTATACAAAATACATTGTTATTTCATGCCGAGGCTTTTCTCCGGGCCACTGCATGCTGTGGTGCAGCATCGCGGAGGCGCTGTGGCGGCCTCTGCGGTCGTTGCTTTTCAAAAAGAGGATTTTTCTTGGCTCAGAATCCGATATTTCATCGGCTCGAGCTCATCACCGGTTCGGACGGGCTCAAGGCACTTGCAAAGACAAGGGTGATTGTGTTCGGCATCGGCGGGGTGGGGAGCTGGGCCGCGGAAGCACTGGTCCGGTCCGGGGTGGGCGCGATAATGCTGGTCGACCCGGACGTCGTAGGCCGCACCAACATCAACCGCCAGCTGCAGGCCACCACGGCGAGCGTGGGAAGACCCAAGGTCCTTGAGCTTGCCGAGCGGATGCGGCTCATCAACCCGTCTGCGACCATCATTCCTTTACAGAAGACATTTACGAGGACAACCGGGGGCGAGTTTGATCTGGGGAGCTTCGGCTACGTCATCGACGCCATCGACAGCCTCAGCAACAAGGTGGACCTCATCATTGCCTCATGCAAAGCAGGCGCCAGAGTGTTCTCGGCGCTGGGCGCGTCCAACAAGCTCGATCCGCTTCAGATCCGCGTGGACTCGCTGTGGAACTCGCAAGGCTGTCCGCTGGGCAGGTACATCCGCAAGCTCCTCAGGAGAAAAGGGTTTGCCGGTGACGTCACCTGCGTTTACAGTGAAGAAAACCTTCCCCTGCAGTCCGTGGGAGACGCAAGCGGCGAACACGGTTGCCCGTCTGTCAAGGCCGAAACGGGCGCGGCTGCGCCCCCGTTCGAACGGCGCAGCGGAAAGAAACAAATCAACGGGTCCGCGGTCCATGTGACGGGCACGTTCGGTTTTTGTCTTGCCGGCCTCGTGGTCCGGGACGTGCTCGGCGGCCTCCCGAGGCAGCCGGAAACAAGGTGAAAACCTCCTGTCGCGCAAAGGGCTGCTCGTTTCTCAATGCCAACCGACTATGATTGTTTTTTTCTCGCTTTGTTTTTTGCAGATTAGTATAATTATTATTCGTGCTTCGGCGCCGAGCCGTGTTCTTGCGGGGCCTGCGCAGGATGAAGAATCGCAACCGGAGAGGCTATGCATATTCGCTGCTGGGGTTCCCGTGGATCGCTGCCGGTGAGCGGGAATCAATTTAACCGCTATGGCGGCGAAACTTCATGTCTCGAAATCCGCTCGAGGAAAGGCGACGTCATCGTGGTCGACGCGGGAACCGGGATCCGGGGTCTCGGCAACAAGCTTGTGCGCGCAAAGATTCCGCGGTTCCACATGGTCTTCACGCACACGCATCTCGACCATATCGTGGGCTTCCCGCTGTTTGCCCCCATGCACCAAAAAGGCACCGACATCACCATCCACGGCCGCAGCTTTGATGCGCATTCGTTCCGGGAGACGCTGAGCGGCCTCATGCGTCCCCCGTATTTTCCCGTGGACCTCGGATCGGTTGCTTCAACCTTGCATTTTGAGGACATTGGGGACGAACCGTTTTCCATCGGCGGCGTTGCCATCCGTCCCATCCGCCTTTCGCATCCCAACGGCGGCCTTGGATTCAGGTTCGAGGAAGGTGCTTCGAGCTTTGTGTTTCTCACCGACAACGAACTTGCGTTTTGTCATCCCGGCGGCCGCAAGCCCGGCGATTATGCCGAGTTTTCGCAGGGGGCCGACCTTCTCATCCATGATGCGGAATTCTCGACGCGGGACTATCCGCTGACCCGCTCTTTCGGGCATTCGCTGTTTTCCGACGCCGTGAGACTTGGCATGGAGGCCGGGGTCGGGCGGTTCGGGATGTTTCATCATAACCGCGAGCGCACCGACAGCCAGGTGGACGCGATGGTGGAGGCTTCGAGAACGATCGTGAAGAAAAACAATGCCCGCATGAATTGTTTTGCGGTGGGGAATTCTTTTGATATCACCCTGTAGCCGCGCGCGGCCCGGGACATGCCCACAGCACCAGAACAGGAGGACAGCGTGAGATTAATGTACACCTTCGGCGCCCTGCCGCTTGCAGCGGCGCTCCTTGCCGCTTCCTGCTCGCCCCCAATTCTGTATTCGGCGGCGAGCATACCCGAGGTGAAACCCGTGGCAGGCAAGGCGCTGGTGGTGGTGGTGTGCCCGATGCCGAAGACCGAGGCAGCGTACAACGCCGAGAAGCTGAGCACCATTTTTGTTGACGGCGCATTCGGCGCCGTCACCGCCGACAACACCGTCGCGCAGTTCACGGTGGAGAGCGGTTCCCATTACGTGATGGCGCGCATTGACAACGTGGCAACAATCCGCCTCAACTTTCTGCCGGGAAAGGTGTACTACCTTGTCCAGAAGAACTCTTCGGTGCGGGTGACGGCGCCCACGCCGGGAGCGGGCGCGCCGTCCGGCGGCCTCACGCGCGTGCAGACCTCGATCGCTGTTGCCGGCCCGGACGAGTTTGCGGCGGTCATGAAGACTCCGGGGATCCGGTTTGTGAAGTATGCGCAATCGAAGCCGCCCGCGAATCTGGATCCCATGGCCAAGAAGGCGCACATGGCGGCATACGAGTTCTGGGCAAAGTCCAAGCCGGAGCTCGCCAAAGTGCTGGACGAATATCCGGGGTACTAGAGCGCGGGTCGGGCCGCGCAGTTGGGGGGGATGAATCATGAACAGGAGAGACCTTGCGGCGGTTGTCGCAAAGGACACGGGCATCACAAAGTCGCTTGCGGACAAGGCGGTGGAATCGGTGCTTGCCGCGATCCGCAGGAATGCGAAACGCGGGGTCCAGCTTGTGGGCTTCGGGAGTTTCACGGCGGTAAAGAGACGGGCGCGCAATGGCCGCAATCCGCAGACCGGCGCGGCGTTCACCGTAAAGGCGTGCAACGTGATCAAGTTCAGGCCGGGGACGGAATTTAAAAAGCTGGTAAACTAGGCTAATAATATAAAGAGCTGGGCGTTACCTTCGCCTTCGTCAAGACTCAGGCTCAGGTCGGTCTCCCTCCGGGCTCGGCCGTTCGGCCTCGTTGCCGCCTGCCACAAGGGCCCTTCGGGCCGTGGTCAGGCGACAATGCGCTCTGGCGCACCCTCCGGTCCACCTAACGCAAAAGTCAAGGGAATCATCTTCTCTAACTATTACTCCCCATGACATTGTTGGATGGGTTGTTGTATTTTAGGTCTGATTTCACCAATGTTCTTCTGCACCCTAGATCAAATCGCTAGATTTCCAATGAAGAAAATCATCATCATTTCAATCATTCTTACTGCTTTTTTCTTTGCAGCAGCATCTGCCGAAAACGGCGATTCCGCAATCTTTCCCGTTCCCGACCTTCTCAAGGACAACGTCGCCTTTTGGAAGAAGGTGTACGGCGAGCTCTCCGTCAACGAAGGCGTGCTTCACGACAGGGAATACCCGATGGTCATTTACAAGAGACTCGACCTCGGGCAGCGCAGCGGGTTCGGCCAGGCAAGGTACATCGAAAGCGAGAGGCTCGCGCTTGCAAGGAAACTTGACGCCATCGGTGCCCAGCCCGAATCGACGTTTACGGATGAGGAAAAGGACATCGCGCAGGCGGTGTCGGAGCATGCGCCCGCGGGTGCGCTTGCCGGCGCCGGGGAACGGATACGGTTCCAGCAGGGACAGAAGGAACGGTTCAGGGAAGGCCTGCAGCGTTCAACGGCCTTTATCGACACCATACGCGCGATTTTTGCCGCGCACGGGATTCCTCCCGATCTCGCGTACCTGCCGCACGTGGAATCGTCGTTCAACACCGAAGCCTATTCGAAAGTGGGCGCCGCGGGCCTGTGGCAGTTTATGCGCGGGACGGGAAGGCTTTTCCTTAAAATCAATTATCTCATCGACGAGCGGCGCGATCCCATCGCCGCGACCGCCGCCGCGGCGCGGCTTCTTAGGCAGAACTACGACCAGCTGCAGTCGTGGCCGCTTGCTGTCACGGCGTACAACCATGGCGTCAACGGCATGAAGCGCGCCGTGGAGGTCGCGGGGTCGCGCGACATTGCCGTGGTCATTGCGCGCTACAGCAGCCCGTCATTCCAGTTTGCATCGAAGAATTTCTACGCCTGCTTTCTCGCGGCAAGCGACATAGCGAAACATCCGGAAGCCTTCTTCGTCGCTTTGCATTTTGCGCCCCGCTACGAGTTCCGCACCCTGGTGCTGCCGTCGTTCATGAAACCTGCCGTGGTGTGCAGGTATCTCAACATTTCCCAGACGACGCTCATGGATTACAATCCCGCGCTGCGTCCCGTGGTGTTTTTCCAGCAGAAGGAGATTCCCTCAGGCTTTACAATAAGGATTCCTCCGGAACTGCGGCTGCCCGAGGCGGAAAAGGCGCTCGCCGCGGTGCCCGATTCGCTCAAGAGCGACGCGCCCGAGCGGCTGCAGTACTATAACGTCCAGAAGGGCGACAATCTCTATACCATCGCGGCGCGCATGGGCGTGCCCGTGGACCGGCTCGCGCTCGAAAACAGGATCACGCGCGGCGGCCGGATTTACGCAGGTCAGGTGCTGCGCGTGCCGTCGGCCGCGGAGGCGGTCGAGGTCGCCGCGGCGCAGCCCGACACCGTTGCGGCAGAGGCCCCGCAACAGGGGGCAATGGTCCCGCCGGCCGCCGAACCTGTGCCGCAACCGCTTGTCAAGAAGCCGTCACCACAGAAACCGTCCAGGCCTCAGGCGGCCGCGCGCGAGACGACAGCCGCGCCGCCCGCGCCTGCCCGCGAAGCCATTGCCGATTCGCTCCGGGATGCCGTGATGGCAAAGGCCGACACGCTGCCTGAGTTCGCGGCCGGGACACCGGTGGCGGCTCCCGCGTTCGACGTATCGGTATATACGCTGGAAACCACGCTTTCGCCGTCCGGCACCACCGCAGGAATTCGGGTGTCGGTCGACGAGACCATAGGCCATTACGCGGACTGGCTCGGAGTCCCCACGTACCGCATCCGCGCACTTAACCGCCTCGGCCCGCACTCCGAGATTCGGATTGGCAGCGCGCTTTCCATCCCTGTCGACGCCGACAAGCTTGCCCATTTTGTAAAGGCTCGGCTCGAATACCACATGGCGCTTGAGGAGGATTTCTACGTGAGGTTCAAGGTCACCGATGTGCGGCAGAGGACCGTTCAGCGCGGCGAGGCGCTCTGGACAATATGCAGCGAGCCCGATCCAATCCCGCTCTGGCTGTTTGCAAAGTACAACAAGAACGCGGATCTTTCCACACTCATGCCCGGCATGCGCGTGCGCATCCCGGTCATCGAGGAAAAAACCGAGCGCGACATCGCCCTTGAATCCGGCCAGGCCATCGGCATCTACCCGCCGTTCGAGGAGCCGGCCGGCAGGGGATTGGGAAAGCAGATTCAGCGAGTACCATAATCAATTCTACATTAGCTAGGGCATTTGGTGGGGGCACCGCTTCGCGTTTCCCCCTGGCCCCGAGCCTCCTCGCCCTCCGGGCTGCGGGGTCTCGGGGCACACCCCCTCCTGCGAAGGTGCGCGCCAATGTCACTCGCTTGACGCTCGCGAGTCGTCGCACCTTCGCAACGCATCCTCTGCGGAATACCCCCTCCGCCTTCGGCACCTCCCCCTTGTTAAGGGGGAGATAAGAGAACTGTATTTCCCACATTCGAGAAGGTTCTTTTCAAGTGCGGCAATCGATCCTCTGCCCGCGCGTTAGGCAGGACTGGAGGTCCCGCCATAGCGGGATGCCGCCCGGACGCGGCCCTGTGGGCCATAGCGCCGTGGCGGCCCGAGGCCGAAGGCCGAGACCGGAAGGACGGCCGACCCTTTGTAGAGACGCACGGCCGTGCGTCTCTACAAAGGGGAACGCCCAGATTCTCTATTTATATTTACAAATTATTTACTATGTACTCGCGGGCATTGCGAAACAGCTGCGGGCCCATGCCCTCTTCAGGCAACTGCTCGCGGGTCCAGCGCGGGTGATTGGTGCGGTGGGTGTAGGCTTCGGGGTGGGGCATGAGGCCGAACAGCCGGCCCGAGGAATCACAGATGCCGGCAATTGACAGCTGCGAACCATTGGGATTGTCCGGGTATTTCATGGTGGGCTTCTGCGTGTCCGGGTCCATGTAGGAGAGAACAATCTGGTTGTGCTTTCTGAGTGCGTCGAGGACCTCGCTGTCGCGCGCCACGAATTTCCCCTCGCCGTGGCGCACCGGCAGGTAGATGACGTCTATCCCTTTTGTGAAGACGCATGGCGACGCCGGATTTGCCTTGAGCCATACCCAGCGGTCCTCGAACCTGCCTGAGTCGTTGTTGGTGAGCGTCACCTGCTGGCTCACGACGCCGGAAAGCGACGGCAGGAGCCCGAGCTTCACCATGAGCTGGAAGCCGTTGCAGATGCCGAGCATGAGCCTGCCGTTCTTGATGAACGACGTGAACTGCGAGAACAGCGGCACGCCGGTCTTCTTCACCACCGTGTGAAGCAGCCGGTTGGCCTGCGCCTTTGCCGACCCAAGGTCGTCGCCGTCGAGAAAACCGCCCGGCAGGCACAGAATGTCGTACGGGTCAAGCGACGCGTCGCCGTTCACAAGCTCCCACACCGTGACGATGTCCACGGTGTCGAACCCGCCCAGCCGGCAGGCGTGCGCGGTTTCCATTTCGCAGTTCGTGCCGTTCCCGGACAGAACAACTGCCGAGGTCTTTCTGCTCACGCCGAAATTCTCCTTATCAAAATTGCAGCGTGCTCTTCCACGCCGCCTTTGCGTCGATCCTCGACAGCATCACCACCGGCGCCTGCCTGAGCCCCTTAAGCTGGATTGCGTCGCCTTTGACAACTGTCCCGATGCGCCGCAGCGGAAGCCGGGAGAACAGCGTTTCCATCCGGCCCGCCTTGGCCGGTTCCACTTCGACAAGCAGCCGCCCCGGCGACTCGGAGAACAGCAGTTCGGCGTCCGACGAGCAACCGGACTGTTCTACGGCCTGGCAGTCGATCTGCGCGCCCACGTCGCCCGAAAAGCACATTTCCGCGAGCGCCACTGCCAGGCCGCCGTCGGAGCAGTCGTGGCATGAGCGCACGAGCCCTTCGGAAACAGCGGAGAACAGCGTCGTGTAGCATTCGATGTTCCGGGCCGGGTCGCGCACAGTGGGGACGGTTCCGCCGGCCATGCCCTTCATGAGCGCGTATTCGGAAGCCCCGAGTTCCGGCAGGGTTATTCCTATCATGTAAATAAGGTTGCCGCTTTCCTTGAAATCCATGGTGACCGCCCTGCGCACGTCGGGCACCTTGGCGACAAGGCTGAACAGCAGGGTGGGCGGTATGGCAATGGTCACGTCGCCGATGCGGTAGTCGTTCTTCATCGAATCCTTGCCCGAGATCAGCGGGATGCCGTAGGCTACGCAGATGTCAAGGAGCGCCTTGTTCGCGCGCACAAGCTGGGCAAGCTTGTACTCGCCGTCCGGGTTGCCGCCGCTTTTTACCGGGTCGCACCAGCAGAAATTGTCGAGGCCCGCCATGAACGAGGGGTCGGCGCCCACGCAGCAGGCGTTGCGCACGGCCTCGTCGATTGCACAGGCGGTCATGGCATACGTGTCGATGTCGCTGTAGCGCGGGACAATGCCGTTGGAAACCGCGATGCCTTCGAAGGAATCGAGCACAGGACGCAGTACGGCCGCGTCGGACGGGCCGTCGTTCTTGGCGCCGCACAGCGGCTTCACCACGCTGCCGCCCTGCACCTCGTGGTCGTACTGCCGCACCACATATTCCTTGCTGCATATATTGAGCCGCCTCAGGAGCGAAAGCGTGTCGGCCCGTATATCCGATGGCGCGAATGCCGCTTGTGCCCCTGCGCCGCGGTCTTCCCATTTTGCAACAAGGTTCATGCGGGGGAGGCCGTTGTGCATAAACTCCATGTTGAGCCGCGCCACGGGCGTTTCGCCGTACTGTATGTCAAGGAAGCCGCTCGCCGTGAATTCGCCGAGATCGGTCGCCTCCACGTTCCACTCCTGCGCGAGCGCAAGAAAGCCGGACACCTTGTCCGGCGGCACGGCAGCGTTCATGCGTTCCTGCGCCTCGGACACGAAGATTTCCCACGGCTCGAGCCCGTGGTACTTGAGCGGCGCCCGTTCCAGGTGCACCACGGCGCCGCCGGTGTCCTCGGCCATTTCGCCGACGGACGACGAAAGCCCGCCCGCGCCGTTGTCGGTGATCGAGTTGTACAGCCCGCGGTCGCGCGCGACAAGAAGGAAATCGGTCATGCGTTTCTGCGTGATCGGGTCGCCGATCTGCACCGCGGTCGCGGGCGAGCCTTCGTGCAGCGGCTCGGACGAGAACGTGGCCCCGTGAATGCCGTCCTTGCCTATTCTGCCGCCCACCATGATGATGTGGTCGCCCGGCATCGCCTTTTTCTCCCAGCCTTTGCGCCCGCCCACGTCAAGCGGCATGAGCCCGAGGGTGCCGCAGTAGACCAGCGGCTTGCCCAGGAACCTTTCGTCGAACACGATGGTGCCGTTGACCGTGGGGATTCCGCTCTTGTTGCCGCCGTGCTCCACGCCCTCGCGCACGCCTTCGAGCACGCGCTTGGGATGAAGGACGCGCGGCGGCACCGTGCCGGAGAAGAACGGCGAGGCAAAGCAGAACACGTCGGTGTTGGCGATGAGGCGGCAGCCCAGGCCCGTGCCGAACGGATCGCGGTTGACGCCCACGATGCCGGTGAGCGCGCCGCCGTAGGGGTCGAGCGCCGACGGGCTGTTGTGCGTTTCCACCTTAAACACGATGGCGTTCGTGTCGTCGAATTTCACCACGCCCGCGTTGTCCTTGAACACCGAGAGGCAAATGTCGGCGGCGCCTTTCTTCTGCCGCACCAGCGACGTTGTCTTCTGGACAAAGCTCTTGAACAGGCTCGTGATGCGCTCGGGCTCCCTGCCGGGTTCGATGTAGGTGATGTCGGCGTTGAAGATCTTGTGCTTGCAGTGCTCCGACCACGTCTGCGCGAGCACTTCGAGCTCCACGTTGGTGATGCCGGCAGGCATGCCGTGGGCGATGCGGTCGTCCGCGGTCTTCTTATCCGTAAAGTACGCCTTGATGCATTTCATTTCCTCGAGCGACAGCGCGAGCATGCCGTTCTTGCTAATTGCGGCAAGCGCCTTGTCGTCGACGTTGAGGTCAACTTCGCGGAACAGCGGCGCCGTATGCGTGTCCACGACCACCGGCGCGGGGAAGTCCTTGGTGTGCACCTTGAGCCATTCGTCCTTCGAGTAGATCTTGATGGTCTGGATGAGCGTGTTGGCGAGGATTTCCTCGGCAATGCGCTCGATGCTCTTCTTGGAGACGTTTCCGAAAAAGAAATACTGCGTGCCGGTGTGCACCGAAAAGCTCTCGGGAAAGGTCCTTCCCAGGGCGATGACGGCCGCCTCCTTCGCGGTTCGGCCGGCATTGTCGGTGACGCCGGGCAGGAACCCGACCTCAACCATCCAGTCGAATGATTCGCAGAAGGTCCTGTTGATGGTGTAGTCCTGGACAATGGGGTCGGACAGCGGGCCTTCGGCAAGAGCAACAAGGTCTGCGGGGAAGAGCGGCCCGTTGAAGACGTACACGGCGGACGAGCGCACCGAATTGATGGTGCCGATATCGAGGTCGGAGATTATTTTCGCGCGGATTTTTTCGCCCAGAGCGTCGCGCACCGCGGCCTTGGGTCCTACGTAGATTCTTTCCGGCATACCTGATCCTGATGAGCAAATCGGAGTTTGATATAACCTTTCAAATATACTTTCCAGAATCTATGATTTCCTGTTAAAAAAGTATCAAAGAAATTTCATGGGGGGAGGTATCCCCCTCGCTCCGGCCTCCTCGGCCTTCGGCCTGCGGTGTCCTGCGCTACCCCCTCCAGGGTAGCCGCCATGACAAAGCAGATGCGAGACCACGCATTGTTGTGGCGGCACCCAAGGAGAGCAGTTGTAAAAGTAGAATAGGTGAAGACGTTGAAAAGTAGAAAATGCAGAGAACAAGTCCTGGCCGATTTATTGCAGAATTCCGGATTGGTGCGAAAGACAAGCGTGTTGACTGAAAAAATTCCGTTGCCGCGCGTTAGGCAGGACTGGAAAAATGGTCCCGCTTGAGGCGGGATGCCGGCCTGACCACGCCCGAAGGGCCCTCGTGGCAGGCGGCCCGAGGCCGGAGGCCGAGACCGAAAGGACGGCCGACCCCCAGGTAGCATTGCACAGCCGTGCGATGCTACCTGGGGGAACGCCCAATTCTAATTATGGTACTTGATAAAATAATAAGGAGCAGAAACCCATGCCTCTGCTCCTCATCAAATTCTCAAAAAGGCAATCTTTAGAAGAACAACTTTTCCGTGTAATGCTCCCCGCTCTGATACACGACCTTCTTGAGCGCTGCCTTGGGCTTGGGGAACACCAGCTTGAGGTTCTTTGTCTCGTGCTGGGTGTCGAGTATCTCCGGGTCGATTTTCGAAGACGGCAGCGCCTTGTATTTCTCGCCGTTCACGTCCACGAGGCAGAAATCTTCCGCCTTGAGCCGCAGCGGATTGTACGAATAGTTGAACATTGACAAGGTCATGTTGGTGGTCCCGCTCACCACCGCAAGGTAAATGTCGAACTTGTTGACGCGCGGATCGGGCTTTCCCTCGATCACCTGGGCGTAGCCGGAATAGGTGTTCACATTGACCTTGCGGAGGTTACTCAGGAGGTCGGCGGCGCCCGGATACGCGGGATCGTAGACGAGCACGAGTTGCACGTAGTATTCCGCCTTGAGAAGGGCGTTCACGTCCTTGCTGTCTTTGCCCTCGGTATACGCCTGCGAGGCCATCTCGTAGAACTGCTTGGTGAAGTCGGCAATGATCTGCTTCTTCCTTGCTTCGATGGACTCCGGATTGTCAACAACGCCCTGCGCCTTGGTGATCCATCCGAGCGCGTCGTCCAGCCTGTTGCGGGCGATGCTCGAATCGGCCATGAGGAGGATGAAATTCGCGTACTGCTGCCGCAGGTCCGACGGCATGTCCTTGGAAAGAAGCGTGTCGATGTCCTTCATGAACAGCTTGATGGGGTCCATGTCGTAGGTGCCTTCCGACAGCACCATGTTGGCCCGCAGAAGCGTCATTTCAATGAATTTCTGCTTGAACGGAGTGCTCAGCCTCGACTTGTCGGGATGCGCGTTGAACCATTTCTGGTAGAAAATGTAGGCCCGCTTCTGCAGGGTGCGCTGGCTGATGCCCTGCGAATGCCTGGCCTGGTTGTACGCCTTGTTGCCTTTGGCTTCATCCGAGGTAAGGGACGAACAGGACGCGAGAAGAAGAAAAACGTTTAAGTACACCAGTCCGACAAGAACCTTTTTCATTGCCATCCTCCTCAGAATCGATGAGTGTCACGACACCACGGGTTGGACGTAAGTATTAAGTATATAGAAGATGGTTTTTTCTCAGGAGGTTTGTCAATACAAATTACAATTACAATAGATAAATGTAAATAATAATCCATAGATGGGCGGGGGAGGTATCCCCCTCGCTCCGGCCTCCTCGGCCTGTGGCCTGCGGCGTCCTCCGCTACCCCCTCCTGGGTGGCCGCCTTGACAAAGCAGCTACGAGACCGTGCATTGTTGTGGCGGCACCCACGAGGAGCAGTTGAAAGGTTGAAACGTTGAATAGTTGAAGAGTTTGAAATCAGGACATGCGGATATTGATCTTATTGCGGATGCCAATTGGCGCGAGAACGTAGTTGACTGATGATTATAACTGTTTGCGCGCGTTAGGGGCGACCGGAGGCCGCGCCAGAGCGTGGTGCCGCCCGGACCCGCCTTTTGTAGAGACGCAGCGGCGCTGCGTCTCGCCGAAGGGAATAGGGCCGTGGCGGCCGGAGGCCGAAGGCCGAGACCGCAGGGAGGGCCGACCCCGCAAAGCGGCGGGAGCGCCCAGTCTTTTTATAATTACGCGGAGCGGTGCCCCCACCAACAGTCTTAATCAATCTGAGCGAAGTATATTTTGATTTCTTCAATGACCCAACAAACTCCCAAAGTCGCCTGCGTGGCGTTTCCCATGGCCGTTGCCGGCGTGTTCGACTACGAGATTCCGGAGGCGCTTGCCGGAGACATATCGCCCGGAGTGCCGGTGCTCGTGGAGTTGCGCAGCCGCAGGCTCTGGGGCGTTGCGGTGCGCATCAAGGATTCGTCGGCCGTGGCGCGGCTCAAACCCGTGCTTGACGTACGCAAAGACCGCTGGCGCGACGCCGACGCCTCGCTCATCCGGCTCTACGAATGGATCGCATCGTACTACCAGTGCGACCTGGGCCGCGTGTTCAGGCCGTTTGTGCGGAAAAGCTTTGTCGAGGCGCGCGAGAAGACCGAAGCGCTTTTCCGCATCGCGCCCGGCGGGCCGCCGGCCGGGCTCACCCGGAAACAGGCCGAGGCCCTTGCCGCGCTCGCAGCACGTGGCAGCGAGCTCACGCGCGAGCAGTGCGCGGGCATGGGCGTGGGCGTCCACCTGCTCGCGGCGCTGTGCGCCAAAGGCGCGCTTGTCAAGAGCGAACGGCAGGTCCTGCGTGAGGCCGCGGAACTGCGTGCAGACGCGCGAAGCGCGCAAAGCGCGGAAAGCGCCGGAAGCGTCACGCTGCTTGCCGAGCAGCAGGCCGCCCTCGACGCCGTAACAGCCGACCTGGCCGCGCCGGGCGCGCCGTTTCTCCTGTACGGCATCACGGGCAGCGGAAAGACGCACGTGTACATCGAAGCCGCGAGGCGCGCGCTTGACGCGGGCAGGGGCGTCATCATCCTGGTGCCCGAGATATCGCTCACGCCGCAGACCATTGCGCGGTTCAGGCGCGAGCTGGGTGACGTGATCGCGGTGATCCACAGCCGCATGAGCGACGGCGAGCGCCGTGACAGCCTTGCCGAACTGGTGACAGGTCGCAGACGCCTGGTGATAGGCGTGCGCAGCGCCATTCTGGTGCCGGTAGCCAACCTCGGCCTTATCATCGTGGATGAGGAGCACGACCACAGCTACAAGCAGAGCGATCTTGACCCGCGGTACAACGCGCGCGACGTGGCTGTGATGCGCGGCCGCCTGCAGAAGGCCGTTGTGATGCTCGGCAGCGCCACGCCGAGCCTCGAAAGCTTCCGCAATGCAAACACGGGAAAGTACCGCCTGCTTGCGCTGACGCGCCGGTTCGGCGAGGCAGTGCTTCCCGCGGTAACCGTAATTGACATGAAGGAAGAGCACCGGGAGAACAACTGGACGCTGCTGTCGCGCCACCTGAGCGTCCGCATGGAACGGGCGCTTGAAAACGGGCGGCAGATAATCCTCCTTATCAACCGCCGCGGTTTCTCCACGTTTCTTATTTGCAAAGACTGCGGACATGCCTATGTTTGTCCGAGCTGCTCGGTGAACCTTGTTTACCACAAGGCCGAGCTCTTGCTCAAGTGCCACCAGTGCGGGCACGAGGAAGCCGCGCCCTCGGTCTGCCCGTCGTGCAGGGGTGAGCAACTCCGGTTCAAGGGGACCGGCATCCAGAAGGCGGAGGAGTTCGTGGCGTCGAAGTTTCCGTCGGCGCGCATCATCCGCATGGACCAGGACACCACGAGGAGAAAGGGCGGCCACGTTGACATCATCGGCAGGTTCGAGCGCCGCGAGGCAGACATCCTCATCGGCACGCAGATGGTGGCCAAGGGGCTCAACTTCCCGGGCGTCGCGCTCGTGGGCGTGCTCGCGGCCGACATCGGCCTGCATGTTCCGGATTTCCGCGCGGCCGAGAAGACCTTCCAGCTCCTTGCGCAGGTGGCCGGCAGGGCGGGCAGGGCAGACGCGGCCGGCGAGGTGGTGGTGCAGACGTATTTCCCGGACGAGCCGGCGGTGCGCGCCGCGGCCGGCCACGATTTTCTCGAGTTTTACAACAGGGAAATCGTCCAGCGCGAGGAGCTCGGATATCCGCCGTTCGGCAAGCTCGTGCGCATCGTGGCGTCGGGTCCGGGCGGTTTGGCGGTTGTGGAGGTGCTTGAGGCCGCGGCGCGTCTGGTGCGCGGCAAATGGGGAACATCGGTGACTGCGCTCGGACCGTCGCCGGCGGTGCTCGCGAAACTCAAGAACGAACACCGGTATTCTCTTCTGCTAAAGTCGCGGTCGGCGCGTGCGCTCGGCGAGGCCGCGGCCGCGGTGCGCGCGATGCGCGCATCGCGCGTCCCGAAATCGGTGCGCCTGGCAATCGACGTGGACCCGCTGAACATGCTGTGAGCGACGCGATTCTGAGGCGCGCGATGCAATCCTCACCGGCTCTCATCGTTGCAGGGCGACATGCGCATCGAAAAGCCGCGACTGCTCACGAGCGCCTAATAAAAGGTTGATTTTTCGTGCCACGCGGTGTATCATTAGTACTATGTCTCCAATAAAATCAAATCCGCCCCGCATGCCCGAAAGGATCCCCGTATGAACGACACGGTTCTGCTCATCTGCATTGGTTTCATCATCGGCGTGATTGCAAGCTCGGCAGTCTGGCTGGTTCTCTTTGTGGTCGGCAAGGCGCAGCGCCAGATTGCGCGCGAAAAGAACCTTGTGATGAAGGCGGTGGCCGAAGAATCGGCGGAGGCGGACAAAGTGCTTTCGTCGTCCGTGTCCAAGGCGATGAACGCGCATGCGCTCCGCTCCGCCCTGTCTCCAAGGATCGACAAGATGCAGAAAACCATCACCGAGAACATGCACCAGCTCGACACCTTTTTTGTCAAGTACATGGAATCGCGGATCGCCGCGTACCGCGCGGCCTTCGAGGCGGGCGAGATCGCGCCTGCTGCCTACGCGGCGGACAGAATTCCTCCGGCGGCGCAACCTGTGCAGGCCGAGAGCCCTGCCGGCATCCTCGACGAGATAAGGACGCGCATGGAATCGTCGGGTCCTGCGGCCGCGCAGCCGACGCCCAGAGCCGTCGTATTGCCCCGCGCCCGTCCCGCGGCGGATCCGGGCACCGGCGTTATCACAGTGTCCGGGGACGTGCGCGAAGAAAGACCCCTGGCTGCGCCGCCGCAGAGGCCGCAGAGAATTGTCAGACCCGAAGTGCGGCGGCCTGCAACAGAGCCGGCCTTTGATCTGGAAAAGGCAACGGGCAGAACGCAGCAGAGGATGGTTCCCCAGGCACCCGCGCCCTCGGCGGATGCAGGTGCGCTTCAGCCCGACAGGATCGAGAAAACGATCCGGTGGGACAGGAACCAGCTCATGGGAGCGGCCGCCCCTTCCGGCGAGGCCATTGTGGTGGAAGGCGCCGAGCCTCCCCGCAAAACGGAGCCGCCCCGGCCGCCGCGCCCGCAGCAGCCGCCCGCGGATAAGCAGAACCCCATTATCAGCGGCGAAGACATCGAGAACAAGATGGATTCGTTTTTCGGGTTGGGTCAGTAATAGCGGCTATCCTGCCGACGGAAAACCCCGTTGCCTTGCGCATTCGTAAAGGATGATCGCCGCCGCCGCCGACACGTTGAGCGAATTTGCCGCGGCGGCGATGGGGATGCCCGCAACGTGCGTGCACTGTTTCGCAAGATACGGCGGGATGCCGCGGTGCTCGCCGCCGGTGATGATGATCGCCGGCCGCCTGAAATCGAGGTCCTGCGGTCGTTTGTCGGCTCCGCGCACGGCGCCCACCACCATAAAATTGCGCGACGCCAGGGTCGCGACCAGTCCTTCCAGGTTCTTCGGCTTTACAAGAGAGATTCTCTCAAGCATGCCGGCCGACGCCTTTGCCGCAACGGCGCCCACGGGCGCCGTGTTCTTCCGCTCGAGCAGCACGGCGTCAACGTCGAACGCCACGCACGTGCGGATGAGCGCGCCCAGGTTGCGGGGGTCCTCCACCGAGGCGGGAAGCAACAGGAGCGGAAGTGCTGTTTTTTCGGAAAGCTGCCGCAGAAGCTCCTCGGCGCTGGTGTATTCCTTGGCGCTGCACAGCGCCAGCGCGCCCTGATGGTTTGCGCCCCTGCACACCTCGTCGAGTTTCACGGCGGGAACCATCTGGTAGGGAAGGCGCTGCTTTCTCGCCAGTTTGACAAGTTCAAACAGGGATGCGCCGGGCCGGTCTTTGTCAAAATATAGGCGGTCTATCCGCCGTAGTCCCGATAGGATGAGTTCCTCAACCGGGTGAATGCCGAAGACAACGGACGAAGCGTCCGGCATCAAGGGGGGCGCGCCCCGGCGGGAAGGTAAATAGGTGTTCATAGCCGCAACCTAATATATTTTATGACCTGTCTTGAGGATACGATATCGGCCGCAGCCGGCGGCAACGCGGCAGGCGCCGGCAACGGTTTTACAAAGGAAAGGGGTACAGTATGGGTACCATGAGCCCGTTCCACTGGGCAATAGTTCTGCTGGTCATCGTGCTGCTTTTCGGGGCCAAGAAGATCCCCGATCTGGCAAAAGGCCTCGGGCAAGGGATCAGAGAGTTCAAAAAAGCGTCAAACGAAGCGGCAAACGAAATGAAAGAGGCGGAAAAGCCGGATGCTAGCAAGCCTGCTGCGGAAGTTAAGAAGGAAGGGTAAATCCGACGATGCCCGCGAGGGCATGAATTTCCTCGACCACCTTGAAGAACTCCGGGGCCGGCTCATAAGAAGTATCGTAGCCGTTTTCATATTTGCCGTGCCGTGCTTCATCCTGTGGCGCAGGATCCTTACGTTGTTGATGGTCTATCCCCTCCGATTTGCAAACCCGAAACCCCACATCATCTTCACCGCTCCGGCCGAGGCGGTCATGCTCAGCATGAAGATCGCGCTCGTGGGCGGCCTTGTCGTGTCGATCCCGTATGTGTTCTACCAGATCTGGGCGTTTGTTTCGCCCGGGCTGTACGGCAAGGAAAAGAAGGTGGTGCTGCCCGTCGTCATTTCGTCTTCGTTTTCCTTTTTCCTCGGGCTCACATTCGCCTACCTGGCCATTCCGCTCCTGCTCAAGGTGCTCACCAGGTTCGGCGCCGGCATCATCGAGCCGTATTTCAAGGCAAGCGAATACATCTCCTTTCTTATCAAGATGGGACTCGCGTGCGGCATCATCTTCGAGATGCCCGTGGTCTCGTGGTTCCTCACGCGGATAGGCCTCCTCACCCCGAAATTCCTGGTTAGCAAGCTGCGCCACGCCATCGTCATCATCTTCATCGTCGCCGCGGTCATCACCCCGCCCGACGTGCTGTCGCAGTTTTTTCTCGCCGTGCCGCTGCTTGTTATCTACGGCGTGAGCATCCTCGTATCGTACCTGACGTGGGAGCGCCCCAAATGAACATGGGACTTGACTTTTCGGAAATTCTCGTCATCATGGTCCTCATCCTGATCTTCTTCGGGTCCAAGGAGATCCCGAACATCGTGCGGCAGGCCGGAAAGTTCGTGGGCCAGATCCGCCTGTATACCGAAAAGGTGCGACGGGAAATCAACGAGATAAGCAACCTCAACCAGCCCATGCCGACCCACGACCAGGAAGTGCAGAAGAAAAAGGAGACCATACGCGAGACCTATATCGCGCGGCGCACAACGCTGTCCGCCGAGGAGCGTGCGGCCAAGTCGGCAACGATCTGGGAAAACCTGAAAAAGGAGCCCGGCTTTGCAAAGGCGAAATCGGTGCTGGTGTACGTGGAGGCCGGGGCCGAGGTCGCCCTGAGGCCCGCTATCCGGGAAATGTTCGCTTCCGGAAAGCGCGTGCTCCTGCCATACACCAACGAAGATTCCACCATGGGTGTGGGCGAGATCGCCAACCTCGAAAAAGATATTACCCTCACCGGCATGGGCGTGTACGAGCCGGTGCGCGAAACGTGGAACAATTTTTTCAAGACCGACATCCAGTTCGTGATATGCCCCGGCGTGGCGTTCGACGTCCATGGCGGCAGGCTCGGCAGGGGCCGGGGCTGCTACGACCGGTTCTGCAAGGAATTCAAGGGCAGGGTCCCGGTGTACGGCGTAGCTTTTGACTGCCAGATTATGGGACCCGACGAACGCCTGCCGTTCGCCTACCACGATATTGTTATGGACCAGGTGATCACCGAAAACGGCATTCTCATCGCGCCCCCGCAGGAGCCCGCGCCTCCGGTGGCCCCTCCGCTGCAGCCCGCGGGATAGCGCAGGTTTGTCCACACTCAGTCCCTGCGGGAACCGATATGCTTCTGTCAATAATTACCGCCGCCATTCTCCTCTTTCTCGCTCTGGCGTCTGTGCTGCTGTTCGCCCCGATCGCCGTCGTTGGATCCGGAACCTTCGCGGCGGGCGAAGCCGGAGGCCATGTGCGGCTCTCCTGGCTTCACCCGGGAGTGGTGCGATGCATTCTTGACATCCGCAAAGGCACGCCGGAGGTGTTTGCGTTCGGACTGCGGGTTTACGCAAAGGAAAAGCTCTACGACAAGGGGGAAGGCCCGGCCGCCGAAGAGGAAAAGAAAAATGCGGCCGCAGATTCCGTGGAATCCTCCGCCGCGGCGCGCAGCGGTGAGCCGGGCCCGCAGGTTTCCAAAGAAGAAAAGACCGCGCCGGAAAAATCAGGGGTGGAACCTCGTGGAAAGAAAACCGCGCCGTGGATAGTGCGCGCAAAGCGCGTACAACAGGTCTGGGTATTTGCCGGCGACGCTTGCTTCCGCGAAAAAGTTCTGCGCTGGGTGCTGAGGATGCTCAGGTTGCTCCTCCACACCTGCTCGATTGCGCGGGTGCGCGTTGCTGCAAAGGCGGGATTTGACGATCCTGCAAAGACCGGGCTGCTGTACGGATGGTATATGGGGGTCACGCGCATGCTTTCGGCTCCGGGACCGCAACGCGTGGACATTCGGTGCGAGCCGGTGTTCACGGAAGCGACGCTCACAGCGAACGCCGAGGCAACGCTGGCAACGTCGGTCGCGCGGCTGCTGGTTCCGTTTGTGGCGGCATTGGCCACGTTTCCGTACCTGCACGCGTATGTCCTGTACCGGCGCGCGCGCCGGTACAGGTTCCGATCGTGTTGACAGACGATATCATTGACGACAACAATATGTATCAGAACAATTCGAACCCGTACCAGTTCGGGACCTACCGTCTTATGAAGGACTTCACTTTGGATGGCGGGTTCAACATCCGGGCGGGTTCGCTCACCGGCAACAACAGCGGCACGACCGTCACGCTCACCTGGGACGCGGCCGCCGCGCAGAACCCTCCCGAGGCGGACTGGCCGCATTGACGGAATGCGACAGGGTCTTACCACAACGCAAGAATCCTCTTGCTTCCGGCCAGGGCCCCGTCTTTGCCGTAGAGCGCGACGAAATACACGCCCCGCGAAAGCGTAAGCCTGTTTGAAATCGCCCGGCTCACCTCTTCCATGGAGGTGGCGACGCCGGAGCGTACTGTTCTCCCGTTGGGCGAGAAAAGAGTATACCGTATGAACTTCTCGTTCTGCAAGCGCATCACCGGGGTGAACTGCGACGCGGCCGACAGGCCCACTTCTCCCTCGCACCCATTCTCGCACGGGCACCACGTGATGTCGAGTTCGCCATGGCCGCAACTATTCGGGCATGCCTGGAAACCGCTTTGGTTCTGATGATCGTCGTTGGCAAAAGCGTAAACCTGGGAGTTCATGGTTTTGTGGATCCATTTAGCATAGATGTTGTAGGGATTTACCCAATTGCCGAGGGAATCTTGTTCCGGCTTTTTCCAGTAATCGGCAGAATCCGCGTCCTGGTAAAATGTTCCCCTTTGCCATGCGGCAATCGAATCGAATAGTGACTGGGGTGAACCGGGATTGAGCGAACCGCCGTATACTTCAGTACCGTGGTGGTGGTGGCCCAGCCACATCTTGTTGCAGTATATATTTCCGGTATCGTATCCAGGTTGGACGCAGTAGTCGTAGGAACCAAGGCATATGCCTATTCCCAAGGTGGTATCAAAGAAGTTGAGCTGTGTGGGACACCCGTGCAGAAGTTGGTACTTCCACTCGGCAAAGGTGACCGGCACAATTGTCGGGATACAACTTGAGCAACCTCCCACGACTTTAACCGGCAGCGTGGCATAGTCGACAAAGGAGATGTTGTAGTTCTGAACACCGGTGGGCCCGCCGCTCACGGTCATTTCCACAAATCCATTTTCGGGTATGAGTGGTGCACCTTGACTGGTCTTGGCACCCGGATCATGATAATAGGCCCAGCACCTTCCGGACCCGAAATTCGGCACGGAATCGTACACCAGAGTGTCGTTGGGGAGCAATTTCTGAGCCGCTGCGCCGTTGATGGGCGCGGTATACGGCGTTTCGGTAAAATGGATCCACAGCGTAATAGGGCAATCGTTGGCTATCACCAGCTTCTGGGTCCCGCCTGCGGCCCAAACGGATCCCGAGAGGGCAAACACAGACAGTGCAGCGAGCGCCAAAAACCATTTGTGAGCGATGCGCCTCGAAATTCTCATAAAGCCTCCAAATCTATTGGTTAAAAACAGGAAATTCTTCAAGAAAGCAGGTGATTGACCGACGGATTTGCCGGCTCGTGCCGAATCGCGTGCACGAAAGCACGTTTACGTTCGCGAAAAAGGTCATCGTTTACGAGACTGGTTGTATAAGGTTCTCAGGTAATAACATAAACACGTGTGGCCGGCCTTGGCGGAAAATGATAGCCGGAAGGCCATTATCCGTTACACGAACGTGTAACGGAATTTCCCGTGTACCGGAGGATTTTGAATCGTGACCGGGTCTATTCCATTATGTTATACCAATAGAATATTGAACAGGGTATTGCAGCTGTCACCAATTGAGGGAGGCAACAATCATGTCCATCAAGTTAATCGCTCTGTCGAGCCTGTTGATCACGGCTTGCTCTTAATCCCAAGGCAACCCGCCGCGCAAACGATACCGCAGCCGGGCGAGAGTTTTTCCTCAATCACCGATAACGGCTGCTGGACCTGGTACGGAAACCCCAAGGCCGTTTACTATGCGGGAGTTTACAAACGCACCTATGTCGCCTGGACCTCCAATACGACAAACCAGTACCTCGGCTATTACGATCACGACACTAAAACCACGAGCCAGGTGCTGCTGCCGTGGCATTACCCGGCCGATGATCATAACCATCCCTGCGTTATTGTAAGGCCTGACGGCCGTGTCATGACATTCCAGTCAGGTCACGACGGCACCCAGGTCAGCGAATGTATTTCCAAACAGCCTGAAGACATTTCCGCTCTTGACACGTTTACGGTAAAAATTCTGGCCTGGGCCTGCTACCCAAGCATTTGTTTCCTCAAGAATGAAGGCACCATCGGGCGTTACTACCTTTTCTTCCGCGACCAGAACCAGGAGCCCTGGTTCCGAACCAGCGACGACTGGGGAAAAACATGGGGTACCGAAATGCACTTGTACACAAACAACCCGGCCGGGTATAAGCCCTATTTCACCTGCGCTTCAAACGGCATTGACGAAATCCATATCGACATTGAGCGGGAAAACCGCGCCATCGGCGGCACGGTTCCCACCTACTACATGAAATACAAGAACGGCTCGTTTTACCAGGCAAGCGGAAAGCTTATCGCCACCATGGCGCAATTGCCTATTGTGAACACCGTGCTCGACACCGTGATATATCCCGGCGCCTACGGCGCGGGCGGCACGGTGTGGGACATTGCTTACGACAAAAACGACAATCCCGTTATTCTCTACGACATGTTCTTCAGCAATAACGCGATTCACGTGTACTGGTACCTGCGGTGGACCGGAAGCTATTGGTACAAGCGGCCGCTTGTCAACAGCGGCGCCAACGATGGCGTTTCGGGGCAGCAATTCTGCGGCGGTATGACTTTCGACCACGAAAACCCGAATGTTATTTACCTGTCGCGCCAAGCCGTGAAATCCAGCGCAACCCCGTTTAATCTTGCGGACACCAGCTTTGCAAATTATAAAAAGATCTCTACCGCCGATTTTGTTACCGTTAACCCCAACTTCGAAATTGACAAGTGGACCACGGCCGACAACGGCCTCACCTGGGACTCGGTGGCCATCACGCGCGGATCGGCCGCAAAGAATGTCCGTCCGTGCGTGCCGCGTGACCACATAGACGGCATGAACATCAATCTTGTCTGGCTCGACGGCACCATAACGAGCATGAGCGGCGACGGCTACAGCATGTCGGTAAGAATGTACCCCACCGACAAGGCGGTTCCCGTGATTTCGAATCCTCGAAAGAGTACGGCGGGCGAGGCGGTTAGGGTTTCGAGATCACGCATCGTATTCTCTCTTGCAAAGCCGGAGCTTTCGTCGCTCAGGATATATTCGCTCGACGGCGCGCTGGTCGCCGATTTTTCGGGCGATCTCAGGCGCATGAGCGCGGGGCAGGCGGCTTTTCCCCTGGAGCGAATTCCCGCCCGGGGAGGGGCGTACGCCGTTGTTCTTAACAACGGAGAAAGCCTGCAAAAGACGAGCATCGTTCTCACACGATGACGGTTCGCACAGGACCTGTCTTGAAAGAAAAAATCGGTGGATATAATCGGGATATTCCGTCGAGCAGCGACAAACGGATCATAACAACTGTTACCTGGACAAATGCGATTTTTAGCGATCAACCGGACTCGTCATACGAGGAGGCCGAAATGATTGCCGGAAAAGCTGCATGTTTCTTCGGCTTTGTCTGTTGCGCCGCGGGCCTGACTAATGCCCAGGTGGTGGAAAAGCTCAGCGCGACTTTCGCGTTCCCCACCGTACTGACCTCGGCACACGGCGTTGCTGCCAATCAAAAAGCGGTTTCGTTCTTCCGCATGGCCGGGCACTCCGTTCAACAGGGGAAAATAACCTTGGAATGGAACATTGCAGGGGCGGCGACCGAAGGGACCATCTCGATCTTATTCGATATCCGGAGCACTCGTCAAGAAGGTGGCGCTTTCCGCACGGAACGGCACAACGCACGATTGATCTCGAAAAGGCCGCAGCCGGAGTTTACTTCGCATCGATCTCTTTCGGTTCCTACCGGCAGAATCTCAAACTTGCCCTTTACCGATAAGAGGAGACAGCCATGCTGAAAAAAATCGCAATGATCCAACTCGCGTGCACCGCCCTGCTTTTCGGCCAGCCGACGGCTGTTGACACTCTCACGGCCATCGACACTGTCCAAGTGCCATTGGTTTTTCTCAAGCTCACCGATAATTCCGGCGGCGTCTTCAAATACAGAGGCAAGGTGAGCTACAGGATCATAGGTTGGGCGTACGACCGGTTCAACGTATCGATGTCCATTGTCAAGGACGGCACCGGGGATGTGGTGCCGCTCACCATGACAAAAGGCGACGTCGGCGCAGTGAACTGGCCCGGCACCAGAAGCATCCACTTTACCTGTCAGTTTAACGGTACTCCCACCGGCACCTATAAGGCGAAGATTTCCCTGGTTCCCAGCAGGAGCGATACTGCGCAGTTCATCGAAAATCTCATCCACACAATGTCCAACAACGACAAACAGACGATCATCAACGGCGGGAGCGCGGGCGTGGTTCCCGGCGTCGCCTGGCGCGACGGTCCGTACGGCATCGGCAGCACGTGCGGGTTTCCCTGCGGCGAGGGCATGGCGGCCACGTGGGACACGGCGATTGCGGAACAGGGCGGCATTTACAAAGGCTATTGTTTCAGGGGATGGGGGTACAACATCATGCTGGGCCCGTCTTCGAACCTCGTGCGCGACAACCGGGCCGGGCGTACCGCCGAATCGTACGGAGAAGACCCTTTTGTCAATGGGAAGTTCGCGGCCGCGGACGAGCGCGGCGACACCAGAAGCGGCCTTATGGTCACTCAAAAACATTATTGCTGCAACAACGTTGAGCGCGCGCGGGGGTTCTACCCCGTGCTTGTGTCTGAACGCAGCCTGCGTGAACTTTACACATACCACTTCGGCATGGCTGCGCAGGAAGGCCCCAGCACCGGAATCATGACCGCTTACAATTCAGTCAACGGCCTCCATAACGCGCAAAACAAGCACACCATGACCGAAATACTCAAAAACTCATGGGGCTTTCGGGGATTCATCCTCACCGACTGGGACAACGGCGGCACCAGCGATCCCGCGATAAAGGCCTTGGCAGGGCTTGACCTGTGCACGCCCAACACATGGGGCGGCGGGCTTGAGGCCCTGGTGCCCGGAACGATTTCGCAGAGCTTTTTCGACGACAAGGCGCGGCGGTGGCTCTGGGCCAGGTATAAGACCGGCTGTTTTGAACCGGGCTATACTATTAACAAGTTCAAGGATTCCATCCTCAATACCAACATGTACAATTACATGCGGCGCGTGACCCGGGAATCCATGATACTTGCCAAAAACGACAACAACGTGCTCCCTATTGACACAAGCAGCCCCGTGACGATAGCCGTTGTCGGCCCCTGGGCGAACACTGCGCGGTGCGGCCCGCCCGGCAGCGCCCAGAATTGCCCGGTCCACACCACGCCGCCCTCGCGTGCGGTCAAGCAGATCGGCGGCGCCAACGTTACGGTCACCGGCGATTTCACGAACGCCGACTATGTCCTCGTATGCATCGGTCCAGACGATCTGGGCGAGGGATGGGACAGGGATGCGGTATCCCTCCCCGACACGCAGGATCAGCTGGTGCGACAAGTGCTCGCCGTAAATCCGACGAGAACCATTGTATTTTACACGGGTGGCAGCGCCGCAGACTCCGGTTACTGGTCAAAGGCGCCGGGAATAATCATGTCATTCTATCCGGGCGAAGACCATTGCCTTGCAATGGCAGAGGTGCTTTTCGGTGACTACAATCCGGGCGGCAAAACCCCGCTCACGTTCCCGGCAGACTCGATCCAGCTCCCGAGGTTCGGCATTCCGCTTTCGGAATGGGCACAGGGAGACACGTATGAGGTCGCGTGGGAGGGAAGGGGATATCCGTATTTCGACTATCATAATATGAAACCGCTGTTCTGCTTCGGACACGGCCTGAGCTACACCACATTCGCATACAGCAATCTGCAGATTTCGCCCGCGGGAGGGTATCCCGGCGACACGTTCGCCGTCTCGGTCGACGTGAAGAACTCCGGAACCCGCGCCGGTGATGAAGTGGTCCAGTTGTACCTGCACGACGAGCAGAGCAACCTGCCGAGGCGTTACAAAGACATACGCGGCTTCCGCCGTGTGCCCCTCGGGGTCGGCGAAACAAAGACCGTCACCTTCAATCTCGTTGAGCAGGACCTGGAATACTATGACGACAATGTTTCGTCGTGGGTGGTGGAGCCTGGTCCGATCGATGTGCTCGTGGGCTCATCGTCGCTTGACATAAGGCAGAGAGGGACGATAACGATTTACTGACCCAAAGATTGCTCTCCTGGCACCGTGTAACCTCACCCCGGCCGCCAAAGCGGCCACCCCTCTCCGACACAGAGAGGGGTACATGCAGAATTTCCGGTTATTCCTCCACCCTCCCTGCGTCGGGGAGGGTCGCCATTGTAAATGGCGGGGAGAGGTTACACGGGGGTAAGAAATGAAGAGTGGAAACGGAAGTAATGCTGCAGTTTGTTACCTTGGGATTCTTTGATTCCCGTCATGTCAAATTATCAAAAGTATAGGGAGGACCATGCGATCACTTATCATTCTTGCTTCACTCATCATCACCCTGGCAGGTTTTTCATCAGCCTGCCTTGCCCAAACCTACAGCGGCGAACCGAGCAACCGCGCAAGAATCAATCTGAGCGGATTCCAGGGAGGGTGGAAATTCATCCAGGCAGATCCTATCAACGCCCAGGACACAGCGTTTAACGACGCGTCGTGGAGCACGGTCGGCATCCCGCACACCTGGAACGACATGAACACGTTCCTGAACATGGATGCCGGCGGAAACGCGGGCTCGCTCCTGGGGATCACCGGCTGGTACCGGAAACATTTCACCCTTGACAACGGGTATGCGGGGAGAAAAATCTTTATCGAGTTCGAGGGCGCTCATATAGGCGCGCAGGTGTATATCAACAAGACGTTTATTCCCGGCAACAGCGCGGTGAACCCTCAGGCCACGCACGTAATCGGGTTCCTGCCGTTTGTTGTGGACATCACGCCGTACGTGAAATTCGGCGGCAGCGACAATGTTCTGGCGGTCCGGGTATCCACCGGCTCGGGCTGGTTCACCTATCCGTTTTTTTCGGAAAATTTCCGGTTCGGCCAGGGCGACGGCGGATTATTCCGGCCCGTGTGGATGCACGTGACCGACAAGGTGCACATTCCCCTCAATGTGTTCTCCGTTGTGAATAACTGGGGCACGTGCGTGGCAACGATGTCGGCCTCGGACGCGTCGGCCACGGTGCGAATCCTTACCAACGTTCAAAATGAAAACAGCGCGGCTGTCACCGTTTCCCTCACGACCAACGTGGTGGACTCGGCCGGCAACGTCGTCCTGTCGAACAACGATTCTCATGCCGTCAACGCGGGCGCATGTTACGTGTTCGACCAGACGGGAACGGTAAGCAGCCCTCATCTGTGGTATCCAAATGCGAGCATCTACGGCAGGCCGTACATGTACAAGGTATACCACATAGTGAAGGTAGGCGGGCAAACGGTCGACGTTTTCACAAGCCCGCTGGGAATCCGGACCCTCACGTGGGACGCCAATTTTCCCATTTTCAACGGCCATCCGCACTATTTATGGGGTGCTGCCCAACGGTACGATTACCCGGCGCTGGGAACCGCGGTTCCGGAGGAACAACTGTGGCGCGATGCCAAAGTACTCGCCGAATGCGGCGGACGATGGTTGCGGCCCGGCCATTCCACCTGCTCGCACGAATTCGTGGAAGCCGGCGATGCGTTCGGCGTCTGCATCATCCAACCCAGCGGCGATGACGAAGGCACGTTTATGACCCAGGCCCTGGATGTCAATTATACACCGGCACAGGCTGCGTACAACATGGCGCTCAAGAGCGAATGCCATCGCGACATGATCGTGCGGGACAGAAACGACCCGTGCATCGCGGCCTGGGAATGCGCCAACGCGCCCATCGACCATGATTACAACGTCACGCTCTGGGACACGGTGGTCAAATGGGACACGCTTATGCCGCGCGCGCAGAGTGACCGGGGCAACGACCAATCCGACATGGCCGTCGATCAGGTGATATCATGCTCGCTTAACGGATGCGAAGTGGGATTGAAGGGAATGGAGCCCAACAAGCCGTGCTACGGCGCCGAGGGCTGGGGCAAAACGGGGACGCGATTCGACTACGACGGCGAGCTCACGTTCGCTCAGTATTATATGTCAACCTGGAAAAGCGGCAAGAACGTGAAGGCCTTCGGCATGTGCCAGTGGTACATGGCCGAATCGCCCGGCGAAAGCGGGCTGGGCAGAAATTTCGCCTGCTCCATGATGGACGGGAACCGGATCCCGAAAATGCTTTACAAAATATACGCCGCGAACTGGTTCCCCTATTCGGTAAGACCCGTGGTGTATCTCGCGCACCACTGGAACCGTTCGGGCGGGATAACGGAGAATGCGTTTTCCAACTGTCCCTCGGTGCGGCTGCTTGTCAACGGGGTCAAGCAGGGCACCGATCAAACGCCCTATCCGGACTCGGGCAGCGGCACCGCGCTTCTTGCACACCAATGTTCTTGGAACGTAACCTGGCAGTCGGGCACGGTCACGGCCCAGGGCCTTGACGCAAGCGGAAACGTGGTGTGCTCCGACCAGAAAGTCACCGCCGGAAATCCGGACCACATACTGCTCACCGTAGCTGCGCCCATTGTAAACCCGGCCACCGGCGACACCTTCAGGATAACGGCGAACGGCTCGGACGCGGCATTTGTTCTGGCCACGGTCGTGGACGCAAACAACAACTGGTGTCCCACGGCAAGCAACAACGTCACCTTCAGCGTGTCCGGGCCCGGGAATTACCGCGGAGGGGCCGACCAGATGATCGGCGCCGGCGGCGCGAATTATCATTCGCCCGGCGACCCGGAGCTCACCGCCGAAGGCGGCATGTGCAAGGTGGCAATTCGTTCCACGTTCACCCCCGGCATGGTGACCGTCAACGCGACCTCGGGATCGCTTACGGGAACCACGTCGTTTACCGTGTATCCCGTTCCGGCGCCGCCCCCGGTGTCGGTTCGCGGGCCGGTTTGTCCGGCGGCGCGCATGACGCCGGCCTCTATGCGCATTGCAACGGCAGGAGGGATCATACGGTATTATATCAGCCAACCCGCGAATGTTTCCGTGGAAATCCTTGACGCGAGGCGGAAAGAGGCAATTGTGAAAATCCCGGCCTTGCGCCAGGAGACCGGCTGGCACCAGGCGAGGCCCGCGGCGCCGGGCAACGAAACAATGATGAACAACGGCGTTTACTTTGTGCGATGTTCGGTTGACGGGCAGAGTGTTGTGAAAAGGGTGGTGATGGTGAGGTGAGCCGACAGGAGGTTTATTTTGCCCCAAGCGGGTAAGGCCGCCATTTTCCCCTGAGGGAATGATTTCATTGCATTGCCCTCAGATAAATCTTGTTTGAAGAACCGGCCGACCGCTGGCCAAAAGTGTTTGCAAATGCGGACGGTTTTAATTTGGCCCTAGAGGCCACAGTGGACCTGAAGGAACACATAGTATGAATGCATGTTGCCGGTTATCGGATACGGGTTACCGTCTGGACTGGGAGCAATCGGATCGTTGTACGGATGATGGACCATCCCCGGTGAACTGTAGAAAACGTAATTGAATAAAGCGACTCCCGTCGTTAATATCGTGTTCAATCCGGCATACCTGTCCTTAATCATCAATTGAAATGTCAGGTTTTGATGATAATAGTTTTGCAGCGGATCGTAGAAGTCGTTGAAAAGCTCGAACTGATAGCCGGTGGATATCGAGGTTTTCGGGGTGAACTTCCAATCGTACTCCAGATAGGCGTTGTTCGACATGGTATTATGATGATATTTACCGTCCATGAGGGAGTCCGATCTGGGGCCGTAATCGTCCCAATTGTAGATGTTCTTGTACTTCGGGGTCAAAAACATGTCTTTTAGAAATGGGAGGAGCCAGATATATTCGCATTTGTTTACGAGGTACAACGAAGAGATATTTTCGTCGGCATAATTGAAGTCGAGATGAGGAAAATGTTTGGTAAACTCGTACTTACCTCTCGTGGTGAAATTGAAGCCGCGGTTCTTGTAAATCTCGTACTGCGCTATCAACATCTCGACGACCGCATCGCGGTAATCCAGGTGATCCACAACGGTAGTGTACAGCATATCATTCGTCACGCGCTCCTGGGGGAACTGGGGGAGAATTATGTCCACATTTGAGGCAAGTGTGTGGTTGGGAATGTTGTCCTGTACGTAGCGGAGATAATTCTTAACGGTAAGCTTTTTATCTTCCGCAAAATCTTTCTGGTACCCTATCAGGGAGTAAAGGTCGATGTCCTTTTCCGGAGCATAGAGATAATCCAGCGGTTGCCCATTCTGATAGGTCAGTTGAAATGAATTCAACTCGCTCTTCTCGAAAATCCCGCCGAGGGTAAGACTGAGTTTGGGAAGAATATCATATTCCGCATGCAGATGAAAACCATCGAGTCCCTTGCTCACCTGCCGTTCCATGTTGAAGCTGATGTCGGCAGAATCCTGCACAACGTCCGCAATCCATTTGCCGGTTTTGCTGTCCTGCCGCAAATATCGCTCGCCGGAAAGATAGTAACTCGGAACATAGGGATAATCCGGGTACGCGTCGTCTTCAATATCGTCCGGCACTCCATTGTTGTTTCTATCGAAATACAAGTCCGATTTGGGAGGATCGCAATCGTAATTCAAAAAATCTTCCTCCCAGTCGTAAATGCCGTTTTTGTTCTTATCATATTTTGCCGGTATCACCCCGTCCCAATCTCCCCCTTCCGCCGGAAGCAAATTTAACTTGTAATCCTTGCCGTTTTCCGGAAATTGGTCCCTGTCGTCGTTGTCCTCTACGAGTTGATACAGGTATTTGTGGGCCGAAGAATCTCCAGTGGGAAAAGCCGGGTCGTAAAACGCCGTCTTGTAATTGTGGTTGACAATATACCCTTCGCCGCCCAATTTGAATTTTTCGAAAATGTTGGCCACAGCATTGAGGGCGACCGCATTTCCCGGCGCCGGTCGGGAATGACCGTCAATCACTTCCTGGCTCTGGGCCCATTCGCCGTAGGCCTTGAACCTTGGAAGGTTACAACTGCCGTTAAGCCCGTAGATTTGCAGCGCGCTCGGAGTGTTTGGAAAAGAATCGTTGAGCGAGCCTGCCATGGAGCCCGGCTTGCCGGTGACCTGATTGCGTGCATCCAGCAACGTGCCCCCGATACTAAGAATGTCCTTGATTTGTTTGTTCACGTGAATCCCGTGGAGCCAGTCTGCCCCGGGGAGCACTTGGTTGTTCAGCAGGTATTGCCCGTAGTCGTAAATTCCCGTATTTGAGATTCGTGAGTTGATGAAGGTAACCTCATTCATTCCGCCGAGCAAATCAAAAAATCCGTCAATTCGCGCGCCGCAAAATAAGCTCTGATTGAACGTAAACGGTGTAAATTGGGTTGGAATCCTATCGCCAACCATGGCCATGACCCCGCGGTTATCGGCCATGTCGCCGACCTGGACCATGCCGTTTAACCACCTTCTCAGCATGGTAGACACAGCGACGTTGGATTGTTCACCACCCGCATTTCCATTCATCGACATATCAAAAAGATTGAATCCTTCGACCAGATGATTCCCTAAAACGTCATAGTAGTCCCATTCGGGATATTCACCCACCCAACTGGGAGTCAAATAGGAACCCTTCTGGGCGCAATTTTCGTACCCTGCAGGCCTCTGCACTGAAAGGTTGAGGGTGTCGGTGGAAGGGAAATAGGACAACGCCGGCGCCTCATCCGCACAAAAAAGGAGTACCGTTAGGAACAGAAACAGCTGGTTAAGCGTTTTCATGATGTGCGCTACCGCCCCTGGTGAAGCTTTACTCCAGATGTGTCGAACAAATCTCTTCATTACCCCGCTTCATCGTGGGGATTGATCAACAGCATGCTGCAGGTTGTGGGTAATAAAATATTGTTCGAGCTTATACCGTGTCAATATACTTTCGGCTTACGTTCGGCCGAGACGCAGGTTTGAGCGGACCACATGCCGGCCGCTCCAGGGTTGGCCTCCCGGAAAAGAAAGGGCGTCCTCGCCGGACGCCCGGTGTTCCGTTGCATTCATCGCTGGCTTATCTCATGAGAACCGCCGGCTTCACAAACTTGTATCCGCCAATCAGGCCTCCGCCAGACGCACCAGCGCCGCCAGGGCCGGCATTTCCATTTTTGACAATGGCGGATGGAGATACCTATATTTTCTCTTGAAGCCGTTCAAGATGCGGACGTCGGCGACGCTTCGAAGTCCCCGACGGGGGGCGACGCTTCGAAGTACCCCGACGGTTCGGGCATCCCTGAAGAGGGACCCGAAGGGGTAGAACGGGAAAGCGGGGGGAAAGATGAGCGTCTGTAAAGAAACTCTCCTTATACGCCCACCGGCTCGCGAAAAAAGCAATTACCTTTCGGTCAATTCAGCAAAGCATGGAGCTGTTTTATGAAAGAGCTTCTTTTCGCGACCGGACTCATTGTTGCAGCGACCTGCTATGCAGACATCCTTCCCTCGGACCGTACGGTCACCTGGGAAGGCAACGTGGGCATCCCGGGCGGCATTCCCCACCGTACCGCTATCTACAAGACCATCGATTCCGCGGCGTATGGCAACGCTGCGACCGATGCGGCCTCCATCATCCAAAGCACCATCAATGCCTGCCCCAACGATCAGGTGATCTACCTGCCGTCAGGCACCTACCGCGTCTCCACGGCCCTTGTCATCAATCATCCCATAATCCTCCGGGGCGCCGGAGCGAATCGCACCACGCTTGTCACTGGCGACCGGATATTGTTCTCTCCTGCCAGCGGAGGATATCCCGGCGGAGCAGTAGGCAAGGTCATTGATTGGACTGCGGGCTACACCAAGGGAGATACGGTCTTGACACTTGCGAGCGTTGCCGGCTTAAGCGTGGGGCAAGCCATTGTCCTGGACCAGCACAACGATACCACGCTGGTGCATGTGCCCGGAGTCGGCGGAGTCCAAACCACTTATTCGCGGGCCGATGACGGCAATTTTGCCAACGGCACAGACCGGGCGCAGGGGCAAATGAACGAAATCACCGCTATCAATGCCGCAACCCGCCAAATCACCATCCAGGTGCCGTTGTATTACACCTTCAAAAGCGCTCTCGCACCCCAAGTATTCTTTTGGGCCGGAAACATGAAAAACGCGGGTATCGAAGACTTGAGGATTGACTCCAGAAACAACAGCTCCAGGGCCGTTGATTTCGAATTCTGCGACTGCAGCTGGGCCCGGGGTGTCGAGGTGGCGTATCCTGCACGTTCGGCCATCGCCTTTGTCCTTTATTGTTTCCGGCCCGAGGTGCGCGATTGCTACATCCACGACAGCCAGCTTCCGTTCGGGCCCACGCGCTACGGCGTCGAACTGGGGGACGTTTCAGGCGCGCTTGTTGAGAACAATATAATAAGCAGCGTGGTCGGCCCCCTCGTCACCATTAATTGGATAAGCGGATGCGCGATTGCCTATAATTACATTCAAAAGAACACTTTCCAAAACGGCGCACAGACCGCCTGGCAGTTCTGCTCCATTGAAACGCATATGTGCCATTCTTTTCAAAACCTCGTCGAGGGGAACATCGCCACCGCTTATGACAATGACGTATACTGGGGCTCGGGAAGCCAAATGACGACCTTCAGGAACCGTTTTATCGGGTATGACGGCCCCATGGACAGCCTTTACATCAATGGCACGCACGCGGTCCGGGTGGATGCCTGGAACCTGTACATGAGCCTTGTCGGCAATGTGGTCGGTTGCAGCGGCTGGCACCGCTATTACGAGCTCGATCCGGCCAACTGGACAGGACAGGACGATCGATTCGCCGTGTATGCCCTTGGATGGTGGGATTACATCAGTGATACGATTAATTACGATCCCCTGGTGAAATCAACCATGATTCGCGGTGGAAATTACGACGTGGCCACGAATGAGGTGATTTGGCGCAGCAATATTCCCGCGGGCGAGGACTCCGCGACTTACCTGACTCAGCAGACATTGCCCACGTCGTTGTATCGTTCCGAAAAACCTGCCTGGTGGAACGCCTCGCCCTGGCCGCCCATAGGCCCGGAAATAACAACAGGGGACGGTCCGGGCGCGCACACCTGCGCGATTCCCGCGAAAGATTGCTTCGACCATTCACCCAAGAACCCGGACACCACGCTCCAATTCAATGCAGACAGCTGCTACTGTACCAGCCTCGCTGTGAAGGTTGTGCCGCCGGCGCGCAGGAATCCGTTGTTCCTTACCGTTTCGCCGAACCGGGGAACGCGGTTCACGATTTTGGTGCAGGGCGTTGAGGCGCCTTTTTCGGTGCGCATATTCAATCTCCAGGGCCGGCTGGTGAAGACCTTGATTTCCGGCAATGATTTAAAACGGACCGCGGATACCTATCGCGCGATCTGGACGGGCATCGATAGTCAGGGCAACAGAGTAGGAAATGGAATATATCTCATCATGGGCAGCATGAAGGAGCGGCGGTTAACGGCGCGCGTACTGCTCTATGATTAAGAAGCAAAAACGCAAACCGTTGACTTCCACCAATCTTGTGTTGAGAACCAACCGCCCGCAAACCAAAGCCGTTTGCAATTGCGGAAGGTCATGATTGAGCGCGTTGTTAGCCGATATTGCCTTTTGCAAGATGCCCCTACTTGCGAATAGATACTTTCAACTTCAATAGACCAGCACAACGCGAAACCCGCTGTCGCAACAATAACCCGGATCGAGTAGGAAGCGGGTGGCGCTACGGAGGAGAACAAAGGCGTTGCCCCATGAGCCCCCACGTATAACGCGGTACGTACCACTTGCCGGTCCCGTTGGGTCTGTTTGTGATCCGGCTGAATATGCCCCATACCAGTCGTTGCACCACTGCGACACATTTCCCACCATATCGTAAAGACCCCAACGATTCGGCAGTTTCGTCGCTACAGGCTGCGTGCCGTTACAGTTCCACCATGCGCTGGCACCTGAGCCGTTGGTATCAGCCCCCCACCAGTATGCTGTGGTTGTTCCCGCCCGGCATGCATACTCCCATTCAGCCTCTGTCGGCAGACGGTAACCCTTCTTGGTAAAATCATTGGTGAGATTCGTTAGGAGTGAGCACACCGTGGAAGGGTTATTGAAATATGTGACTGATGTATACGTGTACACAGTGTCCTTGCCGTCACGCTTGCTGCGAGCGTTGCAGTATAATACCGCATCAAACCAGGTTACAGCATCCATTGGCATATTCGAGTCGGTGGCAGAATTGGCATTATTCAATTTCATGAGTTTGTAATAATCCGCTTGTGTCACGTCAGTGCTATCCATGTAAAATGTCGAGACTGTAACTTGATGCACTGGCTGTGCGCCAGCATCAGTTGTATCACTTGACCCCATCGTGAACGTCCCGCCAGTTATCAGGTGCATTCCTGGCAGTGTCGGTGTGCTGGTCGGCGAGACACTTTTGTCAACTGACGTGCACGATATGGCCAAACCCAAAACAGCTGCAATTATTTTCGAACTATGGTTCAGCCTTGACAATGTTGATATGCACATAAGAGATGTACCTCAAAGAATCAGTGAGATGGATTTATGTGATCGGCCAACGTGGCCTTAAGCCGCCGGTACGACTGCATTACGATTTCGGCCGGTCATGGCTTAAAGGCCTTGTTAGCCGTTATTCCTATCTTGGTCAATATGTCCATGTCAGCATTCCATAGGCTAAGGTGTGCCTGAGCAGCGCTGTGTCGATTTCCACGTCGAGTCAAAAGAAAAGATAAATTGGGACATGCTATCTGATATCGAGCATAGCAGATTGTTGCGCACTTGGAAAGTACGAAGCATTGGAAGACTCATTATCTCAATTGGCAAAGAATCAATATTGTTATTTGAAAGATAAAGATACACTAGATGTGTTAGTGATGCGATATCCAAAGGAATTCGAGAAAGCTTATTGTTGGTAAGGCTAAGAAGGTATAGCACGTCGGGATTAATATTGATCGAATCCAAAACATTCAAGCGATTACTGTCAAGATAGAAATATGCGACCTTGGGAAAGAAAGACAAGTTCTCTGGTATTCCAGTTTGGTAATTACCGCGCAGGCTTAAATCGTAAACATTCGAAAAGGTATCGAACGTTGCAGGAATAAACAGTACTTTGAATCTGAGATTGTCTAACCACAACTGGCCCAAGCTTTCGAGATGACAGATTTCTTGCGGTACAAAGAAGGTGTCAATTGAATCGGGATACCCGTTGGAATTCCCGTTAAGCTGTATGGAAATGACTGTTCCCAATTCATTAGAAGTATGGGCCACCGATTGGACACTCGCTTGAATATTATTCTTCTGAAGAAGAAGGCTGACGATTGCGCCATCATGGCTGTTTGGGGGATATTCCCAACCCGAGGGATAAGAGTTATCATTCTGTGGAGTAAATAAGGAACTTAATATAGAGCATGAAAGCAGCAAAACAGGAAGAGTCATTAGGATTAGTCTCATATTCCTGATCCTTTCCGAATAAGAATAATGAGCACGTGGACCTTCCGAATATTGTCGGCTAACGGGTATTAGTCATCAAACGCCCTAATGGTCAACCATCTTAATCGCTGCATTTCCTTTTTCGTTTAATCAGGTTCCTCGCTACTCAAGCCGCAAACCGCCTATTTGCCGACTGCATGGCCACTTTGCAAAAACTACGTATTCGTTAGTCGAAAAGCAAGTTTATTGTCCCGTAGGTCAAGGCACGAGTTGATGAGTTGAGGGGTTGGGAAGTTGAGATTGGTGCAAGAAAGCTGTTGAGTGCGGATTGTCACTGGGTTCGGCCCAAAATCCGATCGGTCGCCTATGGAGAAACCAAGGCGGCATCAACAAGCGGACACTTTCACAAAAAAAGGACTTGCAGACAAAACCTGCAAGTCCTTTCCTTATTATGAATGGTAGTCCCTATGGGAATCGAACCCATGTTGCAGGAATGAAAATCCTGTGTCCTAACCACTAGACGAAGGGACCGATTTAATTTTTGCAGGCCTGTAAAATACCTCGCCGCGATTTTTCGGGCAATAGAATTTAGAAAAGCCTGGAGAAGAAATGAAGAGATAGTATATTTACCGCATGGCCAATCTGAAAAGAGTTTCCGGAACCCTCCTGGTCGTCCTGTCATTCACGCTTCTGCCGCTCCACTTCTCGTGCGGCAGGCACGCAGAAGTGAAGTCTCACCTGCCCCGCATTCTCACGATAGGCGAGGTGGCCACCGCCATGAACAGCGCCCGCGATTCGCTTGTGGTGTTCGACCTGTATGCGGACTGGTGCGCGCCGTGCAGGATGCTTGCGCCGTTGCTCGACAAGATCGCGGAGGAGTACAAGGGCAGGGTGTCGTTCTACAGCATAAACCTTGACCAGGTGCCGGAGGCGGCCCAGAAGTTCGGGGTTGGGAGCATTCCGTTCGTCGTATTTGTGAAGGAAACAACGATGGTGGCCTCGCTTACCGGCGTGCAGCCCGAGGAAGAGTACGTGAAAATCATAAGGCAGTATTTGACATTGTCAACTAAAGTTCCGCAATCCAGCCCCGAAAAGAAATAAAGCTCTCATGGGGGGAAGAATCCCCCTCGCTTCGGCCTCCTCGGCCTGTGGCCTGCGGTGTCCTCCGCTACCCCCTCCTGGGTGGCCCCCAAGTAAGTTTACGTGCGAGAATCAATCCTCGGCTGGGGGGCACCCACGAAGAGTTGTGGAATACTGATAGCTATACCCGATTACCAGTGTAATCCGGATGGCGGAAAATCGACCTTGACTAAAAGACATCTTCCCTCTGCCGCGCGCCAGGCCGGACCGGAGGGTGAGCTATAGCGAATTGCCGGCCGACCCTGGCCGAAGGCCATCGGGGCGGTCCGGCAACGAGGCGAACAGCCGAGCCCGGAGGGAGGGCCGCCGCCGTCTTCGGCGGGGCGCCCAAGTCTTCTTTCTATTCCCCATCGTTTCACCCCCAGAAACAACTATTTTTTAATATTCTCTCAGCAACTCACTTGGTAATTGGTAAAAGGAGCTTGGTATCGTGGAACTAGCCGGGGCGCCGAACGACCAGAGAGCGGTACGCATTGACAAAATCAAAATGCTGCGCGAAAGCGGCGTGCTTCCGTATGCGGAGCGCTTCGAGAAGACGCACCTGCTTGCCGACGCGAAGAAGCTTGCCGACGGCACCAAGCCGGTGCGGGCCGCGGGCCGCGTGATTGCCATCCGGGGGTTCGGCAAGCTCACGTTCTGCCACCTGCTCGATTGCTCCGGCACCATGCAGTTCGCCCTCCAGAAGAACAAGCTGGCGCAGCAGTTCGAGCTGTTCATGAAGGCTGTTGACATGGGGGATTTTGTCGGCGTCGAAGGCGAGATCATCACCACGCGCACGGGCGAAAAGACCATCGACGTGTCGGGCTGGACGTTTCTGTCCAAATCGCTGCGGCCCTTGCCGGAGAAGTTCCACGGCCTTACCGACCAGGAACTGGTGTACCGCCGCAGGTATCTCGACCTCATCACGGCGCCCGAGCACATGGAGCGGTTCAAGAAGCGCACACGGATCATCCGCACCATCCGCGAGTTCCTTGACAAAAACAGCTTTGTGGAAATAGACACGCCGGTGCTGGCCAACAAGGCGTGCGGCGCGCTGGCGCGGCCGTTCATCACCCACCACAACGCGCTTGACATCGACGTGTACCTGCGGATCGCGCCCGAAACGTACCTCAAGCGCGCGATTGCGGGCGGGTTCGAGCGCGTGTACGAGTTCGCGCGCTGCTTCCGCAACGAAGGCCTCGACGCGTCGCACCTTCCCGACTTCACGCTCCTCGAGTACTACTGCGCCTACTGGAACTACGAGGACAACATGAATTTCACCGAACAGCTCATCAAGCACCTGCTCATGGAGGTCTGCGGCGGCCTTTCCATCACCTACGAAGACACGCAGATTTCCTTTGACGGCGCATGGCCCCGGATTTCCTTCCGCGACCTGATTTTCAAGGACTGCGGCATCGACATCAACCTGTGCGCGACAAAAGAGGAGCTGCTTGCGCAGATCAAGGCCAAGGGCATCACCTTTGAGGGCGACGTCGACGTCGCCCACGCGGGCCGGGGCAACCTGGTCGACCTGCTGTACAAGAAAGTGTCGCGTCCCGCGCTTGTCAACCCGGTGTTCGTGATCCATCACCCACTCGACCTGTCGCCGCTGGCGCGCAAGAACGACGCAAACCCCGCCGTGGTGGACCGGTTCCAGCTCGTGGTGAACGGCTGGGAAATCGTCAATGCGTATTCCGAGCTCGTGGACCCCATCGACCAGGCGCAGCGCTTCGAAGAACAGGCTGCCGCCCGCGCGCACGGCGACCTGGAGGCCATGGAGGTGGACAACGACTTCCTCCTGTGCATGGAATACGGCATGCCGCCCATCTCCGGCTGGGGCATGGGCGTGGACCGGGTGGTCGCGCTCTTGACAAATGCGCCCAACCTGCGCGACGTGATCCTGTTTCCCCTCATGAGGCCGGAGTAGCAATGGCCCGCCCCTTCGAGCTGTTTGTTGCCATGCGGTACCTGCGCGGCAGGCGCAGGATGGGGTTCATTTCCTTTATCACCTGGACGTCGGCGGCGGGCGTGTTTCTCGGGTCGCTGGTGCTCGTGGTGGCGCTTTCCATTGCCAACGGGTTCGAAAAAGAAGTGCGCGACAGGATCGTGGGCATCACGGCGCACGCAAAGATCCTCCAATACTACGGCAGGCCGATTGCGAACTACGATTCCCTGCGGTTGCGCATTCTCAAGTGTCCGAATGTTGTCGCGGCAACGCCCTATATCATGGAAAAGGGCGGCATAGAGTACGAATCGGTGAAGGAAGGCGTGATGATCACCGGCGCAATTGCGGCGACCGAGACCACGGTCACCGAGGTGGGCCGCAAGATAACGTTCGGGAAATTCGCGCTGGATTCCGCATTTTCAAGCAGGAACCGGAAGCTTCCCGGCATCGTCCTCGGCATCGGCATGGCCGATAAGATGGGCGTGCGTCCCGGCGCCGAGGTGGTGGTGGGGGGCCTTACGGCCGAGGCGGCAAACGGCGAAATCACGTCCATCCCCATGGCGCGGTTCGTGGTGCGCGGCATCTTCGAAACCGGCATGTACGAATACGACCTCAACCTCGTCTACATTTCCATCCAGGCGTGCCAGAGCCTGTTCTCCATGAACGGCGTGGAGGGCATCGCCATCCGCACCAGCGACATGTTCCGGGCCGACGCGATTGCGCATAATGTCAAGGACTCGCTCGGCGGCTATCCGTACCGCTGCATCGACTGGAAATCGCAGAACAAGTCGCTGTTCGACTGGATGCGGCTCGAAGCGGTATGTGATTTTCCTCGTGATATCGCTCATCATCCTTGTTGCGGGGTTCAACATCGTGTCGTCGCTCGTGATGATGATCATCGAGAAGCGTCGCGAGATCGGCATCCTCATGGGCATGGGCGCCACGAGCGGCGGCATCATGCGGATATTCATGTTCAACGGCGTGGTGATCGGCGTGCTCGGGTCCACGCTCGGCGTGGCGCTCGGCGTGCTGGTGTGCTGGCTGCAGGACTCCGCTTCAGGTTCATCCCCCTGCCGGGGGACATTTACTTTATCGACAAGCTGCCGGTGCTCATCCAGTGGAGCGATATCATCGCCATTTACATAGCGGCAAACGTCATCTGTTTTCTGGCAACGCTGTACCCGGCGTGGAGCGCCTCGCGCGTGCCCCCCGCCGACAGCATCCGGATAGAGTAGGGGACGCCCGTGAGCATGGTCGCTGTTTCCGGTTTGACAAGAACGTTCGTTGACGACGCGGGCGCCCTCGACGTGATCCGCGGCGCCGTCCTTTGCGATCGAGAAAGGCGAGATGGTGTCGCTCGTGGGCGCGTCGGGCGCGGGCAAGACC
>CAVWBU010000020.1:0-50609 GCA_963753345.1 uncultured Fibrobacterota bacterium
TAGTGTCAATTAGAGGCAACAATACCACTCAGTATTCGCCGTTTGTTGTGACGAAATAACCAGCATGCAAGGAGGGTCTCTATGAAAAACACTATTGGAAATCTTATCGTAGGTGTGGGAATTCTGGTTTTATTTTCGCATACGGTAAGCGCTCAATGGCTGCAAATTGACCATAATCGTTTTGTCGGTGCCGCTGAAATGTGCCTTGCCGCGAGCAACGGCAACATCTTTGCCGGGATTCTTGGCGGTGGCGTTTTTCGATGCGCCGAAAACGACACCAACTGGACTGCCGTCAATTCCGGCGGCTCGGGGATGGTTTGGTCTCTTGCCGTAAACGGCAGCAACATCTTTGCCGGGGCTGGTGGCGGCGTCTTTCTTTCCACCAACAACGGTACAAGCTGGACTGCGGTCAATTCCGGCTTACCTGCGAATATTTCGGTCTATTCTCTTGCCGTGAGCGGCAGCAACATCTTTGCCGGGACTGATAATCGCAAAGTTTTTCTCTCCACCAATAACGGGACAAGTTGGACCGAGGCCGACTCCGGACTCACGGGTGCGGCCGTTTATTCTTTTGCAGTAAGCGACGGAAATGTTTTTGCCGGAACCAATGGCAGTGGTGTTTTCCATTCCTCCAATAACGGGGCAACCTGGACCCCGGTCAATTCGGGCTTGCCTGCTTTAAACTGCTGGCATCTTGCCGCGAGCGGCAACAACATCTTTGCCGGGAGTTGTGAGGGTGGCGTTTACCGCTTCTCCAATAACGGGGCAACCTGGGCTGAGGTCAATTCCGGCTTGCCTGAGAGTACTTGGGTCTTTTCTTTTGCCGTGAGCGGCAGCCACATCTTTGTCGGGACTGGTGCCGGCAGTGTTTTTCTGTCCACCGATAGCGGTACAAGCTGGGCAGGACTTTATGATGGTTTACCAGGATGGGGTGTCGACGGTCTTGCAGTAGGTGAAAGCAATATTTTTGCCTCAGTAACTGCACATGCCATGCATCAAATATGGCGGCGACCACTTTCAGAAATAGTTGGGACAATTAGTGGTAAACAACAGCAAGGGATGGTAAAGCCCTATGCTGGCGGATTCAAAATCAATATCAGAAAAAGCGATATTGCCATATCCTTGCCCTCGTCTGATGGCCCAGTCACCATTGGACTGTTTACTATTGCCGGAAAAAGAATCTATTCAGCCACCCATCAGGCATATAACGGAACCCTGAATATCCCAGTATCGGGATTGTCAATGGGCACCTATCTAATGTCAATTACCGGCAGGAGATCAACGATGTCCTCGTCGTTTGTCGTGACGAGATGAGCGGGATGCCATGACAGGAAAACTCGCCGACCAACGATCGGCGGATTTTGCACGCATCCAAAAAAAATAGCCCGGCTTATCCGCTCCGGGCTATTTTCTGTCAATGCAAACAGCAGGCTATTTTGCGGTCACAAATCTCTCCGACAAGTACCTGCCGCCATCAGAAAGTCTTGCCACATACACGCCGTTCGGAAGCGTTGAGGGCAGCATGTTCATCACCTTGTCGCCTGTCTTCATCCGCCGCAACACGCTGGAATAATCGGCGACCACCTTTCCGCTCACGTCGTACACCTTGAGCTGGGCCGTTGCTGGATTTACAAGAGCACAGGACTGCAGCGGCATATGATTGACGCCATTGACGATTACACCGGTGGGGACGAAGCCCCTCTGGTACACCCTGACATAATCGAGGTCCATATGTAAAGGGAAGCATGAGGCGTCGATATTCTGCCCCTGGTAATTGCCGCCTATCGCGGAGTTAATGATCCAGAAGAACGGCGAAGAAAATGCCGCTTGATTCGACGACTGGAGAATGCTTGGAGCGCCGCAACCGGTTGGGTAATTCGGGCCCCAGAATTGTACGTCATCGAAGAAATATTTTACATAAGTTGTATCCCAAAGAATACCATATTTGTGAAAACCGTCGCACAGGCACTTTCCGTAATCATGCGCGCAGCTGTTATAGACTGGGCCCCCGCCTCCGTTTCCGAAGTGACAGGTCCCGATAAAAAGATTGTCTCCTGGTGCGGCAGGATAACAACTACCACCTTCATCCTGAGTTCCGGTTCTCTGTTCGTAGAGTTCCATCTCTCCGCACGTGGGCCATGCAACGCCATGATTGATGCTGTTGCCCAGAAGCCATACAGCGGACCACAGAGCCGGCCCATTCTTGCCTCCTGTTCCTATCGGACCTTGGATGGCAGCTTCGAAATAGCCGTAGGTGAAAATCTGCTTGTCATGGGTATCAATGCGGCCGGACGCATATTGTACCCCGTAGGTATTAAGCTTGGACCAAATCTTCAAGGTGCCGTTACTCACTTCAACGCAAGCACGTTTGTAATGTTCCTGTTCTGCATTAGGCTCCGGGTATGTCGTGTCGTAGCTCCAGTTGTTCACGGTATCCAGGGAGGTGCCGTTGAACTCGTCGGACCATGCAAGGCCCATTTGTCCAACGCGTTGGAAACTGTCAATTACGGCTGGAAAAGCATGCGCCGCCCCTGTGCCGAAAACCAGCATCGAGAGAAAAACGATGTACTTCTTCATGCGCGTCCCCTTTCGTGGTATGGAATTGAAAATAATGAAAGGCAGCAACGTAAAAAACAAAAATTTTTCACCCGCAGCCCTGCTGACTCCTCGGAAATCCACCCCGCCCGTTTCCCTGGCGAATTCGCCGCCGTATTTCACGGTCTAAGCAAACTCCTCTTTGTCCTCGTAGGCCTCGTTCTTTGCTCCCGTAAACCGCAGCAGGAACCCCGCGCCAAGGCCTCCCGCAAGGGCGAGCGCGACCGTGAATACAATGCCCGCAAGCTGCGCCTTCGCGATGCCGGGGATCACGACGATCGCGGCAAGCCCGCCGAGAAGCCCGGGCATGCCGTGCAGGTTATGGACGCCGCATGTGTCAACGATCTTGAACACTTTCGTGATTTTCGCCTGCACGACCGCGTACCCGAACACGCACAGCACACCGGCGAGCGCGCCGATCACCAGCGCGGTGGGCGCGTTCACCACATTGCATGACGCGCCGATGGCAACGCCGCCGGCGAGCGCCGCGTTCGCCATGTCGCCGATCACCACTTTGCCTTTGCCGAAATAGGCGCTTGCCAGAAACGTGGACACGGTCGCTCCGCACAGGGCAAGAATAGTATTGACCGCGGTAGCGGCGACCTGTGCGGGCGGGACGACGGCGCTGCAGAAACTCGGCCAGAAAAGCCACAGCACGAGCGACCCGATCATGGAAAACCGGTTCGACGCGGCATCGCTCGGGATCTTCTCTTCGAGATGATTCTCTTGTGTCAATGCGACGGCAAGCCCGAGACCGAAGTACGCGCCGAAGGCATGGATGATGATCGAGCCTGCCGAATCCACGAACCCTTTGGTGATGCCAAGCCCGCCATCGAGGACCAACCACTCGTTGAGCATGTACAAAGGGACCATGATAAGCGCGAGAAGACCGTACTGGTGAAGCCTGACGCGCCCCAGCACCGCTCCCGTGGAAATGAGCGCGGAGGCGACTGCAAATTCCGCGAGCAGGAGCCCTTTGATGGTATGGATGGGCACTGCATCCGCGGTGAGCACGCCGAGCGACCGCAGAATGAAATACACGGGCAGTCCCACGGCAACCACAAGGTAGGTACCGGTGAGCGCGCTGTATCCGTACCGCTGCACAAAGACCATGAGAAACCCGAATCCCACGAGCAGCATAGCTAGGATGTGAATGGCGAAGTTATACTGCTGCACGTCGCGGAGCGCGCCGGCAAACCCGCCCGCAGACAGGGTTTCCGCCGCGACAAGAGCCGGGGCGAGAAGAAGTCCGAAGCAGAGGAGCTTAAAGACGTTCGAAGTCTTTTCCATGACGTCACCTTTCTCTCGATCCGCTGCTGGAGGCTGTTCGGCAGTGGCAGTTGTGTAAAATACCATTCATGTGAAGGCGGGCAAAAGATTTATTTGCCAAAAAAAATGCCCCTATGCGGACAGCGCTGTTTCCGCTTGCCGCAGCCCCCGCCCTGCCGGTCAATCGTCATCGGGGATTGCTCCCCGCCGGAACCGCTTCTTCTCCGCGTGCAGCCGTTTGCTTGCAACCCGTCTGGAGCGGGAGGCATAGGTCGGTTTCGTGGCCTTGCGGTTTTTCGGTTCGGCAAGCGCCCTGCGAATGAGCAGCACCAGGCGCTCGATCGCATCGCTGCGGTTGCGCTCCTGGGTCCGGAACCTGCTCGCCGCAATGACAATCTCGCCGTCCAGCGTGGCGCGCGATCCTGCGCGGTCAAGCAGGCGGCGCTTTACATGATCGGAAAGCGATGGCGACGCCGCGACATTGAACCTGAGCCGGGCCGCCGTGGAGACCTTGTTCACGTTCTGCCCGCCCGGCCCGCCGGAACGCACAAACGAGAACGACAGTTCTTTTTCGTCAATGCTGCACTGGGGGGTGACGGCGATCATGCTAGGCCCCGGACGCCCGCCGGTTGAAACGCTCGATGCGCTGCGCCAGGAGCCTCGATAGAAAGAGCGCGTAGTGCGGCTTGCGCTTGACCGCCTTTACAAAAGCCTCTTTCGAAATGGGAATAAGCGTGCCCGCCGTCCGTGCCTTTACGGTCGCGTTCCGTTTGTTGTTGAGGAGAAAGGCCATCTCCCCCATGAACACGTCGTCCGGGGAAAGGGTCGACACCACCTGGTCGTTGACGACGACGTCGTACTGGCCCTTGACAATGTAGTACATAAAGTTCCCGGACTCGCCGTTTTGGAAAACCACCTGGCCCGGGCTCACGGTCTGCGGGCCGATGGACCTGAACAGGGCGGGCGTTTTCACGCTCACATCCTCCGGGTAGGCGATCTCGAAGCTCACCTCGTTGCCGGCCTCGTTGTACCGCAGGTTTCGCATCAGGTGTTTTGCCATCACAATGCCGCGGCCGTGGAGTTCCAGTTCCGCGGCCTGCCGCTCTCCGCTCACAAACCCCCGCCAGTCAAAACCCGCGCCCTCGTCGGCCACAAAAAAGCGCGCGCATTCCGGAAGAATGGCATACTCGAACGTGATTCGTTTCGCCGCAACCGCCGGATTCCTGTTCTTGAGATCGATAAGCTTTTGAATGGGCTCGCCGTCTTCGAGCCACGCGGATTTTTCCTCGTAGGTGATGCCGCAATTGCCGTGCTCGATCGCATTCATGAGCATCTCGAAAATCGCCGTGGTGAGGACCGGCTTTTCATCCTGGCCGATCCGGTTGGCGTTGCACAGAAAATTGCTGATGAGATTGGCAAAGCAGCTCGCCTCGAGCGGGTCGTTTTCCAGTTTGAACGATCCGGAAATGTTCTTTACGAGGTCCATGCCCAGCTCACGCTGGAACAGAATCCTGCTGTTGTTGCGCACGATATCGATGACCTTGGGAAACCGGTTCTCCAGGTCCTCCGCCATTATCACCACGATGATGTTCGCGCCCGTTATTTCTTCCAGCCGGACATAGTGGTCGTAACTGCCGCACAGCGCGATGATGCCGCCGTGGAAAATCCACGGATCGGCCATGATGTTCCTCATGAGCGAAAACGCGTCGAAATTCGCGTCCGAAAAGTCGATGCAGACAAGCTCCGGCATTTCCAGGTTGAGGATGTCGAGGGCCCGGCCGGGGTCCATGAGCGTTGCGGTGGTGAATTCGTCGGAATTCTTGTCCGCGGTAAGGAGCCTCACCCGCTCAAACAGGTCCGCGTTCGTGGAAATGAAGGGAAGCGTGTTCACCGACGAAACTCCTTTACCGGCGAGCCTGGACGACCGCGCCGCACCAACCCGTTCCGGCCACGGGAACAACGCGCGCCGCTTTCGTTATTGAATGTCCCTGTAGTCCGCGCAATACTGCTTGCGCCCGCAGGCGGCGCAATGCTGCCCCATCCACACGGCGTCGAACTTGGCCATGATCCCGCGCACCAGCGCCGCGGCGGTGGTTGCGATTCCCATTTCGAAATTGCGGCGCCCCCCGCTTTTTGCGCCCATGCCGGCGCCCGTGAGGTTGGCGCTCCCCATGTAGGCGAACCGGCCGTCCGTGACGACGCATTTGAAATGCACCCGGGGGCACAGGATGCGTTCCAGTCCGTCAATAAGGGCCGGATAACGGTCGAAGTCACGGCGGAACGCTTCGCCCGGCTCCTTCGCGTGAATGAGGCGCACCGCCACTCCCCGCTGTGCACAATCGGAAAGGATTTCCAGAAAAGGGACCATGCGCTTCTTTTTCGAGACATAGAGGTCTTTCAGGTCGCTCGTGCCCAGCCAGACGAAGCGCTGCGCCTTCGGTATCTCTTCGAGCACTACCGTTTCGTAAATGTCGCGGTCGATGATGAGGCGCAGGGTATCCACTCAGGCCTTGAGCTGCGCGACGATGAGGTTAAACGGTGCCGCCTTCAGGGTATGATAATGCCGGAAGAAAAGAAGACGTTCACCGCAGAGACGCAGAGAACGCAAAGGGAGAAAAAAGGTGTTCGGACGCCGAAACCCAAGAAAACTTGTTTCGTTTGCTACCGGTGCGCCTTTGCGGTGACGATACAAGTCAGATGCTCATGGTGGGAATGCCGCCGCCGTATTTCGCGGCCCGCTTCGCCTGCTTCTCAAGCCTTTTTTCCTTGAGCGTTTTTGTCGGTTGTTTCTTCGACTCTTTCTTGATGTCCTGGTTGTGAGACATACACATCACTCCTTTTGTTTGTGGGTTAAGGACGCATGCATGCGCGCCAAACACTATAAATATAACAGCCGGAAAAGCCTTTGTAAACCCCGGGAAAGAATCAGCAGCAGTGTTTCCTGAACATCTCCTCGGACATTTTTGCTCCCTCTTCGGTGAGCACCACCGACTTCGACTTGCTCTTGGGGTTCCCGATGTACCCTTTGTTGTACAAGCGTTCCATGGTGGCCCAGTCAATGCCTTTCCACGCCCTCGCACCTATTTCCGAACCGAACGACGTCAGGTGCAGGAGGGCCAGGGCCAGTTCATCGACCTTGTCCTTGTTATATTCCACGGGCAAATCCTTGGTTAAAGGTGGCGTGGAGAAATGGCATCGCACTCCCGATGCGCCGGTTCTCATCACTCGGACCGGAAAAACACCCAGCCCCGGGGCTGCGCCCCGCTCCAATAAGATACATTTTTGCTCATGCAGATGCATGAAGGACGCTCGATCGGCTTCGGCGTTGTTGCTTGAGTCTCGGTGCCCGATCATATTATATTGTCAATACCGCGGCCGGTGTGGAAGCTGAACATCGCCCGATCCATCCATTGACTTCCTGCCGTGTGCTGTGTTATTCAAGGAAGAACGGGAGCTATGAAAAGAAAGCCTGCCGGCACTCCCGGAAAAAACACTCCCAAAGACGACACTCCTCCTGCGGCGCGCAAAGAGCTGCGTCAAGGCCTCAAGGAATACGAGGACCTGTTCAACAACCTGAACGATGCCGCATCGCTGTTTGAGATGCGCAACAACGGGCTTCCCGGCCGATACCTCAAAGTCAACGACACGCTGTGCCGGTGGCTCGGGTATTCCCGCAAAGAACTGCTCACGAAATCACCGCTTGACATAAGCGACAAACTTGACGATACCGTCAACAGTAAAGTCGCCTCCGCGTTTGCGAAAAAAGGAAGCCACATCATCGAGCGCACGCTTGTCGCAAAGGACGGCACCAAGATCCCGGTCGAAGTGAATTTCCACCGCATCATCCATAAGGGCAAACCGGTCGTGCTCTCGATTTCCCGCGACGTCTCGGATCGGAAAGCGGCCGAGGCGGCCCAGCGGGAAAGCGAGGAGAAGTTCAGAAAGACGTTTCATGTTAGCCCAGACGCCCTGACCGTTAATCGTCTGAGCGACGGCTTGTACGTTGACGTCAACAAGGCGTTCTGCAGGCTCTCGGGATACCGCGAAGAGGAAGTTCTTGGAAAAACCTCCGCCGACTTCAAAATCTGGAACAACCGCGATGAGAGGAAAAACCTGGTGCGGAGTCTGCAAGAAAACGGCATTGCAGATAATTTTCGGGCCTGGTTTCGCATGAAAGACGGTACGCTGCAGTACGGCAGCGTGTCGGCGATTGTTTTTGAAATCGGCGGAGAACCTCACGTTATGAACATCATCCGCGACCTCACAAAGGAGAAAAAGGCCGAAGACGCCTTGCGCGAAAGCGAAGAAAAATTCCGCGCCACGGTCGAGCAGAGTCTTGAAGGCATTTCGCTTATTGACGAAAAGGGAATTATCCTCGAATGGAACGGTGCGCTCGAAAGCATCACCGGCGTTGCGCGCGGCACGGCAATCGGCAAAACACTGTGGGACGTGCAGGAGATGATGAGAAAGCCGGAAGAGCGCACCCCGGAACGTCTCGAAAGGGGCAAAACGAACATTCTCGGTTCGCTGCGGCACATGGATTCGCCCTTTGTGGGCAAACATCAAGAAAGCGTTATATACAGACCGGACGGAGCGTCGGTGGATATTCAACAGATCGTTTATCCTATAAAAACCGCCATCGGAATCAGGCTAGGGTCTGTCATCCGTGATGTTACCTTGCAGAAAGCATCGCAGAAGGCGCTCAAACAAAGCGAGGAATTGTATCGTGCGCTCATAGAGACCACCGGCACAGGGTACGTGGTGATCGACGATGCCGGCCATGTGCTGGACGCGAACCCGGAATACGTACGGCTTACCGGCCATGGCCATCTGAATGACATACGCGGCAGGACCGTGTTCGAATGGACTGCTCCCGATCACCAGGAGAAAAACCGCAAAGCGGTAAAGCAATGCGCACAGGACGGGAGCATAAGGAACTTTGAGGTGGACTATATTGACAAAAACGGCAGGATCACCCCGATTTTGATCAACGCGACCGTCGCGGAAATGGACGGGACCCGGCGAATCCTGACTCTGTGCCGCGACATTACCGACAAGAAACGGATGGAGGAAAACCTTAACAAGTCGGAAAAACTCGAATCGCTCGGCATTCTCGCCGGCGGCATCGCGCACGACTTCAACAATCTGCTCACCGGTATCTTCGGCTTCATCGACGTGGCGAGGCTGTACAACACGTCGGGCGCTTCCGACAAGGTGTCGGTGAACCTCACCAAGGCCCTCGACGTTTTCAACCGGGCGCGCGCGCTCACCCAGCAGCTGCTCACGTTCTCCAAGGGCGGGCTGCCGGTCAAGAAGGTTCTGGCCCTTCCCCAGCTCCTGACAAACACGACTAACTTCGTTCTGAGCGGGTCAATGGTGGGCGCGCGTTTCAGCTTTCCCGAAAATCTGTGGCCCTGCGAAATCGACGAGAACCAGATCGGGCAGGTAATCGACAACATCGTCATCAACGCGCGGCAGGCCATGCCCACGGGCGGCGCCCTCGTGATCACGGCCGAAAACGTGCCGAGGGGCAGCCCGGTCCCCGCGCCCCTTGCGCCCGGTGATTACGTGAAAGTTTCGGTGCGCGATTCCGGCACCGGCATCTCCAGAGAATATCTGCCCCGCATCTTCGACCCGTTCTTCACCACCAAGCAGGAAGGCAGCGGGCTCGGCCTTGCCACGGCGTATTCCATCATCAAAAAGCACGAAGGCATCATTGAAGCGGAATCCGAACTCGGCACAGGCGCCACATTCCATATCTATCTTCCCGCGCTTCCGTCCGCCGCGATTGAAACGCCGTCTTCGGGAACAAAGAAACACCGCGGCGAGGGCGCCGTTCTTGTCATGGACGATGAGGACTTCGTGCGGGACGTGGCGGTGGAGCTGTTGAAGACCATGGGGTATTCGGTTGACACTGCGGCAAGCGGCGCCGAGGCGATAGAAAAATACCGCGCCGCGCTCGCGTCGCCCACACCCTACCGGTTCTGCATCCTCGACCTCACGATCCCGAACGGCATGGGCGGCAAGGACGCGGTGCAGGCGCTTCTTTCACTCGACCCCTCCGTCACCGCCGTCGCCGCGAGCGGCTACTCGCAGGACCCGGTGATGACCGACCCGCAGGCGTTCGGTTTCAGGGACAAGATAAGGAAGCCGTTTACAAAAGAGGAACTCGGCGAGGTGCTGGAGAGAGTGACGGGCGGGAAATAAACGAACCAATGCTCAACCTCACTCCAGAACAAACCTCCCAGTACCTCCAGCGAAGCTACACCGCGGTTGACGGCCTGTGGTTCATGAAAGTTGAGGACGCGCACGGGTTCGATTCCGCGCTTGACATAGACGAGAATGTCTGGCAGGTGATGCCCAAGATCCAGGCCCGCGCGCTTAAGGCGTTCTGCGGAAAAAATAGCGGGCTGGACGCGCTGGTCGACTGCTTTGAAACCAAATTGTCGCTTGATGGCTTTGCGTTTTCGTCAAACCGATCCGCAGAAGCTGCCGATATAACTTTGACAAAATGTCCGTGGTTCGACAGACTCGTGAAATCAAACCGGACGCACCTGGCGGAAAAAATCGGTGCCAAGGTCTGCACCGCCGAGTACTCGGGATGGGCAGCGGAATTCGGATGCACGTTTTCGTTTGAGGGAAAAGACAGGATCTGCCGCGGGTGCGACAGGTGCGGATTGAAATTCTCGGTGGTTAAGGACGTGCAGGGCTCAAAAGACTAATCAAGCTGAACGATAATCCTCTAGATTGTTCTTCATTTCTTCACACCCTTCAAGTACCCGTCAATCGCCTTTGCCGCCTCTCTCCCGTGAAAAATTGCCCTCACCACAAGCGACGCGCCGATGTCCGCGTCTCCGGCGGCGAACACACCGTCAACCGATGTCGCATAGTTCTTGGTGTCGATGTTGCCGCGCGGATCAAAGGCGACCTTGAAGTCGTCGAGCAGCCTGTTGTGCGCCACGTGGAGGAACCCCATCGCAAGGAGAACGAGGCCCACATCGAGCGAGAACTCGCTGCCGGCAATTTCCTTCATTACGGGCGGCTTGCCCGCCTGCGGCGCACTCCATTCAACCTTCAGGCAGCGGATCTGCTTGACGCCCGTGCTGTCGCCGGTAAATTGCTTTGTGAGAATCCCCCATTGCCGCTCGCAGCCCTCCTCGTGCGACGTGGACGTGCGCAGGATCTGCGGCCATGCGGGCCACTCCGGATTGCTGCCGTCGGTCCATTCGCGCGGCCGGGGCAGAATTTCAAATTGACAAATGTTTCTGGCGCCCTGACGCCGCGCGGTTCCAACGCAGTCGGAACCCGTGTCTCCCCCGCCGATCACGAGCACATTTTTTCCCTGTGCGGAAACAAAAGTCCGTTCGTCGGGTAGCCCCGCCACGCGCCTGTTCGACATTCTGAGGTAATCCATGGCGAAATAGATGCCCGCGCAGTCGCGGCCGGGGACGCTCAGGTCGCGGGGCTGTCCCGCGCCCATGGCGACGAGCACGGCGTCGAACGCGCGCCCGAGGTACCGCGCCGAAAGGTCGTCGCCGATATGCACCGACGTCTGGAAGTTGATCCCCTCCTCAACGAGCTGCTCCAGCCGTCTGTCAATCACCCATTTTTCCAGCTTGAAATCGGGAATGCCGTTGCGGAGGATGCCGCCGATCCGGTCCTCTTTTTCAAAGACCGTCACCGCATGGCCCATGCGGCGCAGCTGCTGCGCAGCGCAAATACCCGCCGGCCCGGAGCCGATGACCGCCACCTTCTTCCCGCTCTCCACGAACGGCGGCCGCGCCGTGACCCACCCCCTGGCGAAGGCATTTTCTATTATGGCAAGCTCTATCTGCTTGATGGTGACCGGGCTTGCGTTGATCGACAGCGTGCACGACGCCTCGCACGGCGCCGGGCATATCCTGCCCGTTATTTCGGGCAGGTTGTTGGTCATTTCGAGGCGCTCGTACGCCTCCTGCCATTTCCCTCGGTAAACAAGGTCGTTCCACTCGGGAATAAGGTTGTACACCGGGCAGCCCATGGCATGACAAAAAGGAATCCCGCAGTCCATGCACCGCGCCGCCTGCGTAGAGACCTCCCCGTTGGAAAGCGGCACAATGATTTCCTTGTAGTCGCGCACGCGCTCATCCGCAGGCCTGTTGGAATAGGTCTTTCTGTCAAATTCGAGGAACCCGGTGACTTTCCCCATGTCAATACACCTCCTCGGTGATCGGCACGACTTCGGTCTCGCGCGACTGGTCCTTGCGGATGCGTTCCAGCGCGCTCCGGTAATCGATGGGGATCACCTTTACAAAACGCGGGAGCATTTCGGTCCAGTCGTTCAGGAGCTGGCGCGCATAGGGGCTCTGCGTATAGCGCACGTGGTTGTTGACAAGCGCGTGCAGCAGCTTCTTGTCCTCTTCTTCACGCACCGCTTCAAGATCGACCATCTCGAGGTTGCACCTCGTGTCGAACAGCTGGTTTTCGTCGAGCACATAGGCGATGCCGCCGCTCATTCCCGCGCCGAAATTCACGCCGGTCTTGCCCAGCACCACCACCGTGCCGCCGGTCATGTATTCGCACCCGTGATCGCCCACGCCCTCCACCACGGCGACGGCGCCGCTGTTGCGCACCGCGAACCGCTCGCCCGCCATGCCGTGGACGTACATTTCGCCGCCGGTCGCTCCAAACAGGTTCACGTTGCCGGTTACAATATTGTTGTGCGCCCTGTATGCTGCATCCCGCGGAGGATAAATAATAATGGTGCCGCCGCACAAGCCTTTGCCTACATAGTCGTTTGCGTCTCCCTCGAGTTCGAAGGTTATTCCCGGCGCAAGAAACGCGCCGAAGCTCTGGCCTGCCGCGCCGGTAAATTTGACCTTGATGGTGTCGGGCGGAAGCCCGGCCGATCCATACCGCTTCGAGATTTCGGCAGACAGCATTGCCCCCACTGTTCTGTTACGGTTACGAATGGGCATGGACAGAGCAATGGGTGTTTTCTTGTCAAGAGCTTTTGCAGCCTGTTCGATGATCGCAGGATCGAGCGAATTTGAAAAATCGTGCACCTGTTTCGACGTGCAGCGAATCGGTTGACCGGCTTCGCGTTCCGGCGGAGCAAACAGGGCGGAAAAGTCGAGACCGCGAGCTTTCCAGTGCGCGACCGCATGGTTTACTTCCAGCAAATCCGAACGGCCTACCATCTCGTCCATGGTGCGGAACCCGAGCCCTGCCATGTGCTGCCGCACTTCCTGCGCCACAAATCGCATGAAGTTGATGACATACTCGGGTTTGCCCGTAAACCGTTTGCGGAGCCGCGGGTCCTGTGTGGCAACGCCTACGGGGCAGGTATTGAGATGACACTTGCGCATCATGACGCAGCCGAGCGTGACGAGCGCGGCCGTACCGAACCCGAATTCCTCCGCGCCGAGCAACGCCGCGATCACCACGTCGCGGCCGGTCTTCATCTGGCCGTCGCATTGCACGCGTAAAAAACCGCGTAGCCGATTCTTTACAAGCACCTGCTGCGTTTCCGCGAGCCCTATTTCCCATGGAATGCCGGCGTGTTTAATGGACGACAGCGGCGATGCGCCGGTTCCTCCGTCGTGGCCGGAAATGAGCACCATGTCGGCCAGGCCTTTCGCGACGCCCGCTGCGACCGTGCCCACGCCGACTTCGGCAACGAGCTTTACGGAAATGCGCGCCTCGCGGTTCGCGTTCTTGAGATCGAAAATGAGCTGCGCAAGGTCTTCAATCGAATAGATGTCGTGGTGCGGCGGCGGCGAAATGAGCATCACGCCCGGCGTGCTGTGCCGCACTTTTGCTATCGCCTTGTCAACCTTGTTGCCCGGAAGCTGTCCGCCCTCGCCCGGCTTGGCGCCCTGGGCCATTTTTATCTGAAGCTCTCTCGAATTAACAAGGTAATTGCTCGTCACACCGAACCGCGCCGAGGCCACCTGCTTTATCGCGCTCTTGAGCGAATCGCCGTTGGCAAGCGGGACATAACGCTCTTCGTCTTCGCCGCCCTCGCCGGAATTGCTCGCCGCGCCGAGCCGGTTCATGGCAATGGCAAGCGTCTCGTGAGCCTCTTTGCTGATGGAACCGAACGACATTGCCGACGTCACAAACCGCTTTACAATTGATTCAACCGGCTCGACCTCGTCGAGCGGCACGGGCTGCGTCTTCTTGAAGGAAAACAGGCCGCGCAGCGTGCAGAGGTTCGCGCCCGCGTCGTTGACATGAGCGGAATATTGCGAGAAGACGGCGGGATCATTTGTCGCGCACCGCTTTCTGCAGGAGCGCAACCGCAACCGGCGTGAGCAGGTGCTTCTCGCCGAATTCGCGGTAGTGGTATCTGCCGCCGGGGTCGAGGCCCGTTCGGCGCTGCGCCGTTTTCGAACGCCGCCGCATGTCGCGCAACAGCTTCCCGCGCAACAGCCTCAATGCCTATGCCGCCGATCCGCGACGGCGTGCCGGGAAAATAGGCGTCGATCAGGTCCTTGCCAAGCCCGACGGCCTCGAAAATCTGCGCTCCCTTGTAGGAGCGGATGGTCGAGACCCCCATCTTCGACATGATTTTAAGAAGTCCTTTTTTCACCGCGGTGATGTAATTCTCTATTGCGGTTTCGAGCGAAAGATCCGCAGCCAGTTCCTTCCTCTCCGCGAGATCGGCGATCACCTCAAAGGCAAGATACGGATTGATGGCGCTCGCACCGAAGCCCATGAGGCATGCGAAGTGCATCACCTCGCGGGCCTCGCCGGTCTCGATCACAATGGCGGTGAGCTGGCGCTTTCCGGTCCTCACCAGGTGGTGGTGCACCGCGGCAACGGCCAGCAGCGACGGAATGGGAACATGCGTTTTGTCAACCCCGCGGTCGCTCAGAATAACAAGCGAACACCCTTCGTCAACTTTTTTCTCGACGCCCGCGGCGACCTCGTTAAGGGCCTGCCCACAAGACTGCCTTGCCGGCTCGAAAAGGATCGGCTGCACGCAGGAGCAAAACCCCCGCACCGACATGGCGCGCAGCTTGTCGACATCGTCGTTCGACAGGATTGGATGCGACAGCTTGAGCTGGCGGCAGTGCTGCTCGCTTTCGTCAAGAAGGTTGCTCTCCCTGCCCACAAAGCTCATGAGCGACATCACGAGGTTTTCGCGGTACGGGTCGATGGGCGGGTTGGTCACCTGCGCGAACTGCTGCTTGAAGTAGTTGAACAGAAGCTGCGGCCGCTCCGACAGCACGGCGAGCGCCTCGTCGTTTCCCATGGAGCCCACGGGCTCCTGCGCGTTCTCGGCCATGGGCGCGATGATAAGGCTCACGTCCTCCAGCGAGTAGCCGAACGCCTTTTCGTTGGCAACCAGCGACTCCCGCTCGATGCGCACCGGACCGGGAACGCCGAACAGCCCCTTGAGCTCGATCCTGTTGCTTTCCAGCCACCGGCGGTAGGGTTTGCGGCGCGAGACCGACGCTTTTATTTCGTTGTCGGACACCACGCGATTGCGCGCGGTGTCGACCAGCATCATTTTGCCTGGAGCGAGCCTTCCCTTTTCCAGCACGTCGCTGGCGGGGATGTCGAGCACGCCTATCTCGGACGCGAGCACCACGAGCCCGCTGCGCGTGACCACGTAGCGCGCGGGACGCAGGCCGTTGCGATCCAGCGCGGCGCCGACGATTGTCCCGTCTGTAAAGGAGATTGCCGCGGGCCCGTCCCAAGGCTCCATGATGGCCGCATGGTACTCGTAGAACGCGCGCTTGTCCTCGCTGATGTGGTACCGCGGCCCGAACGCCTCGGGAATCATCATCATCATGGAATGTTCGAGCGACCTGCCGCCCAGAACCAGCAGCTCGAACACGTTGTCGAACATGGCCGAATCGCTGCCGCCCGAGCGTGATAACCGGAAAAAGCTTTTTGATGTCGGGACCGAACAGCGGCGATGAAAGCGTTGCCTCGCGGGCGTTCATCTTGTTGATGTTGCCGCGCAGGGTGTTTATCTCGCCGTTGTGCGCGCAATAGCGGAACGGCTGCGCCAGGCACCACGACGGAAACGTGTTGGTGGAATACCGCTGGTGGACAAGCGCAATCGCGCTTGTAAAGCGTTTGTCGAGCAGGTCCGGATAAAACGCGTCGAACTGCGGGGCGACAAACATCCCCTTGTAATTGATCGTCGCGCACGAAAGCGAAGCAATGTAGAAGTCGTCCATGGACATCCCGGCAACGGCGGCTTCGCGCTCCATGCATTTTCTGGCGATATACAGTTTGCGTTCGAGCGCGGCGCCGGACAGCCCCTCAAAGGAAACAAACGCCTGGCAGACGAACGGCATGCTCGCTGCGGCAAGTTCACCAAGACAATCGGGCTTCACCGGCACGTCGCGCCACCCCAGCAGGGTTCCGCCTTCGGTTTTCACCACAGTTTCAACGACACTGCGCGCCTCTTTGCGCTTTTTTGCGGGCTGCGGCATAAAAAGCATTGCAACGCCGTAGCTTCCCGCCGAAGGAAGCGCGAATCCCGTTTTAGCGCATTCGACGGCAAGGAATTCGTGCGGCACCTGGGTGAGCATGCCTGCGCCGTCGCCTGTTTTCCGATCGCCGCCGATGGCGCCTCGATGCACCAGGTTCTTGAGAATGCCTATGCCGTTGGTTACAATGTCGTGACTGCGGCTTCCGTTGACATGCGCGACAAACCCGACGCCGCAGCTATCGTGCTCGAAGAACGGATCATACAGGCCTTTTTGCGGCATTGTTTCCTCGCGGGAATGGACAGCGAGCACCTTGTCGCCTGAGAATAATTGACTTAAAATACAACATCCTTGTATGACGCCTGCAATAAAACCGGCATGACAGACCTGCCCCGGGTGCACCGACAAGCATACGCAGGAGAATTCCCGGATATTGGCAGGGATGCGCCAACGGGTTGAGAGCCTGAACCTCTGAGTTCATGCGGCGGACGGACTAATGTCCACCCATTTCCCGGCAACCATCATACGCAGGTAGAGTTTCGTGCAACATCTGTGCCGATGCAGTCCAAGAGGTTTTCCGAAAATCATTTCTTAACCAAGTGTGGAACAAAACTGTATCAAATTGTCGCATATGATACAAAACCGTATCATATCACACGATTTTGAACCGGCCACGATTGCTCTTCATCCGCAGGCAACTCACACAGACTCTTTTTCATAATTATGCATTCCGTCACAGTTCAGCGGCCTCATTCCCACAAAAAGTGCTGCATCGGTCGATGGCACGACTGTTGCGTTTTGTGAAGAGACATTTTTCTCCAAGGAGACGCCATGAACGCACCATTCCAGTCCCTGCAGTACGCCGGCGACACGCTCTTTCTGATGATAGGCGCTGTGCTGGTGTTTTCGATGCACGCGGGATTCGCCTTCCTCGAGGTGGGCACCGTCCGGAAGAAGAACCAGGTCAACGCACTGGTCAAAATTCTATCCGACTGGGGTGTTTCCACGGTCATGTACTTTGTGATCGGATTCCCCATTGCCTACGGCATCAATTTCTGGATGAACTCCGGCGACCTGCTGCAGCTCGCAAACGGCAAAGTGGTTGCAGGTGTCCGCGGGTTCGACCTAGTGCATTGTTTCTTCCTTCTCACCTTTGCGGCCTGCATCCCCGCCATTGTTTCCGGAGGCATCGCGGAACGCATGAAGTTCTGGCCTCAAGTAATTGCAGGAGCAGTATTTACAGGATTTGGTTATCCGCTTTTCGAGTCAATCATGTGGGGAAGAAACACGTTTCTTCAGACATGGTTTTTATCATCATTCGGCGCTTCCTTTCACGACTACGCCGGTTCGGTTGTGGTTCATTCCATGGGCGGGTGGATCGCCCTTCCCGCGGTCGTGCTTCTCGGCCAGAGAATCGGCAGGTGGGTGAACGGAAGAAGCATGGGCATTCCGGTTTCGAATATTCCCTTCCTGGGACTGGGCTCGTGGATCCTTGCGGTCGGCTGGTTCGGCTTCAACGTGATGAGCGCCGGTAACTTCCAGGCCATTTCCGGGCTCGTGGCGGTGAATTCCCTTTTTGCAATGGTGGGTGGCATCTTGTTCGCGCTCATTTTTTCCAAGGCCGACCCCGGCTTTGTCCATAACGGCGCCCTTGCCGGACTCATAGCGATCTGTTCGGGTTCCGACGTCGTGCACCCCTTCGGCGCTTTTTTCATAGGCGGCTTTGGCGCGCTTGTGTTCATTCTCGGCTACAAGTTTGAAACCGAGAGGCTCAAGATCGACGACGTTCTCGGCGTGTGGCCGCTTCACGGGCTCGCAGGTTCCTGGGGCGGAATCGCAACAGGCATCTTTGGTCAGAAATTTCTTGGAGGCATGGGTGGTGTGAGTTTAATTTCTCAGATGGTGGGCGCGGCTTTCGGGGCCGCTTTTGCAGTCTGCATCGGACTGCTGGTGTACGGAGCGCTCAAGAAAACCGTTGGCATCCGGCTTGACGAAAAGCAGGAGCGCCTGGGTTCGGACTTGGCCATTCATAATATCGGCGCGTATCCCGAAGAAGACATGCTGTCGGCGTAATTCCGGACATTTTGCTTTCCACTCAGGAGGAGTCACAACCAATGAAGTTCATCGTAGCAATCATTCAGCCGTCCCGCCTCGAAGCCGTCAAGGAGGCGCTCAGCACCATTGAAGTGTTCAGGCTCACCGTTACCGAGGCGCAGGGCATCGGCCGCCAGCGCGGCCACACCGAGGTGTACCGCGGCCACGAATATCATATCAACTTCATCCACAAGGTGAAACTTGAAATCGCCGTTGACGACAAGTACGTCGAGCCCACCATAGAAGCCATTGCCAACGCGGCCCGAACCGGCGCCGAGGGCAAGATCGGCGACGGCAAGATATTCATTCTGCCGCTCGAGGATGTCGTGCGGATACGCACCAGGGAGCGGGGCAGCGAGGCGTTGTAGAGGTTGAAAGTTGCATGTTGAAAGTTGAGGGTTGAAAAGAAAACCGGGCTTCTTCGTTAGAATATCGCGGCCATGGGTTGGGGCATGTTCTTGAGAAGACACCGCCGGGCTTCTATCACTCCCTGTTTCTGTCATACAAAATCAAGGCCGCAATTCTACCATAGGGTCGCCGCATTCGCTGTCTTGTGCCTATTCCCCTGCGTCATTTGACGTACAAAAGGCCAACTTCTGGAACCCTGACCGTTCCACTTCCGTCACCTATTCTTATCAAGCTTGGCCGGCATCTTGCTCTTTTTATCTTTTGCTAACCATGAACAACTACAAAAATCGCCTCTCAGAATTGCGTGATGACATTTTTGTCCGGCAGCGCGCCCTGCCCGCGCTCAGGAGAGTACGCCTTTTTTCGGACGCCATGGATCGCTTGCTCACCGAGGCCTATTCGTCACACATGGAAGGAGGCGACATCGGCAAACAGGTGTGCCTTGTCGCGCTCGGAGGATACGGCAGGCAGGAACTGTGCCCCTATTCGGACATCGATCTGCTCGTTCTTCATTCGTCAAAGCTTGACAAAGAAAAGACCGCCTCGGCGGTGCGCTTCTTCTGGGACATGGGTTTAACGCTTGGATGCGTGGTCCGCAGCCTTGCGGAGTGCGGCAAGATTTTGGGAGAGGATTTCGCCACCGACACGGCGCTGCTGCAGGCGCGTTTCGTCGCGGGCGACCGACGGCTCTTTCAGCAGCTGGAAAACGCGGTTCTGTTCCCTTTTTTCGAACGGTCAAAAAGGCATTTCGTGAACGAAATGCACCGGATGATTCACAGCGGCATATTCTCCTCCGACAATACGCTGTACAGGACCGAACCCGACCTCAAGAACGGCATCTGTGCGCTCCGCGACTGCCAGCGCATCCTGTGGGCCGAACGCATTATCGCCGGATCGCGCACCATGACCGACCTTGTTCATTCTTCTCACTATGAACGCGACGACGTTCTCGCATTCGAAAAGGCGTACGAATTCCTTATGGCGCTCCGATGCGCGCTCCACATGCTCTGCGGTCAACGCCTCGACGTCCTCGAAAGCGATCTCCAGGCCGGCGTTGCGGCTGCAATGGGGTTTGACGACGCCGGCGTCGGCGCGCTCATCGAGGCATTCTTCAAGACGGTGCGGACGGTAAAGTACTTCGCGATGTCCTTTCTGGAAAAGCGACGCCCCCGGAGCGGGCTGTGGGGATCGCTGCGTTCCTCCATGAGCGCAGTGCAGGTAAGAAGCGGGGTCATTCTTCTGGATGGAATCTTCTTCCTGCAGAAGAACACCCTGCCGGCCGCCGGTCCGGACGCGCTGTGGATCGTGGACATTTTCCGGCTTTCACAGGCATATCAGGCAACGCCCGGGGTGGAACTTCTCAACTTCATTCGCGCCGCGATGCAGCTGCTGGCGCCCCAGGATTTCAGAAACCCCGCCGTGGACGGCCTTTTCCTCGAAATTCTCTCTCAGGAAAAGGACGCGGGCCGCGTTCTGGGCATCATGCACGAGACAGGAGTGCTCGCCGGCCTCATTCCGGCGTTCTCGTCACTCATTTGTAAAGTTGAATACGAAAGCAATCACGAATTCACCGTGGACCAGCATATTCTCCTTTCGCTGCAGGCGCTCGACGAACTCACCGCCGACCCTGCGCCGCACATCAGGCGTATCTTTGCGGCCCTGCCGAACAAGCGCCTGCTGCGGCTTGCCACCCTTCTTCACGACATCGGCAAGGCCATGCCCGGCGACCATGTAAGCACAGGGACGATTATTGCCGAAGAAATGTGCGACAGGCTCGGCCTTACCGCCGAAGAAAAACGGCGCGCGTCAATGCTGGTATACAATCACCTGGAGCTTTCCACGCTCGCATTCGGCAGGGAGCTGGAAGAACACCTTGTGGCCGCGCTTGCCAAGCGGGTTGAAGACCGGCAGAACCTCGACATGCTCTACTTACTTACGGTGGTCGACATCCGGCACGTGGGATACAAGACGTGGACCGCATGGCGCGCGAGCCTTCTGGAAGACGCCTATGAGCGCGTTGCGGCGGCGCTTGATGCCCCTACGGTGTCGGCCGGGCCCGACCTTTCGTCGGACATCGGCATGAACTCGCCGTTTTACCTGCTGGACACGATTCCGGAGGAGCGCGAAAAGCACGCCCAGTGGCTCGAACAGCTTAACAAAGGCGAGTTCAGGATCGTCCTGGACACCTATGCCGGGTTCGACAGGCTCAGCGTTCTGTCGTTCGACCGGCTCGGCATATTCGCCGACATCACGGGATGCATTTCGTCCGAAGGGTACAGCATTCTTTCCGCGCGCGCCTATTCTGCGCCGTCGGGAAAGATCCTGGATATCTTCCACCTTGAACGCGACGGCGCCACAACCGTTTCGTCGGAGCTGCGCGTGGAGCACATCAATAGAAAATGGCGGCTCATCGAGAGTGGAGCGGCGACCGCGGAATCGCTCATCGCAGACCGCATAAGACTGTATCCGCCGAAAAAGGAACGCGGCATGACGCAGGACCCGAGCGTGCGCATCGACAATTCGCTGTCGAACACATTAACGGTGCTTGAAGTGGAAGCGCAGGACCGGTTCGGACTTCTTTTTCGTATTGCACGCTGCCTGAGCAGCCTTGGGGTCAACATCGTTTCGGCACGGCTTTCGACCCGGGTAGACCGCGCGGTGGACACGTTCTATGTGAATGGCAACAACGGCTCGAAGATCCTTGGCGCCGAGGGGATCGAAAGGATACGGGGCGGGCTTCTCGGAGCCATGGCCCGTGAATAACGACTGCCCGCCTTTCCCGGAACAAAATTGTGCCGCAATTTCACCAGTGCACAAAATTGTTGAAAAAAAACCTGACGGAGCCGCAGCCAATTTATATTTCTTCACCCCGCAATTCTGATCGAAGACGACGGGGACATGCTGGCACAGGAATTGCGTTTTTTTGTTCAGACACTCAACAAGGAATAGGCAAATTCCTTTCTTTTCATGCCCACATCCTCAACCCTAAAGGAGGCCCTACAATGGGAAGTCCGAAAACGTCGAAAGACATCCTGGCGATGCTCAAATCGGAGAAAATCGAAGTGGTGGACTTCAGGTTCATCGATTTTCTGGGAACGTGGCAGCATTTTGCCTATCCAACCACCGAAATTGACGACGATGCATTTGAAAAAGGTCTGGGATTCGACGCGTCCAGTATCCGCGGATGGCAGGCAATCAACGAATCGGACATGCTCATCAAGCCGATACCGGAGACCGCGTTTATCGATCCCTTCTTTGCCGCAAAGACCCTTGTCCTCATCTGCGACATCCAAGACCCCGTCACGGGCAAAGACTATTCACGCGACCCGCGCAACATCGCCCGCAAGGCCGAAAAGTTTCTCAAGGCTTCCGGCATCGGCGACACAGCATTCTTTGGACCCGAAGCGGAATTTTTCATCTTCGATGACATTCGCTTTGGCCAGGCAACCAACTACGGTTTCTACTACATCGATTCCGACGAAGGTATTTGGAACAGCGGTCGCCAGGAATGCGTCGACGGATGCGGCGTGTCGCACAACACCGGATACAAAATCCGTCACAAGGAAGGTTATTTCCCTGTTCCGCCCGCGGATTCACTCCAGGACATCCGCTCCGAAATGATGCTCACGCTTATCAAAATGGGCGTGCGATGCGAAAAACAGCATCACGAAGTGGCAACCGCCGGGCAGTCCGAACTCGGCATCAGGTTCGCCCCGCTCGTGGAATGCGCCGACGCTTTGCTCAAATACAAGTACGGCATCAAGCAGGTCGCCAAGAAATACGGCAAGACCGTTACGTTCATGCCCAAGCCCCTGTTTCAGGACAACGGCAGCGGCATGCACACGCACATTTCCATTTGGAAAGGCGGCAAGAACACGTTCGCGGGCGGCGAATATGCGGGATTGTCAAAGACCGCGCTCTACGCCATCGGCGGGATCATCAAACATGCCCCGTCTCTCCTGGCGTTCTGCACGCCCACAACCAACAGCTTCCGCCGCCTGGTGCCGGGCTTCGAGGCGCCGGTAAACCTCGCTTACTCCAGTAGAAACCGGAGCGCCGCGATCCGCATTCCCATGTACTCGGAATCGGCCAACGCCAAGCGCCTCGAGTTCCGCTGTCCCGACCCGACGTGCAACCCGTACCTGGCCTTCCCGGCCATGCTCATGGCCTGCATGGACGGAATACAGAACAAGATCGACCCCGGTAAACCGCTCGACAAGGACATCTACGAGCTTCCGCCCGAGGAACTCGCCAAGGTCCCGCACACGCCCGGCTCACTCAAGGACGTGCTGGCTTCCCTGGAAAAAGATCACGAGTACCTGCTCAAGGGCGACGTGTTTACTCAGGATGTTGTCGACACCTGGATCGAATACAAGACCAAGACCGAGGTCAATCCTATGGCTCTGCGCCCGCATCCGTGGGAGTACCATTTGTATTTCGATGCATGATCCCAAAAGGATCGCATCTGTTGAAAAGCCCCAGCCGCAAGGTTGGGGCTTTTTTTATGGATGCGATCGAGGCTGGCATGACGGATATGGATAAATTAGCGCGGCACAAACGTTGCGAACATCATGCACGTTGCCATGCGAGAAGGCGCCTTCAGCAAGAACCTTCCATGGCTGTTCGATTCCGTGCTGTTGCTAAAAAGGAATCTTCCCTGGATGGAATACACCTTTACAGCCTTGGTATTTGCCGGCAACGTGATGTACTGACCCGCCCCGCCGCCGTAAAGCAGAAAGCATCCTTTTCTGTCCGCAAACGCAGCATGCCCCGTGCTTGAGCTGGCAACTCCCGCACCCGCAGAATATTCAAATGCGCCTATGTCAGGTTTAGTTGTGCGCTGTCTGCCGAGTATGTCGTCGAGCGGCATGTTCGCCGCGTCGGCCGCGCCGATTGCGGCGCTCCCGGAAGCCGGACATCCGTAGGCCCACACCAGACGCTCGAATTCCTGGCGGATACTCGTGCTGCCGCTCGTAAACCGGCTGTTCGTTTCGTCCCACACCGGCAGCACCATGCCGGCCTGGTTCGTCGCAAGCAGCGGATCGGCGACGATTTTCTTTGCATCTGCGGACGGCAAAGGCGCTCCTGTTGACGGAAGCGCATTCCCGTTGTTCCAGTACAGGTTGTTGGAGAGTGTTATCGATGCGACGTCAACGTCGCCGTAGGTGTTGACAAAGCGGGTGGTCATGGTGCCGGTCGGGTCGCACCAAATATTGTTGTAGACAAAAAATCCCGAGGCCTGCGGGTTGGTTCCTTCGGTCCCGATGCGAAACCCGTAGGAACCGCCCGGCAGATCACCCACAATGGTGTTCGCCCTCACCGTGATGTTCTTGCATCCCTTGAGCTGGATGGGCGCAGCGAGCAGATGCGCGGAATTCCCGATCATCAGGTTGTTCTCGATGAGCGAATTGGTGATCATGTACTCCGGCATGTCGTCCTCGCCGAACTGCACTAACGCCTGGTCGGAAGCGCCGTCCCAGTTGAGAAAGACGTTTTTGTAAACCCAGATGCGCGGGTTGCGCGCCGGCTTGTACGCCGCCGGCATCGAATCTTCCTGCACCTCGCGCTTGATCGTCATAAACGACTGCGCGAGCGGCGCGCTGCGCTCGAAAAAGATGTTCTCGTATATGTCAAGCTCGCCCGGCCGTACCGCGTCGATCAGGTCGGTGCCGCCGGCGCTCGGCCGGTCATAGAACACGTTTCCCCTTATGTGAATGTTGCGCGGATAGTACAGCGTGTCGCCGCGGTTGATCTTGAGGAGCTCGTTGCACCCGCCGGGCGCGTTGTTGCCGAACAGGATGTTGTTCTGAAACACGATGTCGCAGGCATCCTGGAAATGGACCAGGAAATTCGTCTCCCTGCCGTTTGGACATGTATAGGAGGGAGTCGCGTTTGAAACGACAAACCCTTCGATCCGAATTTTGGCAGAGCCGGGCGTGTAGACCGAGAAGGCTTCCCCGGCCTGACCGTTCTGAATGTTAGTAAGCTTTGCCTTGTACGCATTTTCGGCCCGTATGGTCACCCAGTCGGAAAACGACCGTTCGATGTCCTTGCCGCCGTTGTACGTTCCGTTTACGACAAGGATGGTGTCCCCGCCGCTTGCCGACAGCTGCCCTGCGGCAAACCCTATCGTCGCCCACGGCTTTAGAGCGGAACCGTCGCCGCTGTTGTCGTTCCCAGCTGTCGCGACATGATAGGTGTTGGCAAGAGCAAGGCCTGCCACACTTAAAACGAGGATTGCGAGGCGTATTATTTCCACATGATTTCCTTTATAACGATGCCGCCGCGATCCGGGGCCTTCATCAAGTAAAGCCCTTGCCCGACTGTCTCCCCTTCGGCATGAGAAAGCGTCACCGCAACAATTCTTCCCCTCACATCAAAAACAGCCATTTTTCCCGACACATGAATTGAACGATAGGGAGCTATTCGGTTAATAACGCTTCCCGCGCTCCCCTGCCATTCATACGCGCCGATGTCCCACGCAGCTCCGTAGGGCCTTGCATTGCCTTCAATGTCCCTGGCGGGCGCATCCTTGGATGTTCCTTTGTCAATTGCGGGGCTGGCGTTCAGAAGATGAAAATTGCCGGCATCGGGATTCACGAACAATTGCGCGGGCGTGGCGACAAGCGAGTGCTTGTCCTGGCCTGTGGACGCGCTCCAGGCGGCAAGCGTCATCACCGTGTTGTCGTCCGGCGTGAGCCTGTCCATCACGCCATTGTAATCGCTCGCAAGTCCCGGCAGGCTCGCGGAATCGAAATCGATGCTGCCGTGCCAGGAATGGTAATTGTAAAGAATGTTGTTGTACAGAATGGTGCCGGTGGAACCGCTCTTGACGTTGACGCACCAGCGCGCATCGGAAGCTTCGATAATGGTGTTGTTCACCACGGTGTCGTTGATCGACGGTCCGCTCGCGTCGGTCTGATACAGCGAGATGCCGCTCGCGTGGTTGTTGTACAGAAGGTTGTTCTGGAAACGTGAGTTCTTCACGCCGTCGCAGTTGATGCCGGAACCTCCGGCCACGCCGTTGTCGTGAATGATGTTGTTCTCCACGAGCGCGTTGGAAATGATGCCGTCCCCGCCCATCGAGACGTCGCCGTTCATGTGGATGCCGTTGGCGTTGTTTGAGAATACGATGTTGCCGCGGATGATCGGGTTGTCCGCGCTGTTGCTGAAGTAAATGCCGTGCTGGACGACCGCGCGGGAACAACTGTTATTCTCGATGAGGATGTTCTGGCTGAACCCGGTGATGAATGCCCCATGTGCCGCAGCTGTCGATGCTGTTGTTCCGGATCACCACGCCCGTGTCGGTCACCGCGCGTATGCCCGCGCGCGTGATGGTGCCCGCGTTCTTAACGGTAAATCCGTCAAGGATGATGTAACTCGCGCCTTCGAGATCGATGCCGTCCGCGGTCTTGCTGTTGCGGCTGTTGATGACCGCACCCTGCTGTGCAAGAAATACGATCGGCGATGCGGCGGTGCCGTTTTCCGGATTGTCCCATCCCATTTCAAATCCAGCGTAGGTGCCGGGCTTTACCATCACCGTGTCACCGGGGCCCACGTTGTCCGCCGCGTACTGAAGGGTTTTCCATGGTGCGGCAGAGGTACCGGCAGAGTTGTCCAGACCGGCAGTTCCGTCAACGTACCTTGTTCGAGCATTGGCCGGGATGAAACCACCAACAACGCAAAGGAAACAAATCACAAAGGAAGTCTTTTTCATGAATGATCCTTTCCCTGTCAAAGGTCGGAAGCCAACAAACTGTCAACTGTTAACTGTCAACTCTTTTATTGTGTTATTATCCCCCTCATCTTCACCACCTCAAAGTCGCTTCCCACTATCTGTTTGAGCGTATTCAGCTCGTCGTCGTCAAACCTGCTGTCCGGCGCGCCCGACACATACCAGTTGGAGCCGTTGTCGGCCATGATCATGCCGTAGGTCTTGAGCGCCTTGAGGATCACCTGCATGTTTGCCGAATAGCCGGAAATGTCAACGCTCGCCTTGAGCCTTACACGCATGCCCATGGGCGGAAGTGTATCTGCGGTCTTGCTGCTCGCGTAGTGCGTGGCGGGCGGGATGTAGGCGTGCCGCGAATTAACAACCGTGAACCGCACCGCGTGCAGTATCTGCTTCTGTTCCACCACCTCGTCATAGCGCACCAGACCGGGGAATATGGGCAGCCCGGCAGCATCGGCCGAGGTCCAGCCGGCCTGACGCAGCGAGTCGGAATCCAGTTTGAAAATCGCACCCGACCCCGCCGTCCAACCGGTTCCAGGCGGATATGCGGCATACAGCTCGTACAGGATCCAGTTGTCTCTGTCAACCATGAGAATGTGCCGGTCGCCGGTCGAGCTTGGTCCGCCCTCAATCGGCGCGTTCGCGGGAATGGGATACGGCCCCGGATCGCTTTCGTCGGCATAGTCGAACGTCACGTTGACTTTGGGCGTTTTCGCGGTCACCACAACGTACGGAATGCCGCAAACGCCGCCGTTGTACTGGCCGCAGAAGTCCGGGTGCAGCGGAACATTAAGCCCTATGCCTGCGATAATCTTGTCGGAAAGCGGGTCCACCGTGTCCTTGTCGATCGGTGTGTTCCACGGATTGTCGTCAGGAAACGGCCGCACGCCGTGGAAACTGGCGCCGATACCCGTGTCGATGAGCGAAGTTATGATGAGGTTGATGTTTGACTGGGCGTATGAATTTATTCCCTGTGTCAATGGTTTGTATCTCACGACATTTACTTTAAGGGAATCGGCAGCGGCCGACAATTTCATAAGAGAAGTCGCTGGCGGTGTGGCAGATGCCGATGAAACCGCAGGGCCACAATGGAGATCAATGGTTCGAAACTGGTACGTCATGGAACCGATATTAATCCTCAACAGTTTTAATCCGGCTGAATTTTCTTTTTGAATATCTATTGAATGACTGCCAGCACCGAATTCCCGGTCAACAACCGTATTCAACAATACTCCTCTGCTGTTGAAAACCGAGAGTACTACGCGTGTCGCCTTTTCAAGCACGAGTTTCACAGCGCCGTTGCTTATCATTATCATGTTTGACGAAGCACGGCCGATCACGGACACTACTCCTGCATTTCCCGTAATTGAAAATGCGCCGTTCGCATCGGTGGTGTCCTTCAGACCGCCGTTCTGCAACGCCACCACCGCGCCCTTGACCGCCACCTGGTCGGTGTTGAAGACCGTGCCGGAAAGGGAAACGGACTGGGCGCGGGACGTAGAGAATACCATGAGAAGGAAAATTGCGGCAGTTACGAAACAAGGTCTGTAATATTCTGTTTTCATGTGATCAGACCATCCTTTCTTCAGATACCCGAAAAGGTGGATATAGCCTGCAAAGCAGCCAGTACCGAAGTCCCTCTCAATTGTATAATTTATGATGCCCGAAAGTACATAGTTGTCCAGTCCGTTCCGGGTGGATGTAATTGGTAAACCAAACCGTGTTGTGTTCTTTCAACTTTTTCCCGGTTTATTTTCAACTAAGTGACGGGCCGTCTCCAGGTTAGCTGACAGTTGCGAAAAATGCCGGTTAGAATTCCCGATGATTCAGGATGGCCCAACAATATACCTTGATCTCGGAAAAACTGAGCGTTCCGAAGTTTAAAACGAGGTGAGGATCCTGGCAAGATCGAGCAGTCCCAACCCGCTGGGGTATTTGAGCAGGTACGAGGGCTCTGCGACCGAGGCGTGGAATTTTTTTCTGAAGTGGTACAGTTTGTGGAGATTGAAGGTGTTGTTCGCAAACCACATTCCAACATTGGCGACAACACGGGACGGACCCGAAAGCGCGCTCACGTCGAGCTTGGGGGAAATGCCGAAGGTGAGGATACCGCCGCCGTGCCGTTTGAGTTCGTCGACAACGGCCAGGGTGATGAGCTCGATGACGCCGTACGGCGCGCCCGGGTCGCGGATGACGTCTTCCAGGAGGAACCCGTCGCGCGCGTAAATGGGAAGGCAGCTGATGAAAGCCACGGGAGTCCCGCCCACCTCGGCATAGAAATACCGTTTGAGTTCCCGGTGCTCGAACAGACTAAGACTGAGAATGTGCGCCTTGAACCGGTTGGTCTTTTTGAGCCAGCGCACGGATATTTCCTCGAATTTCTTTTCGAGCGCAGGGTCGGCGCCATGGGCGTGATCGTATTCCTTTACAACCGCTCCTGCCCTCAGCGCGTGATTTCGCGCAAGCCGGATCATCTTGTTCTTGTCGCCCCTGGGCGCGTAGGTGGTGGTATCGAAGATGAAATCTTCGCCGATGCGGATGGAACTGAACCCGAGGTCTTCAACGTCGTTCTTGAATTTTTCGCCGCAGCAGATAAATATGAATTGGTTTCCGTTCTTTTTGCAGAACGCGATGAACTCGCTCACAGAAGCCCGGTAGTCTTTGGGATCGCACACCGGCTCGCCGAACACGACGAGCAGCTTGCGGCCGTTGCGATATCCTATGAACCCCTCGCAGGAGGCAAGCGGAAATGACCTGACGTCGTCGTAGAGCAAAAGTGTCGAAAAAGAGTTGCTTCCGTAATTTTTGACATGGGCGAGCCTGGACGGGAAATCTGGAACAGTCATGCGATGTGGGCTCTTTCGGGCAGAGGGATTGCACTAAACTGACAGGCATAAAAATAATATAATGGCCTCAGCGGGGTGAAGATTCGTATATTTACTGGTCTTTGAGCTGCTAGCTTAAGTGGTAGAGCACGACATTCTTTCTGTCGGAGATCGGGGTTCGAATCCTTGGCGGCTCACTTTCCCTCTCCTTAAAAGACAAACACCGTGCCCGCGCGCAGCGAAAGCGCCGCCCCCATGTCCACGGTTCCCGCGGCCCATCCCTTCGTCTTTGCCTCCAGTTCCGTATAGAGGCTCGCAAACCGCGACAGCCTGATATCCAGCCGCTGCGACATGAGTCCCCCGGCGGCAGCAGCGTTGTCGTAGAAACGCTGATCCGACGGCTGCAACCACAGCGACAGCCGCGGCGACCAGAAGAGCCCCGGCGAGGCGAACACGACCGGAACATCGACCAGCGAGACGTCGATTCCCGGAAGCGCGAGGCGGCCGTTTGCATACATGTTGACTCCTGCGACTATCCCCGCGCCCGGCGCGCGCGCCATTCCGTACGCGCCGATCATGTATCCGAACGGCGTTAGGTAGTGCGTGAGGCCGCCGGTAAGCGCGCACTGCCCGCCGCCGAAGGCGCATTGCCACGGCTTTACGCCGTACAACTGCGGCCGGATAAAATTGACAAGAGAGAGAGCGGCCTGCAATCGAAGATAGCTCTGCTCCGAGGAGGTCAACTGCGACCACAGTATATACCGGTTGATTCCCGTGCCGCTCGGATGAATGCCGCGCGCCGCATAGGGTTCGTTTGGCCGGTGAAGATCGTAGGTCCACGCCGAAAAGTCCCACCCGACAATGTCGCGCTGGTCAATCGTGGTTTCTTTGGCGTTGAATTCGCGGGTTTCCTCGTCGGCGTAGGAGGTGGTATTGAACCAGATGTAAAACGAAATCGAGAACAACGAATACAGCGCGGACGGTTCGACTAAGCGTGCGCCGTGCATCATGCCGTCCCGCAACAGCGCATCGGTAAGGTCCACCTGGGCTTCGTACCCGGCTTCTTCACACCGCACCAGTTCCTCCGGATGTTCTGCCTTGAGATTTTCCAGGGCCTCGTCGGAAACGTGGTACACCGAAACCGCGGTTGCGTCGAGGTTGAAATCGTACACCCCGTCGTAGGACGAAATGCCCCGGCCCGACAGCACTGCGCGGTGGTATTCCTCGTGCATCCACGTTACGCCGAAGGGAACGTAGACGTTCAGGAGAAGCGCGCACGCCTCGAGGCCGAGGGTCGCGCCGGTCTGCACAAACGGATTGCGGATCCCTGAGGTGCCGAGAAGAATCGAGGAATTCATCAGCTCGCAGAATGACGCGGTAATCGATCTGGTCTGGGACATTGCGGGCCAATAGGCGCCGCGCCCGGCATTGGCCGGCATGTCGGCGAGCGCGAGGTCGAGCCTGAACATACCATCGGCGACCGAATCGGTCTGGGCCGCCCCGACTGTTGCAGCGGACAACACCACCGCGCACCAGACGGCTGCCGTTGCACGCGTCACTCAGCGTCCTCCGCTTGCAGGAACGGTTTCGGAAACGATGCTCTCGCGCAGATCGTAGAGCAGCCACTTCCCGGCGAGAATGCTGTCGCGGTGAGCGCGGACAAGGTCGAAAAAACGTTTGATGCCGTAGGGCTCGTTGCCGTTGGCATGGACGAGCACAATGGATCCGTTGTGAGGTTGTTGATTTTTGGCAAGCCAGGCGTCGCTTCCGACCGGGATCAGGCCGTAGGCCGTGATTCTGGCAAACAGCAGGCTGTCCGAAACAAGGCCTGGAAACCGGAAGAACACCGACGGCGTTATCCCGTATTCAAGCATTTTCCGCTCGGTCTTGAGCACTTCCACGTCGAGATTGGTCCCCTTGATCTCCAGAAAGTTCTTTGCGATGGGCATACTGTCGGACCAACGGTGATTGTACGAGTGGTTGATCCACGTGATGTTCAATTCGCCGCTGTCCTGGAGAGCCTTGAGCCAGCGCAGGTCTTCCTGATGATCGTACATCCAGTTCCCGGTGACCGCCAGCGCTATGGGGACCGGCTTTTCTTCAGGCAGGAAACGCTCCAGAAGATCGGTGAAGAACTTTCTCGCAAGCGGAAGCCTGGACGGGCACAGGTCTGCGGTGAGGTCGATGCCGTTTTCGCGCGACAGGCCGTGCACGATCCCGGCATCCAGTTCAAGCGCGGACCGTCTTTCCGCACTGTCAAGCGCGAGCACGTACGGCGTGAGCCCGAACCGTTTTCGCACGGCGGAAAGCGTCGCGGGTTCGCAGGTCACGCTGTCGCGGTCCACGACGCGCGTCGCAAGGGTGCTCATGTCGACCGTCAGGAGAAACCGTCTCCCGCCCCGCGCAAAGGAGCGCATTGCCATGCAGGGAGCGCTGTCGCCGTGAACCGTGCACGAGCCGAAGAAAACCGCGTACTTTTCCAACGGCTGAGCGGATGGATTGGTAGACGCAAGCATCAGGAGCGCGGGGATTGTTGCGGTAATTGCACGGTGTATTCTTGTCATGGCAAGCTAACCCTGCGGGTGTGGCCGAATCCTTCTCATGGGTGCGGCATCCCGGCCGGGAACCGGAAGAAGGTTGACAGTTGCAAGCACGACAACGTCACTTGCTGCCGGTCAACGCCGCCAGAAACTTCCGTGCATCAACCGAGGCCTTCTGCGCGGAATCGTATCCTGTCAATATCATCTCGACGTAAAATGCCTTGACGCTCGCATACGCCACGCACCCGCCGATTACTCCGTCAAAAAACGCGCCTCCGGCCTTTGGGGTTTCCAGTGATTTTGGTTCGGACGCGTTCTTCCGCTTCCCTTTCACCATGCCCTGAGCGCGGGATGGAGCGCCAAAGTCTTCTATGTAAATTTCGGCGGATTCCTTGCTCGGGCCCGACATGACAACAAGGATTCCTCCTATCAGTCCCGGTTTTTCATACTCAACCGCCCCGCCGTCGATGAGTTCGTACAATTCCTTGGTGCCGAATGAATGATAACGGTCTTTCTGCTCAATCCATCCCGGAACCGCCGTCACGGAGGCGCGCAGCGCTCCGAGCCTGAGCGAATCGGGCTTTGCGGCAAACGAACCGGCAGTGCACAAGCAGACAATGACGGCCGCCAACCCCGCAAATCGTGCGGTTGTTTTCACGGTTCTTCCCTCCCCGATCATCCGGCAGACTCCACTTTGACAAAATCAAGTTTTTCGAAATTGGAATATCCGAAATCCGAAAGCACCCGGTTCAGCGCCGGAGGATGGGTGCATCCCATGAGCGGCTCGCGCACGCGCTTGGCGGTGACGAAGTCGACGGCAGGCGAAAACGTTCCCATGGAGAGCACCGTGGGCCGTTTGTTGGGAATGCCGAAAGGCCCTCCCGTGTTGGCCCAGATCGAATCGACGATGCACAGCTGCTGGCGCACAGGGTCCCCGCCAAGCACCGCGTCGGACTTGCTGAACGCGATAATGTAATCCAGTCCGCCGCCCAGGTGTATGGGCATTGCCTCGAAGGTGCCCGCGTGGTTTTTCATGGTCATGGTGATGCCGGTAAACGAGTGAGCCTTGTTGACCGCGATGTTCACAAGGATGTCGATGTCTCCGCGGGCAATTGCAGCCGTGCATTTGAACATCCCCGGGTGCGGTGCGGGAACAGGAGCGAGAACTGTGCCGCCGAGCAGGCCGTTTCTGTCGCTTGCGAGAACGCCTGCAATGATCCCCTTTCCAACGAAGGGGCCGTACATGCCGCCGACGTTGTTGCTGCCGTCGTACAGGATGATGCCGGACGGCGGCACGCCCAGCGATACGAGCGCGCGGCACACTGCGTTGACAACAGCGACTCTCGGATGGTTGTCGCCGAGGCAGTTGAGCTTGACCGCGGCCTTGACATCGGACCATTCTTTGGCCGCGGGCTTCCGGAAAATCGTTCCCCATGCCTCGTGCGCGGAGTCCTTCTGGGCGAGGCCGCATGCCAGGGCATCCATGTCGGCAAGCACTTGCTCCGCCGCGACCGGCGCGTTCTGGGACGCCATGTCCCACTTCCGCGGGTCCGACACAATCATTTTCGGATCCAGGCAGCTCACCACGCGCAGGTTGTCGATGTGCGGGTTGATTTGTTTTCCGGGAAACCAGCCGCTTTTCCGCTCAAAGGCGCTTGCAGGAAACGCGTTGGCTGCAAGAAGACTCCCCGCACCGGCCGCGGCGGCGGAAAGGAAACCGCGTCGGGATATGGAATGCATATTCTTCATGAGGAAGCCCACGAAAAGAAATCAGGTTCACATTTGTCGGCAGTAAAATACATCTCCTTTGGGCTCTTTGGAGCACTGAACTGCCTACTCCACGGGCTTGGGCTGTTTCCCCCGTGACAAGGGCTTGGTTTCCCTCGTGTAGTACACGGCAGTTGAGCTTCCGGTCCGTAAAGCCATGCCGATGCGAAATACGGGAAACCAGGTATTGTTGTATAACTTGCTGCCGTCGCCGAACTGCATGCCGTTAATGCTATACGCCGCGCCAATCTCGGCAAAGAAAGTTTGCATGATCACCTGCCATGGTCTCAAACCCCAGGATACCCGGGAATACATAATAATCGGTCTGCCTCCTCGGCGTATGGAGATCGTAATCAACATACAGGACGGAAAGAAGGTACAACGCCATACTTCGGCTGCGTCCCATTCGATAGGCAAGGGAGTTGTCAAATGTCGCAACAAATGAGCGATCGTCGAACCGCAGGTCGTTTCTTATGGTGATATCATGCACCTTGTATCCGGCGCTCAATTCATTTGACCAGAAAAACGCTTCGGATTTTCGTGTCTTCAGGTTCTCCATCCGGCTCCGAACAAACGTCTGGAAAACGCCTGCGTTCGCGCCTATGTCGTAGCCGATGTCCCACCAATAGAAAATGCCGTAGCGGTACCCAAGCATGGTGGGCTGAGGGATCAGATCACCATCGGCATATAACTCAAAGGCGTGTTCTCCCTTGTTGAGCATTCCCGCCCCTCGAACAAAGGATGGTTGTCGGACAAAACCGATGGGCGTATAGTCTGTTGACAACCGGTTCTTGGGCAAAGCGGCACTGTACATGGTGCCATTTCCGGCAACGTATCGAAAGGAATCGCAGTCTGTCCCGGCTGTAATGTGGTCGGGCAGCGGATCGGCGTGCACAATTGCAAAAACCGCCAATGCAAACCCTTCAGCGAGCAGAAGTCGTCGTCCGTTGTTCATAGAGTCCTCCTGGCCTTTTATACATTATTATTGAGCAATACCCGTGCCCAAGGGTGATTGTTGAAAAAACCAGATGGATCACCCACGCGCCGGCTCTTACGGCCTCACTTTACATCGAATCAGCAATCCGGTATTTTTGATGACGAATTCTGTTTATGACATGCATTATGAGAAAACCTGTCTCCATGACAAAAGGCAACTTTTCCGTTGTGCGGGGCGATGCGGTGAAACCCGCGGTCTCGAATGGAAAACGGCAATGAGCGCCGGCCGCTTCGAACTGCCCATTGCCGTGCTTTCAGAAGACATCGACGTGCACGGCCATGTGAACAACGTGGTGTACCTTCGCTGGGTGCAGGACGCGGCGGTCGCGCACTGGCGTGCGCTTGCGACGCCGGAACAGCAGGCTGCGATTTCATGGGTGGTGGTGCGCCACGAAATCGATTACAAGCGACCAGCGCAGCCGAAAGATTCCATCATTGCGATAACGTGGGTCGGTGCTGCAACTGCGGGAACATTCGAGCGGTTCACCGAAATTCTCAGGGCGGCCGACCGAAAGGTGCTTGCCCGCGCGAGGACCGTGTGGTGTCCCATTGATGCAACGACGGGAAAACCGGTGCGGGTGGATCAGGACATTCGAGACCGTTTTTCGGTTGCAGCGGGCGACACCAAAGCGCAGTAAACGTCATTCTTGCCCGTCAAATAGACTCAATTGCCTCACCTTCTCTTCCGACTGCGTCCTCTTTGCCTTGCCGAACACCGTTATTCCCCCGTATTCGTGCGAATGCTCCCGCTCGTGCCGTATCACTTTATCAACGTCCGCGAACGGATCGCACCGCTGTTCGATGCGCCGCGCCATGCGGCCGAGCGCCTGCAGCCCCGCGAGCCTGTCGCTTCGGCCGATGCGCGCCTTGTCAACAGCCCTGCGCAGGACCGCAATGCTCTCGTCGTACACCGCAAGGGGCACGGGAAACGGGTGTCCGTCCTTGCCGCCGTGCGCGAATGCGAAGCGCGCCGGATCGGTGAACCGGCTCGGCCCGCCCCAGATCACCTCGCTCACAAGCGCAAGCGACTGCACGGTGCGCGGCCCCACACCCGGGAGAAGGAGAGCGTCGACGAAATTCCTGAACTGCTTTTCGTATGCGAGCGCGAGCACGGCGCCGAGCCGCTTTGAATCCACGTGCCGGCTGCTTATTGCGTGGCCGGCATCGAGCACAAGCCGCTTCAGCTCGCGGTGCTGGGTGTCCGGGTGCGCCGACAGAAATTCCACAATGCCGCTTCTGTTTCTTTCCGCGCGCGAATCGCTCAGGTTCGTGATCTCGCCCACGTTCTCGCCGACGATCGCTGAGTGCGGGTCGTCCACGAAGGACTTGACCGTTGCGGAATGCCAGTGATACCTCCGGGCCATTTTCGTTTCGGTGTTCATGCCCTGCTGGACAACCGCCCACTCCCCTGTCTTCGACACCACGAACGCGTGGAGATACAGGTTGAATCCGTCAAGCACGCAGGTGTTGTCCACTTTCGCGCTCAGTTTTGACGCACGGACGAGCGCGTTTCCGTCGCAGCCGGTGCGGTCGGAGAAATCGAGCAACTCCTGTGGCGTCCTCAGCGAATGCCTTCCCCTGCCGCCGCATAGGTAAAGGCCCAGTTCATCAAACAGCGGATTGATTGCCGCCTTGAGCGCGCCCATCACCGAGGTCGTGACGCCGGACGAATGCCAGTCCATGCCCAGGACGCACCCGAGCGCCTGGAACCAGAATGGATCCGACAGGCGCGTAAGCACCTCGGATGTCCCACGCTCTGCAACGAGTGCGCGGACGATCTCGCGGCCGAGCGCGGTCATGCGGCTGTGGAGCCAATCGGGCACATGACCGCCATGCAGCGGAAGATCGGCGGTGCCGGATCGTTTCATATCGTCAAAATAATATTCCGGCCGTCCGTATTGTGTCCGCCATTTCTCCCTCGGCGATAATCCCCAATGTATATTAGATGGCCTTTTATTGCAGTCGCTCGCTTTTTCCAGGGTACCCCGAGAAGCCTTGCTCCGATTCGAAATCCCTCGATATCTCGCGGTCGCTGTATTTTTCGGGAAAGCGTCTTTTAGCATATCGTGCAGATTGTCAACCATGCAAGAATGATGACATGAGCCAGCGTTATATCCGCAACATCGCCATCATCGCCCACGTGGACCACGGCAAGACCACGCTCGTTGACCAGCTTTTCAAACAGAGCGGCATGTTCCGCGACAACCAGGTGGTCGCGGAACGCCTCATGGATTCCATGGACCTCGAGCGCGAGCGCGGCATCACCATCGCCTCCAAAAACGGGTCGTTCAAATACCGGAGCCACCTGATCAACATCATCGACACCCCGGGCCACGCCGATTTCGGCGGCCAGGTGGAGCGCGTGCTCAAGATGGCCGACGGCGCGCTCCTGCTCGTTGACGCGCAGGAAGGCCCCATGCCGCAGACGTATTTCGTGCTCAAGAAGGCGCTGGCGCTTTCCCTGCCCGTGATCGTGGTGGTCAACAAGATCGACAAGCCGGCGGCGCGGCCGGTGTGGACCGTAAACCAGGTGTTCGACCTGTTTGTCAAGCTTGAAGCGCCCGACCACGTGCTCGATTTTCCGGTTATCTATGCTTCGGCGAAGGACGGCTACGCGCGCAACGACCCGGACGACGATTCCACGACCATGGGACCGCTGTACGACATGATCATCAGCCGCATTCCGCCGCCGTCGGGCGACCCGAACGCGCCGCTCCAGATGCTCGTGAGTTCCATCGACTATTCGCCGTACCTGGGCAGGCTCGGGATCGGCAAGATCACCAACGGAACGCTCAACATCAACAAGGATATCGCGGTCGCATTGCGCAACGGGTCGCTCATTCCCGCGCGCATCACCAAGGTGTACCGATTTGAGGGCAACGTGAAGGTCCCCACCGAAACCGCGTCGGTCGGCGAAATCGTCGCGGTCGCGGGAATGGAGGAAGTCACGGTGGGCGTCACGTTCACCGATCCGCTCTTGCCGACGCCGCTGCCTCCCACGGTAATCGATCCGCCCACGATTTCGATGAACTTCATCCCCAACGATTCCCCTTTTGCCGGCACCGAGGGACAGTTCGTGACCTCCCGCCACGTGCAGGAACGTCTCCAGCGCGAAATTCTGTCCGACGTCGCGCTCCAGGTTGAGCCCTTGACGGACAGGATCGGCAGCAAGGTGTCGGGCCGCGGCGAGCTGCATCTGTCAATCCTCATCGAACGCATGCGGCGCGAGGGGTACGAATTGCAGGTGACGCGGCCGCAGGTGATCATGAAGAAGGAAAACGGGAAGCTGCTCGAACCGTACGAGGAACTCACCGTGGACGTTGACGAAAGGTATGTGGGCGTGGTGATCGAAAAGCTCGGCCGCAGAAAAGGCCAGATGCTGAGCATGGACACCCACAGCGGCATGGCGCGGCTGGTTTTCAAAATTCCCACGCGCGGGCTGCTCGGGTACCGCGCCGAATTCATGACCGACACCAAAGGCATGGGCACCCTGAACTACGTATTCGCGGAATACGGACCGTATGCCGGTGATTTCCGCACGCGGACCAACGGGGTCATGGTGACAAAAGACCCCTGCACCAGCGTGGCGTTCGCGCTGTTTCACCTGCAGGAACGCGGCGTGATGTTCATCACGCCCCAGGTGAAACTTTACAGAGGGCAAATCGTCGGCGAGCACAGCCGCGAAAACGACCTCACGGTAAACCCGGGCAAGGATAAACGGCTCACCAACATGCGGACCACGGCCTCCGACGAGCACATTATTCTTATCCCCCGCCGCGAAATGACGCTCGAAGACTGTATCGCCTATATCAACGAGGACGAACTGGTGGAAATCACGCCGCTGGCGGTCCGGCTTCGCAAACGGTCGTCCTGAGGCCGCGGGCCTTTGCCTTGTCCCGGCCGGACGTGATCAACTATTTTTGAGGTTCGACGACGGTGCGGTCCGGCAGGAGATTCATTACTTGTTGTCAACATATCGAGGCAGGCACATGTGGACCTTTGCCGCAAAGGAAAAAGACGTGCGGGCAAACCGCATTAACCGTGCCTACCCGAAAGGCGTGGCGGTGCTTATTGTCAAAGTGAACGGACGACTGCATTCACTCTCGTCGAACTGCCCCCACATGGGGTGCTCCCTGGGCGGCGCAATTCTGGAAGGAACCGTGGTGCAATGCCCCTGTCACGACTGGCGGTTCGATGTCACTCACCGGCCGATTTATCGATGCGCCGGAAATCCGCCTGGAAACCTACGAGCTTAAAACCGAAAACGGCGACGTCTTCATAAACCTTGAAAAGGAACGCGCATGAAGAAAGTCAAACTCTACACGCTAAGCACCTGCCCGTGGTGCAGGAAGGCAAAGGCCTATTTCACCAAGAACAAGATCCCCTTCGAGCACGTCGATTACGACCTTGTTTCCGGGGAGAAGCAGGAGGAGATCATGGACGAGATGAACGAGTGCGGCGGCACCGGCGAATTCCCCTTTGTCATCATCGGAAAGGATTCGGTGTGCGGGTATGATCCCGACGAGTACGCCAGGCTCCTGGAAAAACACCGATGACCTTCTAATGTGTGGAATCGCTCGTGCGGCACAATTATTTTGGTACTCCCTGAGATACCTCCCACGGGGTGTTTCGCATTTTCGCGGCGACATCATCTGCCCCGGGCAAATGGCTTTCCCCCGAAAAGAAAAACGCGCAAAGGGATGTTTCGTATGAGCTACCTCTTTCTGGCATTGGGAATTCTGTTTGAAGTTCTTGGCACGATATGCATGAAATTCGCGGACGGGTTCACACGGCTTGTCCCGTCAATCCTTGTTTTCATCTTCTATTCGCTCAGCCTGGTATGCCTCATTTTTGTGCTCAAGAAGCTCCCCGTGAGCGTCGCCTACGCCATCTGGGCAGGGCTCGGAACCGCGCTTATCGCCGTTATCGGAATATTCTGGTTAAAGGAACCGTTCACGCTCGTCAAGCTTGTGTCGATACTCTTCATTGTTTTAGGCATCGTCGGCCTGGAATTGTGGTAGAAGCAGCATGAATATTCTCATCACCGGCGCAACAGGATTTCTGGGCGGGGAGATCCTCGTCTATTGTGCAAAACGGCCGGAAGTTGACAAAATTTACTGCCTGGTAAGGGCCAAAACCGGCGATGACGCCGACAAACGCATCCGCAAGGTCTTCGCGCTCCACAACGACGCGTTCGATCCGGACAAGATCGTTGCCGTGCGGGGCGACCTTGTGGATCCGCATCTCGCCGAGGTCCTGAAACAGCACCCGGGCCTCTCCACGGTCAACGTCATCATCCACGCGGCGGCAAACACGTCGTTCAGCAGGATCTACGACCTGCTTGTCGAGGAGATCAACATTAAGGGGCTCAAGAAAGTCCTTGCCTGGGCGCAGACGCTTCCCCACCTGCAGCTGTTTGAATACATCGGGACCGCGACCATCTGCGGGACCGACATCGCAAACCGGTTGATTCACGAATCGGAATCGCCGAATCTCGCGACAAAGCACCTGGTCAAATACACCAAGACCAAACTCATGGGAGAACTTGCTTTATCGGAATACCTGCCGCCCGAAAAGATCCTTGTTGCGCGGCCGTCAATCGTGATGGGCGACAGCAGGGATGTCGTTGCGCGTTCGAGCGTCATTCTCTGGGCCCTGGCGGTTTCCAACCTGGTCCGCCTGGTCCCGACATATCCCGACGTGTCCCTGGACATCATTCCGGTCGACTATGCGGCAAAGGCGATTTCCGATCTCATTTTTGTCAAGCGCAACCACCGCGTGTATCATGTTTCCACCGGGACCGTTTCCATGACAACGCCCCGGCAACTGGGGAGCGCCATTACACCCTATTTTCCCGACAAACCGGACCTTACCTTTGTCGATCCCGCAATGATTTCCCAGATGAAGTTCTGGTCGAAAGGCGTGCTGTCGGACGACAGCGGGCTCCATAAGTACAAAGATCATCTTGCGTACTGGAAAAGTTCGTTCGGCAACCCTCTCGCCTTGCGGGTCCTTTTTGCGGGGTGGGAGCCGTACCTCCATTTCATGAATCTCGGTCACCTGTTTGACAACACGAGACTGTTACAGGATCTTCCGATCGGGCCGCCGCCGCCCGCGCATTGCTACGTCAAGAAGTGCGTTCCCTTCCTTCGCACCATCGATGTGTTTGAAGGCGCGTTGGACCCCTGAGCCATACGGGAAACCGCGACAAGGATGTGACGCATGGACGTTGCCTCACGAAAACAGGACCTGAAATTTCTGTTCGGTCCCATTGTTGACGCTCTCGGGTACAAGTTCAGCCCGGACGAGGAGCTTGTCGATTTCTGTCTCGAGCAGGAAGTCAACCTCGAGGAAAAACACGGGGTCCCGTTCTGCCCCTGCCAGGCGCTCACCAAAGACAGGGCGCGCAACATGAAAATCGTGTGCCCCTGCATCCCGTTCCACCGGAAACATTACGACGCTATGAAGCGGTGCTGGTGCGGCCTGTACGTGCACAAGGACGTGACCGACCCGGATAAGCTAAAGCAGATTCCGGCGTCGGCGGTGAAAGAAAAAGTCGAAAGTTGAAAGTTGGAAGTTGGAAGCCAAAACAGTCTTCAATTTTACCAATCTGGAATTTGCAATCTGGAATTGATCAATCAGCAGAGGATATTCTGTATGATTAGAAAAATCGCATCAATCTCCGACATTGCCGTCGGCGGCATCAAGGCGTTTGAAGTTGACGGGAAAGAAATTCTGGTCGGCAATGTGGACGGAACATTTTACGCCGTGGAGCGACGCTGCGGCCACATGAACGCGCCATGCGAGATGGGCACCCTGCGCGGCCACATCCTCACCTGCCCCATGCACTACGCGCAGTTCGACATGCGCACGGGGAAAACGCTCAAGAAACCGTTTATCAAGTCCGAGCCAGAGGGGCTGCCGGACAAATTCAGGAACTTCTTTGAGCACAAGGAAGAAATGATGGAGAAGATCAGTACGTATGATTTGAAGACATTCAAGGTGATCGTTGAGGGCGGGGATATTTTCCTGAAGCCGTGACCACAAGTTCACCTTTTGGCATTGCAGAGAAAAACCTAAATTGACGGACGGCAATTACCCTCCGCTTAATACAGAAATAACGGAATCAATTCTCACCGTATCTTGTATAGTAAAATATGCGGTTGAATCGCCGGGTTTTGAAAGAAATATCCGCATTATGATATTTCCGCCGATCATTCTACAGGTATCGCAATCCGAATGGTAATTGAATTCTCCTTTTGAATTTGTCATTATCCTGCTTGAATCAACAATCGTGTTGGACGAACAAATAAAATCAACTTCGGAATTGGCGTAAATGCCCGAATCAATTGGCGTTCTCAATCTCCCCACAACTCCGCCATAAGCCGTCTCATATTTAATGAAGTACAACTTACCATCGATATTTATTTTTGGCTTCGTTTCATTTTGCAATCCATTTTGACACGCAATAAAACAGAGCATAAATATTGCTAATACCATTCTCATAGTTAGCTCCTTTTCTTGGTTAACTTCAACGGAACATTACTTTGCCATGATAGTCACAGAAAACCCTTTGACCGATGAACCGCCATTTCAAATTCGCCTAGTTTACAAGCGATCTACCTGCTTACAATGCTGAAATTTCCCACGCAATTGTACGTCGGAAAGTAAAAACAATAGCAATATTCCGTAATATTTGCAACGAATTTGTAGTTTCCGGCCGTTAGCGAATTGGCAAAATGAATCGTTGCGTTAAGCGAATATTTGCGTACCTGGGGCAGAATCCCGATGGCGTCGCTTACGTCCCAGTTGTAATCTCCAATGATAACAGTTGTATCTCCCTTGCTCAATGCGTGCATGCGGACAATGTTGAATGACTGGTAATTCTCATCATCCTCAAAAGACATAAAGGAGAGTCTGACTCGTTGAGTCGCGCATTTATCAACAGCGCGGTTGAATCACCAGTGTAATCGGTATCGCTTGATGTATCGTAGGTGAAAGCAATGGACGGATACGCAGTATCTGAGAACAGCCCGTCCGATTTCACGAGTTGTACTCTGGACGGACCAACAAGATGACTGGTTGTTGTCGGATTAGCACAGCACAGCATGAGAGCGAGAAGAAACACCATTTTCCTCATTGTTATCCTCCTGCACGTTTTCCAATCGTGCAAACTGCAATCACATTCTCATCGGCGCTTTTCACACTCATTTTTGAACTTGGAAAATCTTGGCGACGATTCTGTACATCAGTACCATTATGTAAATACCCACCCGCAGCAATGTGCCGGCTCTGTCATAACAGTCGCTGAAATCGCCTGCAGGGTACAAACGGTGAGATTACAAACAACAAAGACCGGCTAGAAATTGTCTTTTCTCTGCCGCAGCTCGGCGAACACCGCGATCCCGTTCGCGTCTTCCATGCCGAGCCTCTTCCTGATGGCGGGACTGCCGGTGCGGAGGAACGGGTTGGTGGCCCGCTCCACGAGGATGGTCGACGGAACCGTGGGCATGTTGCGGGCCTGGAGGTACTTTACATCCGCAAGTCGCTGCCAGAGGTCCTTGTTTTCGGTCTCCACGGTCGTGGCGAACAGAAGATTTTCCTCGGTGTATTCGTGGCCGCAGTACACCGACGTGATGTCCTCGACGCCGGTGCACTTGATGAGCGACCGGAGCATGTCTGCCGGCGTGCCCTCAATGACGCTTCCGCACCCGCCGCCGAACAGCGTGTCGCCCGTGAACAGCGCACGCAGGGCCGGAAAATGATACACCACGTGCGTCATGGTGTGGCCCGGCGTGTGGATCACCTCCACACTTTCATCGAGGACCGAATGCACTCCCTCGTCCCGCGCTATATCATCCACAAACGGCAGGCCCATGTCGCCGGGCCCGATGATCCTGCACCCGTGCGCACGCTTGAGTTCAACCGCGCCCGCGCAATGATCGGCGTGGTGGTGCGTGATGAGAATGTGCGTCAGCTTCAGCTTGTAGCGGCCCAGGAACCGCTGGACAACCTGGGAGTCCCCCGGATCGACGGCCGCGGCTTCTGCGCCGTTATGCAGCACCCACGCGTAGTTGTCGGCCATCATGGGGAGTATGGCAATGGTAATTTCCGTACGAACGCCTCCTTGGAACCGCTGTCCAGAAAAATAGGGCTTTTGATGCAGGAAAAGCAACCGGTAGATTATTTTCTTTCTCCGTACGGGCGACTGTTTACAAATCACACCGTTGCACCCATGCATTATTCCGGCATCGATATCTTTTGCCATGTCGTCGACAATTTCGGCGACGCAGGCGTGGCCTACCGCTTCGCGCGTGAGCTCTGTCTCGCCCGCCCGTTGTGCAGGACGCGGCTGTTCTGCGACGACCTCGCGCCGCTTTCGGCCATGTGGCCCGGGCTTGATCCGCGCGCCGCTCTCCAGGAATGCAACGGCATTGTCGTCGTCGACGCAACGAAGCTCGACGGTTCTCTCATAAATCAACTTGGCCCCGCCGAGCTTGTCGTGGAGGCGTTCGGCTGCGACATTCCCGCGCCGTATGCGGCCGCATTGCTGCCGGCGGCCTCGGCGTGGATCAACCTCGAACATCTGTCGGCCGAACCGTGGGTCGGCGGATACCACCGACGGCAGTCGATGCTGGGAACGGGCGGGCCCGCAAAATATTTCTTTATGCCCGGATTTACAGAAGACACCGGGGGCGTGATCGTTGACACGCGTGTTGAAAAAGTCAAGCAAACGCTGCCGGTGCGGCGCATGGAACTTCTTTACGGATTTCTGTCGCCGTTCGGAATTTCCGCGCCCTCCGCCGAAGGCGCGCTGTTCGGCGTCGTCTTCACCTATCTGCGGGGGTTCGACTCCCTGCTCCGCGATCTTCAACAGTCGTGCGACAAGACCTATTTGTTCGTATGCGGAGACAAGAGCACAACCGGAATGATTGCAACCGCACAAAGAACGGGCGGCAAAACCCTCGGCGCATCCCGTCTCCGCGTCGGCACCGTCGACATCCTCCTGATGCCCTTTTTGCCGCAGCACCGTTTCGACACGCTTTTGTGCCTCGCGGATTTCAACCTCGTGCGCGGCGAGGACTCGCTGGTGCGCGCCATATTCGCGGAAAAGCCGTTTGTCTGGAATGCCTATATTCAGAAAGAAAAACACCACCTTGTCAAGGTGCGCGCCTTCTGCGACAATTTTGCCGGGTACTTTGACGACAAGGCAGCGCTTGCGCGATACCGGGAGCTGTCGGCGGCCTTCAACGATTCCGGGAAAGAAACAGCCGGACCTGCCGCATCGGAACGTTTCGACGGATTCTTCGGCGACCTTAAAAAAATCGAGCATTCGACAAGGAGGATGAGTTATTTTATGGCGCACAAATGCAGCCTGATTGACAAGTTCATTGGTTTTCTCGAAAGCATTCCATAGTACACGAGCGGAGGATGTCCAAGTGAGAGAAGCACAAGACCTTAGGGCGGGCAACACCGTCAAGATCGGAAACGACCTTTTTCTGGTCACCAAGTTTACCTACAACAAGGGCGCGCGCAATGCTTCGATGGTGAAAATGAAGCTCAAGAACCTTTCCACCGGGAACATTGCCGAGTCGGTGTGCAAGGCTGCCGACAAGTTCGAGGACGTGGTCCTCGAACGCCGCACCATGCAGTTTCTCTACGCGTCCGGTGATTTTTACACGTTTATGGACCAGGAAAATTTCGAACAGATGGACTTGACAAAAGAAGACCTCGGCGACGCTCTCAATTATCTCAAGGAACAGATGTCCATCGACGTGGTGCTCTACGGTGCGCGTGCCGTGGGCGTTGAAATGCCCATCAATGTCGAACTGAAGGTGACCTACTCGGAGCCGGCGACTCGGGGCGACACCTCGGGCGGCAAGGTGCTCAAGGCGGCGAAGACGGAGACCGGCTACGAGCTTCAGGTGCCGCTGTACGTCAACGTGGGCGACCTTATCCGCATCGACACCCGCAACGGAGAATTCGTCGCGCGAGCTTGAACCTATTGCATCACGCAACATCGTATAATTCAATTGAAAATCTGGGCGCCTTTTTCCGTTTACTCCAACCATAGTAATTCGGCTGTCTGATCATTCTTGACAGTAATCATGCCAGTCTATTTGGAGATGCGGGAAACGGAGGCGTACTCATCAATAGTGATCAGTACGTTTTTCAACGACTCACCAACCCTCGTACGCAAAAGCCTTGCCGCACCACCATTAGAATCAGTAGCTTGACAATGAGGATTGTCACCATACGGAAATCGAGAAGAACCGGTTTGCCACTTTCGTATTGCCTGTGGATGTAAAAAGGCAGTTTCTTGCGCCAGGGGCGACTGGAGGCCGCGCTGGAGCGCGGTGCCGCCCGGACCCGGCCCTGTGGGCCATAGGGCCGAGGCGGCCCGAGGCCGAAGGCCGAGACCGGAAGGAGAACCGGTGCCAACTGGCAGGCGCCCAGATTCCATTGAATAATGAGACACTGCACTGTTTTTTCCTTCCTTGAATATTTGACAAATAATGTGCGCTGGAATGTAGTTTATTTATAACCTTCACTCAGCGGGGCACATTTCATGGCACTCTTCAAGAAAAAAGACACGCTTGACGCGATGAAAAACCTGGACCGCACGGGCCAGCTCCTCTCCGACTACAAGCGCATAACCGTGGTTTTCAAGTCCCACCCCCACATTTCCATCAAGGAAATCGTCGGCGCTCCGCCGGAGAAATATCAACTGTTGTACAAGATCGAGGGGCTGGAAAAAAACAAGAATGCGATCGAGGTGAAAGACGAGCACGTGGTGGAAATAAGCCTTCCGCCCAAATACCCGGTAGAGCCGCCCGTTTGCAAACGGGTGACGGCGTTGTTTCACCCGAACATTTCCGACGACGGCATCGACATCAAGCAGTACTGGAAGCCCGACATGCCGCTCGCCGATCTTATCGTTACCATCGGCGAGATGATCGCTTTTCAGAAATACAGCACCACAAACCCGCTGAGCTACGAGGCGGCGAAATGGGCCGACCGGAACAGATCGATGCTTCCGCTGTCAACGGCCAACCTGAAATACCGGGAACCCCAGCCCACGCAGGACAACGCGCCGGCGACCGAAGTCATGGTGCGCGAGCATGAATCCGGCGGTTCACCTCCTCCTGATGACGGCCGCAAGACCGAAGGAATCCTGATCGACTCAGGCACCGACCGGATCGACATTGAGACGGAACCAGCCGAGGTGACGCCTTCTCTGAGTGCGGAACTACGAAAGACCGCCATGTTGCAGGAAGACAAGGCAGATACCACCATCATTTCGCCGGCCTTTTTGGAAGAGCTGCCGGCAAAGCCGCAGCAGCCGCAACCGTCGAAAAAGGTCAAACCCGCGCCCAAGCCCGAGCCGGCAAAGGTCGCGCCCAAGGCCGAACCGACCAGGGCCTCGCCCGCTCCCGCGGCACCCGCGCCCCAGCCGCGCGCTATGCCGCCGGTGAAGGAAAAGGAAACGGAAATGTCCGTGCCCGTGGTTACCAGGGAAAACACCGGGACACGCCCCCAGGCGGATGCAGGGCCGGTTTCCCCGAGCGAAGGGATGATATGCCCCAAGTGCGGAAGCAGGAACCCCGGCACCTCCAACTTCTGCACAAATTGCGGAACAAGAATCCGCCGTGATTTCCATCCCGGATGTCCGATAACCAAGGTTCTCCTGCTCTCCTTTCTTATATCCCTGCCCGTGGCGGTCATTGCCGTGGGCATGACGCTCATCATCACAAGCCACAGCCGGTCGGCCGCGGTGATTGTGCAGCCCGTACCGGCCGCGCCCACGCCAGCGCCTGCCGCCCAGGTCGCCGCGCCCGTGCAGGCCGCGCAGGTCGCAGCACCTGCCCCCGCTCCTGCTCCGGCGCCGGCAAAGACTGCGGCGGCCGCGACCGCAGATTCTTCTGCTGTCAAGGCCGCTCCCGCGGCGTCCGCTGTCCCCAAACCCCCGCGGTCCGCGGGTATGTCGGCCGAAAAGAAAAAGTCGGCCATCGACGACGCGCTCAAGACCGCCCAGATCTATCTGAACATTGGGTCCTTCGACGAAGCGCTGAACAAGTACATGTACGTACTCAAACTCGATCCCCAGAACGACGATGCGCTCGACGGGCTCAGGATGATCCGGGATGCGAAGGATAAGGCTGCGGCGGATTCGGCGAAGAAATAGCTACCATTTTATGTTTGTTTGCAGGTAGTAAGCAAGATATGGGCGTTCCCCTCGCTGCGCTCGGGTCGGTCTCCCTCCGGGCTCGGCTTCTCGCCTCGTTGCCGGACCGCCCCGATGGCCTCCGGCCGGGGTCGGCCGGCAATTCGCTATGGCTCACCCTCCGGTCCACCTAACGCGCGGCAACGGACTTCTATTCAGTCAATTACTTCTTTTCGCGCCAATTGGCATCCGCTTGATATCTACTATCAACCGTCAACTTGTTCTCGTCTTTTCTTCTCAACTCCTCAACTTCTCAACCTTTCATTTTTTTTCCAGGGCCGAAGCGAGGGCGAGCCTTCCCCCCATAGATTATTGTTCTATTTTGTCCACAGTTACTGCTTTACCTCTCGGCCTTTTTCTCCACCACTTCCAAATCCCTCTTCGCCGCCTTATTCCCCGGCTCAGCCTTCAGCACCGCGCTGAACTGCTGCTCCGCCTCCCCTATCCTGCCTATTGATGCCAGCAGCGCCCCGTAATTAAGCCTCGCCTCGACGTTGACGGAATCGAGCCCGATCGCGGTTTCGTAGCACGCAATCGCCGCGCCGGTGTCTCCCAGCGCGGCAAGCGCGCGGCCGAGGTCCGATTGCGCCTCGGCGTTTTTCGGATTGATGCGCACCGCTTCCCTGAAATGACCGGCCGCCTCTTTCATGGCGCCCTTCATTGCCAGCGCCACGCCAAGATTTACATGAGCGACTCCGAGGTCGGGCCGCAGCCGCAGGGCTTTTGAAAACCACGCGATTGCTTCGTCGAGGCTGCCGGCGTCGGCCAGAAGCCTGCCCAGACCGCACATCGCGAGGGCGGCATCGGGTCTGATGCGCAGCGCGGATTTGTATTCGTCAATTGCCTCGGACGCTTTCCCGCTTCGCGCCAGCAGGTCAGCGAGCCTGCTGTGCGCGTCGAAATCGTTTGGGCTGCGGCGCAGCCCCTGCCGAAAGCTTTCCAGCGGCCTCCGGCAGCTTTCCCCTGTCCGCGAGCACGGCCGCAAGATTGAAGTGCGCCTCGGCCAGTTCCGGCGCCGTGGCCAGGGCCTTCCTGTAGCATTCGAGTGCATCGCCCATTTTGCCCTGGCGGGAAAGCGCTATGCCGATGTTGTTGTAGACATCGTAGGCAACGCCCGGGTCGCCGGGCTTTGCCGCGAGCGCGCGGTGAAAGCTTGCTATTGCGGAATCGGTCTTCCCCAGCGACGACAGCGCGACGCCGAGGTTGAGATAGGCGACGTCGTTGTTTTTGGTGACCCTTGCCGCGTGCTCGAACAGCGACACACTGTTGTTCCAGTATGCGGCCTCTGTGTGCGTTATTAATATGAGAACAGCAAGCACAGCCACGGCGCACGCAAACAGAACGGGCCGCAAAAAACGCCAACGCGCAAGCGCGGCGGGAATCCCCCACGCGATCATGATGAATGTCCCAATATACGGAACATAGGTGTACCGGTCGGCCATGGACTGCACACCAACCTGCACGAGACCGATCACCGGCACGAGCGTGCCAACGTACCACAGCCATCCTGCGAGCAGATACGGCATTGTGCGCCTTGCTTTTAGGCAGAAGACCGAGATTGCGACAAGCACGCACAGCGACACAACAATGGATGCCGTCGGAAGCCGCGGCGGGAAAGGATAGAAACACGCAAGATTGACAGGCGCGACCATTTTCCATAGATACGCGCCGTACGAATTGATTGCGTTCGCAACGCGCTCCAAAAGTGAAAGACTCGAAACCGCCACAACGGCGTTCTTGTTGCTCTGCGCAATGACGGCAACGATACATGAAACAGCGGATACAGCAAAAAAGGGTATCTTCTCGATGATTAACGGTCGATAATCTCTCCAGCCAGGCTTCCTATTGGAATTCAGCTTTTTTTCTTTTTGATTTGTCTTTTGCATACCGAGACGGTCCAGCGGCCACACATCCAGCAGGAGCAGGGTAAAGGGCAGGGTCACCAGCATGGGTTTTGCCATGAGGCCGAGGGCGAAGCATGCAAGCGCCGCAGCATACCATGTCTTTCCCCTCGCGGGAACCTTTACATATCGGATATAGCACAGCGTGGCAAGCAGCCAGAACATGGCGCTCAACACGTCCTTGCGTTCCGCGACCCACGCCACCGACTCCACGTGCATCGGGTGCAGCGCGAACAGGGCCGCGACAAACGCGCTTTTCCAACCAGCGCCCGTTGCCAGCCACAGCAAATAAAAAAGCAGGACCACGTTCAGAACGTGCAGGGCAAGGTTGACGCAATGGTGCGCCCGCGGCCGCACACCGAACAAACGGCAGTCAAGCATGTGCGAAACCCAGGTGAGCGGGTGCCAGTTGCCGGTGTCGAACGTGGAAAATGCCCAGGCGAGATTTGCGGGCGTCGGCCCGGAAACCACGTGAGGGTTGCGGGTGACATAGAGCTCGTCGTCGTAGCTAACGAGAAAAGACGCGCCGGAAACCGGCCAATACGCAACAACGGCAACGGCGCATACAAGCGCGCATACTGCCGCAAACCGGAAACGGTCTGCCGATGCCCTCATCATGCATTTCCTGTCTTGTGTTCGTGAAACCGTCCGGCCGTCCACAAAATATACCGCACCCGCGCGCGCGTGTCAAACCGCTTTGGAAGCATGCGGTGCAGGCCTTTGACGAAAGCGGGACCAGGATGCAAGAGCATGAGTACTCGGCAAGAAGAATGTATATTTTCATCTTTCGCGCCCTTAGCTCAACTGGATAGAGCATCTGGCTTCG